>NZ_LMFL01000023.1:100000-692497 GCF_001426805.1 Brevundimonas sp. Root1423
GGGAACCGGAGAACCGGACCCACCGTTTAGCGCCCGGTTGCGGCGGAGGCGGCGATGTAGTCGCCTCGGTATTCCGTGTCAAGCGGTTATTCCGAAGAAGAACCCCTTTCCGTCCGCCCCGTCCGGAGACGAGGGAGGCGCTGTTTAGCGCCTCATTTTTCCGCGTCAAGTGGTTCTTTTTAAAGAAGAACCTCTGTCTGCGAACCGGCCCGGGAGCCGGTGGAGGCGGCCTTCTAAGGAAGGCCAATCTCCGTGTCAAAGGACTTCAGGCCGCAAAAAACCGTCTGGAAAGCCCGAGAGGCTTGCCTCTGTTTCGTTACCGACGATTCGATTGGAGCGCGGAACCTAACCGAAACACCTTAAGGAAGCAACCCGCATCTGCGACTTTCTTCCCGAGGACCGCTGGAGGCTTTCGTCTCCGTGGCCCCGGTGGCCGGCCCGTTTCCGAGCGAGGCGGCGATATACGCAGCGGCCCTTTTGTCCGCAAGCCGATTCCGACAGTTTTGCGAACTTTCTCGCCGACTCCCGGTCAACGGACCCGGGCCTTTTTGGGGCGGGCCGCTACAGAGCCCGCCCTGTGGGGGTTTCAGCCCGCCGCTATATAGGTACGCAGGGATTCCGCTTCCTGGGTCGCCTCGGCGATCTGGCATTTCACCACGTCGCCGATCGAGATGACGCCGGCCAGCCGGCCGTCGCGCAGCACCGGCAAATGCCGGATTCGGCGGTCTGTCATCCGTCCCATCAGAATCGCGACTGTCTCGGCCGGCGCCGCGAACACCACTTCGGAGGTCATGACGGCGGAAACCTGCTGATTCAGAGCCCCCTGCCCGTCGCGAGCGACAGCTCTCACCACGTCCCGCTCGGACAGCACGCCGACGACCTTGTCATTCTTGCAGACCATCAGGGCGCCGACCCGCAGCCGGTCCAGTTCTCCGCACGCCTCGCCGACCGTCAAATCCGGCGCGATGGCGTAGACGGCGTCGCCCTTGTTCTTGAGAATTTCGGCGACCAGCATCGCGGCTCCTCCCTCTCTATATAGAGCGCGGCCGCGGATGGACCGCATCAAGCCTCAGGGTCGCGCAGATCGGGCGGCGAATCAAATGCTTCCGGGCGCGCGCGGAACAGGGCCGCCCACGGGCCGATCAGCAGCGCTCCGGCGACGAATCCGAAGGCGTGCGCCTCCCAGGCGATGCGGGCCCCTTCCATTCCCGGGGCGAAGCCGAGGAGGCCGACGGCGACGTTCACCGCCATGATTGCAGCGGCCGGCGTCAGGAAACGCTTGTCGGTCAGTGATCTCAGCTTGCCGGACCGGCGGCCCAGCAGACGAAGGGCCGCGCCCATCAGGCCGAACACGGCGCCGGAGGCCCCGACCAGGGCGTCATAACTGGCGGGATGCGCCAATCCGTAGCCTGCCGTCGCCAGCAGTCCGCACACTATATAGAAGGCGAGAAATCCCGCCGCGCCCTTCGCCCCCGGCATCAGGCGCGCCACCGGGGTCCCGAACGCGAGTCCAAGGATCGCGTTCATGGCGACGTGCGGCCAGCCGCCGTGGACGAACATCGACGTCAGCACCCCGGGCCACCAGCCGCCGTCCCACAGCGACGACGGACGAAACGCCAGCGACAGGCCGCCGTCCGGCAGCCGGGTCTGCAGCCAATAGAGAATCGGCATCGACACGGCGACACCGACCGCCACCAGCGGCGCGTTGAACACACGTTCGGACGGTTGCGCGTTCAGGACGAATGCTCCGGGGATTCAGGAAGACAAACCAATCGGTTGTCGGATGCCACCATGGCAAGCGCTTCTTAATAACCATGACCCAGAGTGGGACGAAGGATCCTTACCGGTCCGTTGACCCTGTCTGCGTGAGAGGTGGCCGTCGTGACCATGCGCATCAAGCTACTGCCCGCGATTATCTTCGTCGCCGCCCTCGGCGCGCCCGCCGTCGCATCCGCCCAGTCGGCCGGGTCGTCGAGCATGGGAACCTATCAGGCCGGCTACGGCGCCTCGCGCTACACCACGGCCCGGCCACAGACGGGATCGACGCGGGACGCGAACGGCAACCGGCTGATCATCGACGGCCTCATCCAGGCCGGAGCCAGCACCTATTCCAGCGCCAGCGGCGGGGTCTCCTCCAGCTTCTCCGGCGCGGGCGCCGGCGGCGGGAGCGCCATCGGCGGCTCGACCGCGATCGGCAACAACCTGAATGTCGTCGTTCAGGGCAACCACAACACCGTCATCGTCAACTCCACCCAGGTCAACAACGGCGCGATCAACGCCGGAACCAGCCTGAACGCCCCCCCGAGGAATCCATGAGCGCAGGCTCCCTTTCCCGCCGACTTCGGGGCGCCGGCGCAGCCTGCGCGGCCGCGGCCCTGCTCAGCGGCTGTATCTCCGCCTCGGCCGGGCCGAACGGACAGTACGCCTCGCCGATCGGCGACGCTCCGGTGACGGCCAACCCGACCCCCTACTCCGCCGCACTCTATTGCATGGCCGACTACGCCCGCCGCTACAGCCTGCCCTCGCCGCGCATCGCGGTGGGCCGGATCAGCGACTACACCGGCACGGTCTCGGCTGACGGCGGCCGCCAGGTCACGGGCGGCGCCTCGCTGATGGCCAACACAGCGCTCGCCAAGGCCGGCGCCCATATCGTCGAACGCTATGACACCTCGGTGTCCGAGCTTGAGCTGCGCTACGCCAACAACCGCCTGATTGGCGATCAGGGCCCCGGCGGTCCCGGCGACACCCAGTACCGCCGCATCCTGGCCGGTCAGGTGCCCGGCTCCGACTTCTACATCGTCGGCGGCATTACCGAGGTGAACTACAATATCCGGTCCGGCGGCTTCGACATGGCCGCGGGCCAGGCCAGCAGCCAGACGCCCCTGTCGACGGCCTTTGCGGGCAAGGCCTATGTGATGAACATCGCCATCGACCTGCGTCTGGTCCAGACCACGACCATGGAGGTCGTCGACGTCGTCTCCTACCAGAAGCAAATCATCGGCCGCGAGATCTCGGCCGGGGTGTTCGACTTCCTGAACGGCAACGTCTTCGACATTTCGGCGGGCGAAGGCGGGCTGGAGCCCGTGCAGCTGGCCGTTCGCGCCCTGATCGAGCGGGCGACCGTCGAGTTCATGGCCAACCTCTATGGCGCACCCGGTCCCGAGATTTGCCTGAACGCCGGTCCCGATCCTCTGGGCGGCACCGTCGGCCCGACCGGCGGCTATTACGCCGCCTACCCCAACACGGACACAAACAATGGCGCTACACGTGCGGATCCGTCTCGCTGGCACGATGGCCGCGACGGTGCTGTGCGCGGCAACCGCTACTGAGGCCGCCGCCCAGACACCGCCACCCCAGGACGGCGCGATCGTTCTGAACGAACAGCTACAGCTGGGCGATGTCTTCGCCGGCCAGACGCTGAACGTGGTCGACGCCCAGGATCAGGTGACCGTGGAAACCTCGGCCCAGGGCAACTCAGCCTCGGGCGCGGTCGAGAACGGCGCCATCACGGTTCGGTCGAACCAGGACATGCGCGGCGACTCCGTGGCCCGCACCGACGTCATCCTGGGCGGCGACACCTATGGCGAGGTCAACGCAACCAGTCAGGCCGGGGGCAACTATCTGGCCGTCAGCGCCTACAACGCCGACCTGACCGTCGACGCCACCCAGTCCAACACCGGCGATCTGGTCAGCGCCACGACCGAACTCGGCGACAGCAACGCCCGTCTGCATGGCGGCGCGGCGGTCAACGCCTCGGCCATCTCCAACACGACCGCCCTCGTGGGTCAGGCTTCCTTCCTGCAGGGTGCCGTCGACCAGTCGTCCTCGGCCGTGGTCCGCTCGTTCGGCAGGATCCAGAGCCAGTACATTCCGTCTACGGCCAGCGTGACCAGCGAGGCCATCGTCAACGCCGTCGCGGTCAACAGCAACGCCACCTCGGGCCAGAACCTCTCGATCACCCAACGCTCGACCGGCGACTTCGTCGAGGCCGAGGCCAGCGCCAATGCCGGCAACGCCTGGGACCTCGCCGGCCGCGCTCGCGCCAGCGGCAACCAGGCCATTCTCTATAACGAGGGCGGATCGGTCGTGACCGAGTCGGATCAGGACAACAGCGCCTTTATTCGCGCCTCGGCCCTGACCACCGCCTATGACTATGGCCAGGCTGAAGCCCAGGCCCGCGGCGTGGCCAATGAGGTGTCGGTCGGCAACAACGACATCTTCGTCGAGATCGATAACACCCAGTTCAATTCGGGTGGCGTCGACGTCACGGCCACCTTCTCCGGCACCAATGGCTACGACGTCTATGTCGGGGCGGAAGCGGTCGGCAACAGCGTCACCGGCTACGCCTGTGCGGAATGCCAGGCCACGCTGGATGCGACCAACACCCAGACAAACAGCGGCAATGTCTCGGCGGTCGCCAACACCTCGGTCGCAGGATCGGGTCGCGCGGTCATCACCGGCGCGACCGCCGTGGGCAATTCGGCGAGCTTCTATGTCTCAAGGCCGGCACATTAAACTTCGGTAACTTGAGCGGTCCTGTTTGGTCGCCGAAAGGTTGCAAGGGGGCGGCGACAGCAAGAGTCGGCGGCCCTTGCCCAATCTCCGGCGCGGCCCCGATCCGGGCGCGTTCGCGCCCTTCGGAAAGAGACCGATTAATGCGTTCCCCCCGTCGTCTGCTGCTGCTTCTTGCGGCGTCCACCACTGTCCTGATCGCGGCGTCGCCGGCGCTGGCCCAGGCACAGGTCACGCCGTCGGACCCCTGGGCCCAGGCGACCAGCGACATTCCCGCTGATTCCAATGTCCGCTTCGGCGTCCTGCCCAATGGCATGCAGTATGCGGTGCTGCGCAACGCCACGCCCGCGGGCCAGGCCTCGCTGCGTCTGCGTATCGACGCCGGCTCGCTGATGGAAAACGAGGACCAGCTGGGCCTCGCCCACTTCATGGAGCACATGGCCTTCAACGGGACCACCAACATCCCCGAGAACGAGCTGCTGCATATCCTCGAGCGTCTGGGTCTGGCGTTCGGCGCCGACACCAACGCCTTCACCGGATTCGACCAGACCGCCTACCTGCTGGAGTTGCCCCGCACCAACGACGAGACGGTAGACGCCGCGCTGCGGATCATGCGCGAGCAGGTGTCCGAGGCGCTGATGGCCGCCGACGCGGTGGATGCCGAGCGCGGCGTGATCGAGGGCGAGGAGCGGATGCGAAACACGCCGCAATTGCGCGTCGCCAAGGCCCAGTTCGGCCTGCTCGCGTCGGGTCAGCGCCTCGCGAACCGCCTTCCCATCGGTGACCTGAACATTATCCGCACCGCGCCGCGCGACCGCTTCGTGGACTTCTACAACGCCTATTACCGGCCGAACCGCGCCACCTTCATCGCCGTCGGCGACTTCGATGTCGACGTGATGGAAGCCAAGATCCGGGCCGCGTTCGAAGGCTGGACTCCCAAGGCCGCGGACGGTCCTGATCCCGATCTCGGCCAGGTCGCCCAACGCGGCCCCGAGACCCGCATCCTCGTCGAACCGGGGGTCGAGTCCTCCGTCGACATCAACTGGATCCGCCCGCCGGACCTTGAGCCGGACACCGTGGCCGAACGCCGGGAAAACCTGATCCGCAATCTCGGGCTCGCCGTGCTGACCCGTCGTCTCGGAGAACTGGCGCGCGCGGACAATCCCCCGTTCATCAGCGCAAATGCGTCGAACGCGTCGGTCTACGACAGCCTGTCGGCCGGTTCGGTCAGCGCCAACTTCAACCCCGGAGGCCTGACGCGGGCCCTCCAGACCATCGAACAGGAGCAGCGTCGACTGATCCAGTTCGGGATCACCCAGGCCGAACTGCAACGCGAGATCACCGACACCCGCACCCGCCTGCAGAACGCCGTCACCGCCGCCGCTACCCGCTCGACCCCTGCGCTCGCCAACGGGTTGCTCAGCGCGGTCAACGACCGGAACGTCTTTGCATCGCCGGCGACCAGCCTCGAGCTCTTCAACGCCACGGTCGAAGGCCTGACGCCTGATCAGGTCACCGCAGCCGTCCGCCCGGTCTTCGAAGGTCAGGGCCCCGTCCTCATGGTCACCTCTCCCGTCGCGATCGAGGGTGGCGAAGCCGCCGTCACCGCAGCGCTTGAGGCGTCCCGGCAGGTCGCGGTCACGGCCCGCGCCGACGAGGCTGCGCTGGAGTGGCCCTATACGGACTTCGGCACGCCGGCCCGGCCGGGCGCCCGGACCGAGATAGCCGACCTTGGCGTCACCCGCGTGGACTTCCCCAACGGGGTCCGCCTGTTCGTCAAGCCGACCGACTTCCGGGACAACCAGATCCTCGTCAACGTCCGGACGGGCATTGGCGAACTGGGCCTGCCCACGGACCGCATCACCTCGATGACCTTTGCCAACTCGGTCATGGGGCCCGGCGGCACGTCGAAGCTGACCGTGGATCAGCTGACCCGCGTCCTGAGCGGCAAGACCTACAACGTTAGCGCAGGCATGGACACGGACGCCTACACGCTCAGTGGATCGACAAAGCCCGAGGATCTCCAGCTCCAGATGCAGGTCCTGACCGCCTATCTGGTGGATCCCGGTTTGCGCGCCGCGCCCTTCGAACGGGCCCGCAGCCAGTTCCCCGCCCAACTCGCCCAGCTGCGTGCAACGCCGGGCGGCGTTCTGGGTCGTGAACTCGGCGAACTGATCAGTTCGGGAGATCAGCGCGACGCCCTGCCGACCGAGGAACAGATCGCCGCCATGACGATCGAGGAGATCCGCGCCGGCGTCACCAACGGGCGCGCCCGCGGTCCGATCGACGTCGTCATGGTCGGCGATGTGACCGTGGACGACGCCATTGCCACCGTGGCGAACACCTTCGGCGCCCTGCCGGCGCGCGGGGCCCAGGCCGAGCCGCTGCCGGGCTCCGCTGTCCGTCGCTTCCCCGCGCCGACGGCCGAACCGATCCAGCTGAAGCACGAGGGTCCGGGTGAACAGGCCATCGGCGTCATCGGCTGGCCCACCGCCGACGCCATCGGCGACAAGCAGGAAGCCCGGCAACTGGCCATCCTCAGCGCCGTCATCCAGCTTCGTCTGAACGAGGAGGTCCGCGAGAAACTGGGCATCTCCTACGGTCCGGGATCCGCCGCCTCGTCATCGTCGGTCTTCCCCGACTACGGCTATATGTTGATGCTGGCCGAAACCCGCCCCGAAAGCCTGCCGGTCCTGTTCACGGCGTTCGACTCGATCGCAGCGAGCCTAAGGGACACGCCGATCAGCGATGACGAACTGCTCCGGGCCCGTGCCCCTGCGGTGGAATCGGTGCGACGCAGTCAAGCGGACAACGGCTACTGGGTAGGCCAGCTCGCCGAGGCCGGACGCAAGCCGGAAACCTTTGACGAGATCCGCTCGAACGTCTCGGATCTCGAGTCGGTGACGCCCGCCGACATCCAGCGTCTGGCGCGCCAGTACCTGACCCCGGACAAGGCATGGCGTTTGACCGTCACCTCCGACAACCCCGCCGCGCCGCCCGCCGCTGCGCCGGCCCCGGCCGCCCAGTAGACGAAAAATGGCCCCGTTCCTTTCGGATCGGGGCCAGTTTGCTTCTCAGGATGTCGACGGAGCCGACAATGACCGTTCTAGGCGTCCGCGGCTGACCCGCGGCTGAACGCCGGTGTTCATACTGGCGTCAGAAAACCCGGCCGCCGACGCCGCCATCCAGGGTGATCATCGCGCCCGACACAGCCATGCCGGCCTCCTCGATCACTTCCTCGCGGTATTCGGTGTAGGTTTCCTCGCGGACCCAGGTCACGATCTTCACGCCGGCGCCATAGCGACGCAGCAGGGACCGTTCGTTGCAGTCGCGTTCGTCGCGCTGGCGCTTGCACTCGATCTGGCCGCCGCGGCCGTGCCACAGGGCCTCGCCCTTGCGGCAGTTCATGGTCTCGCCGCTGCCGAAATCGGTGTTGCCCTGATACTCGGCCCAGGTGATCTGCAGCCAGGTGCCGGCGAGGCAGCGGTACAGCTCGCCTTCATAGCTGCCGTCGACCTCGCGGTCGGGGCGAACCTGCGACGCCGGGTGAGGCACATTGCGGTCGTCGACGCAGAAGGCGCGGATCACGACCCGCTTTTCCCAACGTCGGCGGGCTTCGTAAGGAACACGAATGGTCCGGCGCACGCGGCCGCCCTCGACGTTCAGGCCGTTGATGGTCGTGGGATAGGGCTGTTCGACCGTGACATAGGCCGAGCCGCCGCCGCTGACGAAGACGCTGCCGCCGGCGCGTGCGTTCAGGCCCGCCCGGGACGCCGCGCTTGCGCTTGAGCTGGCGTTCGCATTGGCGTTCACGTTCACATTGACGTTCAGGTTTCCACCACCGCCACAGCACGGCGGGGGCGGCGGCAGCTCGCAGCACGGGGGCGGCGGAGGCGGCGGAGGCGGGGGTTGGCAGCACGGCGGGGGCGGCGGCGGGCACACAGGGCCGCATTGGGCCATGGCCGGGTCGGCGACCGCCATCAGGACCGTGAAGCCCCCCAACGCCAGCAGCCAGTTCATGATCCGCACCCGCATGGGCCGACCTCCACGTGAAATCTTGCGCGAACCCTGCAAGGCGCGGGCCGCTCCAGCCTGCATCAGACGCCAGAAAGGCTTTCATTTCCGTTGCTTTTGGTCCGGCGCAGTCCTTGCGGCTGAAGCGGCAGAGGCCACGCCTATGTTTCATCCTGATACGCAGTTTCTGATCGACCACTGGACCGGCCTGTCGCGCCGCGCCGACGCACGCGCCGGGATTCCCGCGCGCGCCGCCATAGATCCCGCCGCGCTGGGCCTTCGCCTGCCCCGCGTGTTCATGGCCGGCCGCCCCGGCGACGACGCCGTGGTGCGGCTGGCCGGCGGCTGGATCGAGGATTTTCACGGCGAACATCTGAAGGATCAGCCGCTAATGGCGCTTTGGCGGCCGGGGTCGCGTCCGCTCGTCGCCGCCGCGCAGACCCAGGCTTTGCGCGAAGTCCGTCCCGTCGTCGTCATCGCGCTGGCGGGCCTCGCCGCGTCCCAGATCGAGATCACCCTGGTCCCGCTGCGCGGGCCTTCGGGAGAGCCGGACCTCATTCTCGGCCTGTATGCGCCCGCGGCCACCCTGACCCTCGCCTCGGACGAGTCGCGCCTGTTGACCGCCCGGGTCTCAGTCGGGGTAGGCGAACCTGCCCGCGCGCCGCTCAGCCTTGCGGCGGTGCACGGCCGGCGTCTGGCGTGACCTCGGCGAGGTCGCGGACGTACCGCTTCCAGTTCTGGACATAGTGCGCGGCCGAGGCCTTCAGCGCCTCGATCTGACCCGGCTCAAGCTGACGCACCACCTTGCCGGGCTGGCCCATGACCAGCGAGCCGTCCGGAATGACCTTGCCCTCGGTGATCAGGGTATTGGCGCCGATAAGGCAGTTCTTTCCGATGACCGCCCGACCCAGCACCACCGTCCCGATGCCGATCAGGGTGTTGTCGCCGATCTCGCAGCTGTGGAGCATGACCATATGGCCGACGGTCACCCCGTCGCCGATGGTGAGGGGCTCGCCCGGGTCGGAATGCAGCACGCTGCCGTCCTGGATATTGGTGTCGCGGCCAATGGTGATGGGGTCGTTGTCGCCCCGCACGACGGCGCCGAACCAGACGCTGGCGCCCGGCTTGAGAATCACGTCTCCTGTCAGGACAGCGTTCGGAGCTACCCAGTATTCGCCCTCTGGCGGAAGCTGTGGTTTCTTGTCAGCCAACGCATAAATCGTCATCAAAACATAACCTTATCTTGAGTGGTTTCTTGGCTTTAAGGCTTCGTAAACCACGCTAGCATCATGATGTTGATGCGATTCGAGGCCGCCATTTCGGCCCCGGATTGGAAGCCGGATCAAGCCCGGTCCGGTCAGACCTCGGGGGACGTGCGTGGTGCGTTCGGTTCGGCGGCTTGTGCCGCTGGGAGTTTCCCGGCCCATGAAAGGGCCCTCCTCCGATCCGGGCGGATGCGTCGCATCCTCTTCTCCCTTCCCTACCTTCGTTCGAGGCGATGCTTTTGCGGCATCGCCTTTTTTCATGCCCTGGAGGCGTCCATGACCAAGCGTGCAGCCATCAAACGCCAGACCCCGCCGTTTGCCGACCCACGCCGGCTGGTCGCCCTACCCGTCCAACGACGACCGGGACCAGGCCTATCTGAAGACGCTGAAGCCCAAGTCGGACGGTCAGGCCGAGCTGATGGCCGCGATCGACCATCACAACATGGTTCTGGCCCTCGGGCCGGCTGGCACCGGCAAGACCTACCTCGCCGTCGCCAAGGCGGTCGAGGCGCTGGAAGCCGGCAAGATCGGCCGCATCGTGCTGAGCCGCCCCGCCGTCGAGGCCGGAGAATCGATCGGCTTCCTGCCCGGCGACATGGAGGACAAGCTGGCCCCCTATCTGCGGCCCCTCTACGACGCGTTGTCCGACCGACTGAGCATGAAGCGGGTCAAGGCGCTGATGGCCGAAGGCCTGATCGAGATCGCGCCCATCGGCTACATGCGCGGCCGCACCCTGAACAACGCCTTCATCGTCGTCGACGAGGCCCAGAACTGCACCTATGTGCAGCTGAAGATGCTGCTGACGCGACTGGGCTGGCATTCGACCATGGTGGTCACGGGCGACCCCCAGCAGTCCGACCTGCTGCCGGGCATTTCAGGCCTGTCGGACATCGCCGAACGGCTTCTGCCCGTACCCAACATCGCCGTGGTGAAGCTGGCGGAGCAGGACATCGTCCGTCACCCGCTGGTCGCCAGCATGATCGGCGTGCTCTGACGCCAGTCTGACCGAATACCGATCAGGCCGTCGCGGGATTCACCGCGGCGGCCTTTTCCTTGGCCAGCGCAATGCCTTCGACGGATCCGCTGGCCGGCGGCTTGGGCCGGGCTCCCATACGGTCGATCAGGGCGAAGACGAACGGGTTCAGCGAGATCGACAGCAGGGCCGCCGCCAGGATCAGGTCGTGCGTCTCCTGCCGCATGCCGCCCAGTTGCACGCTGAGAGCGGCGAGGATGAAGGAGAACTCCCCGATCTGGGCCAGGGCCGCAGCCACCGTCAGGCTGGTGGCCTTGTCCAGCTTGAAGGCCGTTGTGATCGCCAGCGCCGCGATCGACTTGCCGACAATGACGATGGCCAGCACGCCGAGGACGGCCAACGGCTCGCGGACCACGATTGTCGGGTCGAACAGCATCCCGACCGAGACGAAGAACAGCACGGCGAAGGCGTCGCGCAACGGCAGCGAACGCTCCGCCGCATTATGACCCAGCGGCGAGCTGTTCAGCACCAGCCCGGCGAGGAAGGCGCCCAGCGCGAACGAATGGAACAGGGCGTAGGCGATCCAGGCGATGCCGAGGGCGATGGCCAGAACGCCGAGGGTGAACAGCTCACGGGACTTGGTATGGGCGATGCGGACCAGAACCCATGGGAGCAACCGGGAGCCGACGATCAGCATGACGCCTGTGAAGGCGGCGACCTTGAACAGGGTCCAGCCGATCGATTGCGCCAGCTCCGCCGGGTTCAGGGTCTGGCCCGGCTGGATGATCAGCAGCGGCAGGATCACCAGTGCGATGACGATCACCAGATCCTCGACGATCAGCCAGCCCATGGCGAGACGGCCGACCGGCCCCTTGACCTGTTTGCGTTCCTCAAGCGCCCTGAGCAGCACGACGGTCGAGGCCACGGACAGGGCGAACCCGGTCATGGTCGCCTCGAGGTGGCTCATCCCCATCAGCCGGCCGAGACCCCAGCCCAGTCCGGTCGCCGCGCCGATCTGAACCAGCGCCCCCGGGATGGCGATCTTGCGCACCTTCATCAGGTCAGCGAGCGAGAAATGCAGCCCGACGCCGAACATCAGCAGGATGACGCCGATCTCGGCCAGCTGCGGAGCCAGTTCCGTGTCAGCGACGAAACCGCCGGTGTGCGGGCCGACCAGTATCCCGGCGACCAGATAGCCGACCAGAGGCGACAGCTTCAGCCGGTTGGCCAACATGCCGAACACGAACGCCAGCACGAAGCCGCCGACAAGGGTGAGAATCAGGCTGTCGGCATGCGGCATCGGCGCTCCTGAGGTGCGGGCGGGTCTTTCCTCGAATTGGAAGCGCTACATTTGGGGTCTCGGAGCCCTCGAGGCAACCGCTAACGGCCCCGGCGCGACCCCGTGACACGATTGCCCCTTCGCGCTTTGGCCGCGGACTGCTAACCGGACGGCCTTCACATTTCAGCGGCCCGTATGAAAATCCCACGCCTCGCCGTCACGGCCTTCGTCTTCGCCCTTCTTGTCGTTGTCCTCGACCAGCTGACCAAGGCCTGGATTGTGTCAGGCCTTGATCTGCGCGAGATCGGGCGGGTCAACATCCTGCCGCCCATCCTGAACTTCACCTGGGTCGAGAACCGCGGCGTCAGCTTCGGCCTGTTCGGGGACGGCTCGGCCCGCTGGATGCTGAGCCTGTTCTCGATCATCGTTTCCGGCGTTCTGGCCTGGTGGGCGTTGCGCGCCGACCGGCGGCTGCTGATCACCGCCATCGGTCTGGTGATGGGCGGAGCGATCGGCAACGTGATCGACCGGATCCGCTTCGGCTTCGTCGTCGATTTCATCGATTTTTCGGGGACAGGGTTTTTCCCCTGGGTCTTCAACGTCGCCGACAGCGCCATCACCGTCGGCGTCATCCTGCTGATTCTGGACAGTCTGCTGTCCGAACGGGCGGCCAAGGTTGGCCTCGCCGCCGAAAAGTCGTAATCAGCCGCATCATCCAAGGCCTACGCGCGCGCCCGCTCCGGCGCTCCGCACCGAGATCAAATCAATGCGCCTTCGTACTGTCGCCGTCCTGACCCTCACCACCTCGATGCTCGCCCTCGGCGCCTGCTCGAGCGTTCGTCAGGGGATCGGCCTGACCAAGATCACGCCCGACGAGTTCCTGACGGTGTCGACCGCCCCGCTGACCGTGCCGCCGGAATACGGCCTGCGTCCGCCCGCGCCCGGTCAGCCGCGCCCGCAGGAGCTGGCTCCCGAGTCCGCCGCCCGCCAGATCCTGCTGGGTCAGCGTCAGGCCATCACCCGTTCGCCGGGCGAACAGCAGCTGGTCGCCCAGGCTGGCGGCGACCGCGCCGACCCCCTGGCCCGCTATGTCGTTGACGACGAGTTCGGCGACCTGGCGCACAAGGAAGAAGGCTGGGCCAACCGCCTGCTCTTCTGGCGCAACAATGACCCCGCCAGCCAGACCGCGACCACGACCCAGACCGCCGAAGGCGCGGTCACCGTGGACGCCGCCACCGAATATGCGCGCCTGCAGGAACTGACGGGCGGCCGCAGCGGCATCGTCATCGCGCAGCGCCGGGACTCGGGCTTCAAACTGCCGGGCCTGTAAGGCTCGCCATCAGATCTGAAAAAGGCCCGGATGCGAAAGCGTCCGGGCCTTTTGCTTGTCAGGCCTTGGCCGCCCCGGCCCTGAGCCCTCGCTCGGCCAAGGCCACGATGCCCACCCCGCCCATGGTCAGGGCCGCGCCGGTCAGGATCTGGGGCGTCAGAACATCGCCCATGAAGCCCCAGCCGATCAGGATCGATACGACGGGCGTGGCCAGCAGATAGGGCGTCACCCGTCCCGCCTCGCGCTTCTGCACCAGCCAGAACACCAGGGTCGTCGCGATCACCGAGGAAACCAGCCCCGCCCAGACGACACAGGCCCAGACCAGGGCGTCGGCCTGCTGAACCGCCTGCCACTGGCCCCGCTCGAACATGGCCGACGCAAAGGCGAGAGTCGGCAGGGCGACCAGCGCCAGCAACCCTTGCATCTTCAGCGGCGGGATCGAGGTGGTGCGTCGTGCGATCACCGTCGTACCCGCCCAGGCCGCGCTGCCGGCGATGACGACCAGAATCGCCTTCCAGTCCGCCACTGCATGCGCGTCCAGCGTCATCCAGGCCACGCCCAGGAAGGCCACGCCCATGCCGATAAGCGCAAATTTCGACAGTCGTTCGCCCAGCAGAAGGAAGGCGAACAGGGCCGTGAACGGCACCCACAGCTGGGCC
The DNA here is from genome assembly GCF_001426805.1 of Brevundimonas sp. Root1423. Taxonomy (NCBI): domain Bacteria; kingdom Pseudomonadati; phylum Pseudomonadota; class Alphaproteobacteria; order Caulobacterales; family Caulobacteraceae; genus Brevundimonas; species Brevundimonas sp. Root1423. The sequence goes on from NZ_LMFL01000023.1 coordinate 114,033, forward strand.
GCGACGGACACGGGGCTGACGTCGTGCGCCAGCCAGAAGGCGAGATAGATCAGGCCATAGTGGATCGGGCCGCCCAGCACGACGATGATCGCGAGGCTCTTCCAGTTCGGGAACGGCGGCCGCACGAACGGGATCAGGCAGGCCGCCGCAATCGCGAACCTCAGCGCGCCGACCAGCATCGGCGGAAGCGTCAGAGTGGCCTGTTTCGCCGCGGCGTTGTTGACGCCCCAGATCACGACCACCGCGACGATGGCGAGAACCTCGATCAGGGAGAGCGGGCTGTGGGGCTTGTCCGGAGTGGTCACGCCCCGGCTATGGCACAGGTCGGCGCCGTCGGGGTCTCAAAGCGGGTAACGGAGCATTTCGCACGCCGTTACCCGCCGGGACGAAGTTCTAGAACGGGATGTCGTCGTTCAGGTCGTAGCTTTCCTTGGGTCCGCTCGGCTTGTTGGCGCCGCCGGTCGAGAAGCCCGAGGAATAGTCGTCGTCGCCGCCGCGCGAGGCGCCGCCGCCGGCGCCGCCTTCACGGCCGCCCAGCATGGTCAGTTCACCGCGGAATTTCTGCAGCACGATTTCGGTGGTGTATTTCTCAACGCCGGCCTGCTCGTATTTGCGGGTCTGGAGCGAGCCCTCGATGTAAACGGTCGAGCCCTTCTTCAGATAGTTTTCGGCCACCTTGACGATGTTCTCGTTGAAGATGACGACGCGGTGCCACTCGGTCTTTTCCTTGCGCTCGCCGGTGGCCTTGTCGCGCCACTGCTCGGAGGTGGCCAGCGACAGGTTTGCGACCCGCTCGCCCGAGTTCAGGGTGCGGATTTCCGGGTCCTTGCCCAGATTACCGACCAGAATGACCTTGTTGACGCTGCCCGCCATCGCCGAGCTCCTTCTTCTTCGTTCGGGCTCGCCGCGCTTCGCGCTGTTCGAGCCGGGATTATCTGTCAGGCCTGACTAGCGCGCTTCCGCAACCGGCAGGTCAGGTTTGTGGCCATCATCCACAGGCGCGTTTTGTTCCACGTTTGTTCCGCACCGTCCAGCGCTTCTTCAGGGCGCCGGCGCCGGAGTTGCGGGTTCGGGGTTTGCCGAGATAGAAACCGGCGTGCCGTCGATAGCGCGCTGGATGGCGCTGGGGATCGCCAGTCGCCCGTCGCCGGTCCGGGCCAGAAGGATGAAGCGAGAACCTTCCAGCGTCTGGCCAATCCACACGCCGGCGCGGTCGATGAAGATGAACTGGCCCTGGTAGGAGCCCATGATCTCGCGACGGTTTCCGCCCATGCGCAGGAAGCGCAGACGCATCTCCTCCAGCCGCGCCGCGCAGAACTCGATCTGCGGCTGGTCCTCCGCCAGCTTGTTGAACTGCGGCGGCTCGCCCTCGGCCTTCAGCTCGACGACGTAGCAGACGCCCTGATCGAAGGGGGCCTCGGTGGTCTTCTCGCAGGCCGCGAGGGCCAGCAGGCCCGCGCCCATGGCGGTGATCGTCAGACGTCTCATCAGCGCAGACCCGGGAACTGGCACGCCCGGTCCTGCTCGACCAGGGTGCGGAAGCGGTTGTTGTCAGGCGACTGTTCGACCCGGCGCGGCACGAGGCGCAGCGTCGTCTCGCCCCAGCGGCCGTACAGGGCCTCGCCCGGGCGGACGCAGGTGCCGGCGTACAACGCCTGGACGCAGGCGTTCAGACTCATATTCCCCGACAGCGAGCGCCAGTCTGACCCCGTGTGACGCAGGCAGGCGCTGCCCGAGGCGGCCTGGGCGGTGGGCTGGGGCTGGGTCGGTTCGTCAACGACAACAGGCGGCTCCGACTCGGTCAGTTCGACCGGCGGAAGGCTGGGCGGGGGCGCCAGCGAGGCGGTCGGCGCGGCGGCCAGGGCGCCGGTCTCGTCGATGCCCACATCGAGTGCGTCGGTGGCCAGACCGTTGCGGCGCGCGCAGTCCGACAGGGTGGCCATGCCGATGAACTGGCCGTTGACGAAGCAGCGCAGTTCACGGGTCGTGTTCAGCTCGGGCGCATCGGCCACATCGACCGTCAGACCGCCCTGCGCGGCCGGCGGCGGGCCGCTGTCCCCTCCCCGTCCGCTGCTGAAAACGAGCGCGAGCACGACGGCCGCGACGATCGCCAGACCGGCGCCGATCGCGATGAGTAGACGATTGTCCTGGGGCATGAAGGGCTCGCGCGGATGGAGCCTCCAATAACCCCGCCCCGGCCTAGCACGTCAACGGCCTTCGTCTGTGAAGGGTCAGCCGCCGAGGCGGGCGAGCGCGGCCTGATAGTTGGCCAGTTGCGAGGTCAGATAGGCCGGCACGGGGCCATTGGCGCCCTTCGCGGTCGTAGCGGGATCAAGGGCGCGATAGGCGTCGCGCACGGCCTTCATCGCCGCCTGAAGCTTCTCTCCGGCCGTCTTCACCGAGCCGGCGTCGGCGAGGTTCAGATTGGCGGGCAACGCCAGACCGAAGGTCTTGGTGATGTCGTCACCGGTCGTAGCGCCGATATAGCCGGGCGACAGACCCAGTCCCGCCAGGGCGTCACGGCCGGTCTCACCGGCCGTGATCACGCTGCCGACCTTGCCGTTACGAGCCATGATGGACAGGCGCTGGAAGCCCCCGGTGGTGGTCGTCGTCTCGCCGGTCTTGCCCGTCACGGAACCGCCCTCGGACGCGACCGTGACCTTCAGCTTGCCGGACGAGGCGATCTCGATCTTGCGAGCCAGGCTGGCCAGCGTGTCCCTCGCCTCGATCGTCACGGAAACAGCGCGGCCGCCGTCGGGCGGGCTGACGTAGAAGCGGTCGCCGACGCGAACCGAGGTTGCGTCGATCAGCCGTTTCGAGTCGCTCTGGTCGATCTCTCCCTTGGGCAGGCCCAACCGATCGAGCACGCTGGCGCCGTTGGATGCGACAGCGAGGGTCATGGGTTTGGCCTGATCGCCGTCGCCGGACCAGCTCCGCTCGTATTCGACCGCGCCGCTCAGCGGATCGATGCGGGCCAGATAGGCCTTGCTGGGGTCTGTCGCCTTGGCCGCGGGATCGCGATCCTCGATTCCGGTAATCCACACCTTGCCGCCGTGAACCTTGACGTCCGCAGCGGAGTCGTCGCCCGCGCCGCCGTACCAGGTCAGCCGGTCTCCGGCTCCTGCGGCGAGGTCGCTGGAAAGGGTGGCGATGAAGACGTCCTTGCCGCCCGAATGGGCGCTGGTCTCTGTTCCTGCCGCAAGGCCGCTGTTGCGGCTGGTCCCGGTCAGTATGACCTTGCCGCCCGAGACCGAAACGCCGGCGATGTCGCCGCTGATCGCGCCCAGATCCCGCGTGGACGCCAAGGTCGGTACGCCCGCGGCGTCGAGGGTGAACCGGCGGACCACGGCATGGCCGTTCTCGACTCCGGCGGTGTAGAGGTCGGACCCATCGATGGTCATGGCGTCGACGCTGTCGTCGCTTGTCGTCCCGAACTGGGCCGTGGCCGCGGTCTTCACCACTATGCCCGCCGTCGGATAGGGCTCGGCCGCCTTGAACGCCTGCACATAGCCGTCCCAGCCGCCGACGGCGGCCGCGCCAGTGATCGCCGATTTGGCCCGGCCAGCGATATAGACCGTGCCGTCGGCGCCGAAGCTGACGGAGGTGGCCTCATCCGCCGCGCGGGTCCCGCGCCGCTGGGTCCATTGCTCCTCGCCGTCCTTGTTGAAGACGGTTACGAAACTGTCGGCCACGCCGGCGACCTCTCCGGTCTTGCCGGCGTCGGTCGTCGACGTATTGAGCGCCCCGGTGACCGAGCCGGCCACCGCTACATTGCCGTCCGGATCGATGGCGATCGCGTAACCGCTGGCGGTCGAGGCCGCACCCAGCGTACGGGTTGCGACCAGACGGCCGGCTGTATCGAACCGCATCAGGGCGACGTCCTGCACACCCTTGATCGGCTGGGTATCGGGACCGGCCGTGACGTCGGCCACCATCCATAGGGAGCCGTCCGGCCCGACGGCGCTGGCGCGCACGTTCTGAACCCCTTCCGGCAAGGCGTTCTGCGAAAGCCGGCCATCGACCCATCGCGTTTCACCGATCCCGCCGCCCGTGGGAACGGGCGCCGCGCCGCCGTCGCTCCGGAACTTCAGCAACTGGTTGCCGCCGCCGGTCCCGGCTGCCTGGACGACATAGACGGCGTCAGAGGTTTCCGCGGCGCTGAAGCCGACCGTCTCCGTCGAATTCGCGCGAACCGCCAGCGCCCACTGGTCGGCGCCGGCCGGAAGGGTGACCGGTTTGCCGTTGACCTGGATTGTCTTGGGCTCGGCCTTGATCTGCTGCCGGCCTATGCGCGTGGCAAAGCCGGCGGTCTCGAGTTGATCGTTGACGAACTCCAGGACGTTATCCAGCGTCCTCGGCTTCGTTCCCATGGCGGCCAGATTGATCGGGATGGAGCTCGTGTTGTGGCCGGTCAGGCCCACGGGCACCTTGATCGTGATGTAGAACCGGACGTCGCCCTCGAAGGCAGGAACGGACGTATTGGTGGGCCCCTCGTGGATCGGACCGGTGACCGAGATTGCGCCATCGCGCGGAACAGCGCCGGTGGTCTTGCTGATGGACTTGGTCGTCCCCTGAACCATCCGGATATCTTCGAATTCCGCAGCGGACATCCACGATCCGACTTCGGCCAGACCCGCCGTGAAACGCCGGTTAAGCTGGGTCAGCTCCAGGTTGCTGATGCCCTTGGTGGCGGCGCGGTTCGTCAGGGCGTTCAGCGTGTCGAGGCCCTGATAGAGGGCGAACAATTTGCGGTAGTCGGCCGGCGCCGACTTCATGTCCAGTTGGGCGGCATCCTCGTTGATCAGCTTGCGGCCGCCGAGGGCGGCGCGCACCAGAACGTCCTGTTTCGGCGGCACGACAGACGAGGACCAGGGCGGCGTGGGCTGCTTCTTCGCGGCCTGCTGCAACGCCGTCGCGGTCGCCGTCGAGGTCGACGAAAAGCCGGCGCCGGAACCGCCATACAGACCCAGAAGATAGCTGTTGTTGATCACACGCGGCTCCCGGCCCCCACCCTAGGGCGGTGGGCGTAACGAGGGCTTAACGGGGCATGGCGCGGCGACGCCCCGCGCGACTCCGGGACCGACTCGGGGAACAATGATCGTCCGCGCCCGTTCTTCGCGCGCCGGATGAGGAGGACGCCGTCGTGAACGCCTTCGTCAATGCCTTGAAATCTTTGCTTTCCCTGTATGGCCTCGGGCCGCGGGCCGCCCTGCGCCGCAGGCCGGCCGCGATCGAGATCGGACACAGCCGCCCGGCTTAACCGCCGCGGAACAGCGACAGGATGATCTGCGGCGCCTGGTTGGCGATCGACAGGGACTGCGCGCCGAGCTGCTGCTGCACCTGCAGGGCCTGAAGCCGCGCGCTTTCCTTCGCGAGGTCGGCATCGACCAGATTGCCGATTCCGGACTCCAGCGTGTCCATCAGCTTGGTGACGAAGTTGTTGTGGGCCTCGATCTGCTTGGCCTGGGCGCCGATGGAGCCCAGCGCGCTGTTCAACTGGGTAATCGAGTTGTTCAGCCGGCTCAGGGTCTGAGCCGCGTCGCTCAGGTTCAACAGCCCGTCCGACATGGACAGTTCGATAACCGATCCGCTCAGCGACAGGTCGTGGGCGGTCAAGGTGACGAAGCCCGAGGCGTCGGCGTTGGCCAGGAAGGTGATGCCGACGCTCAACGAGCCATTCAGCAGATTGCCGCCGTCGAACGAGGCGTTGCTGACCTGCGAGGCCAGCGCCCGCAGCAGGGCCTTGAAGTCGTTGTCCAGAAGCTGGCGGGACTGGGTCTTCAGCGAGCTGTCCTGAGCCGCGACGACCTTTTCCTTCAGCTGGTTCAGCAGATCGGAGACCGATTCGCCGGCCGACAGGGCGACGTCAGCCAGCGAGGTAGCCCGATCCAGGCTTTGTTTGACCGCGTTCAGCGCCCCGACATCCGCCCGCTGTCCCTGTGCGATGGCCCAGATGGCGGCGTTGTCCTTGGCTCCCTGGACTTTCAGGCCCGTGGAGATCCGGCCCTGGACATCCCCCAGACGGTCATTGGTCCGCGTGAGGTTCTGCAGCGCGATGGCTGCGGAGTTGTTGGTGTGGACGCTATTCGTCATCCGACTCAGCCCTGTGAGGTTTCGCCCAAGGCTTAACGTCACAAGCGTGCACGCATGGTTAACGCGCGCTAACCATGACTTTTGCCGCGCGGATCGCTCCTGCGCGGCGGTCGGATCGATTTTGCGGCGCGGTCAGGCGGTGGTGTTGATGACCGAGCCGGAGCTGTAATCCCCGGTCTGCATCAGGTCGACGACCTGTTCGCGGGGCAGCTGTTTGACGACCTCGCCGGTGACCCGGTCCATCGTCTTGTAGATGAACGATCCTGACGGCCCTTCCTCGATCACCAGGCGATAGCGCGCTGCGCGCTCGGCGTCCTGGGACGCCCTGGAGTCATGGAAATCGCCGTCCGCGGATGAACCGGCGGCGGCGGCTGGCAGGATGGCGGACGCGTTTACTGGGGCGATCTTCGCATTGGTTTGCATGGCTCCGTCCGACGGCTGGGCCGCGGCTTCCTATTAAGGGACTGGAGATCGGTCGGGCGGGGTCCACGCGGAACCCCGCCCTTCCGGTCGATCCTTAGCGGAACAGTCCGAGCAGGATGGAGGTCGAGGAGTTGGCGATCGACAGCGCCTGCACACCCAGCTGTTGCTTGGTTTGCAGAGCCTGCAGTCGGGCGCTTTCCTTGGCCAGATCGGCGTCGACCAGGTTGCCCACGCCAGCGTCCAGGGTGTCCTGGAGCTTGCCGACGAAGGTCAGGTGGGTCTGGAACGACTTGGCGCCGGTGCCCAGGCGAGCCAGGGAGGCCGACACGTTTTCGATCGAGGCGTTGACCGCGGCGAGCGAGGCCGTGGCGTTCGACAGGGCCGAAACCCCGGCGGAGCCCGAGCCCGAGCCGATCAGGCCGGCGTCGGCCGCGATGGTGACAACCGAACCGCTCAGCGAGAAGTCTTCGCTGGCGACCGAGATGTTCGCACCGGTGGTGTTGGCCAGAGCCTTGAAGCCGGCGCTGCTCGAACCATCCAGCAGGTTCACGCCGTTGAACGAGGCGTTGTCGACCACGGTCGTGATTTGATCGCGGATCGACTTGAAGTCTTCGTTCAGGGCGGCGCGAGCCGAAGTGGTCAGGCTGGTGTCAGTGGCGGCGAGCGCCTTTTCCTTCATCTGGATCAGAAGGTCGGCGACCGATTCGCCGGCAGACAGAGCGACGTCCACGGCCGACTGGCCGCGGTTCAGGCTGTCTTTAACGGCGTTCAGGGCGCCGATTTCCGCGCGTTGGCCCTGGGCGATAGCCCAGATGGCGCCGTTGTCCTTGGCGGACGAGACGCTCTTGCCGGTGCTGATGCGGTTTTGAACCGTCGACAGTTCACTGTTCGTGGACTGAAGGTTCTGAAGGGCGATCATTGCGCCCGTGTTCGTGTTAACGCTGTTGAGCGCCATGACGATAGTCCTTGTTTCAAGGTGTCCGACGCCATTTTGGCTGCCGGGAGCATTTTGCTCGCAGCTATCGCAGCAAGGACGGGACCAGTCGCCAAACGAGCGTGCCAGCCCGCCGATCGTTGTTTTTGCTACGTTAGTTCTTGTTAAGCACCTTCGGCGCCCGGCAGGATGTGCCGGGCGCCCGGCAATTGCTGCCCACCCGGTCGGCAGCTTGTGCCGCAGGATGGCGCTGTTTGCGAAAACGGGGCGCCAACCGCGCCAAATCCTGCCAAAGCGCCCGCTTCATTGTCCCCGCCATCGGTCCTGCAGGGCCCGTTCGGCCTGGAGCGTCTCAACGGCGAGCGCTCTTGCGGCGTCGCAGAGCGCCAGTGCCGCGCCCCGCGCAGCGTAGGACGCCTCCAGATCGTGCTGCGTCGCCGTTTCAGGCAGCCGGTCCAGCAGACATGGCGTCACCGCCGCTTTGGGAAGGATCAGCCGGGGCGGCGGCGCAGACGGCGGGAGCGAGTTCGCACAGCCGGCGATCATGCTCGCGAATGCGAGCGGCGCGAGCGGGGTCCAGCGGAACAGAGGCGTCATGGGCGTTCCTTGCTTCGGTCTCGGCGCGGTGGGTCGCCACAGCGACAGAGACGGCCTGTTGATGATGACGATCGACGTGACGCGCCTGAACTGCGGCCCCCTCGACTTCGAGCCGGCGGGCGGCGGCGTCAGATTCGGCCGCCGCGGACCGGGCCTCAGCCGCGGCGAGCCGGCGCTCCCCCATGCCGAAGGGATCCCAGCGGAACCCGAGCCCGTGGCCCAGCGCAGCGGCGACCATCACGGCCAGAGCGACAGCCAGACCCCAGCCGAAAGGAGTGAGGGCGCGGAACACGTCAAGCGGCCTCACGGGAACACCCGCCGGTCCAGCTCGAAATGCGGCCCGTCGCGCAGACCGGGCCAGTCGCCGCCCCAGACGATGGCGGTGCCTTGCCGCGCGGCGGCCGCCTTGAAGGCTGCAGCGATGCGGGGATACAGCGGCCAGTCCCAGCGCACCTGCCCGTCAACCAGAGCGGCGACATCGACCGCGTGCCCGGTCAGATGCCGGGATTTGCGGGTGCGGCTGGCTCCGGCCCGAACAAGGGCGGCTTGCCGCTCGGGCGTGCGCAGCCCCTCGGTTACCATGAAGTCTACGGGGGTCAGGGCCGAGGCTTCCCGGACCAGGGCGACCAGCCGGGGATGCACCCCTTCCAGCCGTTTGAGCGAACGCTCGGACAGGCGGAAACTCATGGCTGCCGATCCCGCAGTATCGTCAGGCTGGCGATCAGCTGCTGGGCGGTCGGGGCGACCAGATACAGGACCATGGTCAACGCCAGCAGCGCCATCAGCCCCTGCGCCAGCCGCGGTGCAGCCTCGGCTGGCGTCGCCGCGATCAGCCGGTCCAGCAGCAACCAGGCCCCCGCACTGAAAGCAAACACATACAGTCTGCGCCACAGCCAGCGGCCTTCAGCCAGCGGCGACGGGGCCTCTTCGTCTTCGGTGGGGTCGGTCACAGGAAATCCTCCGGGTCGTTGAAATCGAAGCCGGCGCGACGCCAGCCGTCGTCGCCGTGGGCGAACAGGTCGTCATCGGTCAGCCTGCGCGGCGCATCCCACGCCTCCTCATCCAGCAGGCCGAGGTCGTGCGTGTTGTCATGGAGGCGGGTCATCCGAGCGCCACGATCCAGACCGTTCCGGCAGCGCCCGGCCCGCCGGCCCCGCCGGCGGCGACGCCGGCTCCTCCGCCGCCTCCGCCCGCACCGGCTCCGCCGCCTGCTCCACCGGCATGGCCCGCGCCCGAAGCCGCAGCCCCGCCGCCCCCGCCTCCACCGCCCGCCCAATGGAGAGCTGGCTGGGGAGAAGTCGCCCCCGCCGCGCCCGCGCCCGCTCCCCCCGCGCCGCCAGCCGCCTTGACCACAAGGATTGCGCCGTCGCCGCCGGCGCCGCCGGCCCGCACGACGCCCGGGCCATCCAGTCCGCCCCCGGCCCCGCCGCCGCCCGCTGCATCAGGCCGTTCGTGGCCGCCGCCGGACCCGCCGGACGCCGCCACGCCGGAGGAGCCGCCTGCGTTCGAGGCCGGCGCACCCGCGCCGCCGCCGCCGCCCGCACCACCCGCGCCGCCGCCCTGTCCGCCGGAGCCGCCCGCACCCGTCAGCACGGCCGCGCCGCCCAGTTCGATCACGCTGTCGCCCCCGGTGGCGCCCGCGCCGCCGCTTCCGCCCGAACCGCCCGCTCCGACGGTGACGGTTAGACCCGCGGCCAGCAGGTCTGCGGGCCATTCCGAGCGGCTGACGCCGCCGGCGCCCCCGCCCCCGCCGCCTGGACGCGCGCCCGAGGTCCCGAAGGCGCCGCTTCCGCCGCCGCCTCCACCGCCCACAGCCACCGCCTCGACGCTTCTGGCCCAGGCGGGCGGCGTCCAGGTTCCGGGCGCCGTGAAACGCGTCACCGATCGCCGCGCGGCGCCTTGGGCGAACACCGCCCGGCCCGTCGCCCGCTCAACCGCGAAATCATCCAGCCATTCGGATCCGTCCGCGCTGACCTTCAGCCGCAGGTCGTCGTCGCCGACCAGTCCCAGCTCGGCGCGGCCGCCGTATCCGCTCTGGAACACCAGCGACAGGACGTGGCCCGCCGTTTCCTTGTTCAGGGTCAGCCGCAGATCGCCAGTGCCGCCGTACGCGGCCTCCCGCGCCGTCCACAGCGCGTTGTTCAGCTTTGCGAGGAACGGGTTCCAGCTGTCTGCCGTGGCGCCGATCCCCAGCCGGCCCAGATCCTGGATCTCGCCCAGCCGTCGGCCCAGCGGGACCCAGCCGTCCCAGTGGCGAACCACCAGTTCCGCGGCGTCCACGACCAGAACCACTAACCCCTCCGGGGCCGGAACCGCGCTCCAGCCGCCCGCTTCGAACCGCACCAGCGTCCCCGCCGGCCGCGCACCCCAGTCGACGCCCGTCGCGCCTGTCGGCAGAATCCACAGGCCGCCGTCGGGCGGCGAGACCGGCTGGGCCGTCGCCGTGCGACTGACGACCGCCGTCTGAACCAGCGCGTCCAGCCGGGTCATGGCCTCGTTCAGGGTCACATGTTTCTGCATCTGGCCGGCCGCCAGATAAGGCAGCTCCAGCCGGGCGCTGTGGTCGTCGCTCATCACTCTCTCTCCGCACGGGATGTCGGAGATCAGTGTGGGGGCGGCGCTTCCTGCGGCTCGCCAATGACGCTGCCTGGACGAAAAACGTCAGGAGAGTCAGAGACCTGACCTTCACAACTCGTCTGTTTCGGAGCGGAAAGGTAGCGGGGAAGCCGTAGTGGAAGGGCTGGACGGCCTCCCCGCCTGACGGGGCCCGTTGGCTGTCAGGACCAGGCGGGAGCGCTCGCGCACGCCCGCAACGGACTCGTCAGAGCCAGCTACGGGCTATCGGCGCATGTGGACGCAGTCAGAGGCGCTGAAGCTCGCCGGACGCGACGACCGGACCGTCGGGCTTGTCCGCCGCCGGCGTGTGGCCCGGGGTCTCCATGGACACGGCGACGGCGCTCGCCTGCCCGGCCTTGCCGGAAAGCGCCCGGCCGAGATTGTGCCGGGAGGTCGCCGACCCGTCGATCGCGCCGACCAGCTGGACCCCGCCCTCGGGCATGACCAGCCACAGGTGCGGCACGCGGGTGTCCCCGGCCATCTCGGTCGTCGGAGCCAGATACAGTTCCCCGCTGGCCGGGTCATAGGCGATGGTCATGGCGGCGTGGCCGTTCTCCAGCGTCAGCGTCGCCACCCGCGTTACGGCCACGGGCGCCTCAGGCGCGGGTGCCGGCGGAACCGGCGACGGCTGGGCCAGCAGCACCACCACCGCGACGAGACTGGCAGCCAGCAGACCCGTCGAGCCCACGGCCCAGGTTCGCCAGAAGGCCAGCCGCCGGTTGTCGTTGGCGGCGACGGGCGGCAGCCCTGCCTCCACGCGCGGCCAGACGTACGGCGACGGTGCGACCGGCGGGATCTCGTCGGCAATTCCGGCCAGCCGCTCGTTCCAGGTCTCGACGTCGGCCGCGAACGCCGGGTCGGAGGCCTCACGTTCGCGCGCGGCGGCCTCCTCGGCCGGCGACAGCACGCGCAGGGCCAGTTCCCCGGCCAGGGCTTGGTCCTCGTCCATGCCTTCGATGTCGGTTGGATCGGTCATGATTCCAGACACGCTCTCAGCCGCATCAGGCCACGCCTGATCCAGCTCTTCATCGTTCCCAGCGGCACATTCTCACGCGAAGCCAGGGCGTCATAGGTCACCCCCTCGATAAAGGCGGTGCGGATGGCGCCGCCCGTACGGTCGTCCAGCTCGCCGAGACAGTCGTTCAGGCGGCGCACGTCGTCGCCTGTCTCCAGCGCCTGCGCCGGCGACGGGCCGTCGTCGGCCACGTCGAAGGCGTCGTCGATGGGCGTGGACCGGCGGGTCGCGGCGCCCGACCTCAACCGGTCGATCGCGCGGTTGCGGGCGATGGTCACCAGCCATGTGATCGGGCTCGCACGGGACGCATCGAAGCTCCCGGCCTTTCTCCACACGGTCAGATAGGTGTCCTGCAAAACGTCCTCGGCCAGCTGTCGGTCAGCCAAGATACGCAGGGTCACGCCCAATAGCTTCGCGGAGGTCGCATCATAGACGCGGCGGAAGGCGGCGCGGTCGCCCTCTCCCGCCCTGCCAAGGGCGAGGGCCAGTTCATCGCGGGTCAGGATGGAACTCATGCGGGCGTCCGACAAACCATTGTTGCGACCTGAGGACGCGCGTCCGACTTCGTCAAGTCGTCAGTCATGCAAATAAACGATGCGGCGCAGTTTCGGATTCCGCCGCATGTCCGCGACATGCCGTTCGTGTTCGCCGGAGGCGCGGGCCTCGCGCTCGCTCGCCTCGACCCAGTGGGTGGTCTCGATGTCCTTCTGCAGCGCCTTGGCCGCCATCAGGTGTCCGGGGAAGAAGAAGTCGACCACGTCGGGCGCGAACGGGATCACCTCGCCGACCGCCGTCGTGGCGCTGTCCAGGCCCAGATAGCCGACCATGCGCATCAGGGTGGATGGCGTCGCCTTGGCCTTGCCCGCCTGGATCAGAAGCCAGCCCGCCGCGCCCACGCTGTAGACCGTGCCCACAACGGGAATCCACGTCAGCAGACCGTCGAGACCAATGCCGAACGGGCCGATGCCGACGGCCCGGTCCGACAGTTTCTTGACGCCCTCGACATTGGACCAGATCTTCTCGATATCCGCGACGGACCGTCTGGCCATGCCTGCCCCTCTCCAGTTAAGCGAGACCGTAACGCGCCATGAGTTGGCGGGACCGTTGGTGCTGGGTTTGCTGGCGCTGTCCGGAATCGGCCATCGCTGGGTGGACGTCCTGTTCCAGTTCACCGCCCCGGTGCTGATCGTGACCGCCCTGCTGACAGCAGCTCTGATCGGCGCCCGGATGTGGGCGGGAACGCTTCTGGGACTGGCGGCGATCACCGCACTCGCTTTGGCGGTGGCTCCGCAGTGGTTTCCCGCTTCGACACCGCCCCGCCCCGGCGCGCCCGTGGTGCGGCTGTATTCCGCCAATCTGCAGGCGCTGAACACGGACATCGACTCAATCAGAATCTCGATCTTCGCGGCCCAGCCCGACATCGTCGCGCTGATCGAGGTCGGAGACGCGCCCGCCGCGCGGGTGGGCCAGATTCTGCAGGACTATCCGTACAGGATCGTGAGTCCGCGGATCGACCGGCCCAGCGGCGCCGCGCGGTCGGTCATAGCCTCGCGCTGGCCGCTGACGGTGATCCGTGACCGGCCCGATGGCCTGCATGCTGTCGGCGCAAAAGTCCGGTCGCCCATGGGCGCGCTCAATGTGCTGGGTGTCCACCTGACCCGTCCGTGGCCGTTTCAGGAGCAATGGGGTCAGATCAGCCAGACCATGGCGCTGGACGCCGTCGTTTCGGACCTGAGCGGCCCGGTGATTGTCGCAGGCGACTTTAACAGCGTGTCGAGCGCCCGCATCGGTCGCCAGATCCGGCGCGACCTCGACCTGAGTCCCGCCCCCGGTTTCCCAGGTACATGGCCGAGCAGCGTACCGTCCTTCTTCGCCGTGACCATCGATCAGGTTTATCGCTCGCCCGATCTCGCGATCATCAACCGCCGGCTTGGCCGCCCCACGGGTTCCGACCACCGGCCGGTGGTGACGGACATCACCCTCGCTGCGAGGTGACCAGGGCGGCCAGCCGTTCGGCGTGACCCTCGACGGGGAAGTCGTCGGCGATCCAGTTCTCCTCGAACGCCTTGAGGAGCCGGCCGGTCTCAGGGCCCGGCTCGACGCCCAGTTTCGCAACCTGACGCCCTCCGACGGGCAGGCGCGGCGGGCTCCAGTCCTGAACCAGACCGATCAGGCGGCGGGCGTCATCGGCCCGTAAGGGCGCTTCGGTCCAGCGCCGGTGAAGGGCGTCCGTGACCGCGCGAGACCCATGACGATAGACCGCAGCCCGAGCCGCGGCATCGCTCATCGACAGGTCTGCGACCGTATCGGCCAGCGCCGAACCGACCAGCCGGTCCCGTGTGGCGTTGGCGAACCGGAGACGGGCCGAGACGGTCGTCACGACCTCCGCCTCCGCCGGGAACAGCGCCATCAGCCGCACGACCGGATCATCCGACAAGCCGACGACGGCGTCGAACAGGGTCAGTGACGCCTCGGGCAGGAGCTGTTCCAGCACCCCGGCCTCGCCCATGGCCGCCATGGCCGGGCGCGGATCGGGCGCGGCCAGCAGCTTCATCAGTTCCTTCGACACCCGCTCGGCCGACAGCCGGCTCATTCCCGGCGCCAGCTTGCGGCAGGCCTCGAGCGCCGCCGCGTCGGGCTCGCCCCGGCCGTACCAGGCGAAGAAGCGGAAGAAACGCAGGATGCGCAGGTAGTCCTCGGTGATCCGGGTCTCCGGGTCGCCGACGAAGACGATGCGGCCCGCCTCGGCGTCCGCCACGCCGTGGCCGGTTGGATCGAACACCTGGCCGTCGGCGTCGGCGTAGAGGGCGTTCAGGCGGAAATCCCGACGCGCGGCGTCCTCGGACCAGTCGTCGGTGAAGGCCACGGTGGCGTTGCGACCGTCAGTCGAGACGTCGCGCCGCAGGGTGGTGATCTCGAACGGCGTCCGCTCCGTCACGGCCGTCACCGTGCCGTGGGCGATGCCGGTCGGCACGGCCTTCAGACCCGCGGCGCGGATCGCCTTGTCCGTCTCCTCCGGCTTCAGCGTCGTGGCGATGTCGATGTCGTCGACCGGCGCCCCGATCAGGGCGTTGCGTACGGAGCCCCCGACGAAGCGCGCGCAGCCGGACCCTCCCGCCGCCTCCAGCGCCGCCATGACCGCCCGGGTGGACGAGGCCGTCAGCCATGGCTGGTCCGTCAGCCGCACGGTCATGCCGCATCCTCCGCCGCCGCCGCTTCGGGCGCGGCCTCGCAGTCGTACAGCCGCGCGTGCAGCGCCCGGATGACCCCCGCCGTCACGCCCCAGATATAGCGTTCGCCATAGGGCATGGCCCAGTACCAGCGGCGCGGCTGGCCCTCGCGATCCCACGCGTCCCGGCGGTGGTTGGCGACATCCATCAGGAAGTCCCACGGGACCTCGAACACCTCGGCCACCTCGTCCGGGGCCGGGTTGGTGTCGGGGTGCTCGGTCAGCCACCCGATCACCGGCGTGATCAGAAATCCGGTCCCCGTCTCATAGGCGTCGCCGACGCCCAGAACCTCGACCCTGGTCGGATCGAGGGCGACCTCCTCCATCGCTTCCCGCAGGGCGGCTTCGACAGCGGTCTCGCCCGGGTCCAGCCGACCGCCGGGAAAAGCGATCTGCCCGGTATGGTTGGCCAGGCTGTCGGCGCGGCGGGTCAGCAGAACGGTCGCGCCTTCCGGCCCGGCGATAACGGGAATCAGCACCGCCGCCGGCCGCAGCGTTCGCTCGGGCCGCGCCGTCCCGGGGTTCAGGTCGAAGTCCGAGCGTGTGGCGGCGCCGTCCGGGCTCCAGCCCGAGGCCGGCTCCAGTTTCTCGATCAGCCGCGCGCGCAGGGTGGACAGGCTCATTCGACGCCCGCCCCGAGGGGCCCCAGCGCGAAGGCCTCGCCGTTCGACCGCACCATCAACCGCCCTTCCTCGACATCCGCCATCTCGACCAATTCGTAGAAGACGGGCCGCGCGATCCGCGCCCACAGATCGGCGCGCACCCGCACAGACGGCGACGGCTCGCCCGTCTCCGGATCGGTTTCCACGACGATGGGATGGTCGGGTCCGGCCTCCGCCTCGTCGCCGACGTCGGTGGTGAAGACCAGGGCCTCGCCGCGCCGCGTCACCGTCACCGCCCGGAACGGCAGGTCCTCGACCGTGATCGACAGCTTCTCGCCTGGTGTGACCAGCACATAGCCGTCGTCATCCTTGCGCAGGACGGTCGAGAACAACCGCACCAGTTCGGCGCGGACGATGGGCGAACCCTCGTGCATCCAGACCCCGTCGCGGCGGATGACGATGTCGATCTCGCCGCAATGCGCCGGATGCCACAGGTGAACCGGAGGCAGTCCGCGGCCCGGCGCCTGTTTCGCCGCCTCGGCGACGCCGGCCAGCCCGGTCTTGTTGTCGGCGGTGGAAGCCATGGGTCCAGACTTAGGCGTCGGGACGGCGACGGCAAACCCCCTTCCGGCGGCGCGCCCTACGTCCGCTTCTGACGCATGGGCGTGTTTTGCTGGCCGGACCCGGTCTTTGAAAACCGAATATCTGCACGAAAGCCGCGGCCGCTCGCCCGCACGATGCGCACGGTGTGAACGGTGTTTTCGGCTGTTAGCGCGCCGCCCGCACAAGACCGACGGGCGAACCTTCGCCGCGCCACAGCACGCGGGTTCGGTCCACCGGTCCCAACAGCTGCGCGTCAGGCGCGACCACAAAGCCGAACCGCTCGAAATAGCCCATGTCCCCGACCAGCAGGATGTCGACCCCGACCCGGGCGGCGTGATCGAGGCAGGCCTGCACCAGATCGGCGCCCAGACCGCCCTTGCGGCTGTCCGAGGCCACGGCGATGGGGCCGAGGAACAGGGCGGGCGTTTTGCCGACCGTGATCCGCCACAGGCGCACCGATCCGGTGACCTTCCCTGCGTCGCGCGCCACGAAGCCGGCGGCCACGCCAGCGCGCTCGCGCAGCCGCTCGGCCGTCTTGGCGAACCGGCCCGGACCGAAGGCGGCCAGAACCAGGGCCTCGACTGCCGCGGCGTCGGCGGGGGTCTCGGCTTCGATGCGCACGGGCGCGGGTTTGGGCAGGGCGTCGAACATCAGGCGGCGCAACTAGGGCCCACGCCCCCGCGAATCAACCGGCTTTCGAGAAGTCGGGCGCGCGTTTCTGGCTGAAGGCCATGAAGGCTTCCATCGCCTCGGGGCTCTTCATCTGGCTGCCGAAGGCCTCGCCCTCGCGCTGCATCAGGGCCCACAGGCGTTCCGAATCCCGCATCAGCGCCTTTGTCTTGCGGATCGAGTTCGGCGCGCGCGTCGCCAGCTTGCCGGCGAGCTCCAGCGCCGTCGCCTCGACCTGATCGGCCGGAACCGAGCGATTGGCCAGACCCCAGGCCAGAGCCGTGCGCCCGTCGATCGGCTCACCCAGGGCGAATATCTCGAACGCCCGTTGATGGCCCAGCACCGCCGGCAGAAGCAGCGACGACGCCGCCTCGGGGGCCAGCGCCAGATTGATGAAGGGCGCCGACAGCAGGGCGTCCTCGGCCACCACCACCATGTCGCAATGCAGCAGCAGGGTCAGGCCGATCCCGACCGCCCTGCCCCTGACCGCCGCCACCGCCGGCTTGTCCAGCTCGGCCAGCGCTTTCAGGAAGCGGAACACCGACATGTCCAGCGGCTCGCCCGTCTGCGATCCGATGGCGATGAAGTCAGCGATATCGTTGCCGGCCGAGAAGCTGTCGCCCTCGCTGCGGAACAGCAGCACCCGGACCGCATCGTCAGTGCGCGCCTGCTCGGCGGCGTCGGAGAGGGCCGCATACATGGCCTGGGTAATGGCGTTTTTCTTCTCGGGCCGCGCCAGCGTCACGGTCAGGACGCCGTCGGCCAGTTCGGTGCGAATATGGTCGGTCACGCCGCCTCTCCCTCGTTGATCATGGTCCACCAGTAGACGCCGTCGGCGTCCCGCGTCCGGCTGATCCGACCGCGTTGCAGCAGATAGTTCAGGTGCGCCAGCGCCTCGCCGGTCGCCATCCCGCGCACGCCATCCCCCACAGGCCGGGCGAACAGCGCGCCGAAGACATCGACCGCCCTTCTGGGCTCGCGCAGCGTCTTTTCCAAACGCTTGAGCGCCGTCATATGCCCCCGGATCAGCGCGTCCAGGCGCGTGTGCACGCCCCGGAACGGCTCGCCATGAGACGGCAACACCAGCACATCATCCGGGAAGACCGCCTTCATCCGCTCCAGCGAGGCCAGCCAGTCGCCCAGCGGGTCCGCCTCGGGCTCGGTCGGCCAGACCGACACGTTCGAGGATATCTTCGGCAAAATCTGATCGCCGCCCAGCACCACCCCGTCGGCCTCGCGCCACAGGCAGGCGTGCTCAGGGCTGTGTCCCTCGCCAACCACCACGCGCCAGTCCTGTCCGCCGATGCTGATCCGGTCGCCCTCGCGCATTCTTGTATAGCCCGAAGGCAGGGGCGAGACGGCCCGCCCGAACTGGCCATATTCCCGGCGGTAGGTCTCGATCTGAGCCTCGTCCCAGCCGGCGGCGCGATAATGGACGGCGCCCGCTTCGGGCGCCGGCTGACCGGTATCGGCCAACAGCATCCGCCCGGTCACATACTCCAGCCGGGTCATGGTCAGGCCGACACCGAACCGCTGACACAGCCAGCCGGCCAGACCGATGTGATCGGGGTGCATATGGGTGCAGATCACCCTGGTCACCGACCTCCCCCCAAGCGGGCCCGCCAGCAGCGCGTCCCACCGGTCGCGCGAATCCGGAATGTTCAGCCCGGTATCGATCAGAGCCCAACCGTCGCCGTCCTCGACCGCGTAGACATTGATGTGGCTCAGGGCGATTGGCATCGACAGCCGCATCCACAAAACACCCGGGGCGACGGCGACGGCCTCTCCAAACTCTGGCGGTTCGTCGAACGGATAGGTCAGGCCGCGCGTTCCGGGCGCGCCTTCACCGATTTCCGCTGTCACGACGCCAACGGCCAAGTCCGTCTCCAATCAAAACTAAGGGGTCTGGATTAAGCCAAGCCGCGGCATGCGTCCAGCGCCGTCGTGGTCTCGCCTTGACCAGGCCACAACTGCCCGCCAAGGGTGCGCCCACGGCTTCCCCCACCCGGAGTTTCATCGTGTTCCATAGAAAGTTGCTCGGCCTGGCCAGCGGCGCCATCGCCCTCGTTCTCGCAGCGGCCCAGCCGGCCCTCGCCCAGGACCCGAGATCCGAATCCGACCGCGCCTCCGGGACTGTCCAGGGCGAGCGCGTTGTGCCGAGCCGGCTCAACAGCCGCCCGCAGCGCACCCAGCGTCCGCAGCGCCCCGCCGCCGCCGCCGCTACGCCCGAAGAGATCAAGGCCGCCGCCCAGGCCCAGGCGACAGCCGCCGGTCTGACCTGCCAGGTCACCGAAGCGGTCAATCCAGGGGTCACCGCAGAGCAGGTGAAAATCTATGAAGCCGCCTGCGCCAGCGGCCCCGGCTATATCCTGATCGCCTCAACCCCGCCGCAGAGCTTCGACTGCCTCGAACTGGCCGGCACGGCCTATACGGCGCGCCTGCGCGACCCGGCCGCAGATGTGGGCCAGCAATGCGCCCTTCCCGCCAACCAGAACGGTCTGGCCGTAATCGGCGGCTGGGCCCGCGACGCCGGCGCGACATGCACGGTCGACGAGGCCGTCGCGATCGGCAAGAGCGACCGGAACAACATCGTCTATGAAGTCGGCTGCGCTGGCGCGGATGGCTACTGGCTCGAAAAACTCGAGGCCGGCTGGGAGCTGAAGGACTGCTTGCAGGTCGCCTCGGTCGGCGGAACCTGCCGCTTCACCACCGGCCAGGAACAGGCTGACGGTTTCGAACCCAAGCTGGCCGGCACCGAGGCCTCGGCCTGCGATGTGACCCAGGTCCGCCTCATGGGAACCAACGCCAACGGTCGTTTCTACGAGGCCAAATGCGCTGCCGAAGGCGAGGGGTATATCGCTCGCGTCAGCACGGAAGGCTCGACCCAGCAGATCTACCCCTGCGCCACCGCCCAGCGGATCGGCGGCGGCTGCACCCTGACCCCGGCTCCGGCTGCGGCGCCGGCCGAGACGCCTGTCGCCGAGTAAGCGGCGCGGCCTGAAGATGGAGAGGGCGTCCCGGTGTTTCATCGGGGCGCCTTTTTCGTCGTGCGACGAAGTTGCGACGACCACGGATTGCCCTGACCTGCGCCCCGAACACTAATCGGCGGATTTCGCAGCTCGGGTAGCCAAAATGACCTTTCTCAAATTCGCCGCCGCGACGGCGGCGGTTCTGATCGCATCCACCTTCGTTGTGGACGAAGCGCAGGCCCAAAGGGTGCCGCCCGATCAACAGCGGTCGTCGCAAACATCTGGCTCCAATCAACAACTTCAGGACCGGCAAAACATGTTCGAACGCGGTCGTGTCGAGCGCGACCTTCAGGACAGCCGCCAGCGCACGGACAGCCGCGGACGTGAGGCTACGCCCGAACGAGTGGCCCAGGCGGCCCAGGCGGCCGCCGCGGCCGCGGGCCTCGCCTGCCGGCTGAAGGAGTCAGCCCTGCTTGGCCTGACCAGCGACAACTACGATCTCTTCGAAATCGCCTGCGAGGGCGGCGCGGGCTATATCCTGACCAACGCCAGTCCGCCGCAGACGTTCGATTGTCTGGTGCTTTCCGCCCAGGCCGATCGCGTCCGCGCTGAAGGCGGAACAGTCGCCGCCAACTCGGTCTGCTCCCTGCCCGGTAATCAGAACAGCGCGGTGATGATCGCGGGCTATGCCCGCGAAGCGGGCGTGCCGTGTCAGGTCGATGCCGGCAAGGCGCTGGGCGCGACGCCGGAGGGCAATCTCGTCTTCGAGGTCGGCTGCGCCGGCGCGGACGGCTACCACATCGAGAAGACAGCCCAAGGCTGGAGCAAGACCGACTGCCTGCAGGTCACCGGCACGAACCTGACCTGCCAGTTCACCACCGTCCAGGAACAGGTCGCCGGCTTCCAGCCCCTGCTGGCAGGCACCGCGATCGACGACTGCAGCGCCAGTCAGATTCGCCTGCTGGCCCAGAACGACACGGGCCGCTTCATCGAGGTCAAATGCGCCTCGGGCGACGGCTATGTCGCAAGGGTGAAGGATAACGCCATCGGCCAAGTCTACCCCTGCGCGGCAGCCATTCGAATTGGGGGCGGCTGCACCCTGACGCCGGTCGCCGCCCCGCAGGCGGCCCCGGCGCCGGCGGGTGGCCGCCCGTAGGCTCAGCCGTTCCGACATGGCGCCCCGGGGTTCGCGCTCCGGGGCGTTTTCGTTTGCACGATGCGGCTTCACAGACCGGCCCGACACGCCGTACTCATGGCGACATGCGCATCGCCACCTGGAACGTGAACTCTGTCAACGCCCGCCTGCCGACGGTGCTGGCGTGGCTTGAGGCGGCCCAGCCCGACGTCGTCGGCTTCCAGGAGATCAAATGCCTGGACGAGAAATTCCCGCGCGAGGCCTTCGAGAGCCTCGGCTACAACGTCGAGACCAACGGGCAGAAGACCTACAACGGCGTCGCCCTGCTCTCGAAACATCCGCTCAGCGACGTGCGGCGCGGCCTGCCCGGCGTTGACGCCTCGGGCTTCGAGGCCGAGTTCGAACAGGCCCGCTATATCGAGGCCGTGATAGAGGCCCCGCGCCCGGTGCGCATCGGCTGCATCTATCTGCCCAACGGCAATCCGATCGGCACCGAAAAATTCGCCTACAAGCTGGCGTGGATGGACCGGCTTCAGGCCCATGCGAAGGCCCTGCTGCTGCAGGAAGAAGCCTTCACCCTGTGCGGCGACTACAACGTCATCCCCACGCCCGACGACGCGAAGAACCCGTCCGCCTGGGTCAATGACGCCCTGTTCCAGCCCGAAAGCCGCGCCGCCTTCCGCGCCCTGAACAACCTCGGCCTGTCGGAGGCCGGCGAACTCGGCAAACAGCCGCTCGGTACCTACACCTTCTGGGACTATCAGGCCGGCGCATGGCAGCGCGACCACGGCATCCGCATCGACTTCCATCTGCTGTCGCCGCAGGCCGCGGACCGTTTCGTTGGGATCGAGACCCACCGCGAAGCCCGCGACATGGAGAAACCCTCCGACCACGTCCCCGTCGTCGTCGAGCTGGAGGACTAGGCCGTGGCCGATGTGCTCCGGGTCATCCTGCTCGTTGCACTGGCGGCGGCGGCGCTGACCACGGCGGCTCTCGTCCTGGCATGGTGGATGGAGCCCGTGCGCCGCATGAAGCGGGCCCTGCTGAAGTCGCTGGGCGCCGTGCCCGAAGCCGAGGCGCTGTCGCCCGCCGAGGGCCGCGCCGCCGGCCTGGATTTCGACGGGGCTCAGGTCGCAGTGCTGTGGAACCGCGGCGGCTCCGGACTGGTCTACGCCTTCGAGGAGATCGAGGGCGGCGAGATCATCGTTGACGGCCATGTCGTGGCCCGCGTTCGCCGCGGCGAGGCTCGCAAGGCTCTCGACGTGCTTGCCCCCGAGGCCGAGCAGGTGACCCTGCGGCTGTTGTTCGCGGACGCCCGCCATCCCGAGTTCGAACTGGCCCTGTGGGACGCCACCCTGCCGGTGCAGACGGGCTCTCCCGGCGAGGCCCTGCGCCTCGGTCGGCGCTGGCTGTCGCACCTTGAAGCTCTGCTGAAGGGGTAGTCGCCGATCAGGAGGAGGGCTAGAAGCGCCCCTTCTGTTTCGCGTACCTGAGGATACCCCGTGGCCCGCCTGTTCGACGCCTACATCATCGCCGACTGGACGGCCGCCGAGGGCAAGAAGCTGGGCGACGGCTCGGTGTGGCTGGGCGTGGCCAAGCGCGACGTGCGCTTCCGCCTCTATACCGAGACCCACAACGTGGCCACGCGCGCCGAGGGCGAGAAACTTCTGGCCTCGCTTCTGGCCGAACATCGCAAGCGCGGCGACCGGGTGCTGGTCGGGTTCGACTTCAACTTCGGCTATCCGGCCGGCACGGCCGAGCGGCTGAAGCTGGCCGGGACGCCCGCATGGTCGGCGATGTGGAAATTCATCGCCTCCAACATTGTCGACAAGGCCGACAACACCAACAACCGCTATCAGGTCGCCGCCAAGATGAACCGGCTGATGACCGACGAGGCATGGCCCCTGTGGGGCGCGCCCGCCAATCAGGCGCAGCGCTGGCTGACCACGACCAAGCCTCCTGCGGGCGCGGGCGCCGACATCCCGGAATTCCGGGCGACGCAGGACGCGGTGCGCAAGGGCAGGCTACAGCCCAAGTCGGTCTGGCAGATGCATGGCGCGGGCGCCGTCGGCGGCCAGACGCTGGTCGGCATCCCCGCTGTACGCCGTCTGCTGGAGAGCCTCGGGTCCTCCGGCGCCGTCTGGCCGTTCGGGACGGGCTGGCGGGCGCTGGAGACGGCCGACGTCGAGCCGCTGTCGGCGCTGGTGGTCGAGGTCTATCCGTCGATGTTCGACGCCAAGCCCAACCCCGGCGAATTCAAGGATCAGGCCCAGGTCCGCGTCACGGCCGAGCATTTCGCCAAACTGGACGAGGCCGGAACCCTGTCGACCGCCTTCGCCCCGCCCAAGGGCGCGGACGAGGCCCTGATCTCGCGCGTCGAGCAGGAAGAAGGCTGGATCCTGGGAGCCTGACGGCTGGCCCCGCCCCTGATCATCGCGCATCGCGGGGCCTCGGGCGAACGGCCGGAGCACACCCGGGCGGCCTATGAGCGGGCCATCGAACAGGGCGCCGACTTCATCGAGCCCGATCTGGTGATGAGCCGCGACGGCGTGCTGGTGGTGCGCCACGAGAACGAGATCGGCGGCACCACCGACGTCGCGGCCCGGCCGGAGTTTGCCGCCCGCCGCACGTCGAAGACGGTGGACGGCTGGCCCGTCGAAGGCTGGTTCGCGGAGGACTTCACCCTCGCCGAGCTGAAGACCCTGCGCGCCCGCGAGCGCCTGCCCGAATTGCGGCCCGCCAACACCGCCTTCGACCGGGAGCCGATCCTGACGTTCGAGGAGGTGCTGGATATCGCCGCCGGGGCCGGCGTGGGCGTGGCGCCGGAGCTGAAGCATCCGACCTATTTCGCCGGTCTGGCCCTGCCGATGGAGACGGCCTTCGTCGCCGTGCTGGAGCGCCGGGGGCTGACGGGGCCGGACGCGCCGGTTCTGGTTCAGTGTTTCGAGGTCGGGGCGCTGGAACGGCTGCGGGCCCGGATCGCCGCGCCGCTGCTGCAGCTGGTCGCCGCGTTCGGCGGGCCGGTGGATCGGCCGGACCTGAGCTACGCCGCCATGATCACGCCCGAGGGGCTCGCCGGGGTCGCCGGATATGCTGACTGGATCGGCGCAGACGCGGCCCTGATCGAACCCGCGCCGCGCGCTCCGACGGCCCTGATCGCCGACGCGCATGCTGCGGGTCTCAAGGTTGCCGGCTGGACCTTCCGCGCCGAGAACGCCTTCCTGCCCGAGGGAGATCGGGTTGGCGTGGAGCCTGCGGCGCACGGTCGGCTGCAGAAGCGGCTGGCGCGGTTCGCAGGGTATGGGATGGATGCGGCTTTCATGGACCAGCCGGGGCTCGCCGCCCGGTAGCAGTGTTTCCTTGTCGTCATCCCGGCGAAGGGCGGGACCCAGCGGCGCTGGAGCGGAGCGACGGCGATGCCGGACACAGCCGCACTCCCGACAGGTTCGCGCTCGCGCGCGCCGCTGGGTCCCGGGGTCGCTGCGCGCCCCGGGATGACGACAGAAGGGTGGCTACCCCGCGACCTGCCCGAAGTCGGCCACCCGGCCCATGACGGCGCGAACCTGTCCCAGCAACTTCAAACGGTTCTCCCGCTCTTCGGCCACATCCGAGTTGACCATCACGCCGGTAAAGAAGGCGTCGACCGGCGCGCGCAGCTGACTGAGGGCGCGCATGGCGGCGGCGAAGTCCTCGGTCTCCAGCGCCGCGTCCACGGCGGTCGCGGCGGCCGCGGTAGCGAAGGCGAGCGTCGTCTCGGCCTCGGGCTGGTTTGGCAGGCCGGTGTTGACCATGCCGACAGGCACGGGCCCCTTCTTCTCCTCGGCCTTGAGGATGTTGGACGCCCGCTTGTACCCGGCCAGCAGATTGGCCCCGTCCTCGGTGGCGAGGAAGCCATCCAGCGCCTCGACCCGCCGCACGATGCGGACGAGGTCGTCGTCGCCGAGCGCGAAGACGGCGTCGACGAGGTCGTGGCGCTTGCCCTGATCGCGGAGGAGGACCTTCAGGCGGTCGGCGAAGAAGGCGAGTACATCCCAACCGAGGATCGTCAGGCCCGCTTGGTAGTCGCCAGCGCCGACCTCCCATTCGGACCCATCCGAGGTCAATTGGCTGGCGATGCGCACTCGATCAGCTTCGACCTCTTCCTTGCTGAGAATGGTCTCGCGAACGGTCGCCGCAGCGGCATAATTGCCCAGTTTCTGAAACCGTCGGATGCCCGAGAGGTACTCCCCGGCGACGAATGCCATATCCTGCAGCGGCATTCGGATCTGGTTGTCGAGCAGCAGCCGGATCACCCCCAGCGCCGCCCGGCGCAGGGCGAACGGGTCCTTCGACCCCGTCGGCTTCTCGTCGATGGCGAAGAACCCGACCAGCGTATCCAGCTTGTCAGCCAAGGCCACCGCCACCGTCAGCGGCGCGGTCGGCACCGAATCCGCCGGACCCTGCGGCTTGTAGTGGTCGCGCACCGCGTCGGCGACGGCCTCGGGATGGTTGAAGGCGCGGGCGTAGTAGCCGCCCATGACGCCCTGCAGTTCCGGGAACTCCCCGACCATGCCGGCGGACAGGTCGGCCTTGGCCAGACGCGCGGCCTGTTCGGCCTGATCCGGGTCGGCGCCGACCAGAGGCGCGATCTCGCGGGCGAGGGCGGCGATGCGGTCGACGCGTTCGGCCAGCGTCCCCAGCTTGGCGTGGAAGGTCACGCCTTCCAGTTTCTTCGACCAGACTTCGAAACCGGTCTTCAGGTCCTCGTCCCAGAAGAAGCGGGCGTCATCCAGACGGGCCGACAGGACGCGGCTGTTGCCGGCTGCGAGGGCCTTGCCGCCGTCTGTCGCCTCAACGTTGGCGACGACGACGAAATGCGGCGCCAGGCCGTGGGTGGCGGGGTCGCGGACAGCGAAATATTTCTGGTGCACCTTCATCGACAGCCGGATGACCTCCGGGGGCAGGGTCAGGAACTGCGGGTCCATGTCGCCCAGGATCGGCGTCGGCCATTCGGCCAGCCCCGCCACCTCGTCCAGCAGCCCGTCGTCGTCGACCAGCGCCAGACCCTTGGCGGCGCAGGCCTTCTGTGCGCCTTCAAGGATGCGCAGTTTCCGGTCGGCGACGTCGAGCAGGACGAACTGCTTCTCCAGCTTCGCGCGATAGTCGGCGAAATCCTTGACCGCGAACGGCTGGCTCGAACCGAGGAAGCGATGTCCCTCGGTCGTATCGCCCGACGCAATCCCGTCGATCTCGAACGGAACCACCGCCCCGTCGAAAAGGGCGACGATCCGCTTCAGCGGCCGGATCCAGCGCAGCGTGCCCGAGCCCCAGCGCATCGACTTGGGCCAGGGGAAGCCGCGGACGATCCCGTCGACCATCTCGGCGATCAGGTCAGCCGTCGGCCGGCCCTTCTCGCTGACGACCGCGAACCAGACGCCGTCTCGCTCGCTGAGCTGATCCTTCGTCAGGCCGGTCTTGCGCAGGAAGCCTTCCAGCGCCTGTTCGGGGGCCGAGGTGCGGGGGCCTTTCAGCTCTTCTCCCCGGTCCGGCGTCGCCGTAGGCAGGCCTTCGACCACCAGCATCAAACGGCGCGGACCCGCGAAGGTCGTCAGGGCCTCATATGTCAGCCCGGCCGCCTTCAGCCGCTCGGAGGCCATACGCTCGAGGTCGCGCGCCGCGCCCTGCTGCATGCGGGCGGGGATCTCTTCCGAGAACAGTTCGATCAGGAGCTGGGCCATTACGCGCGCCCCCTTTCCTGCTCGACCCATTCGGTGGCGCAGGCCTTACACAGATCGCGGATGCGGCCGATGTAGCTCTGGCGTTCGGCGACGGCGATGGCGCCGCGGGCGTCCATCAGGTTGAACAGATGGCTGGCCTTCAGCACCTGATCATAGGCCGGCAGGACCAGCGCCTGATCCTGCGGACCCTTCATGGCCAGCAGGTTCGAGACCTCGGCCACCATGTCCTCGAACCGGCGCTTCAGGCCGTCGACGTCATAGCCGTGGAAGTTCGCTTCCGACTGCTGGCGCTCGTTTTCGAGGAAGACCTCGCCGTAGGTGACCGGCTTTTCCCCGTTCACGCCTTTGGCGAAGACCAGATCGTAGACGCTGTCGACGCCCTGGACGTACATGGCCAGACGCTCCAGCCCGTAGGTCAGCTCGCCAGAGACCACGTCCACCTCGATGCCGCCGACGCCCTGGAAATAGGTGAACTGCGTCACCTCCATCCCGTCGCACCAGACCTCCCAGCCCAGACCCCAGGCGCCGACAGTCGGGTTCTCCCAGTCGTCCTCGACGAAGCGGATGTCGTGGAGTTTCGGATCGATGCCGATCGCTGCCAGCGAGCCGAGATACAGCTGCTGCAGGTTCTCGGGGTTCGGCTTCAGGATCACCTGATACTGGTAATAGTGTTGTAATCTATTGGGATTTTCACCGTAACGACCATCCCCGGGGCGGCGGGAAGGCTGGACGTAGGCGGCTTTCCACGGACGCGGGCCCAAGGCGCGCAGGACCGTCGCGGGATGCAGGGTCCCGGCGCCCACCTCGATGTCATAGGGCTGCAGAATCGCGCAGCCCTGATCGCCCCAGTACTTGTGGAGCGTGAGGATCAGATCCTGGAAGGCGAGCGGTTCGGTGGTCACAGGCAGGCTTTTTCGTCCGGGGAAGAAGGCCGCGGACCCTAGACGGGCGGCCTTTGCCGGGCAAGGCGAAGGCCCGCCTACGCTTCCTTAAGCGGCAGTGGCTACAGATCGTACCCATGAAGCCCATCGACCAGATGCGCCGGCGGGCCGCGCGCTATCTCGACATTGACCCTGTGACGATCGCGTCGCCGCGGGGCGTGTTTTCGCTGAGCTTCGACGACATTCCCGCCAGCGCCTGGACCGAGGCGGGGCCGGTGCTGGCGCAGCATGGGGTCAAGGCCACCTACTATGTCTGCGGTGGACTGGCCGGCGGGCGGAACATGGACCGCGATCAGTTCGAGGTGCGCCATCTGCAAGCGCTGCATGAGGCCGGACACGAAGTCGGCTGCCACACCTTCGGCCACACCAGCGTGTTGCGCATGGACGCCGAGGCCCTGCGGCTCAGTCTGGACGGCAACGCCGCCTGGGTGGCCGAACGGCTGGACGGATATCGGATGACGACCTTCGCCTGGCCGTTCGGGGACGCGACCGTCGGCGCCAAGCGGGTGGTGCGCGAACGGTTCGCCATGGCCCGCGGCGTGCGCGACGGGGTCAACGCCGGGCGCGAGGACCGGGCGCTGATCAAGAGCATCGGACTGGAGAGCCGGCGGCTGCCGCACTATGACCTGGAGGCGCTGATGGCCGAGGCGGCGGCGTCGAGGGGCTGGCTCAACGCCTATGGCCACGACGTGTCGAACCGGCCGACGGACTATGGTTGCACGCCGGAAGATCTGGACCGGGTGCTGCGGGCGGCGAAGGCGGCAAGACTGGAGGTGCTGCCGGTGGGGGCGGCGTGGGCTGTGGTTTCGGCCTGACCTCCGCTGTCGTCATCCCGGCGAAGGCCGGGACCCCGCGGCGCCGCGACGGCGGCGAAACCCCAAATGGCGATACATTGGACCGTAGGCGTCGCTCGCGCTCTCGACAGCTTCGCGCTCACGCGCGCCGCTGGGTCCCGGCCTTCGCCGGGATGACGACAGGAAGGGGCAGGATCAGGCCGCTTCCGCCAGCCCCTGCATCTTCCGCGCATCCGCCCAGCGGATCAGCGCGGCCCTCGGCCACGCGACGATCCACGAACGGGCCGTGTATTCGCCCTTCTCGATCATGGCGGCGCGGGTCGGAGACGAGGTCGCCGCGCGCTGGGTGTGAATCTCGCCCGGTCCCTGATGCAGCAGGAAGGCGCCGTTCTTCAGCGGATTGACCCGCAGATAGGCCAGGCGCGGGCTGATCTGCTCCAGCGGCGGGTCGTAGAACCAGCTGGAGCCCAGCATGCCGGCCATCCCGGGACGGGTCTTGCAGATCTCGGCGGCGGTGGCCCAGGCACGGTCCCAGCCCGCCTCGTTGAAATCGGACAGTTCACGGCTCTCGGTATGGACCTCCAGCCAGGGCTTCCAGGCCTGGGCCGAGGCGTAGGCCGGGATCACAGACCAGCCCCAGCCCTCGCGGGCGTGGCGCAGGACCTGTCCGGGCCCCATCGGCGAGCTAAGGTCGATCATCTGGGTGCGGGCGCCGGGCACGCTGAGAACCAGCGAGATGCGCACGTCCTTGGCCCAGTAATCGCGGTCATAGGGATCGGCCGCGGCGGTCAGGAAGTCGGCGAGGCGCTGGATCCATTCGGGATAGAGCTCGAGCACGGCGGAGGGCAGGTCGGCTGCAGGCACGCGGGCCGGCAGTTCCAGCGCCCAGACAGCGATGAGGGCGCGGCGGTGGTGGTCGGTCAGGGCGGGGCCGAAGGCGGCGCACAAGGCCTCTTCGGCGCGGCAGCCGGGCTGGTCGAAGTCCCAGTGCGGGGCCGAGGCCTCGGCGGCTGCGGCGGCGTCGGCCTTGAGGGCGTGGATCCGGGCCCGGTCTTCCGGCGAGACCCGGTTCAGCACGGCTTCAAAGGCGGCGATCTGGGATCGGGAGAGCGTTTCCATGGCTCCACCCTTACATATCCGGGTTGTCCGGCGGTTAAGGCCAACCAAACAGCGAAACGGCGGCGGATACACGATCCGCCGCCGTCAGTCGCAGCCGTCCGGGGATCAGTTGCGGGGCGTCCCGGGCCGGTCGACCTGCCCGTCGGTCGGATTGGGGACCGGCGGAGACGCCACAGTGGTCGTCGTGCCGGCCTGCTGGCCGTTCGGCGCGGTCGTCCCCGGAGCGGCCGGGCGGGTCGTCGTGGTGGTTGCACCGGGCGTGGCGGCCGGAGCCGCCGCCGGAGTCGACGTGGCCGCAGGCGCGGCCGCCGGAGCCGCGGGGGCGGGATCAGGCCGGGCGTCAACCTGGCCGTCCGTCGGGTTGGGCACCGGCGGAGAGGCGATGGTGGTGGTGGTGCCGGCCTGCTGGCCGTTCGGCGCCGTCGTCCCCGGCGCCGCAGGACGCGTGGTGGCGGTCGCGCCATCGCCTGCCGGGGTTGCTGCCGGGGCCGGTGTCTCCGCAGGAGCCATGGACTGCGCCGGGTTCAGAACCTTGTCGATGACGAAGATCGCGCCGTTGGAGGCGTCAATGTCGGCCCGGGTGATCATGGCGCCGTCGATACGCAGGCCTTCGCCCGTGCCGTCGAGGAGGACCCGCGTGCGGTTGGCCGTCTGGACGCCGCCGCGCGTCCCCGTGATCTGGGACGAGGAAACGTCGGCGACGATCACGTGGTAAAGCAGCAGATTGCGCAGCTCCTGGGCGTTGGCCGGATCCATCAGACGGGTGCGGTCGGCCTCCGGCAGGGCGGCGAAGGCGGCGTCTGTGGGGGCGAAGATGGTCACCGCAGGACGCGCCTTCAGCGTGTCGGTCAGTTGGGCCTGATTGAGCGCCGCCAGCAGGGTGGTGAAATTGCCCTGTGCGGCCAGAACGTCGATGACGTTGCCGGAGGCAACCGGCGTCGCAGGCGCTTGAGCAGGCGGAGCGACGGGAACCTGGGCGGGCGGCGCCGCTTCGTCGGCCGGCTCAGCCGGCGTGGCGGAGGTGACAGGAACCGGCGTCGGAGCCGGCGGCGTCGGGGCGGTCTGGGCCAGGACCGCTGGAGCCGCCAGCAGGGCGGCCGCGGCGGTGGCTGTCAGGAGTTTGAGGCGGAGCATAACGAATCCCTTTCCTTGGGCGGGTGGCCGCAAGGGAAGGAGGTGCGGCCGGAGGTACACGAAACCTGACCGGTGAAAGTCGCCGGACAGGCGTCAAGTTCCATTCCGGGAGCGCCTAGCGCAGGATCGCGGATCTCACCCACCAGTCAGGGCGGGCGCTGGTCAGGCGCCCGGCCGCTTCCGCCGCCTGCGTCGAGGTGTCGAACAGGGCGAAGACGGTCGCGCCCGAGCCCGACATTCGGACAAGCCGAACACCGGGTAGCCGACCCGCCTCTGACAGGGTTACGGCGATTGCGGGCTGAAGCGCCACCGCCGGGGCCTCGAGATCGTTGCGCTGGCGTGCGAGCCAGTCGATCACCGCCGGAAACGCCCAGTCGGCGGGCGAGTCCGGCCGGTCAGCGCCCCCTGCCCCAACCTCATCCCAGGCGCGATAGACCGCCCCGGTGGGCGACGGGACGCCCGGGTTGATCAGCACGGCCGGCAGGGGCGGCAGGCGGGGCTCGAAGGTCAGGCGGTCGCCGCGATCCTCGGCCCAGGCGGCGCGTGCGTGCAGGCACATGGGGCCATCCGCGCCCACGGCGGCGGCGATATCGGCCAGCGCATCGTCGTTGAGCGGCAGGTCGAGCAGGTCGCGGACCGCCTTCAGCGCGGCGCCGGCGTCGGACGAGCCGCCGCCCAGTCCCGCGGCGATCGGTAATTGCTTGTCCAGCGTGACGGACACCGGCGGATCGCCGGCGCCCGTCGTCTGGCCCAACGCGCGCAGGGCCTTGAGGATCAGGTTGTCGCCGCCTCCGTCCAAATCTGAACCGAAGGGGCCGGCTACAGCGAGCGACAGGCTACGGGCCGGCTCAACCGTGACGCCGTCACCGACGTCGGCAAAGGCGACCAGGCTGGCCAGCGGATGGTAGCCGTCGGCCGCCACGGGTCCGACATGCAGGAACAGATTGACCTTGGCGGGGGCGAAGATGCGGACCGGCGCCATGCCTCAGGGCTGGCCGCCGCCGGGCAGCGGCGTCGGCTCGGGCAGGCCGCGGACGAGCTTCTGCTCGACCTCGGTGCGACGAGGGGCGTCCGGGTCGAGCGTCAGCACCCGGTTCCACTGCCATTCCGCCTCGCGCCGGCGTCCGACCTGCCAATAGGCGTCGCCGAGGTGGTCAACGATCTCGGCATTGCCCGGCTGTTTGCCGACGGCTTCCTCGAGCGTCTGGACCGCGATTTCGTACTGGCCCTGCCGGAACTGGGCCCAGCCGAGAGAGTCCTGGATGTTGCCGTTCTGGGGCTCGGCGGCATGGGCGCGCGCCAGCATCTCGGCGCCCTCGGCCACCCGCCGGCCGCTGTCGACCCACATGTAGCCGAGGTAGTTGAGGATGGTCGGATCGTTCGGCTGGGCCTGCAGGGCCGCCCACAGCTCGGCCTCGGCCTCGTCGATCCGGTTGAGGTTTTCCAGCACCGTACCGCGCAGGAAGCGGAACTGAGCCGGCTGGCCCGCAACGTTGATCGTGGGCCTGTTGAGAACCGCCAACGCCTCGTCATGCCGGCCCATGCCGCCCAGATGCGCCGCCAGCGCATAGGCGAAAGCAGCCTGATTGGCTGCGGCGGCGTCGGCGCGGCGCAGCGCCTCGAGCGCGCCATCCGCGTCGCCTTGCGAGTCGAGGACGCCCGCCAGGCTCACCTGCGCGCGCGCATAGGTGATGGGATCGGTCTGGCTGACGCGTTCAAAGGCGTCGCGCGCCAGCAGCGGCTGGCGACCGGAGGCCAGCGCCTGGCCGAGCTGAAGGCTGATGGCGTCGCTCGGGTGCAGGCTGTCGGCCATGCGCAGATAGATCGCCGACAGCTCCCAAGCCTGGCCGAGGCTGGTCTGAAGGGCGGCGAATTCGAGGGCGTCGGCCGCGCGCTCAAGCGTGGTGGGCTCCGCCGGAGCGCGGCCCCGGCCGATCACCCGAGCCCGGCCCAGAAGCGCCTCGGAGTTGGGATTGCCGCCGGTCAGGGCGGCTTCATAGACCGCCAGCGCCTCGTCGCGGCGGTTCTGCCGTTCGAGGAATTCGGCGTAGTCCAGCGCGTACAGCATGGCGCCGCCGGGTTTGGCGGCAAGGATCTTGTACTCAGCGTCTGCCTCCGCAAAGCGGCGGCGGCTTTCCAGCAGACCCGCCCGTTGCTGATGCAGGATCAGGCCCGCCGGATCGGTCGGCGCCGTGTCGACCGCCTTCAACGCCGTGTCCCAGTCCCCGGCTGCGCCCGCCACGACCGGCGTCAGATACCGTGCGGCGGCGCTGAACGGCTCGGTGAACGGCCGCAGGTTCAGCAGCGCCAGACTCTCGCGCGCATTTCCAGATCGCAGGGCCTGAACCAGTTCGATCAACCGGCCCGCCTCGGCGAGATCGGGCGTGTCGGCGACTGTAGGGGTGAGGCGCGCCACCTCGCCGAGGTCGCCGGAGAAAAGGCCGGACCGGAAGGCCTCTTCGCCAAGGGCGGGCTGTTCGGGCGCGAGAGCGTGGGCGTCGCCCAGGAACTCCGAGCCCGCTGCGCGGTCGCCACGGATGCTGGCGAGGCGGCCGGCGAGATAGAGGCCGTAGGCGGACTGACCCGAGGCGTCGACCGGAACGGGCGCCCAGATCGCGGGGATAGGGGGCGCGACGGGTTCGGCGGGCGGCGCGACCGGGTCTTCAGTGGGAACGACCAGCGGCGGCCGAAGCTCTTCGGGCCTCAACGCGTCTCCACCCGGGGCCGGAACGGCGATCGGCGCCTCCTGCGCCGGAACGTTGCGGGGCGGATCCATAATGACGGGAGCATCCTGCGCGGCGGCGGCCGTCGTCAGGGCCACGGCGGCGCAACCGGTCAGGAGAGAGGCGAGGCGGGAAAAACGCATGAGGGAACCCTCACCGGATTATGCGGCGACGACAAGGCCCCTCTCCTGCCGGATGTTACATATTCGGGTAGTTGGGACCGCCGCCGCCCTCGGGCGTGGTCCAGACGATGTTCTGCGACGGGTCCTTGATGTCGCAGGTTTTGCAGTGGACGCAGTTCTGGGCGTTGATCTGGAAGCGCGGATTGCCCCCCTGCTCGTCGTACAGAACCTCGTACACGCCCGCCGGACAGTAGAGCCGCGCGGGCTCGCCGTAGAGCGGCAGGTTGACCCGGATCGGGATCGAAGGATCCAGCAGCTTCAGGTGGGCCGGCTGTTCCTCGGCGTGGTTGGTGTTGGAAACGAAGACCGACGACAGCTTGTCGAACGACAGCTTTCCGTCCGGCTTTGGATAGGCGATCGGCTTGTGCTTCGAAGCCTTTTCGGTCGAGCCGGCGTCCGTTTTCCCGTGCTTCAGCGTCCACGGCAGGTTCACGCCTAAGATCGACGAGAACCACATATCGAAGAGGCCCGCCGCACCGCCGAGGGTCGTGCCCAGCTTGGACAGATACGGCTTGGCGTTACGAACCTGCTTCAGCTCCTTGTAGACCCAGCTGTTCTCATAGGCGGTCTGGTATTCGACCAGCTGATCGCCCGAGCGTCCGGCCATGACGGCCTCATAGGCGGCGTCGGCGGCCAGCATGCCGGTCTTCATGGCGTTGTGGCTGCCCTTGATGCGCGGGACGTTCACGAAGCCGGCCGAACAGCCGATCAGGACCCCGCCCGGGAAGCTGAGCTTCGGCACCGACTGGAAGCCGCCCTCGGTGATGGCGCGGGCGCCGTAGGAGATGCGGGTCCCGCCCTCCAGATGCTCGGCGATCGAGGGATGGTGCTTGAAGCGCTGGAACTCGTCGAACGGCGACAGGAAGGGGTTCTTGTAGTTCAGGTGCACGACATAGCCGATGGCCACGTAGCGGTCCCCGAAATGGTACATGAAGCTGCCGCCGCCGGTGAACTCATCCAGCGGCCAGCCGGTGGTGTGCTGGGCCAGACCGGGGCGGTGCTTGTCGGCCGGCACCTGCCACAGCTCCTTCAGGCCGATGCCGTATTTCTGCGGCTGGGCGTCGTCGCACAGGTTGTGGCGGGCCATGATGGTCTTGGCCAGCGAGCCGCGCACGCCCTCGGCGATGAAGACGTATTTGCCGTGCAGNTCCAGCGGCCAGCCGGTGGTGTGCTGGGCCAGACCGGGGCGGTGCTTGTCGGCCGGCACCTGCCACAGCTCCTTCAGGCCGATGCCGTATTTCTGCGGCTGGGCGTCGTCGCACAGGTTGTGGCGAGCCATAATGGTTTTGGCCAGCGAGCCGCGCACGCCCTCGGCGATGAAGACGTATTTGCCGTGCAGCTCGATGCCCGGCTGGAAATCGTCGGTCGGCTTGCCGTGGCGGTCAATGCCGAAGACGCCGGCGACGACGCCCTTCACGGTTCCGGTCGGCTCGTCCCACACCACATGGCTGGCGGCCATGCCGGGATAGACCTCGACGCCGAGGGCTTCGGCCTGCTCGCCCAGCCAGCGGGCGACGTTGCCCAGCGACGCGATGTAGCACCCGTCGTTGTGCATCATCGGCGGCAGCAGGGGCATGGGCAGGGAGAGCTGGCCCATCGGCCCCAGCACCATGAAGCGGTCCTCGGTGACGGGCGTCTCCAGCGGCGCGCCGCGTTCCTTCCAGTCCGGGAACAGTTCAGTCAGCGCGCGCGGGTCGATGACGGCGCCGGACAGGATGTGCCCGCCGATCTCTGCCGACTTCTCCAGCACCGCGACCGTGATCTCCTTGCCGTCTTTCTCCGCCCGCTGCTTCAGGCGGATGGCAGCGGCGAGGCCCGCGGGGCCGCCGCCGACGATGACGACGTCGTATTCCATGATCTCGCGCTCGACCCCGGCCAGAGCCTCGGCAGGCGGCAGCTTGTCGATCACGGCTTCCTGCCAGGCGTTTGTCGCGCCGCCCTCGATCGCGTCCTCGGCCATGCCCTGATTTCCTCGTGGTCGGTGTGGTCTTGTTGTTTTCCGCTTATCGGAAGGTGACGCAGGGGTGGTCAAGGACTATCCCTTTGCCGACCGTCATGAACACCCAGCCCCTCGACGCCGCCGCGACCGAAAGCCTGCTCGCCTTCTGGCGCGACGCGGGCGTCGACGCCTGTTTCGAGGACGCCCCGGTCGACCGCACTCACGTCGTTCCGCCGCCCGCCGTGAAGGCGGTCGCGAAGGCCACGGCCTCCGTCGTCGCCGTGCCGGACGCGGGCGACGCCCTGTCCGAGGCGCGACGGCTGGCCGCCGGGGCCGGGACGCTGGAGGAACTGGGTCAGGCCATCGCGAGCTTCGAAGGCTGTCCGCTGAAGGGCATGGGCGCGACCCAATCTGTTTTCAGCCGCGGCAATCCCGAGGCGCCGATCCTTGTCATCGGCGAGGGCCCGGGGGCGGAAGAGGATCAGCGCGGACAGCCTTTCGTCGGCGAGGCGGGGCTGTTGCTGGACCGGATGCTGAAGGAAGCCGGGCTGGAGGGACAGGTGTTCATCACCAACACCGTCTTCTGGCGACCGCCGGGCAACCGCACGCCGAGTCCCGCCGAGCAGGCCGTCTGCGCTCCGTTCGTGGAGCGGGCCTTCGCCCTTCTCCAGCCGAAAGCGGTGCTGCTGCTGGGCGCGGCGGCGGCGAAATCGGTGCTTGGGACCGACGAGGGCATCATGCGCATGCGCGGTCAGTGGAGGGAATGGCGGCTCTCCGAAGGCGCGGTCTCAGCCCCGGTCCTGCCCACGCTGCATCCCGCCTTCCTGCTGCGGCAGCCGATGGCCAAGCGGCAGGCTTGGGCGGACATCATGTCGCTGGCCGCGCGACTGGACGCGGGCGACTGAAGCCTGTTCATCCTTCAGACTCAAAACTGCCTCAAAATGGGGAGAAATCTTGACATGGGCCGGGGGCGATGGCGCCTTTCCAGCCTGACGACCGAATGAACAGCGCAGACGCGACCTGAGTCGAGACGGGTTGCGCAACGCTCAAAGGGGGCCGCCTCAGTGCCGTTTGATTTCCGCCGCGCGATGATCGCGCCGACGTTGGCAGTGGCGTTGTGCGCCATGGCGACCGCCGGCCAGGCCGAGGAAATCCGCCGTGCGCCGACGGCCCTGAGCGCCGCCGACCGCCTCAGCTACACCACCGCCTTTGACGCCCTGCGCCGCGGCGATCTGGAGACCGCCCGAGCCTCCGCGCGCCAGGCCAATGACCGCGTCCTGCTGGGTCAGGTCGAGTTCGAGCGCCTGTTCCACGCCGACTACAGCGCCACCTATGAGGAACTGTCGGCCTGGCTGGCGGAATACGCCGATCTGCAATGCGCCGAGCGCGCCTGGACCCTCGCCATGCGCCGCCGGCCCGACGGCGCGCCGGAACCCCGGCGCCCGACGCGCATGGGCGGCGGCCGGACCTGGAACGCCATTGCGCAGGCCGGGGGCAACACCGAAGGCGATCCCATGAAGGCGGCGCGCGTCGCCCTCAATCGCGACGACCTGACCGGCGCGGTCGCCCTGGGCGATCAGCTGGGCGACTGGTGGACTGTCGGGCTGGCCCAATACCGCCTCGGCGAGTTCGGCCCGGCCAAGATCGCCTTCCAGCGCGTGCTGGACGACCCGACCGAGGATGGGTGGACCCGTGCGGGCGCCGCGTTCTGGGCCGCGCGTTCAGCGGCTCGCTCGGGCCAGCAGGATCGCGTCCAGCCTCTGCTGCGCCGCGCGGCCGCCTGGCCGGCGACCTTCTACGGCCAGATCGCCCTGCGTCAGCTGGGCGAAGAGCCGGCGATCGAGAATCTGGGCCCGACCCCGTATGGCGCCGCCCGGCTGCAGAACGCGTCGTATCAGGCGGATGAGCCGGTGGGCGTGGACGCCGAGGAGCTGGAAGCCTTCGTCCGGTCCGAGCCGCGCGCCCTGCGCACGGTGGCCTTCTACGAGGTCGGACGGCGTAGCGACGCCCGCGACGAGCTGAAGACCGGCATCCGCGCCGCCGCCACCGACCGCGGCCGCGAGCTCTGGGCCGCCCTCGGCCGGGCTCTGGGACCCCGGGTGACGGGCTCTGGCGACGACGTGCGCCGGGTCGACGCCGTTCGCTATCCGCAGCCCGTGATCGAACCCGACGGCGGCTTCACGGTTGAGCGCTCGCTGGTCTACGCGATCGCCCGCAAGGAAACCGACTTCAACGCGCGTGCGCGCTCGGGCGCCGGCGCCTATGGTCTGATGCAGGTCATGCCGACGACCGCCGCCGAGCTGACGGGAGACCGCAGCTTCATCAGCGATCCCGAGCGACTGTTCGATCCCAACGTCAACGCCCGACTGGGTCAGGCCTATGTGAACCGGGTGCTGGCCCTGCCGGCGATCAACGGCGACCTGCTGCGGGCCGCGGCCTCTTATAACGCCGGGCCGGGTCCGATGGTGGCTGCGGTGCGCAAACTGGGTCCGGACGCCGATCCCCTGCTGCTGATCGAGACGATCGACGTGCCGCAGGCGCGCGAATACGTCGAAAAGGTCGTAGCGGCCTATTGGGTCTATCAGCGCATGAACGGCCGGCCGCTGAACACGCTGGATGCAGTGGCGTCCGGCGCCTCGCGGATCCCGATTGCCCTGGACTATGTCGCGCCGCCGCCGGCTCCGGTTCAGGCGGTTGATCTGGCCTCGGCGGCCACGACCGCCGGAACCAACTAGATCACGCTGACAAGCAACGCCGGCAGGCAGCAGGCGATCACGATCATCAACCCATAGACCATCAGGCTGGGGCGACGCGCACCGGATTGCTGAACAGGCGTGGACATGGCGGCCTCCGAACGCACGGGCGTTCTGAGGTTCACACATACCGCTGTTGTCTTAAGGTGCGGTTCCGGCGCGGGGTTAATGGCCGGACAGCGCTTCCGCCGACCATTCCAGAAAATCAGGCTGGGCCAGCAGGGCGTCGCGATAGGCCGCAGCGGTCCCGTCGTCGCCGTGGGCGGCCAGATCGATCTGGAAATGGCGGAACCGCGTGGCCACCGGGGTGAAGAAGGCGTCAGGCACCGACCATTCCCCGAAAAGGTATGGGCCGGCCTCGCCGAAGCGTGTGCGCATCTCGCGCCACAGGGTGACGATGCGGCGGATGTCGCGGGTGACCGCCTCTCCGATTGGTGGCGGCGAGCGGTCCGGGCCGACCATGGTGTGGTCGGGTCCCATGCCGCAGTCTGTCCGCAGGGTCATGAAGCCGCCGTGCATCTCGCAGGCCGCAGAGCGCGCCAGCCAGCGGGCGTGGGCGTCGGCGGGCCACAGGCGGACATTCGGGAAGTTCTCGGCGCACCAGACCGAAATGGCCATGGAGTCCCAGACCGTCTCGCCGTCGACCCTGAGCAGGGGCACGAGGCGCGAGGGAGAGATGGCTTCCAGCTCGGCCTGACCGGCCGGGGAATAGATATCGATTTCGCGGACGGTGAAGTCGGCCTTGCAGCGCTTCAGCACCAGCCAGGGCCGCAGCGACCAGGTCGAATAAAGACGCGGTCCGATAATCAATTCCATGAGCCCCTCCAGAGATTCAGTCCGACTGCAATACGGCCGCTCCCGGCTCGCCGCCAGCCGGCGATGGGCGAGTTTGAAGCGGCCCGGCACAAGCGGCGCTTGACTCAACCGGCCTCGGGACCGACACGACGCGCCCATGATCAGCCGCTATTCCCGCCCCGCCGCCGTCTCCATCTGGTCGCAGGAGACCAAATACCGGATCTGGTTCGAGATCGAGGCGCACGCCGCCACGCGGATGGCCGAGCTGGGCACGATCCCCGCCAGCGCCGCCGAGGCGATCTGGGCCAAGGGCAAGGACGTCACTTTCGACGCCGACCGCATCGACGAGATCGAACGCACCACCAAGCACGACGTCATCGCCTTCCTGACCCATGTCTCGGAGATCGTCGGCGAGGAAGCGCGCTTCCTGCACCAGGGCATGACCTCGTCGGACGTGCTGGACACCTGTTTCGCGGTCCAGCTGGCGCGGGCCTCCGACCTGCTGATCGAAGGCGTGGACCGGGTGCTGGCGGCGCTGGAGACGCGGGCGAAAGAACACAAATTCACCCCGTGCGTCGGCCGCAGCCACGGCATCCACGCTGAGCCGGTGACCTTCGGCCTGAAGCTGGCCGGCTACCACGCCGAGTTCCAGCGCGCGAAGCGCCGCCTGCTGATCGCCAAGGAAGAGATCGCCACCTGCGCTATCTCGGGCGCCGTCGGCACCTTCGCCAATGTCGATCCGGCGGTGGAACAGTATGTGGCCGAGAAGATGGGTCTGGCCGTCGAGCCCGTCTCGACCCAGGTCATCCCGCGTGACCGTCACGCCGCCTTCTTCGCGGCCCTGGGCGTCGTCGCCTCTTCGGTCGAGCGGCTGGCCATCGAGATTCGCCACCTGCAGCGCACGGAAGTCCTCGAAGCCGAGGAGTTCTTCGACAAGGGCCAGAAGGGCTCGTCGGCCATGCCGCACAAGCGCAACCCGATCCTGACCGAGAACCTGACCGGCCTGGCCCGTCTGGTCCGCTCGGCCGTGGTGCCGGCGATGGAGAACGTCGCCCTCTGGCACGAGCGGGACATCAGCCATTCCTCGGTCGAGCGCGGCATCGGCCCGGACGCCACCATCCATCTGGACTTCGCCCTGCACCGTCTGGCCGGCGTGGTCGAGCGGCTGAACGTTTATCCCGAGAACATGCAGAAGAACCTCGACCTGCTGGGCGGGCTGGTTCACTCGCAGCGGGTTATGCTGGCCCTGACGCAGGCAGGCGTGAGCCGCGAGGATGCCTATGCGGCCGTGCAGGAGAACGCCATGAAGGTCTGGCGCGGCGAGGGCCGGTTCCTGGACTTCCTCAAGGCCGACGCCCGCGTGACCCTGCCGGCGGAACAGCTCGAGGCGCTGTTCGACCTCGGCTATCACACCAAGCACGTGGACACCGTGTTCGCCCGGGTGTTCGGCGCGGCGTGAGCCTGAAGCGCGCCTTCGACCCGGTCGTCGACGCCAATACGCGACTGCTGATTCTGGGCAGCCTGCCCGGAGACGCCTCGCTAAAGGCGGCGCAGTACTACGCCCATCCGCAGAACGCCTTCTGGCGGCTGGTCGGCGGCGTCATCGGGCGCGATCTGGCCGCCCTGCCCTATCCCGACCGGCTGGATGCCCTGAAGGCGGCCGGGGTCGGTTTGTGGGACGTCATCGCCAGCGCCACCCGGCCCGGCAGTCTGGACGCCGCCATCCGCGAAGCCGAGACGGCGGACCTGAACCGGCTGGTGCTGGGATTGCCGAAGCTGAAGGCCGTCGCCTTCAACGGCGGCACGTCGGCCCGTATCGGGCGGCGCACGCTGAGCCCGCCCGCAGACGTGCAGCTGATTGACCTGCCATCGTCCAGCCCCGCCCACACCCGATCGCTTGAGTCCAAGGCGGAAGCCTGGAGCGTCCTCAGGCCCTTCGTGCGCCCGGTCTGACATCTGCGGTCACGTGTCGCGCCGGAATTCGTGATCGTCGGTGCATCCTTTCCGGCGCTGATCAGTACCTGCATGCGACGCCGCCGTAAGGGCGGCGCGTATCAGGAGACGCCCCCATGATCCCGACCCGCTTCGCAACCCTCGCCACAGTATCCGCCGCCGCCCTGCTGACGCTGGCCGCATGCAACAAGCCGGAAGAAGCCGCGCCTGCCGACGCCCCCGCGACCGACGCCGCCGCCATGGCCCCTGCCTCGACCGATCCGATGGTCGGCGGCGCCGCCATGAGCCCCAACGAGACGATCGTCGCCAACGCCGGCAAGGCTTCGAACCTGACCACCCTGGTCAGCGCCGTGACCGCCGCCGGTCTGGGCGAGACCCTGTCGGGCCCCGGTCCGTTCACGGTCTTCGCACCGGACAACGCCGCCTTCGAAAAGGTCCCGGCCGCCACCCGCCAGTCGCTGATGGCCCCGGCCGGCAAGGCTGATCTGACCAAGATCCTGACCTACCACGTGGTCCCCGGCCGTCTGACGGCCGCCGACATCGCCTCGCAGGCCCAGGCCGGCGGCGGCACCGCCACCCTGACCACTGTCCAGGGCGAGGAGCTCAAGGTCTCGGCCGGTCCGAACAACACCTGGGTTATCACCGACGCCAAGGGCGGTCGCTCGACCATCACCCAGGCTGACGTGGCCCAGTCGAACGGCATGGTCCATGTCATCGACACGGTCCTGATGCCATAACCACGGCGTCATCGCTGAAACGAGAAGGGCCGCTCCATCGCTGGAGCGGCCCCTTTTCGTTCGCCGTAGGCGCCGCGCTATTCGCCGTTGCGAATCTGGTCGCGGGCGATGGACTGCAGTTCGTCCATCTTGCGGCGGATCTCGCCTTCCGAAACGGTCAGGCCGGCGCCTTCCAGATCCTGCGCGATCTTGCGGAAGACGTCTTCCTCGCCGGGCTGTTCGAAGTCAGCCTTCACGATAGCGCGGCCGTATTCCTCGGCGCCCGCCGCGTTCAGCCCCATTTTTTCAGCAGCCCACAGGCCAAGGAGCTTGTTGCGCCGGGCAACCGCCTTGAACTCCTGTTCCTGATCGAGGGCAAACTTGGACTCGAAGCCCTTTTCCCGATCGTCGAAGGTGGTCATGGGCGTTGCGAGGCTCCGTCAGGCGGCCCAAGCGCGGCCGCAGTCGAGGTGGTCTATATCCACCCCCTACCCGAACGCAACCGGAACTGACGGGGTTGCGACGAGCCGCCTCGGAAGCGTGTCAAAACGACGCTGGTTTGTGTCGCGGCGCCGCATCCGCTAAGGGTTCGCGCGACTTTTTCCCGCCCGCCCGATTCCGGATCAAGCCGCCCAGACACGGTCTGGCCGCTCGTTTCGCGTTTCCGACAGGCTCCGCCCGGACCGAAGATGATGAACGTCAAGCGCAAGAAGCTCTACGAGGGCAAGGCCAAGATCCTCTACGAGGGACCTGAGCCGGGCACGCTGATCCAGTATTTCAAGGACGACGCCACCGCCTTCAACGGCGAGAAGAAGGCCCAGCTCGAAGGCAAGGGCGTGATCAACAATCGTATCAGCGAGTTCGTCATGTCGCGCCTGAACGGCATCGGCGTGACCAACCACTTCATCAAACGCCTGAACCTG
This sequence comes from Brevundimonas sp. Root1423, assembly GCF_001426805.1. NCBI lineage: Bacteria > Pseudomonadati > Pseudomonadota > Alphaproteobacteria > Caulobacterales > Caulobacteraceae > Brevundimonas > Brevundimonas sp. Root1423. The sequence continues at coordinate 156,607 of NZ_LMFL01000023.1, forward strand.
CGCGAGCAGCTGATCCGCGAAGTCGAGATCATTCCGCTGGAGGTCGTCTGCCGCAACGTCGTCGCCGGCTCGATGAGCCAGCGCCTGGGCATCGACGAGGGCACGCCCCTGCCCCGCTCGATCATCGAATTCTACCTCAAGAAGGACGAGCTCAACGACCCGATGGTCACCGAAGAGCACATCACGGCCTTCAACTGGGCCACGACCCAGGAGCTGGACGACATCCTGGCCATGACCGTCCGCGTGAACGACTATCTGTCGGGCATGTTCGGCGCCGTCGGCATCACCCTGGTGGACTTCAAGATCGAGTTTGGCCGGGTGTGGGAGAACGACTTCAGCCGNGTGAACGACTATCTGTCGGGCATGTTCGGCGCCGTCGGCATCACCCTGGTGGACTTCAAGATCGAGTTTGGCCGGGTGTGGGAGAACGACTTCAGCCGGGTCATCCTGGCCGACGAGATCAGCCCCGATTCCTGCCGCCTGTGGGACACCAATACGGGCGAGAAGCTGGACAAGGACCGCTTCCGCCGCGATCTGGGCAATGTGATCGAAAGCTACACCGAGGTGGCCCGCCGCCTCGGCATCATGAAAGTTCTGGGGCGCACCGTGAAGACNCATCCTGGCCGACGAGATCAGCCCCGATTCCTGCCGCCTGTGGGACACCAATACGGGCGAGAAGCTGGACAAGGACCGCTTCCGCCGCGATCTGGGCAATGTGATCGAAAGCTACACCGAGGTGGCCCGCCGCCTCGGCATCATGAAGGACATGCCGACCGTGATTCAGGGTGGACTGCACTAAGATGGCCAAGGTGAAGGTGCACGTGTTTCTCAAGCCCGGCGTTCTGGACGTCCAGGGCAAGGCCGTCGAAGGCGCCCTGCACGGCTTGGGCTGGTCCGGCGTGACCAACGCCCGCGTCGGCAAGCTGATCGAGTTCGATCTGGACGGCGTCGCCGATCCCGCCGCCGAGGCGAAGAAGATGTGCGAGCAGCTGCTGGCCAACACCGTGATCGAAAGCTACCGCATCGAGGTCGCGTGAAGCGGCTGATCCAGTTCTCGGTCGCGGCTTTCGTCGTGGTCTGCGTGCTGATCTTCGCCGCGGCGCTGGCCGGCGGGCTGACAGACGATTCGGCTTTCACGCCGGCTGCGAAAGACGCGGCGCACTAGCGACCCGGATCGCGATTGTGCGTTAGGCTGGCTCCAGACACAGCGAGGAGCGATCCATGGCCTTCACCGTCACCTCCACCGGCTTCATCGACGGCGGCGCCCTGCCGGACGCCCAAGTGTATGCAAAGGGCAATCGCTCGCCGCAGCTGAGCTGGTCCGGCGCGCCTGAAGGCACGAAGAGCTTCGCCGTCACCTGCTACGATCCCGATGCGCCGACCGGCTCGGGCTTCTGGCACTGGACCGTGGCCAACATCCCCGCCGATGTGACCGAACTGGCCGAGGGCGGCCCTGTGCACGCCGGCGCGGTCGAGGGCCGCACTGACTTCGGCGAGCCGGGCTTCGGCGGCGCCGCGCCGCCTCCGGGACACGGGCCGCACCGCTACATCTTCACGGTGTTCGCCGTGGACGTGGACAGCCTGCCGGTCACGCCGGAGGACTCGGGTGCCAAATACGGCTTCAACCTGCATTTCCACACCCTGGCCAAGGCCTCGATCACCGGGATCTACGAGAACAAGGGCTGAGCACCGCTCCCCCGCCTGACAAGCCGGCCGAACGCTGCTAAAGGGCGCCGCCATGAGCGCAGCCGTCATCGTCTTCCCCGGTTCCAACTGCGACCGCGACTGCAAGGTCGCCGTCGAACGCTCGACGGGCGAGCGGGTCCAAATGGTCTGGCATCAGGAGACGGAACTGCCGTCAGGCCTGGACCTGATCGTGCTGCCGGGCGGCTTCTCCTACGGCGACTATCTCCGCTGCGGAGCCATGGCGGTGCAGTCGCCGATCATGCAGGCGGTGAAGAAGGCCGCCGACGACGGCGTGGCCGTTCTGGGCATCTGCAACGGCTTCCAGATCCTGTGCGAGGCTGGAATGCTGCCGGGCGCCCTGCTGCGCAACGCGGGTTTGAAATACGTCTGCAAGCCGATCAGCCTGACCGTGACCAATGGCCAGACACGCTTCACCGCCGGCTATCAGGGCCAGCGTGAGGTGATCATGACCCAGGGCAATGGCGACGGAAACTATTTCGCCGCGCCGGAAGAGCTCGCCCGCCTCGAGGGCGAGGGTCAGGTCGTGTTTCGTTATGTCGACAACCCCAACGGCTCGGTGAACGACATCGCCGGCGTCCAGAATGCGCGCGGCAACGTGCTGGGGATGATGCCGCACCCGGACCGGGCGTTCGAGGAAGAGCTGGGCTCGGCCGACGGCGCGACCCTGTTCCGGTCCATCTACGCCGCCGCCTGAGCCGCGGCTCGGCGATGACCATGAGCGAACGTCAGAAGATGGTCGCCGGGGAGCCCTACGATCCGGGCGATCCCGGGCTTCAGGCCGATCATGCGGCCGCAAAACAGTGGATGATCCGCTACAACGCGGCTTTCGGATCCAGCCCTGCCGACCGGCTCGCCCTGCTACGCGAACGGCTGTCCGCGGCGGGTGACGGCGCGGTGATCCGCCCTCCGTTTCATTGCGACTACGGCTACAACATCTCGCTGGGCCGCGGCGCCTTCCTGAACTTCAACTGCGTGATTCTGGATGTCTGCGAGGTTGTCATCGGCGACCAGACCCAGATCGGCCCGGGCGTGCAGATTCTGACCGCGGATCATCCGCGGGCGCCGGAAGAGCGCGCCGCGGGGATCGAGTTCGGCAGGCCGATCCGGATCGGCCGCAATGTCTGGATCGGCGGCGGCGCCCTGATCCTGCCGGGCGTCACGGTGGGCGACGACGCCATCATCGGCGCAGGCTCGGTGGTGACCCGGGATGTCCCCGCCGGAGCGACGGTCATGGGCAACCCCGCGCGCGTGAAGGCCTAGACGCCCCAGGCCTTTCCGCCCGCGCCATAGTCGTCGATGGCCTGGAACATGGCGGAGACCAGCGCGCGCTCTTCCTCGGTCACCTCAGGCTTCCAGACGTCGAAGATAAGGACGGTGCGGTCCTGACCGCTGTCATTGGCCGCCTCGTGCTCGATGGTGTCGTCGAAGGCCCAGGCCTGACCCTCCTTCCATTCGCGCACGTCGTTGCCGACGCGGAAGCGCGAGCCCGGCGGCGCGATCAGGGGCAGGTGGCAGATCAGGCGGGTGTTGATCAGCCCGTGATGCGGCGGGATGCGCGCGCCGGGCGTCAGCCGCGAGAACAGGATCGACGGCGTCCGGCCGGGCACGCGGCACAATGGAACCCCGGAGAGGGCCTCGAGCGTGCGCGGGCAGCGGCGCGCCATGTCAGGCTGCTCCTCGCCGTCCTTCCACAGAAACAGGGCGCTCCAGTCGGCGTTCGAAGCCATGCCCTTCGAATCGGTGTTGGGCCGGTCGGCGCGGGGTTCGACATAGGGGCGGAACAGATCCGGTTCGGCCAGCAGGGCCTGAAGCTCGGTCCGGATGTCCGCTGTCGCATCCTCGACCGCCGTCATCCACGGCAGGGTCTCGCGCGGCTGGAACTGGATCTGTGGCAGGCCGGGCAGCAGATAGAAGCGCGGTTCCTGCTGATACAGCCGCTTGCGGCCGGCCATCAGGTCCAGCGACAGGGTGAAACGGTCGCTGGACGTCGCCGCGTCAAAGCCGGAGCGAGCCAAACTGTCAGTCAGGTATGACTGGAACCGCGCGCTCTGGTCCTGCATGGCGCTCTGGGCCCGCCGCAAATCCGCTACCAGATCGGCTGGGAGGCCCTTGACCTCGGCGGCGCCGCGCAGGGCTGAGCCGTAGAAACTGGCTGCCGCCCGATCATCGCCAAGGCCGACGAGGGCGTCGCCCTTGGCGATCAGCGCGCGCAAGTCCCGCGGATTGGCGCGCAGGACCCGGTCGGCCTCGGCCAGCCTCGCCTCGAACGTTCGTTGTCCAGCGTCTTCCCCCATGTGCTGATCGGTAGCCGGCGAGGGAAGCCCGTCAAGACGAAACGTCAGACCGCGGGATTGTCGGCCCGGGAACTGCCGTCCTCGTCAGAGCCCTGAACGCCGACAGACTGATCCAGCGCGTCGGGATCGCTCTCGTCGGGCGTGCGGACACCGCCGGGATCGCGCTGGGCCTTCAACTCGCGCTCACCAAGGCCGAGGCCCTGTTCGCGGGCGCGGTCGGCCTGAACGGTGTCCGTTTCGAACACCGGGGATTCGGAGGGGGTCGCGGGGTCTTTGTCGGCCATGGTCAGTCTCCATTCCTGAGGCCGGTTCAACCCGCGTCGAGACGTCCCGGTTCCGGGATTGAACCTTTGTCCGCGACCGCACGTACTTGTGTCCACGTCCGAGGAGAAACCGATGTCGTCCATTGTCCGCGCCACGCCCGCCCAGATGACCCGCCGGGTCATCGTTCTGGCGGCGGCGATCTTCGCGATCGTCGTCGGGCAGGGGCAGATGGCGCTGGGGCTGGGCCAGACGGCCGCCGAGTTCGCCGCCGACAGCGACGCGACCCTGAAGGTCGCCGGCTACGCCTTCGCCATCTGGGGTCTCATCTATCTGGGATTGCTTGTCTACGCCGTGCGGCAAGTCCTGCCACAGACGGGCGAGAGCCTGTTGATCCAGCGTTTCGGCTGGCCGTCAGCGGCGGCGATGACCGGTATCGGCCTCTGGATCGTCGCGGCGGCCATGGATGCGGAACTGGCGACGGTGGTCCTCATCTTCGGGTCTCTGGCGGTGCTGCTGGTTCCGCTACTCGGCAACGCGGGCGCGATTCGCGCCCTTCCCATCCGGGAACGCGATCGATGGATGTTGGTGTGGCCGCTGGCCCTGCTGGCCGGGTGGCTGACCGTGGCCGCGCCTCTGAACCTGATTACAGTGGCGACCGGCAACGGCGCCCTGCCCGCGGCGCTTCCGCCAACGGTCTGGGCGATGATCGCCATTGCCGTCGTCGGTGTTGTCGCCCTGGGCGTCACGCAACGCATCAGGACCGTCGCCTATGCAATCCCGATCGCATGGGGCTTGCTGGGAGCCTTCGTGGCGGAACAACCGCGCAATGGTGCGCTCGCTTACTTTGCGCTGGCCGCCGCCGTCGGGGTGCTGGTCGGAGCGATCGTGCTAAGCCTTGGCCTGCGCCGGGGCGTGGAACGACCCGTCAGGGCCTAACCCTCGTCCTGTTCGTCGTCGTTGGCGGCCTCTTTCGAGGCTCGTTCGGCGGCGGCCGAAGCGCCCGCATCATCGGCGGCGATCTCGGGCGCGTCGGGATCTTCGGGCGTCGCAGCGGGGTCGATGGGTTCGTTCGGCATCGCAGCCTCCTTCAGCTTCACAGAAACAATGGGCGTCAGAGCGCGATGTTCCGCGTGGGCGGCTGACACGACTCCCCTGAACGGCTAGAAGGCGCGCCCATGAGCGCTCCTGAAAAGACCATGGCCGAACTGGCCGCCGAATACGGCCTGGCCCCGAACGAATATCAGGTCGTCCTCGACCGGCTGGGCCGAGAGCCCAACAACGTCGAACTGGGCGTCTTCTCGGTGATGTGGTCCGAGCACTGCTCGTACAAGTCGTCCAAGATCCATCTGGGCAAATTCCCGACCAAGGGACCGCGCGTCATCTGCGGACCGGGCGAGAACGCCGGCGTCATCGACATCGACGACGGCGACGCCTGCATCTTCAAGATGGAGAGCCACAACCACCCCAGCTTCATCGAGCCCTACCAGGGNGCGCCGGCCTGGACCAAGGCGCCCTGGTGCAGGGATTTGTGATAGGGACCGCGCGTCATCTGCGGACCGGGCGAGAACGCCGGCGTCATCGACATCGACGACGGCGACGCCTGCATCTTCAAGATGGAGAGCCACAACCACCCCAGCTTCATCGAGCCCTACCAGGGCGCGGCGACGGGCGTGGGCGGCATCATGCGCGACGTCTTCACCATGGGCGCGCGCCCGGTGGCCCTGCTGAACGCCCTGCGCTTCGGCGACCCCTCGCACGAGAAGACGAAGCGCCTGGTGAAGGGCGTCGTCTCGGGCATCGGCGGCTACGGCAACTGCGTCGGCGTGCCGACGGTGGCGGGCGAAACCAATTTCCACGCGGGCTACAACGGCAACATCCTGGTCAACGCCATGTGCGTGGGCGTGGCGAAGGCCGACAGCATCTTCTACTCGGCCGCGCCGGGCGGCGGCATGTCGGTGGTCTATTTCGGCTCCAAGACGGGCCGAGACGGCATCCACGGTGCGACCATGGCCTCGGCCGAGTTCGACGAGGACTCGGACGAGAAGCGCCCGACCGTGCAGGTCGGCGACCCCTTCGCCGAGAAGCTGCTGATCGAGGCGACGCTGGAACTGATGGCCTCGGGCGCCGTGGCCGCCATCCAGGACATGGGCGCGGCGGGCCTGACCTCCTCGTCGGTCGAGATGGCCGGCAAGGGCGGCGTCGGCATCGAGCTGAACATGGACGCCGTGCCCCAGCGCGAAGAAGGCATGACCGCCTATGAGATGATGCTGTCGGAGAGCCAGGAGCGGATGCTGGCGGTCCTGAAGCCCGGCCGCGAGGAAGACGGCCACCGCATCTTCAAGAAGTGGGGTCTCGACGCCGCCGTCATCGGCAAGACCACCGACACCGGCCATCTGGTCCTGAAGCACCACGGCGAGATCGTCTGCGATGTGCCGCTGGCCCCGCTGTTCGACGACGCGCCCCTATACGACCGCCCGTGGGTCCAGCCCGCGCTGCAGCCGCGTCTGGCCCCCGCCGACGTGCCCGCCCCCGAGGTCTGGGTCGATGCGGTGCTGAAGGTGCTGACCTGCCCCGACATGGCGTCCAAGCGCTGGATCTGGGAGCAGTATGACCGCCACGTGATGGCCGACACCCTGCAGGACTCCTCGACGGGCGCCGACGCCGGCGTGGTTCGCGTGCATGGCACGGACAAGGGTCTGGCCATGACCTCGGACTGCACCCCCCGCTATGTGCTGGCCGACCCCTATGAGGGCGGCAAACAGTGCGTGGCCGAGGCCTGGCGCAACCTGACCGCCGTCGGCAGCCGGCCCATCGCCATCACCGACAATCTGAATTTCGGCAACCCGCAGCGGCCCGAGATCATGGGCCAGATCGTCCGCGCCATCGACGGCATGGCCGAGGCCTGCCGGGTGCTGGACTTCCCGGTCGTGAGCGGCAACGTCAGCCTCTACAACGAGACCAACGGCGCAGCCATTCCGCCGACCCCGACGGTCGGGGCCGTGGGTCTGCTGACCAACTATGACGTGGTTGTCGGCTTCGGCGGCATGGTCGAGGGCGACGTGCTGGTGCTGATCGGCGAGACGGTCGGCGAGCTGGGCTCGTCCATCTATCTGCGCGAGGTTCTGGGCCGCGAGGACGGCGCCCCGCCGCCGGTCGATCTGGCGCTGGAGCGGGTCACGGGCGACTTCGTGCGCGGCCTGATCGAGGCCGGAGACCTGACCTGCGTCCACGACCTGTCGGACGGCGGCCTGATCGGGGCGGCGGCGGACATCGCCCTGGCCTCCGACTGCGGGGTCGAGCTGGACGCGACCTCGGCGACCCACGCCCACATCCTGCTCTTCGGCGAGGATCAGGCCCGTTATCTGGTCGCCACTCCGGACGCGACGGGAATCATCGCGGCGGCCCAGAAGGCCGGATTGCACGCCTCGGTCGTGGGCCGCGCCAAAGGCCGGGACTTCTCCTCGGGCGGACCGGACGGCGACCTGTTCCGCGTGCCGCTGGATCATCTGCGCGAGATGCACGAGGCCTGGATGCCGAACTGGATCGAAGGCTGATGCGCGCCGGCCTGACGCTCGTTGCGGCCGCCGCGCTCGCTCTGGGCGCCTGTGACGGCGGCGGCGACCCGGTCCAGCAAGCCCTGCGCGAGACGGCGGCGACGAACCAGTCGGCGACGGTCAAGGAAGGGGTGACGAGCGCCCACGCGTCGGCGAGCCATGGCGCAACCCTTGGCGATCGGACCTTCGCGGCGTCAGAGGCGGCGATGCACGCGGGTATGGCGACGGCGTCAGGCGAGACCGTGGACGAAGCCTATATCGCCAAGATGATCGAGCACCATCGCGGCGCCGTGGCCATGGCGGACGTGGCCCTCGCGCGGTCGCAGGACGCCGAAATCCGCCGCATGGCGCAGGCCGTCAAGGATACGCAGATGCGCGAAATCGCCGAAATGCAGGCCTGGAAACCGGCTCCCGCATCAGGCAAGTGACGAGCGTCACATTTCCGGGCTAGGTCGGACGCGTCGCTGACCGGAGGCCGCCATGCGCTCGTTCGATTCCCTGTCCCGTCGCGGACTGCTGCTGGGCCTCGGCGTCGGCGGCGTGCTGGCAAGCTCCAGCCGTCAGGCGCTCGCCGACCCGGTGTTCGCGGAATACCCGTTCCAGCTGGGCATCGCCGCCGGCGACCCCGCCCCCGACGGCTTCGTGATCTGGACCCGGCTGGCCCCGCGTCCGCTGGAGATCGGCAACGGCATGCCGTCCCAGCCCGTGGCGGTGAAATGGGAAATCGCAACGGATCGCGGCTTCTCCAACGTGGCGCAGAAGGGCGAAGCTGTCGCCCGGCCCGAGATGGCCCACGCCGTCCATGTCGAGGTCGTTGGGCTGGAGCCCGGCCGGGACTATTTCTACCGCTTCATCGCCGGGACCGAACGCACTGCCACGGGCCGGGCCAAGACGGCGCCGGCGGCCGGGTCGGCGGTCGCCCGCGCCAAGTTCGGCGTGCTGGGATGCCAGGCCTGGGAGCAGGGCTTCTACACCGCCCACCGCAAGGCTGCGGCCGAGGACCTCGACTTCGTCTACTGCTACGGCGACTACATCTACGAAGGGCGCGGCAGCCGGACCTACACGGGGTCGGGCGGCACAATGGAGAACCCGCGCCAGCATTTCGGCGGCGAATGCTATTCGCTGGACGACTACCGGCGCCGCTACGCCCAGTACAAGATGGACACGGACCTGCAGGCCAGCCACGCGGCGGCGGCATGGTATGTGACGTGGGACGATCACGAGATCGCCAACAACTGGGTCGGCGCGTTCGACGACGGCGTGCCGCCCGAGGTCTTCCTGCTGCGGCGGCAGGCGGCGGCCCAGGCCTTCTACGAGCATATGCCGCTGCGCCGGTCGGCCTTCCCGCGTGGGGCGGAGATGCAGCTGTACCGCCAGTCGTCGTGGGGCGACTTGCTTGACCTGAATTTCCTGGACACCCGCTCCTACCGCTCGGATCAGCCCTGCGATGACGCCTGGGCGTCGACCTGCGCCGGCGTGTCGGCGCGGGACGCCGAGGTGCTGGGGCAGGCGCAAGAGGCGTGGCTGTACCGCAACCTCGACCAGTCGCGGGCGCACTGGAAGGTGCTGGCGCAGCAGATCATGGTGATGGATCTGGACCGCAAGGAAGGGCCCGATCCGGGCTACAACCTCGACACCTGGGCCGGCTATTCGATCCCGCGCCAGCGGTTGCTGGACCGGCTGCGCGAACGCCGGATCGGCAACACCATCGTCCTGACCGGGGACGAACACCAGAACTATGCGGGCGAGCTGTACCGCGACAGCCACAATCCCGAGGGCGCGCCGATCGCGTCCGAGTTCGTGACGACCTCGATCAGTTCGTCAGGCGACGGTCAGGACCAGCGGGCCGACGGGCGGCGATATCTGGTGGACAACCCCTTCCTCAAGTTCAACAACGCCCAGCGCGGCTATGTCGTCTGCGACGTGACGCCGGAACGTTGGCAGACCGAGTTCAAGGTGCTGGACAAGGTGTCTGACAAGACCGGCGTGCTGACGACCCGGGCGAAGCTGGCCGTGGCCAGCGGCGACGCGCGGGTCGTGCCGGCCTGACTAGAGGTCCAGCCGGTCAGCCAGCAGGGCGACGAGGCGGTCGGGCTTACCGTCGAACAGGCGGTCCAGCAGGTCCTGTACCTCGCCCTCGACATAGGCCTGCCGGTCGATGACGGCGTGATAGCACTGGCGGCCGTCTTCCCTGACCGATTTGACGGCGCCCTTCTGCATCAGGCGATGCAGAAGGGTCTTGATGGTCGCGTCGCCCCAAGGATTGGCCGCCTTCACCTCATCGATCAGGGAGGCGAAGGACAGCGGACCGCGCTGCCACAGCGCGGCGAGGACCGCGCTCTCGGCCTCCGTGACGTGAAGACGGTCGGCCATCAGGAGCCCAGAACGGTGCGGTCGATGCGGGCCTCGATGACCCAATGGCAGATCACGCCGACGACGCCAGCCAGCAGTCCCAGCAGGAACAGAAGGGCCGCTTCGGCAAAGCCCGGGGCCAGCACCGTGACCGGAACCGGTCCGCCGGCATTGGCGATGCCGATGAAGCCCATCAACAGCACGAACATCGCGCCCATGAGGCCCAGCAGCGGACCTCCCAGCCTCAACGCCGAGACATAGGCCGACCCGCCCGACAGTCGGCGGCCCGAAGCCAGCTTTAGCACTGTCAGGATCACGGCGGCCAGGGCGCCGACGACAAGCAGGAGCATGACCAGTTTCACCTCGGGCGAGGCGTCGCCGAACACATTGCCCAGCGTAATGTCGGGACCCGCCGCAGAGGCGACGCCGGGGGCCGCAAGCGCGGCCAGAAGGGCCACTGCGCCGGCGCAGGAAATTCGCGAATCAGTCATGAAAGTCTCCTTGGTTGAAGTGGGGCTGGCGCGCACAATCACGGGACTCGGACGGTGTCGATGCGATCACCGTTGACGAAGAGGATCATCGCATTCGGTTCGAAGTCCGCACGGACGTCCATGTCCGGGATGAAGAAGCTCGTCGGAGAGCGGGGCCTCAGATCGACGGGCGGCATACCGGGGATGGCGGCGCGCAGGCCTAGCGACGTGGGAGCGATCCCAATCTCAACGCCGTTCTGCAGCGCGTAGCGGCCGGCGAGCTTGGCCAGCCCGTCAGCTGGCACATCGACCGGCTGGGGAAATTCAAGCGGCGCCTGGCGGGGCAGCAGGAACGGCAGGGCCTCTCCGAGGGCTGCGGGATAATAGGTGATGTGGAAGTCGCCGGCGAAGACGTGCGTCGCCAGCCGGTCTCCTCTGCCGGCCAAAGCAGCCGAGAGCTCCCGCCCGCCCTTGAGCATGTAAGGCTCCTCAAGCTCGCCCCAGCCGACGAAAACGCGCGGTCCCTGGCCATTGGCGCTAATCGTGCGCAGCCGGTCCGGCGCCGTCGTGTCGGCCCAGACGGAGGGACTGGCGATGAGGTAGCCCGCAAACGCGTCGGGGTGGTCGGCCAGCACGTTCGCTGTGAAGATGCCGCCCAGCGAATGGCCGAACAGCACGGCGCGCGACGGATCAACCGGATAGCGCGCCTCGATGAAGGGCTTCAGTTCCTCAAGCAGGAAGCGTGTAAACCTGTCCGAGCGGCCGCCGCGCGCGACGCTTCCGTCCTGTCGGGCGACGGGGCGGGGCAGAAGGTCTGCTTCGCGGCTGTTCGGCTGGCCCTGCGGATAACCGACGGTGACCATATAGGCCGGCGACATCGCGCCCCCGCCGCCCAAGACCCAGCCCGCGGCGCCGGCGACGCCCCAGCCTCCGTCCAGTGCATAGACAGCGGCGGCCTTCTGACCGGGAAAGACCGGCGGCCGGGCCGGCGGGGTCACCTCGATCAGATAGTTCCGATCCGCGTGCCGGGACCGGACGATGAACTGCGTCGCCCGGACCTGAATGGCCGGGCCCTCCTCCACAACGGTCAGCGCTTGGGCGCGGGCAGGCTCGTATGGGACGAAGAGAAGGATCGAAGCCGCCAGAGCGGGGAGCAGGGCACGAACGAGCATGAGCCACCTGTTTACGACCGTAATCCGGTTAGATTACACACGTAAACTTCATCGTCAAGCGACCTGCGGGACCGCTTGGCTCAACCGCCCTCCGACCCGGATCGGCTCGACCCGCGTGGCCAGTCCGGTCCTGTCGTCGGTTTCGACATAGACGCCGCAGATCGTGGCCGGCCCGTGGGCCGGGGTGTAGCGGCCGCCCGATAGACGGGTGGTGAAGCGCCGCAGGGGCTCTTCCTTCTCGTTGCCGATCACCGAATCATAGTCGCAGCAGCCGCCAGCGTCAGTCTGGTAGGCGGTGCCGGCGGGCAGGATCTGGCAGTCGGCCGTGGGCACATGGGTGTGGGTGCCGACAACCAGCGACGCCCGGCCGTCGCAGAAATGACCCATGGCCATCTTCTCGGAGGTGGCCTCGCAGTGCATGTCGACGATGATGGCGTCGGCGACCACGCCCAGCGGACAGGCCGCCAGCTCCTTCTCGACCGCGCTGAACGGACAGTCCATCGGATCCATGTGGATGCGGCCCAGCACGTTCATAACCAGCACGGTCTTGCCGCTGTGGGTCTCGAACAGATTGGCCCCCGCGCCCGGAGCGTCCATCAGCCGCGGATAGTTGGCCGGCCGGATCAGCCGCGGCTCGCGCACGATATAGGTCAGGGCCTCGCGCTGGTCCCAACTGTGGTTGCCCAGGGTCAGGCAGTCAGCGCCGGCCATGAAGAGCTCGCGCGCGGTGTTTTCGGTGATACCGAAGCCGCCGGCGGCGTTCTCGGCGTTGACCACCACGAAGTCGAGTTTCAGGTCGCGCTTCAGCCCCGGCAGGTGATCGCTCAGGCCGTCCCGTCCGGACTTGCCGACGACATCACCGAAAAAAGCCAGTCTCATGCGAAGGCTCTATAGCCCTTCTCGGTCAGAACGCCATGCAGGCGGATATCGTGCGTCTCGACCGGCAATCGCTCGACCTCCTGTCCGGCGTAGGCGAAGCCGATGCGGATGACGTCGGGCAGGGCCGCGAAGGTGCGGTCATAGTAGCCGCCCCCCTGCCCCAGCCGCCCGCCAGCGGCGTCGAAGGCCAGCAGCGGCGTCAGGATCAGGTCCGGCTCGACCGCCTCCGCCAGCGGGAACGGCGCGGGCACGCCGGCCTCGTCCAGCTCCAGCGGCTCACCGGGCGACCAGCGGCGGAAAATCATGGGCGCGTCCCGCTCGATCACCACCGGCAGGCACAGTTCGCGCCCGGCCCGGCCGAGCGCCAGCGACAGGGCGTCGATGTCCAGTTCCGAACCTATGGCGCGATAGACGGCGACGATCTCGCCCGGCGGCAGGGCGTCGGCCTGCTCCGCGGCCCGCCCGGCCGCGCTTGCATCCAACCCGGCCAGACGCTTGCGCGTGGCCCGCATGGCGGCGCGGAGCTGATGCTTGTCGGTCATGGGGTGAACCGTCCGGCCGCGTCGAGCACGCGCCGCAGCCCTACGCCTCCGTCCGGCCGCGCTCAAGCAGCGAGCCGCCGCGCGGCGAGTGATAGTGCTCAAAAGAGAGGAGAAGGTTGGCGGCGCCGCGAGAACCGTGAAGAGCGTTTCAATCCTCTCGACCTGGGTAGCCAGGTGGGCGCCGTGTGCCCAGGCCCACGAGCCTGGTCAGGGACAGCTCCCTTCGAGTGAATTAAGGTCGCAAGGAAATGTTGCCTTCGACGTGGGCCGCAGCAAGACCCGCCGTCGAACAAGATAGTCGTTCCGCCGGGGCGGAACAATGGCGAGACGTCACAGACCCTGTGCGATCTTTTCCAGCCGGGCGGCGACGGCGTTCAGGGCCTCGGCCACGCCGTCGGTATTGGCCGCCGCGGACGGAGCCGGAGCCGCCCCGCCGTTGGCGCGCGCCTCGTGCAGTTCGTCGGCCAGCATCAGACCGGCCATCAGGAACAGGCGAATGTCGCCGACATGCCCGACCTCGCCCGCGACCTGACGCACATGGCCGTCGAACTGGCTGGCCAGGGTGCGGACGCGATCCTCCTGGCCATCGGCGCAGCCGACGGCGTAGGGGCGACCGTTGATCTCGACGGTAACAGTCGCCATCAGCGAGCCTCCTGTTCGGACAGGCTTTCACGAATGGCGTCGGCTGCGCGCGACAGGGCTTCAGCGGCGTCGCGGCCGGCCGCTTCCAGCTCGTGGATGCGGATGCGGTCGGTCTCGGTCGAGGGCTCGGGCGCGAACAGGTCGTCATCCGGCACGCGGCTGGATCCCGCCGCGCGTCCCTTGAGGTCCAGCAGCCGGCGCTCGAGCAGGGCGAGCGCGCGGTCGACACGGTCCTTGGCGGCCGAAGCAGCATCCATTCGGGTCAAATCCTCCAGAATCCGTATAGAACCCGCGCGCACGCCGGGGTAAAGCGGCGCGCTTCCTTTTTTCCGCCCCCCGACGAAAGGTCCTCCCCGTGACCGACGCCAAAAACGTATCCGAAAAGGCCACCCCCAAACAGATGGCCGACGCCATCCGGGTGCTTTCCATGGACGGGGTCGAAAAGGCGAACAGCGGCCACCCCGGCATGCCGATGGGCATGGCCGACGTGGCGACGGTGCTGTTTTCGAAATTTCTGAAGTTCGACGCCAGCCGTCCCGACTGGGCCGATCGCGACCGCTTCATCCTGTCGGCCGGCCACGGCTCGATGCTGATCTACAGCCTGCTGCACCTGACCGGCTACAAGGCCGCGACGAAGGAAGAGCTGTCGAACTTCCGCCAGTGGGGATCGAAGACCGCCGGTCACCCGGAATATGGTCACATGCCCGGCGTCGAGACCACGACCGGTCCGCTGGGTCAGGGTCTGGCCAACAGCGTGGGCTTCGCCATGGCTGAGCGCCATCTGGCGGCGCGGTTCGGCGACGGTCTGGTCGACCACCGGACCTGGGTGATCGCGGGCGACGGCTGCCTGATGGAGGGCGTGTCGCAGGAGGCGATCGCCCTCGCCGGCCGATACAAGCTCAGCAAGCTGACCGTGCTGTGGGACGACAATTCGATCACCATCGACGGCGCGGTCTCCCTGTCGGACGCCACAGACCAGAAGGCGCGCTTCAAGGCCGCCGGCTGGGCCGTGAAAGCCATCGACGGCCACGACATCAAGGCCATCAAGTCGGCGCTGCAGTGGGCGACCCGGCAGGACAAGCCGACGCTGATCGCCTGCAAGACCAAGATCGGTCGCGGCGCCGCCACCATGGAAGGCAGCCACAAGACGCACGGCGCCGCCCTCGGCGCCGCCGAGATCGCCGCCACCCGTCTGGGTCTGTCGTGGGCCCATGAGCCGTTCGAACTGCCGGAAGCCGTCGACAAGGCCTGGAAGAAGGTCGGCCGTCGCGGCGCCAAGGACCGCAAGGCGTGGGAGGCGCGGCTGAACGCGTCGTCCCAGGCCGCCGACTTCACCCGCGCGATTAAGGGCGACCTGCCCGCCGGCGCCTTCGACAAGCTGCAGGCGAAGATCGCCGAACTGGTCGAGACAAAACCGGCCCAGGCGACGCGTCAGTCGTCGGGCGCGGCGCTGGACGAGCTGTTCGCCGCCATTCCCGAACTGATCGGCGGCTCGGCCGACCTGACCGGTTCCAACAACACCTTCGTCAAGGGCACGCCGATCTTCGATGCGCCAACCTATGAGGGCCGGTACGTCAACTGGGGCATTCGCGAGTTCGGCATGGCCGCGGCGATGAACGGCATGGCGCTGCACGGCGGGGTCATACCCTACGGCGGCACCTTCATGGTCTTCTCGGACTACAGCCGGCCGGCGATCCGCCTGGGCGCCCTGATGGGGGTACGGGCTATCCACGTCCTGACCCACGACAGCATCGGTCTGGGCGAGGACGGGCCGACGCACCAGCCGGTCGAGCACCTGGCCGCACTGCGCGCCATACCGAACCTGCTGGTCTTCCGCCCCGCCGACACGGTCGAGGCCATGGAGTGCTGGCAGCTGGCGCTCGAGCACAAGACCGCGCCCTCGGCCATGGCCCTGTCGCGCCAGAAGACCGCTGCGGTGCGGACGGTCGCCGCGTCCGAAAACCTGTCGGCCAGGGGCGCCTATGAACTGCGCGCCGCCAACGGAACAGCCAAGGCGACCCTGTTCGCCACGGGCACCGAGGTGCCGCTTGCGCTCGCCGCCGCCGATGCGCTGGAAGCGGAAGGCACCCCGGCCCGAGTAGTCTCGGTCCCCTGTTTCGAGCTCTTCTTCCAGCAGCCCAAGGCTTATCAGGACGGCGTCATCGGGCGCGGCACGGTCCGCGTCGCCGTAGAGGCCGCGATCCAGCAGGGCTGGGAACGGTTCATCGGCGAGGACGGCGGCTTTGTCGGCATGGACAGCTTCGGGGCATCCGCTCCGGCAGAGGTTCTGTACGAGAAGTTCGGAATCACGACGGACGCGGTCGTTGCAGCGGTCAAGGCGCGACTTTAGAGCCATGGCGCATCTCGGGGCCGTCAGCCTGCTGGTCCGCGACTACGACGAGGCCAGCGCCTTCTTTGTCGGCAAACTGGGTTTCGAGCTCAGTGAGGACACGGACATGGGCGGCGGCAAGCGCTGGGTGCGGGTGACGCCGACGGGCGGCCAGACATCCCTGCTGCTGGCGCGCGCGACGACGGACGCGCAGCGCGACGCTGTGGGCCGACAGGCGGGCGATCGGGTCTGGCTGTTTCTCGAGACGGACGACCTGATCCGCGACCACGCAGCGTGGTCGGCGGCGGGCGTCGTCTTCCGCGAAGCGCCCCGTCACGAGCCCTATGGCAAGGTGGTGGTCTTTGAGGACCTTTACGGCAACGCCTGGGACCTGATCGAACCCGCCTGCCCTGGAAACTACTCCCACGCGCGTCCCCGGGAGACAAGATCGTCCCTAGCGGGACTGTAGCGGAAACCACGGGTTGAATGTAGCTTGCGAGCCATGAGCGATTCATCGAACGAAGATTCGGCGGCTTACAAGCGCCTGTGCGATGCCTTCCCCTTTAAGCCGCCGTCTGAGGTGCCCAAGGGTGTGCTCTACCATTACTGCTCTTCAGATACTTTCCACGCAATCGTAACAAACAAGACGATACGGTCTTCAGACCTGTCTAAAATGAATGATTTTAGAGAGCTGTCTTGGGGACTCGATCTTGCGAAAGATGAGATATCGGAGCACCGAGGCATCATAAGCGACAATTTGTCAGATCTACTTTTGGATCGGGTAGATTACGTAAACAAAAATGCCCGACTTCTTATATCGTGCTTTTCTTTGGAAGGGGACATACTTAGTCAGTGGCGCGCCTACGCAGAAGACGCCAAAGGGTTTTCGATAGGATTTGACTCGGCAAAGATCTCGAAATGCTTGGGGAAAATGGGAAAAGTTCTCTATAAAGAAGAAGAACAGCGGGCTGAACTAAAAAACAGATTAATAAACGGTGGGAATTTGTTCCATCAATGCCCTGAATCTCAAAAAAACAAGATGGCCTTAAGGATCGCTACCCAGCTTCTGACCGCCGCTTGCTATATGAAAAACTCAGCATTCTCCGAAGAAAAGGAAGTTCGCTCCACCAGGGCAGTTGTTTATATAGAATCCGAAAAGGGTTTTGATATCTCATCCCCTGGCGGCAAAGAAATCGACATAAAATTTTCAATACGCGGCGGGCAACTCGTGCCGTACGCAGATCGGACTTTCGGGGATCAGTCCGGAGCGATAAAGAAAGTGATATTGGGTCCGAAGAACAGCAACTCAGAGTCTGACGTTAAGGCGTTCCTGAGTTTCTCTTCATTGACAGTTCCTGAGGTATCTCGATCCGCGGCCAGTTATAGATGATGCGTATCGGCACCCCCCTTTCGGACACCGCCGTCCGCGTCATGCTTCTGGGCGCCGGAGAGCTGGGCAAGGAGGTGGCGATCGAGCTGCAGCGGCTGGGCGTCGAGGTCATCGCCGTCGACCGCTATCCCAATGCGCCCGCCATGCAGGTGGCGCACCGCAGCCACGTTATTCCGATGACGGATCCCCACATCCTCGCCGGGGTCATCGCGGCGGAGATGCCGCACATAATCGTGCCCGAGATCGAGGCCATCGCCACGGACGTTCTGGCCGAGATCGAGGCGGCGGGTCATGCCGTGGTCATCCCGACCGCCCGGGCGACCCAGCTGACCATGAACCGCGAGGGCATCCGGCGGCTGGCCGGGGAAGAACTGGGCCTGCCGACCTCGCCCTACGCCTTCGCCTCGTCGGCTGATGAACTGGCTGAGGCGGCGGAGCGGATCGGCCTGCCGGTCTTCGTGAAGCCGGTGATGTCCTCGTCGGGCAAGGGCCAGTCCTTCGTCGAGGCGCCCGATCAGATGGCCGACGCCTGGGCCTATGCACAGTCCGGCGGACGGGTCGAAACGGCGACGGTTATCGTCGAGGGCCGCATCGACTTCGATTTCGAGATCACCCTTCTGACGGTCCGCTCTATGCGCGACGGCGCCGTGCGAACGGATTTCTGCGCCCCGATCGGCCATCGTCAGGTCAAGGGCGACTATGTCGAGAGCTGGCAGCCGCAGGCGATGACGCCGGCCGCCTTCGCCGCCGCGCAGGACATCGCCGGCAAGGTCACGGATTCCCTGGGCGGTCTGGGCGTGTTCGGGGTCGAGCTGTTCGTGAAGGGCGATCAGGTCTGGTTCTCGGAGGTGTCGCCACGTCCGCACGATACCGGTCTGGTGACGCTGGCGACCCAGACGATGAGCGAGTTCGCCCTGCATGCCCGCGCTATCCTCGGTCTGCCGGTCGACGTCAGCCAGCGCGACATCGGCGCCAGCGCGGTGATCTACGGCGGTATGGACGCGGCGGGCATCGCCTTCGAGGGCGTGGCCGAGGCCCTGTCTGTCCCGACCGCCGACCTGCGCCTCTTCGGCAAGCCCGAAAGCTATGAGCGGCGTCGCATGGGCGTGGCGACGGCGAAGGGGACGACGACGGACGAGGCCCGCGAGCGGGCGCGGCTGGCGGCGTCGAATGTCAGGCCGGTCGCGGTCTAGAGGGGTGCGCCAACGGCCGCCTGCGCCTGTTCGGGACGCCGCGCAGCCAAGGCGGCGAGGGCCGCTTCAAGCCCGGGATCCCGGCCGGCCCGGCGATCCTGCGCCGTAACGGCGGCTGCTACGTCGGGCTTCACGCCGTTCTTTTCCAGACGCACGCCGCCCGCCGTCACGAAGTCGGCGCGGCTGAGCGTCAACCGGCCGCCGTCCGGCAGACGCGTCTCGCGAGAGATCAGCACGGCTCCTGCGGTTGGCGCGCCGACCACCACGGCGCGGCGCGCCTCCTGAAGGGCGGCGGGAGTGAGTTCGGCGGCGCTGCGGCTCTGGTCGTCGACCAGCACCGCGACATCGTTGGCGATCGGGGCCGTCAGCGCGCCGCAGCCGCCGGCGGTCCTCATCTCGATGCGTCGGCCGTTCCGGGGCGTGCGGGTCGCCCAGGCGCGGTCTGTCGGCAGGAAGCAGCTCAGCACCGCATCCGCCTCCATCAAACGACCGCCGGGATTGCCCCGCAGATCCAGGATCACGTCTGTGTCGGGCGTCAGGTCGGCCAGTTGCTGACCCATCCAGCGCCCCAGTCCCTGTTCAAACCCCTCGACCCTCAGGACCAGCACATTGGGGCGCGTGCGGTCGGCGACAAAGGCCGGGCGCGGCTCAAGAACGCGCGGATTCAGCACGGTCACCTTTGGAGCGCCCTCAGCATCGACCATGGTCAGCACCAGCGGCTGTCCCTCGACCACATCCTGTTCCGGGGTCCAGCCTGTCGCGCCGTCGACGATGAGCCGCCAGCCGACGCCCACGCCTGCTTCGGCCGCCGGGGAATCCTCCCGGACCTGCTCGACCAGATAGCTGTCCTCGCTGTCCTTCTCCGCGCGCAGCGACAGACCCACGGCGGCGCGGCGTTCGCGCAGTTGGTCCTGACGACGCGCCACCGCGGGCGGGGCGGCGCCGGCGTGATCGTCGTCCAGCAGGTTCAGCATCTCGCGCAGCGACCGGTACAGGGTCCGGTCATCCGGTGCGGCCAGCGCGATCGGACGCCACGTCCGGCGCGCGTTATTCCAGTCCACGCCGTGCAGGTGCGGGTCGTAATATTCGCGCCGGACCTCGTTCCAGACATGGTCGAAGACCCGCTGGTTCATCCGTACCCGGTCACGGCCCGGCGCGACCGGGGCCGCCGCCGGAGCCGACGGGGCCGCTGATGCGACCGCGGGATCGCCCGCCACAGCCGGAGCCGCGCAGAGCGCAAGGCTCATCGCGGCTGACACGGCCAGTCGTTCAAACAGGCGACGGAAGATCATGACGCCATTAGAGGGCGCCTTCGATGACTTTCAAATCACGAAGTCGCTGGACGGATCAGTCTTCATCGTCCTGTCGTGTTTCGATCCGGTGGGTGAAGACCTGGACATCGTGGCCCTGACCCCGTTCGCCTTCCTCGATGAATCCCGAGTGATCGGCGTCCATACGGGTGAAAGCTTCGCGCAGCGGGCCGGTGAACTCGGCCTCGCTGATGCGGCCGTCGTTGTCGGCGTCCATCTTGTGCTCGCCGTCCGGGCCGCCGAGGCGGTGGATCATGACGTTGACGTTGTGCTCGCCGGCGCCGTCGGCTCCACGCGGCAGATGCACGATGCGGGGGCCGCCCTCGCCGCCGGGACCGCGGATGACGATCCGGTGCTCTTCGCCGGGCCCGCCTTCGCTGCGACCCGAGAAGACCATCGTCCGGACTTCATGCTCGCCGCGCCCTCCGGGAGCGCCGTCGCTGCGCAACTCGAACCGATGCACGCCCGGACCACCCTCGCCGCCCGGACCACGCATGAACACGTGGGCGCCCGGGCCATGGCCCGACGACCGTTCCTCGGCCGACAGGCGGCCATCGCCATCCTTGTCCATGCGAGCGAAATGGTCGTTCATCGGCGCGGCGAACTCTTCGCGCGAGATCTGGCCGTCCCCGTCCTTGTCCAGACTGCCGGGCCCGTCGCCCATCATGATGAAGCGGGCGTGGGCTTCAGGCGAGGCTGGGGGAGCCGGCGAAGCCGGAGGGTCCTGCATCAGGGCGGCGGACAGGGCGATCAGGGTCAGCATGGGGCATGGGTTCCCGTTGTGGAGCGCCCCCTTCGACCATGCCAGCCTTGCACCCATGTTGCAGGCGATCCGGGAAATGTTTCAGCACTGAAATGACGGCGAGCGTCCGGTTCGCCACAATGGGCGTCATGCAAGCCGACCCCGCCCCCCGCATTCTCGTTGTCGACGACGATCCCGGCATCCGCGAGGTGCTGTGCGACTATCTGAGCCAGCACGGCTATGACGCGACCGGCGCCGCCTCGGCCGCCGAGATGGACCGGGCCATGGCGGCCCGCGCGCCCGACCTGCTGGTGCTGGACCTGATGATGCCGGGCGAGGACGGGCTGTCCGTTTGCCGCCGCCTGTCCGGCAAGGGCGGGCCCCCGATCGTGATGCTGTCGGCCATGGGCGAGGACACGGACCGGATCATCGGGCTGGAACTCGGGGCCGACGATTATCTGGCCAAGCCCTGCAATCCCCGCGAACTGCTGGCCCGGGTCAGGGCTGTTTTGCGCCGTCCTCGGGATGAGGCCGCCTCCGAGGGACCGGCCCTGACCTTCGCCGGCTGGCGACTGGATCTGTTGCGGCGCGAGCTGACCCGGCCTGACGGGCGCGCGGTCGCCCTGTCGGCGGGCGAATTCGCCCTGCTGCGGGCCTTCGCCGAAAGGCCGGGCCGGGTGCTGACGCGCGACCAGCTGCTGGAGCGGGCGCGGGGCGCGGACGCCGACGTGTTCGACCGGGCCATGGATGTGCAGATCAGCCGGTTGCGGAAAAAACTCGACGACGGGTCCGGGCTGGAGATGATCCAGACCCTGCGCGGCGAGGGGTATATGTTCGACGTCCGGGTCGAACGCCACGCCGGCGCCCGGGGCGCCGCGTGAGACGTCCGTCGTCGTTCCCGGTTCTGGTTCAGGTGGCTGCGCTGGCCGTGCTGGCCGTCGTCATGTCCCAGGCCGTAGCGTTCGGGGTCGTGGTACTGGCGCCCGAGCCGGAACCTGCGGGCTTCAGCATCGAAGCGGCGGCCAATGCGCTGAAAGGTCTGCCGGCTGAAACCTCGGACGGGCGCCCGTTACGTCGCCGCCTGACGGACAAACCGCTGGCGCTGAACGAGGCGGGGCCGGACGATCCGATGGCCATGGCGCTCGCCGCCGGTCTGGCCCAGCGCATGGGCGTGCCGTCCGAAACCGTACGCGTGCGCGTCCAGGGCGAGCGGCCAAGGCGGCTGCGGAACGATCGCAAGCCCGGATCCGGTTCGGTGGAGCACTACACCTTCGCCCTGAGGGACGCCGGGCGCCGCGCGCCGCAACCGCCTGGGCAGCCCTCCCCCCCGACTCCGCCCGGGCCGCCTCCCCCGCCGGAGCCCGTTCCGCCGAGGGGCGTGGTGGTCCTGCGGCAGGGCGACGAGATCCGCGCCCGGCTGCACACGCGCCACGCCCTGCCGCGAGGCGCCGACGGCGCCGCCTTTATCATCGACCGCGAGACGCGGCAGTTCAGCGTCCTTGCCGACCGGCTGACGTTCGCTCCCTTCTCAGCCTCCGTGCAGCAGGAAGACGGGCGCTGGGCCACGGTCGAGCCGCCGCGGGGCCTGTTGTCTCCGTGGCAGCAGCGGGTGCTTCTGGCCCTCGCCATCTCCATGCTGCTGCTGGCGCCGCTCGTCTGGTTCATGGCGCGCCGCCTCACCCGCCCGATCCGCGTCTTTGCGGACGCCGCCGAACGGCTGGGCGCGGACCCGGACGCCGAGCCGCTGACGCCCTCCGGCCCCAGCGAGGTGCGCACGGCCATCCAGGCCTTCAACGACATGCAGGCGTCGCTGCGCGACCACATGCGCCGGCGCACCCAGACGGTGGCCGCCATCGCCCATGACCTGCGTACGCCCCTGACCCGGCTGCGCTTCCGGGCCGAACAGGCGCCCGAGGCGGTGCGCGACCGGATGGCCGCCGACATCGAGGAGATGGACGCCCTGATCGCCCAGGCCATGGCCTATGTGCGCGGCGAGACGACCCCGGAGCGCCGTGAGCGGTTCGACCTGTCGAGTCTCGCCGAGGACTGCGCGGCGGGCTTCTCCGAAACCGGCGCGGCTGTGAGTTTCACCAACGGCGACGCCCTGCCGGTACAAGCCGACGCCGCCGCCCTGCGGCGCGCCCTGGCCAACCTGATCGCCAACGCGGTGAAGTTCGGCGCGGTCGCCCGCGTCAAGGCGGTATCCGAGGACGGCCGTGCAATAATCCTCGTCGAAGACGACGGTCCCGGCCTGCCCGAGGGCGAGTTGGAAGCCGTATTCGAGCCCTTCCATCGCGCCGAACGCTCGCGCAGCCGCGAGACGGGCGGAGCCGGCCTTGGCCTGACGGTCGCCCGTCAGGCGGCTCGGGCAGCCGGCGGCGACGTAACCCTGACCAATCGGCCCGGAGGCGGTCTGACCGCCCGGCTCACCCTACCACTCGTAGATCGTTCGACGGAGACGCCCTGATGCGAGCCCTGATCCTCGCCGCTGCCCTCGTGGCGGTCGTGCCTGCATACGCCCAGACCGCGGCTCCCACACCGCGAGACACGGCGAACGCGGTCGCGGGCCGCATTCGTGATCTGTATTTCGATCCCGCGGCAGGAGACCGCATCGCCGACGATCTGGAGGCGGAAAGCGCGGCCGGCGCCTTCGACGCCCTGACCGATCAGCGCGATCTGGCCGCCGCGCTGAGCCGGCGGCTGCGCCCTCTGGACGCGCATTTCAACGTGGCCTGGGACCCCAACGCGCCCGCCGCACCGGGGCCGGGCGCGGGACCTGTGCGCGTCGTCCGGGCTCCCGGCTCGCCGCCGCCGGCCGGGACCGCCAGGGAACCCGTCCGTCGGGTCCGCGCCGCCAATCCGATGGAAGCGCGCGGCCACTATGGCTTCCGCAAGGTCGAGATCCTGCCGGGCAACGTCGGCTATATCGACCTGCGCCAGTTTTCGAACATCGACTTCGAAAATCCCGCCGACCCGGCCCGGCGCGCGGCCGATGCGGCCCTGAGCTTTGTCGCCGAGGCCGATGCGGTGATCTTCGACCTGCGCGACAACGGTGGCGGCGCCCCCTCGATGGTCGGCTATCTGACCAGCGCCTTCACACCGGCGAACGCGCCGATCTACAACGTCTTCCACAGCCGCGAGGGGACCGAGAGCGAGGCCCCGGCGGTCTTCTATCCGACGCCCCGGCTGGACGTTCCGGTCTATGTGTTGATCAGCGGCCGCACGGGCTCGGCGGGCGAGGCCTTCCCCTACACCCTGCAGGGCGCGCGCCGCGCGACCATCGTCGGCGAAGCCTCCGGCGGAGCGGCCAATCCCGGCGGCATGGTCCCGGTGGGCGGCGGCTTCGCGGTCTTCATCTCGCAGGGTTCGCCGAAGAACCCTGTCACGGGCAAGAACTGGGAAGGAACAGGCGTCTCGCCCGACGTCGCCGTGCCGTGGGATCAGGCCCTGACGCGCGCCCATACGCTGGCGCTTGAGGCCATCCTCGCCGGCGACAACAACCGTATCGATGCGGCCTGGACGCTGCAGGCGATCAATTCGACGGCTCCGGCCGGCGATCTGACGCCCTACGCCGGCGCCTATGGCGAGCAGACCGTTTCTGTCGTCGGAGACCGGCTGAACGTCGTCCGCGGCCGCCGCCCGCCAGTGGCTCTGGTCCGACTGGACGGCGACCTGTTCACCGTCGTCGGTGATCCGGGCCGACGGGTTCAGTTTTCGCGGGACGAGGCCGGCCGGCTCGTGACCATGGACCAGCTCGGTTTTGGCGGCGCCGGTCCCCGCGCGCGCCGCACTGACTGATCTGCGTCGACGTTAACGGACGACCAAACCGGCCCGTGACGCGACGTGCACGGATCGACGGCTGGCTCAGGCCGCCCGAAACTGAGGACGGTGCTCCCCCCGCGCCGTCCTTCGAGCAAAGTCGTCATGCTTCGTTTCCGCCTACTCGCCGTCGGCCTCGCTATGGCGCTTGCTCTTGCGGGTTGCGGCGGAGGTGGCGGCGGGGACGGAGGCGGAGGCGGACCGCAGCAACCTCCCCCTCCTCCCCCGCCCCAGATTCAGGTCAGCCTGACACCGACGGAGATCGACCTCGCCCCCTCCTCAGGCTTCCAGTTCACCGCCACGGTGACGGGAACCGACGTCACCCAGGTCGAATGGTCGGCCAACGGCGGCACGATCAGTGCGGCCGGCCTGTTCACGGCGCCGGCGGCCGAGGGGACCTATCGCGTCACCGCGGCCAGCGTCGTGGACCGGTCGAGAACCGCGACCGCGACCGTTCGCGTCCGCACGCCGACCGCCGCCTCGTCAGCCTGGGTAACCGGCTACTACGCCGGCTGGTATTGGCATGCCTATCCGCCCGAGCGCGTGGATATGACCGCCATGACCCACTTCGTCTTCGGCCGGATCGCGCCCGGTTCCGGAACTCTGGGCGGAACCGCCGGCCAGTTGGTGAACGGGGCGACGAGCGCGCAGGAACTCCCGGGATCGCCCTATGCTCCGCAGACAGTCGAGGACTATCTGGTGTCCCGCGCGCACGCCTCCGGAAGGAAGGCCCTCATCATGCTGGGCGGGGCTGGCGACGGCGTGGGCTTCTACAACTCCACCGCGGACGGCGTGCGGCGGACCTTCGTCGTCAACCTCGTTAACTACATGGTTCAGCACGACTACGACGGCATCGACGTGGACTGGGAGGACTGCCTCAGCGAACCGAACGACTGCCAGGTCAAATTCCCGGCGGCCGAGGCGCAGCGCCGTCTGAAAGCCCTGATTGCGGAGATTCGCGCTGAAGCGAACGCCCGGCCCCGCTACCAGGGCGCGGGCCGGCAGGTGATCATCACCTTCCCGTGGTACGCCAAGAACATCAACTTCCTCGAGCCCGGCGGCAGGGTCGAACAATGGGAAGCCGACATCGCCAACATGGTCGATCAGTTCAACCTTATGAGCTACGGCATGGCCTATGTCGCCGGCGGCTGGCGCTCATGGCTGAGCACTCCGATCTACGGGGCCACAGGCGAGACACCCTATGATCTCGACACCAGCATTCGCGCCTATGTGGCGACCGGTGTTCCCCGCCGGAAAATCGGCATCGGCATCGGCTTCTACGGCATCTTCTACAGCCCCGACATCACGGCCCCCAGGCAGTTGGTGACCGGCGCCACCTCCGTCTACAACGACGACAATTCGTTGGCCTACAACGAGCTGAGAGAGAACGGCTATCTGTCGCGCGGGACCTACCACTGGGACGCCGTCGCCCGGGTCGGCTACCGGAGCTACAATCGCACCAACGGCTTCCCTAACGGCTACAGGCCGCCCGACGGAGCGCCGGCCGCCGGCATGCTGTCCTATGAGGACGAGGCGTCCATCCGGGCCAAGGGCGCCTGGGTTCGCGATCCTGCTACGGCGGTCGGAGGCACGATCCTCTGGACCATCAACTACGGCTGGCAGAACGATACCCAGACCAACCCGCTTCTCGACGAGGTAAAGCGCAGCTTCCTGCAGTAGGGTCAGGCGGTCTCAGCGTTACAGTTGATCACGCCTTGTTACGGGCGCGGGGTTGATCCTCGCGCCCGGCGGTTCCATTGAAGCGCCGAACATTCAGCCCTGCTTCTTCGGAGACCGCCCCATGACCATCCGCGTCGCCATCAATGGTTTCGGCCGCATCGGCCGCCTCGTCCTGCGCTCGATCGTCGAGCATGGCCGTCGCGACATCGAGGTGGTGGCGATCAACGATCTGGGGCCGGTGGCCACCAACGCCCACCTGCTGAAGTACGATTCGGTCCACGGCCGCTTCCCCGGCACTGTCGAGTTCGGCGATGACTGGATCGATGTGGGTCTGGGCAAGATCAAGGTCACGGCCGAGCGCGACCCGTCCAAGCTTCCGCACAAGGAGCTGAACGTCGACATCGCCTTCGAATGCACGGGCCTGTTCACGACCAAGGAAAAGGCCTCGGCCCACCTGACCGCGGGCGCGAAACGCGTACTGGTCTCGGCCCCGTGCGACGGCGCCGACAAGACCATCGTCTACAAGGTCAACCATGAGACCCTGACCGCCGACGACATCGTCGTGTCCAACGGATCCTGCACGACCAACGCCCTGGCCCCGGTCGCCAAGGTGCTGAACGACCTGTTCGGCATCGAGCGCGGCTATATGACCACCATCCACGCCTACACCGGCGACCAGCCGACGCTGGATACGATGCACAAGGATCTGTACCGGGGCCGCGCCGCCGCCCTGTCGATGATCCCGACCTCGACCGGCGCCGCCAAGGCGCTGGGTCTTGTCCTGCCGGAACTGAAGGGCAAGCTGGACGGTTCGTCGATCCGCGTTCCCACCCCGAACGTCTCGGTCGTCGACCTGAAGGTCGTGGCCGGGCGCGAGGTCACGGTGGAAGAGATCAACGCCGCCATCCAGGCCGCCGCCGACGGCCCGATGAAGGGCGTTCTGGCCGTGACCGACGAGGCGCTTGTCTCGACCGACCTGAACCACATCGCCGCCTCGTCCACAGCCGCCCTGCCCCAGACCCAAGTCGTCGACGGCAAGCTGGCCCGCGTTCTGACCTGGTACGACAACGAGTGGGGCTTCGCGACGCGGATGAGCGACACGGCGCTGGTGATGAGCAAGCTGATCTAGCCAACATGCCAACGCCGGAATGGGCTGAAAAAGAACAACGCCGCGATGGCGACAACCGGCGGGAACTCTGGCGTCTTCAGTGGTCGATGGCGAAGATGGACGCCTACGCCGCGCTCGGCGGACTCGTGGGCATCGCCGGCCTGCTGCTCGGGATCGGGTCCGCCATCGGACTGATGCATATCGCGCCAGCCCTAAACTTGGCCGGCGGGAGCGTCGCTTGTTTGATCTTTCTTGGCTTGGTGTTGTTGGCATTGTTCTACTCAACCAAGTGGCGTGAAGGTTTCATCGCGCGCCACATCACCCTTCCCGCCTTGCTTGCGTTTGGCGGGTTCGTGTTCGTGATCGTTCTCGAGACTTCAAAATGACCTTCCGCACCCTCGACGACGCCCCCTCCCTTGCCGGCGAGACCGCTCTCGTCCGCGTGGACTTCAACGTTCCGATGGAGGGTGGGCGCGTCACCGACGACACCCGCCTGCGCGTCGCCCTGCCGACGATCAACAAGCTGCGCGACGCCGGGGCCAAGGTCGCCCTGCTGGCCCACTTCGACCGGCCAAAGGGTCAGCGCGTGCAGTCGATGAGCCTGCAGCCGGTGGTCGACGATCTGGAGCACCTGCTCGGCGCCCCGGTCCGGTTCGCCAACGACTGCGTCGGCGACGAGGCGAAGGCGGTCCTCGCCGACCTCGACGCCGGCGGCGTGGTCCTGCTGGAGAACGTCCGCTTCCACGGAGGCGAGGAGAAGAACGATCCGGCCTTTGCGAAGCAGCTGGCCGAACTCGGCGACCTCTACGTCAACGACGCCTTCTCAGCCGCCCACCGCGCCCATGCCTCGACCGAAGGGCTGGCGCGACTGCTGCCCGCCTACGCCGGCGAGTCGATGCGGCGCGAGCTCGACGCGCTGGATGCGGCGCTGGGCAAGCCGCAGAAGCCGGTGATCGGCATCGTCGGCGGAGCGAAGGTCTCGACCAAGCTGGACCTGCTGAAGAACCTCGTCGGCAAGCTGGACCGGCTCGCGATCGGCGGCGGCATGGCCAACACCTTCCTGTTCGCTCAGGGGATCGATATCGGCGGCTCGCTGGCCGAGAAGGACATGGCCGAAACGGCGCGCGAGATCATGGCCGAGGCGCAGGCGCAGGGGTGCGAGCTTCTGCTGCCCGTGGACATGGTCGTCGCGACCGAGGTCAAGCCGGGCGCCGCCGCCCGGACGGTGCGCGCCGGAGACCCCCTGTCGGCCGACGACAAGATTCTGGACGCCGGTCCCGAGACCGTCGCCCGCCTGACAGCCGCCATGGACGCATCAAAGACCCTGATCTGGAACGGGCCTTTGGGCGTGTTCGAGGTTCCGCCGTTCGACGCCGCGACAGTGGCGGCGGCGAAATACGCCGCAGAACTGACCAGGGCCGGCAAGCTGGTCGCCGTCGCCGGCGGCGGCGACACGGTCTCGGCCCTGAACCACGCCGGAGTCAGCGACGACATGACCTTCGTCTCGACCGCTGGCGGCGCCTTCCTGGAATGGATGGAGGGCAAGCCCCTGCCCGGCGTCGAGGCGCTGCAGCTCCAGTGACCGTGGCGCCACGGGCGGCTTTCGGTCGCGTCGCGCGCATGTAACATTGCGTGACTTGAGCCCTGCCCGGCGCTAAACCACGGCAAAACCTCAAGGGCTCAGGAGACATCCCATGGCGCGCATCACGCTGCGACAGCTTCTCGATCACGCGGCCGAGAATGGCTACGGCCTGCCCGCCTACAATATCAACAACATGGAACAGGGACTGGCGATCATGGAGGCGGCGGAAGCCGTCAACGCGCCGGTCATCATCCAGGCCAGCCGCGGGGCCCGCAGCTACGCCAACGACATCGTCCTGGCCAAGCTGATCGACGCCCTGGCCGAGCTGTATCCGCACATCCCGGTCTGCATGCACCAGGACCACGGCAATGGCCCGGCGACCTGCGCCACCGCCATCCAGTACGGCTTCACCTCGGTGATGATGGACGGCTCGCTGGAAGAGGACGCCAAGACGCCCGCCAGCTACGAGTACAACGTCGACGTCACCCGTCGCGTGGTCCAGATGGCCCACAGTTGCGGCGTTTCGGTCGAGGGCGAACTGGGTGTTCTGGGTTCGCTGGAGACCGGCATGGGCGAGGCCGAGGACGGCCACGGCTTCGAAGGCAAGCTGGATCACTCGGCCCTGCTGACCGATCCCGATCAGGCGGTCGATTTCGTGCGCGAGACCCAGGTCGACGCCTTGGCCATTGCCATGGGAACCAGCCACGGCGCCTACAAATTCAGCCGGCAGCCCGATGGCGAAGTGCTGGCCATGAACGTGATCGAGGAAATCCACCGCCGCCTGCCGGACACCCATCTGGTTATGCACGGCTCGTCCAGCGTGCCGCAGGACCTGCAGGACATCATCAACGCATACGGCGGCCAGATGCCCCAGACCTGGGGCGTGCCGGTCGAGGAAATCCAGCGCGGCATCAAGCACGGCGTCCGCAAGATCAACATCGACACCGACAACCGCATGGCCATGACCGGCGCCGTCCGCAAATTGCTGGCGGAAAAGCCGGGCGAGTTCGATCCGCGCGCGTGGATGAAGCCCGCCAAGGAGGCGATGCGCAAACTCTGTCAGGAGCGTTTCGTCCAGTTCGGCTGCGAGGGCCAGGCCTCGAAGATCCGCCCGCTGTCGACCGCCCAGATGGCCCAGCGTTACGCCAAGGGCGAACTCAACCCGCACTTCGGCTCGGCCGCTTCAAAGGCCGCCTGACCGGAGAGACGGCGGCTGGCCTTCACCAGTCGCCGTACTGGCGGCGGAACCGCCAGCGTACGTCCCGCACATCGCGCTCGGCGTCGTCGATCGCGTCCTCGGCGCGTCGCCATTCGCGCTCGGTGTCCGCGCGTTCGCGGCGGATTTCCTGAATACGGTTGCGGATCGTCTCGCGCTGCTGATCGGTCAGCCCCTCTGCGCGCGCCTCGGCCTGTTTGGCGACGATCTTCTCGTCCAGTTCTTCCAGTCGGTTGCCGTGGGAATCGACCAAACTGCGGGCGCTGACCAGCGCCTGATCCACCTGATAGACGATCTGACCGTCCTGGTAGGCGGGCATGAAGTCCGCTTCCAGATACGAGGGACAGACCCCGGCGTAGCTGGAGCCCGTTCTTCCTTCCCGGAAACCGCGGTCCGGCGTGCAATACTGGATAAGCCCCTGCTCCCGACCGGCCCGGTAGGCGGCGTCATCCGGCGCAATCCCATGTTTGACGCAGGCTTCGGCATGTTCGCCCAGCCGGCTCATTGTCAGACCGGCCACGCCGTCCGCATACCCCTGCCCCGACCAATCGCCCGCTTGGCACTGTTCGGCGCTCATGGTCGCGCAACTGCCCAAGGCCAGCGCCACCCCGCCGGCCGCGGCTGCAAGAATCCAGACTCGCATGGTCTTCACCCCCCGGCATCAAGCCAAGCTTAACCATAAACTCACAGCCCGCCGTACGCCAAGCTGCGACTTGTGTGTCCGTTGGCCTGCCGTGCTAGATCGGCGACCGCCCGGTCTTCCGGGGCGGTGGAGCGCCCCGTGTCCGACGAACCCCTGCTGTCCGAAGATCTTCTCGCCGATGAGGATGGGGCCATCGTCCTTGAGGCGCGCCTTGAGAAGGGCGGCGTCCGACTCGACAAGGCCCTGACCGAGATTTTCCCAACCCTGTCGCGCGCGCGGCTTCAGGCGCTGTTGGCCGAAGGCGTCGTCACCCGCGACGGGGCCCCCGTCTCGGTGGCCTCGGGCAAGGCCCAGCCCGGCCTCTACGCCGTCGCCCTGCCGGCCGTCGTCTCGGCCATTCCGCAGCCCGAGGCGATCCCGCTGACCGTTCTCTATGAGGACGCCCACCTGATCGTCCTCGACAAGGCCGCCGGAATGGCGGTCCATCCCGCGCCGGGCAGCGAAACCGGCACCCTGGTCAACGCCCTGCTGCATCACTGCGCTGCGTCCCTGTCAGGCATCGGCGGCGTGGCGCGCCCGGGCATTGTGCACCGGCTGGACAAGCATACGTCCGGAGTGATGGTCGCCGCCAAGTCAGATGCGGCGCACGCAGGACTTTCGGCCCTGTTCGCAGCGCATGACATCGAACGCACCTACATCGCCCTGACGCGCGGAACGCTGCGCCCCGAGCATGGCCGTATCATCTCCAACCTTGGCCGCTCGACGGGCGACCGGAAGAAGATGGCGGTGCTGAACAGCGGCGGGCGCGAAGCCATCACGGATTATGTGGTCGAGCAGGTCTTCGGAGCCTCACCCCAGAAGGGGTCCAGGCAGGCCACGCCCCCCATGGCCTCGCGTATTGCCTGCACGCTCCACACCGGCCGCACCCACCAGATACGGGTTCACATGGCGTCGAAGGGCGCACCCCTGCTCGGCGACCCGGTCTATGGCACCGGCAGCCCCGCCAATCCCGTACGGGAGGCGATCGCCGCGGCGGGGCTGACCCGCCAGGCGCTGCACGCCGCCATCCTGGGGTTCATCCATCCGATCACGGGGGAGACGCTGCGGTTCGAAACGCCGCCGCCCGAAGACATGCGCCGGCTCGAGGAGGGCTTGTCGGTCCTGTGACATCGCGGTCTTGCTGTCCCCCCGGGCGATGGGCATCTGAAAACTGAACTTCCGCTGACAGGAGCGCGCCGTGTCCGACCCAGATATCCGCGACAACGCGGAAGCCC
Source organism: Brevundimonas sp. Root1423 (assembly GCF_001426805.1). Lineage (NCBI taxonomy): Bacteria > Pseudomonadati > Pseudomonadota > Alphaproteobacteria > Caulobacterales > Caulobacteraceae > Brevundimonas > Brevundimonas sp. Root1423. The sequence continues at coordinate 188,769 of NZ_LMFL01000023.1, forward strand.
ACCGCTACGAGCTGCCGGTCTTCGGGGAGGTTGCGGTGGTGACCTACAACCTCTCGGGCCAAAACCTGATGATCACTGAAACGCTGGTGCCCGAGCGTCTGGAAGGCCAGGGGATCGCCAGCCGGCTGGCGCGCCACGTTATCGAAGATGCAAGAGCGCGCGATCTGCTGGTCCTGCCGGTCTGCCCTTTCTTCGCCGGCTATCTTCAAAAACACCCGGACCATGCGGACGTAGTTCATCCGACCTACCGGCAAATCCTCGGTCTCTGATAGTCAGTCTTGATTAAGGACTGACCCTTTGCTATATGATCGCGCATTCGGTGCCGTGGCGCCGGGGCAACGGTCACGCTTTCGTGTGACGATCCGCCACTGACAAAGGCGGAAACCCGACCCTATTTCATCGGTTGAGGGGAGAGGCGACGGTGCACATTGGGTGGCCGCTTCCGAAGAACCCGCTCGTTCACACGGTCGGAGGGACCAAATGGCTGTTGCTAGATCACTCGCGGTTATGTCGCCTGAACAGGGGCTTTCGCGATACCTGACTGAAATCCGCAAGTTTCCGATGCTGGCGAAGGACGAGGAGTTCATGCTCGCCAAGCGCTGGACCGAGCACCAGGACGCCGAGAGCGCCCACCGGCTCGTGACCTCTCATCTTCGTCTCGTGGCCAAGATCGCCATGGGTTATCGCGGCTACGGCCTGCCGATCGGCGAGGTGATTTCCGAGGGCAACGTCGGCCTGATGCAGGCCGTCAAGAAATTCGATCCGGACAAGGGCTTCCGCCTGGCGACCTACGCCATGTGGTGGATCCGCGCCTCGATCCAGGAATACATCCTGCGCAGCTGGTCGCTGGTGAAAATGGGCACCACCGCCGCGCAGAAGAAGCTGTTCTTCAACCTGCGCAAGGCCAAGAGCCAGATCTCGGCCTTCGAGGAAGGCGACCTGCGTCCTGAGCACCTCGCGGCCATCGCCACCAAGCTGGGCGTATCCGAGGAAGAGGTCACCAACATGAACCGCCGCCTCGGCGGCGACTCGTCGCTGAACGCCCCGATCCGTTCGGACGGCGAGAGCGAGTGGCAGGACTGGCTAGCCGACGACACGGCGGTCTCGCAGGAAACAGCGCTGGCCGAGAGCGAGGAAAAGTCCATCCGCATGAGCCTGCTCGAAGAGGCGATGCAGGAGCTGACCGACCGCGAGAAGCACATCCTGACCGAGCGCCGCCTGAAGGACGACCCTGTCACGCTGGAAGAACTGGCCGGCCAATACGGCGTGTCGCGCGAGCGGGTCCGCCAGATCGAGGTCCGGGCGTTCGAAAAGCTGCAGAAGGCCATGCGCGCCGCGGCCGAAGAGCGGAACCTGGTCGACGCCTGACGACGACCCCCTCCCCCGCGCGGCGGGGGAGGCACTCAGGTTACCGCCGAGACCGTCTGAAACCGCTCGTCGCGCCAGCTTTCGCTGTCGAGGATATCGCCCAGAGTCTCGACAGCGTCCCAGACATCGACGTGCCGCACATACAACGGCGCGAAACCAAAACGGATGACATCCGGTCGGCGGAAGTCGCCGATCACGCCGCGTGCGATCAGGTTCTGCATAACCGCCCAGCCTTCCGGATGCGCGAAAGACACCTGGCCGCCCCTCGCTGCGGCCTCTCGCGGTCCGACGAGCGCGAGGCCATGCGCCGCGCACCGCGCCTCAACCCGTTCGATGAACAGGTCACCCAAGGCGCCCGCCTTGATCCGCGCCTGCCCCATGTCCACGCCATCGAAGGCGTCGAGCGCAGCGTCAAGCGCCGTCAGACTGAGGATCGGCGGGGTACCGCAAAGCCAGCGGTCCATCCCGGGGGCGGGCTGGTAATTGTCCACAAAGTCAAACGGCCGGGCGTGGCCCATCCAGCCGGACAGGGGATTGCGCAAGGTCGCCTGGTGGCGTTTGGCCACGAACAGATACGCCGGCGCGCCCGGGCCGCCGTTCAGATATTTGTAGCCGCAGCCCGCCGCCATATCGGCGCCGTCCCGGTTCAAACCGATGTCCAGCACGCCGGCGCTATGGCTGAGGTCCCACAGGCTCAGGGCTCCGGCTGCCCGCACCGCCGCGCCTTGCGCCGCCATGTCTCGCACCATGCCGGTGCGGTAGTGGACGTGGCTCAGCAGGACGACAGCCGTCCGATCATCCAAAGCCGCTTCGAAGCCGCCCGGTTCGACGACCCGCAGATCGATCCCGGGCATCACCTCCGCCAATCCCTGCAGGATGTAGAGATCGGTCGGGAAGTCCCCTCGCTCGATGATGACCGTCTTCCGATCCGGCCCTTGGGCCCGCACCGCCGCGGCCGCCAGTTTGAACAGGTTCACGGAGACGGAATCCGCGGCGATGACTTCGTCCGCTCCGGCCCCGATCAGCCGTGCAATCTTGCCGCCCACCTGCTGCGGAAGGCGGATCCAGCCATGGCTGTTCCAGCTGGAGATCAGGTCCCGCCCCCATTGCTGCCCGGTTGTCTCGCCCACCCGTGCCGCCGCCGCATACGTCAGGGCGCCCAACGAGTTTCCGTCCAGATAGATGGCCCCGTCCGGCAGGCTGAACCGCTCCCGAACGCCGCCCAGCGGATCGGCGGAGTCACGATCGAGACAGGTCTGGCGGGTGGTCATGCTCGAGGCTCCGGTTGCCGGGCGGCTATCGCTCTCTACAGTGAGCTGCCGCGCCGGTGAAACGGCGACTTCGACAGGACCGATCCGAATGCGCCTGACCTTGGCCGCGCTGGCTGCATCCATATCGCTGGCCGCCTGCATATCCTCGTCCGCCGTGGTTGACCCGGTGGAGACCCGAACCCCCATCACCTTCAGTCAGCTGCTGAACCAGCCGCGACAGGACGCCGATCGCCGCATCGTCTATGGTGCCGATCCGCTGCAGTTCGGGGAGTTGTGGGTTCCGAAGGCCGGGCGCCGCCACCCCGTCATCGTCCTGATTCATGGCGGCTGCTGGCGCGCCGATCTGCCGGGCACCGAACTGATGGACTATATGGCCGCCGACCTGCGGGATCGGGGCTACGCTGTGTGGAATCTGGAGTATCGCCGCATCGGCCATCCGGGTGGCGGCTACCCGGGAACGTTCCAGGACATCGCGGCCGGCATTGATCAGTTGCGAACGCTGGCGCCGCAGTATGGGCTGGACCTCCGCAGGGTCGTGGTCTCGGGACACTCAGCAGGCGGCCATCTGGCGCTGTGGGCCGCCGGTCGCGATCGACTTCCGGCGTCGAGCCCTCTCCGTGTCGAGAACCCTTTGTCGGTGCGCGGAGCCGTCCCATTGGCCGGCATTGCCGACCTCGCCAGCTATCGCGAGACCGGCCCGGACGCCTGCGGAGGGCCCGCCACTATCGACGGACTGGTCGGCGTTGAGGGAACGGACGGTCGCGACGTCTTCGCCGACACATCGCCGCCCGCCCTGCTGCCGCTCGGCGACCGGCAGGTCGTGGTGTCGGGAGCCCTCGACCACATCGTACCGCCCCGGTTCGGACAAGCCTATGCGGCGGCCGCTTCTTCCGCGGGGGACCCGGCAAACTCGGTCGTACTGGAAGGCGCAGGCCATTTCGAACTGATCGACCCGACCTCGGCCGTCTGGCCTCGCATCCTGAGAGCGTATTCGGATCTGCTTCGCTAACGCCGACGCGCTCTAGCCCGCGCGCTTCATCGGCTCGACAGGGGCCATTGCCAGCAAGGCGCCGATAGGGGCCGACAAGGTCTCTTTTGTCGCCGGCCCCGAGGCAAGGCTGACCTCCAGCGCGCCGACGGCGACCACGAGCCGGGAATCCGACATCTTCATCGCCAGCGCCTTCAGCTGCGCGGCCTGCTCACGGATAGCCCGAACGGCCTGCACCGGATCACTGTCAAACTGGTCCAGCGCCGAGGCCAGGATGCGCATGGCCTGATCCTTGGCTGCGGCGTTCTGTTCGGCGCCCGTTGCCGGCTTGTCAGCCTTGCGCTTGCCCGGGCCGGAAAATTCGCCGGAATTGAACCGCCGCCGGTCCGGCCCGACATAACCGACCGCCTCGACCCAGTCCCGCGGCTTGAGCGCGACGTTCTCGACGCGCTTCAACAGGTCGCCGCTGGTGAACGGTTTGCGCAGAAACTCGTGAACGCCTGCGTCGCGCGCGCCCAGAATGGTCGTCGCCGTGGCCTCGGAGGTCACCATGATGATCGGCACGCGGCGGCAGGCCAGATGCGACCGCCGCACGTCACGCGCCAAGGCCTCTCCGTCCAGCTTGTCGCCGGTGCGTTCCGTGAAGATGATCCCTGGTTCAAGCTCCGCCGCCGTCCGCAGCGCGCGGTCGGTGTTCGGCTCAACCACGATCTCCGCCGCGCCCAGCCCCTTGATAATCTCGGTCAGCATGCGCGCGGAATGCGGGTTCGGATCGACGATCAGAACCCGACGCAGCATCGGCGCCAACTTGACCAGCACGCGACTATCGACAGCGAACAAGATGCACTCCTCCACACCGGAAGGATCATCCTTAACGAGCGGCGGTTAAGGCCGGTTGAACGTCATCAGCCCCGGAAGGGGTCGTGCATCATGATGGTGTCGTCGCGTTCCGGGCTGGTCGACAGCAGGGCGACGGGCGCTCCGATCAATTCCTCGATGCGCCGGACGTATTTGATCGCGTTCGCGTTCAGGTCACGGAAGCTACGGGCGCCCGCTGTGCTTTCGCTCCAGCCCTCAAGCTCCTCGAACACCGGCTCGGCCGCGGCTTGGGCCTTCAGGCTGGACGGCAGATAGTCCAGCACCTCTCCGTCGATGCGGTAGCCGGTGCAGATTTTCAGGGTCTTCAGCCCATCCAGTACATCCAGCTTGGTCAGGGCGATCCCTTCGATGCCGTTGATCGCCACCGACTGACGCACCAGCACCGCGTCGAACCAGCCGCAGCGACGCGCCCGGCCGGTGTTGACGCCGACCTCGCGTCCTACCGTGGCCAGATGCTGGCCAACCTCGTCGTTCAGTTCGCAGGCGAAGGGGCCCTCGCCGACCCGCGTCGTGTACGCTTTCACGATCCCGAGCACATAGCCGACGCCGCGCGGGCCAATGCCCGAGCCAGCCGCGGCCTGACCAGCCACGGTGTTGGAGCTGGTCACATAGGGATAGGTGCCGTGATCGACGTCAAGAAACGCGCCTTGAGCGCCCTCGAACAGCACCCGCTTGCCATCCCGCCGCGCCTTGTCGAGCACGCGCCATGCGGGCTGAACGTAGGGAAGGATCTTCGGTGCGATCTCCAGCAACTGACGAAGCAGCGCCTCCGGATCGATCGGTTCGAGGCCCAGTCCGGCCCGCAGCGGGTCGTGGTGAGCGCGCAGACGGTCGATCTTGACCTTGAGGTCTTCCGCGCTGGCAAGATCGCACACCCGGATCGCCCGGCGTCCGACCTTGTCCTCATAGGCGGGACCGATGCCGCGCCCGGTCGTACCGATACGGGCGCCCGGCGCGCTGGCCGCCGCCTCGCGCGCGACGTCCAGAGCCGGATGGATGGGCAGGATCAAACAGGCGTTGTCGGCGACGATCAGTACTTCCGGGCTGATGCGGACGCCCTGCGCCTCGATCTTCCCGATCTCGCCGACGAGATGCCAGGGATCGACGACCACGCCGTTGCCGATGATCGACGGCTTGCCCTGCACCACGCCTGAGGGCAGCAGCGCCAGCTTGTAGACCTTGCCGTCCACCACCAGCGTATGACCGGCGTTGTGACCGCCCTGGAACCTGACGACCATATCGGCCCGGTTCGACAGCCAGTCGACGATCTTGCCCTTGCCCTCGTCGCCCCACTGGGCGCCGACTACTGCGACGTTCGCCAAGACTGTTCTCCGCTGTCCGGGATTTCGGAATGCGGGCGCAGCCTATAGCCGGGGAATCGGCAGGTGTCCCGTCGCCGGACGATTATTCCGACAGCGCGGTCTCGAACGCCCAGTCCAGCCAGGGCGTCAGCGCGTCGATATCCGCCACATCAACTGTGCATCCGCACCAGATTCTCAGCCCGGCCGGCGCATTACGGTGGCTCTCGATATCGAATGCCGCGCCTTCTTCCTCGACCAGCGCCTTCATCCGGGTGACCAGAGCGCGGCGACCGTCGTCGTCCATGGCCGCGACCCGGCCGTCCACGATCTTCAGGCAGACCGAGGTCGTCGACCGCGTGGCCGGCTCCTCTGCCAGATACTCGACCCAGTCGGTCCGGCTCACCCAGGCGTCCAGCGCCGCGGCGTTTGCGTTCGTGCGCGCGATCAGGGCCTCCAGTCCGCCGGCCGCCAGTCCCCATTCGACCGCATCGATCCAGTCCTCGATCGTCCAGACCGAAAAGGTGTTCAGCATCGATCCGTTGGCCAGCAGCCGGTCGAAACCGTTCGCATCCCGCAGGCGCAGCACCTTGGGCACGCTGCGGGGCGGTTCATAGCGGTCCAGTCGTTCGACAGCCCGGGGCGACAGCGCGGCCACGCCCAGACCCGCTTCGCCGCCCAGCGCCTTCTGGAAGCTGAAGGTCACCACATCCAGCTTGCTCCACGGCAGGTCCATGGCGAAGGCCGCCGACGTCGCATCGCAAATGACCACGCCTTCGCGGTCGTCCGCGATGAAGTCGCCGTCGGGCGCGCAAACGCCGGAGGTCGTGCCATTCCAGGGGAACACCAGGTCCTTCGACGGATCCACCCGGGAGGTGTCCGGCCAGTCGCCCCAGGGCGCGGTCAGCACCTCCGGCTCAAGCTTCAGGTGATCGACCGCGTCGGTCGCCCAGACCTTGCCGAAATTCTCGAATGCCAAAACCTGAACCGGCCGTTCGCCAAGCATCGACCACATGGCTGCCTCGACCGCCGCCGTGTCGGACCCCGGGATGTAGACGAGCACCCATTCCGCCGGGACCTGCAGCAGTTCGCGAGTAAGTCTCAGCCCCTGTGCGAACCGCTCAACCACTTCAGGCGCGCGGATGCCGCGTCCCAGCAGCTCGTGCGAGACCGCCTGCGACGACCAGCCCGGACGCTTTGCTGTCGGCCCCGACGAGAACCACGGACGCGCGGGTTTCACATTCGGCCGGTTGACCATCAATCGCGCCACGGCTTGTAGGGACCCGTGTCCCGTAACGTCTGGGCGACCTTGGTCAGGGCCGGGTTCTCTTCCTCAGGCAGAATGATCATCAGCTTGGCCAGAAGATCGCCGCGCTTGCCGTCCGCGAACGCTCCCCGCCCTTTGAGCCGCAAGACCTTCCCCGAGTTCGACCCCTTGGGAATTGTCATCGAAACCGTTCCCTCCGGCGTCCGCACCGGAATCTTCCCGCCCAGAACCGCGTCGGGCAGGGACACGGGCAGGTCCATCGTCAGGTCGCCCCCATCCCGCGTGAACACAGGATGGCGCGCGAGTTTCAAGGTGATCAGCGCGTCGCCGGCCTCGCTGCGGCCCGACGCTCCGGGCGCACCCTGCCCCCGCAGCCGGATCGTCTGGCCGTCGGCCGCGCCCTTGGGGATCGTTACATCCAGCGTCCGGCCATCCGAGAACTGGATGCGCCGCGTCGCGCCTGAGATCGAATCCTCCAGACTGATTTCCAGCGTCGCCTTGACGTCCGCTCCACGTCCGAGCCCTGCATTGGCGAAGCCGCCGCTTCGCGCGCTCCCGGGCCGGGCGCCGCCGCCGAACATCCCCCCGAACAGTTCATCCAGATCGATGTTCTCGAAGCCCTGCTGCCTGGCGCCGCCCTGGCCGAACGGATTGCCGGCCGTACCTCCGCGACTCTGCCCGCCGCCGAACCCGCGGAACTGCTCGCGGCCGTCGGCGTCGATTTCGCCACGGTCGTATTTGGCGCGCTTTTCCTTGTCGCCCAGCAGGTCGAAGGCGGCCGTGATCCGCTTGAATCGCTCGTCAGCGACTGTGTTGCCAGGGTTCTTGTCGGGATGTAGTTCCTTCGCGAGTTTGCGGAACGCCTTTTTGATTTCGTCCGCGCTCGCGCCCCTCGAAACGCCCAGTTCCTTGTAGGGATCGCCCGCCACGTAGAAATCGCTCCTGCGCCGGGCCCAAGCAGCGCGAAGCGCGTCAGCCCACTGAATACCGATTGACCAGTTAGGCCATCATGGGGATTCCGCAAAGGCGCGTCGCCGAAAACTCTGACGGAACTAGCGTAACGGCGCCGTCGCCTCGTCGCCCCACCCATAGCCTTCGCCCCATTGCGACACCGCCACGACTCCGTCGGGTCCGGGACCGCCGGGGAAATCGGCAGCTGCATTCGCCGCGGAATAGATCGTCGCCTCGGCCAGCGCAGCTTCTGCATTTCCGTCCTTTCCCAAGGTCCGCGTCACAGATCAGGACACTGCCGACTCCGCCGGCTCAGTCCTGATTTCCCGTCATGCCCAAAGACTAGCCGACCAGCGCACCAAGGCTGGAAGACTGGATTGAGAAAAGCTCAACGTGTTGTTCAGGTGGGATTTTATCTCGCGAACCCGACTATAGATCCGCCGATGGCCAGCGTAACGTCACAGGAATTCGTTGCGATCAGGCTGCGGCTTCTCCGCCAAGCGAGCCTGCCTCGCCAGCATCCCGCTGCGATGCGCGGTTCATGACATCGAGCAGTTCGGTCAGCTGGATCGGCTTTCCCACATGCCCGTCCATGCCGGCGGCCAGGCAGCGCTCGACGTGCTCGGGTTGAACATTGGCGGTCAGCGCAACGATCGGCGTGCGCGCCACTGCGCCGCCCATACCGCGGATCGTCCGCGTTGCAGTCAGCCCGTCCATCACCGGCATGTGCACGTCCATCAGGATCAGGTCGTAACCCCCGAACCGGGCGGCCTCGACCGCCTCGGCGCCGTCGCAGACGGTGTCGAGCTCAACGCCGAGCCCGCCCATAATGGCGGTGACCAGTTCCCGGTTGGCCATGGCGTCGTCGGCCATCAGGACACGAAGCCCTGACGGAACGATCATGTCGGTCGGCGCCGCCTGATCGCCGCTGGCCTGGGCGCATGTCATCGGGATAGTGAACCAGAAGGTCGACCCTTCTCCGGGCGTACTGTCCACGCCGATCTGCCCGCCCATCATCTCGATCAGACGATGCGAGATCGCCAGACCCAGCCCTGTCCCGCCATAGACACGGGTCGTAGAGGCGTCGGCTTGGGTGAACCTGTCGAACAACTGCTTGATCTTGTCCGGCGCAATGCCGATGCCGTTGTCGCTGACTGACACCTTCAGTCGCACGGCATCCGCTGCGACCGTCAACCGGATCTCCCCGGCCGAAGTGAATTTCACGGCGTTGGACAGGAAATTCAGCGTGACCTGACGCAGCCGCCCCTCGTCTCCCATCACCGCCGGCGGCAGATCGGCGGCCACATCGACGGTCAGGGTCAAACCACGGGCAAGGCACTGGTTCTCCACGATCGCCGCAGCCCCTTGCGCCATGGCGCGGGGATCGAACGGCTGCGGATCCAGATCGACCGCGTCAGCTTCCAGCTTGGAGTAGTCGAGGATGTCGTTGATCACGCTCAGCAGCGCATCGCTCGCTGTGGCGATCCGGCTGGCCCACACTTGCTCGGCGGGCGGCAGGCTCTCGCTGGCGACCAGAAGACCCGAGAAGCCGATGACGCTGGTAAGCGGCGTCCGCAGTTCGTGGCTCATATTGGCCAGAAATTCCGACTGGGTCCGGGCGCCGGCTTCGGCCCGGTCACGCGCCTCCGTGAGCGCCTGTTCCATCATCTTGGTGTCCGTGACATCGCGCACGACGTCCTGGAATTCGACGGCGCGCCCTTCCTCGTCACGAATAATGGACGTCCGGGCTTCGAACCAACGAACGCCCGTCCGCGTCAGCCCCCGATAGGTCACGCCGCGGTTCTTCCAGTCCGGCGGAGACCGGACAAATTCCCGGAAATTCTCGGCCAGCCTCGGCACGTCCTCCGGATGGATCAGGTCCGTCACCGGGCGCCCCACCACCTCTTCCGGCGTATACCCGCTTACCGTCTCGATCGAAGGCGAGACATAGGTCACCAGGCCGTCCACGCCGTAGGCGATGATGATGTCGGTCGCGCGATCCGCAAGCAGTCGATAGCGGCGCTCGCTGTCGGCAATTTTTTGCGCGGCCTCTGCCGCCTCCGTCACATCACGAAAGACGCCGACGATCGCCTTGATGCGTCCGTCGTCGTCTCGCTCGGTCCTGGCTTGGGTTTCAACCAGCCGCTCCTGACCGTCAGCCCGGATCAGGCGGGCCCGGATTCCGAAGCCATCGCCCGTCTTCACGCTCTCCATAACGGTTTCCTGGACCATCGTCCGGTCGTCCGGATGGAAGAAGGCGACGGCGTCCTCGAGTCCAGGATCGAAAGTCTCCCGCGTCACGCCATAGATGGCGTAAACCCGATCCGACCAGGTCGATTTGAAGGTCTCGGTATCCATCCGCCACTGACCGACACCAGCCATTTCCTCCGTTAGCCGTAGCAGAGCCAGCTGTTCGGCCTGTTGTCGGGCAGCCTCCGCGCGATCGAGAATCTCGCCGGCCATCCGGGCGAGCAGCTTCAGATTCCCGATTTCGGCGTCGCCGGGCCGGGTCCGGGGCCGGCTGTCCATCACGCCGATGGCGCCAACGCTCTCACCTGCGGCGTTGACAACCCCGACGCCTGCGAAAAACCGCAGATGCGGTTCGCCCGTCACCATCGGATGCATGCACACACGATCGTCCGCCAGAGCATCCTCAATAACCAGAACGGCGCCTGGTCCCAGGCTGCTGACCAAATGGGTCACGGTCTGTTCTCTGGGCAGTTCTTTTTGGTCCAGACCGACATTGGCGCGGAAGATGGTCCGGTCGCCGTCGCAAACGCCGATCATGGCGTGCGGCGTGTCGAACATCGCGCAGGCAAGAGCGGTCAGCCGATCGAACGGGCTTTCAAGGTCCAGTCGGCTCGGCGCCGTCGTTCGCGGCTTTTTCGAACTCGCTCCCATACAGACAGCTTGCACGGGAACCACGAAGTTTCGGTTAGCGCTTTCCGCTAACGCCGCGCTCGAGCATCCACTCCGGCGCTTCGAAATCGAGGGCGTCCTCGGACTTCTCCAGCGCCAGTTCCGATACCGTCTGCCCTTTCACGGACACCCCGGCCGCATGCACGCTGTCCGGGTCGCCCGACACGAGCGGGTGCCAGTCCGCCAGCCCGCGACCCTCGTTGATGCGACGATACCCGCACGACAGCGGCATCCACTGGAGCGCCTCGATGTTCCAGGGCGTCAGCTTGATGCAGTCCGGCACATGCTGGCGGCGATTGGCATAGTCGGTGCACGTGCACCGCTCCGCATCGAACAGCTTGCAGTGAACCCGGGTCGGCACCACCTCGCCGGTGTCCTCGTCCTCGAACCGCACCAGGCAACACAGGCCGCAGCCGTCGCACAGACTCTCCCACTCCTCGCGGGTCATCTGCTCAAGGCGCTTGGTTTGCCAGAAGGGCTTCTCCATCGGCGCCTGTTAGCCTCTCGCGACCCGCCTGTCTCCACAAGACGCCGGCGCCGGTGGTCACAAAGGCGCATACGCCCTATATGGCCGCCTTCGACCGCGCAGCCTCCCCGCCGCGCCGCGTGTCCAGGTTTTGCATGGCCCCCCGTCCTCCTCTCGTCGCCCTCAAGAACGTCCGTCTCCAGGATGGCCAGCGCCCGCTGTTCGACGGGGTCGATATCGCCGTCGAACCGCGCACCCGCGCCGCCCTCGTCGGCCGCAACGGGGCCGGCAAGTCGACCCTGATGAAGATGGTCATGGGCCTGATCGAGCCCGACGCCGGTGACCGCTCGGTCCAGGCTGGAACCCGCTTCGCCTATGTGCCCCAGGAACCGGTCATCATCGGCGAGACCCTGCTCAACTACGCCGAGTCCGGCGGTGCGGACCACTGGACCGCTGAAGCCTGGCTGGAGACCTTCGGCCTCGACCCGTCCAAGCCCGCGGTGAACCTTTCCGGCGGCGAAACCCGTCGCGCTGCCCTCGCCAAGGCCTTCGCCGAAGAGCCCGACCTGCTCCTGCTCGACGAACCGACCAACCACCTCGACATTCTGGCCATCGAATTGCTCGAAAACGAGCTGCTTCAGGCCCGCTTCTCCGTCCTCGTGGTCAGCCACGACCGCGCCTTCCTGAACCGCGTCACCCAGTCCTGCCACTGGCTGGAAGGCCGCCGCGTCCGCACCCTCAACAAGGGCTTCGCCGCATTCGACGAATGGGCGAGCAAGGTTCTGGAGGAAGAAGCTCAATCCCTTCAACGCCTGACAAAAACCATCGAACGCGAGACCGAGACCTTCTACCGCTCGATCACCGCCCGCCGCACCCGCAACGAGGGACGTGCGCGTTCGCTGGACGCCCTGCGGGCCGACCGCAACGAGCGCCTCAAGGACGTCCCGCGCGAGCTTAACCTCGGCGTCGACTCAGGCGCCACGTCCGGCAAGCTGGTGGCTGACCTCAAGGGGGTCTCGAAGACTTTTGGCGAGCGGCCGGTCATCAAGCCCTTCACCACCCGCGTCATCCGGGGCGACCGGCTCGCGATCGTCGGGCCCAACGGCGCGGGCAAGACCACCCTCGTCAAAATCCTGCTTGGCGAGCTCGCGCCTGATGAAGGCACGGTCAAGCTCGGCGCCAATCTCGAACCCGTCTATCTCGACCAGTCCCGCGAGGGTCTGCGTTCCGACATGACCCTGTGGGACGCCCTTACCCCCGGTGGCGGCGACAGCGTCCTTGTGCGCGGAATCTCCAAGCACGTGGCCGCCTATGCCAAGGACTTCCTGTTCCAGGAAGGCCAGCTCCGCCAGCCGATCTCGACCCTGTCGGGCGGCGAGCGCAACCGCCTGTTGCTGGCTCGCGCGTTGGCCAAGCCGGCCAACATGCTCGTCCTCGACGAGCCGACCAACGACCTCGACATGGACACGCTCGACAAGCTGGAAGAGCTGCTTGAATCCTACGACGGCACCCTGATCCTGGTCAGCCACGACCGCGACTTCGTCGACCGCCTGGCCACCTCGACCATTGCCATGAACGGCCGTGGCGACATCGTCGAGACTCCGGGCGGCTGGACCGACTTCATTCGCCAGAACCCCGGTTTCCTCCAGCCCGGCGCCAACCCGCGCCCGCAGGACAAGGAGGCCGCCCAACGCGCCGCCGCCACGCCTGCACCCGCTTCAGTCGCCGCCGCGCCGAAGAAGCCCGGCAAGCTGACCTTCAAGGACGCCCACCGCCTGAAGGAGCTGGAAGGTCTGCTCGCCTCCCTGCCCGACGACATCGCTCGCCACGACGCGACGCTGGCCGATCCCGACCTCTACGCCCGCGACCGTAAAGCCTTCGACCGCGCCACCGCCAACGCCGACCGCGCCCGGTCGCTTCTGGCCGCTGCCGAGGAGGAATGGCTGGAGCTGGAGGCGAAGCGCGAGGCCCTTTCGGCCTGATCCGACCCGGCGGATTGATCGAAACGATCCATTCGGCCGGAATTTTCGCCCCGGACACCGGACCTGTGCAGAAGTCACAACAGCTTCACACAACACAGAAAATTGCACGGTCCGCACAAAACCATCCCCGGCCTGCAAACTTTATCCCCAAGACCGTCCACAGACGGTCATTCCGGACCGCTTGCTAGATCCGCGGATCGGAGCGAGCTTGATCAGGCCGAGGGACACGGCGGCGCGGAAAACCGGGGAGACCCGGGGCTCAAAGCGGACCGGCCCGGCTCTCTGAGGGAGACAGGATCAAGGCCCAAAAGGATCCTTCGAAGGCTTCGGCCGGAGAAGACCAGGCGGGAACCGGATCGGGATCGATGGACGGCGCGAGGCTAGACCTCGTGGAACGCCGGAGACCAGGAGCGCGACAGGATACAGCCGACCATCGCCGGGGTTCGCCCCGCTGATGCAAAGCCAGGGTCTTGAACCTCAATGGCCAAGTCCAACCCGGACTTGGCGAGGGGACGAGGAAAACCGGTTCGCCGGGGATCTTCGTCCCCTCGCTCAATTCCGGCGGGACCTCAGGGTCCGGCCCCGGCGCGCACCCGTTGAACGCCCCCTTCCCCTTCTTCCGGCTGAGCCGTAAACCAAGGTCATGACCTTGCGTGGGAATCGCCGTTTCCGGCCTGACCGCCGCGCCGTGATCGCGGGCGCGGGTGCGCTGGCGGCCGTGGCGGCTGTCTCGGCCTGTCAACGCGCCGAGGCTCCCGTCGACGAGGAGGGTCGCGTCCGCTTGCGCTTCGCCACCGACTGGCGCGCCCAGGCCGAACACGGCGGCTTCTACCAAGCCCTGGCGTCCGGGGCCTACGCTCGTCGCGGCCTGAACGTGCAGATCATCCAGGGCGGTCCCGGCGTGAACGTGCCCCAGCTGCTGGCGTCGGGCGCCGTCGAACTGGGCATGGGCTCCAACAGCTTCATTCCCCTGAACCTGGTCGCCGAGGGCGCTCCGGTGAAGGCCGTCGCCGCCTTCTTCCAGAAGGACCCGCAGGTCCTGATCGCCCATCCGGATCCGGCGCTGGAATCCATCGCCGACCTTCAGGGACGGCCCTTCCTTCTGGCCGACGCCTCGATCACCGCCTTCTGGGTCTGGCTGAAAGCCAAATACGGCTTCACCGACGATCAGGTCCGCAAATACACCTTCAACCTCGCGCCCTTTCTCGCCGACGAGCGGGCGGTGCAGCAGGGCTATCTGACCTCCGAGCCGTACACGATCGAGCAGGAGGCGGGCTTTACGCCCAAGGTCTTCCTGCTGGCCGACGAGGGCTATCCCTCCTACGCCACCATGGTCCTGGCCCCCGACGCCTTCGCCCGCGACAACGCCGCCGCCCTGCGCAGCTTCATCGCCGGCTCAGCCGAGGGCTGGCGCGACTATATCCAGGGCGATGGCAAGGCCGCCGACGCCCTGATCCGCAGGGACAACCCCGAGATGACCCAGGCCATCCTCGATCAGGCTCGGGCCAAGCTGAAGGCCAACGGCATCGTCGACGGCGGCGACGCGGCCCTCTACGGCCTCGGCGCCATGACCGCGGAACGCTGGCAGGCCTTCTTCGACGTCACCTCGGGCGCCGGCGTCTATCCGGCCGGCCTCGACTGGCGCAAGGCCTTCACCACCCAGTACCTCCCCGGCCGTGGCTGAGCCGACGGCCACGCTTTCGGGCGCTGTCGTTCAATACCCCGGTCGGCCGCCGCTGGGCCCTGTCGACCTGTCCATCATCCCCGGAGAGATCGTCGCGCTTGTCGGAGCTTCGGGCGCCGGCAAGTCCACTATCCTTAGATTGCTTGCCGGACTTGAGGCGCCTTCCGAAGGACGGGCCACGCGCGCGTCCGGCCCCGCCCATACAGGCTTCGTCTTTCAGGCGCCGACGCTGATGCCTTGGGCGGACGCCCGGACCAATGTCGCCCTGCCGCTGGAACTCGCCGGCGTCGCCCCTGCCGAAGCCCGCCGCCGCGCGGACGAGGCGCTCTCGGCCGTCGGTTTGGGCGACCGTCTGATCGCTCGTCCGCGCAAGCTCTCCGGCGGCATGGCCATGCGGGTGTCGCTGGCGCGCGCGCTGGTCGCCGGACCCGACCTCCTGCTTCTTGACGAGCCGTTCGCCGCCCTGGACAGCATCACCCGACGCGGCCTTATCGAGGACCTGCACCACCTGTGGGCGGCCCGCTCGCCCCGCCCCGCCATCGTCTTCGTCACCCACGACGTCGAGGAGGCCGTCTATCTGGCCGACCGCGCTCTGGTTCTAGACGCTGCGACGGGGCGTATCGCGGCGGAACAGACCTTGCCCGGATCCCTGCCGCGCCCCGGAAGCTGGCGCATGAACACCGATTATCGCTCGGCGGTGGAGGCTCTGGCCCAAGCCCTCGCTGATGCAATGCGCTCACCGCAGGCGCCCGCATGACGCGTCTCCTTCCGCCTCTTCTGCTGACTGTCCTTCTGCTGGCCGCTTGGGAGATCGCCTGCCGGGCATTGCACGTCCCGGCGTATTTTCTGCCCCCGCCCAGCGCCGTGGCGGTCGCCCTTGTTGACCGCGCGCCCCTTCTCGCCGTCTCGGCCGCCGCCACCTTCTGGATGGCGATGCAGGCCCTGCTCGTCGCCGCCGTCATCGGCGGCGGCCTGGCCCTGATCGTCTCTCTGAACCAGCCGGCTGAACAGGCGGTTCGCCCTCTGGCCGTCGCGCTGCAGGTCACGCCGGTCGTCGCCATCGCGCCGCTGGTGCTGATCTGGACGGGGCTGGACCATGCCGACCGCGCCGTCGTGATCCTCGCAGCCACAGTCGCCTTCTTCCCTCTGTTCTCCGGCGTGCTTACCGGGCTCAAGGCCGCCGATCCGGACCTCGAACGCCTGTTCGATCTCTATGACGCCACGCCCCTCCAGCGCCTGATCCGGCTGCGCCTTCCCGCCGCGCTGCCCTTCATCCTGGAGGGGCTACGCGTCGCTTCCGGCCTCGCGGTCATCGGAGCGGTGGTGGCCGAGTTCGTCTCCGGCTCGGGCGCGACCCAGGGGCTGGCCTGGCGCCTGCTCGAGGCCGGCAACCGCCTGCGCACCGCGGACATGCTCGCGGCGCTGGTCCTGTTGATGACCATGGGCCTGACGCTCAACGCCTTGGTCAGCGCACTGGAGGACGCCGTTAGGCGTCGAACCCTTTAGATATTCGCATTCTGACGCTTCCCTGAAGCCTCTCTCGTTAGGCCCGCCTTAAGGCCCTGATGCCTAGCGTACGGCTTCAGTCCTGCGTCCGGAGCCGCCCCTTGCGCCGCGTCCACAGTCTCCCGATCGCGCTCCTCGCCGCCACGACCATGGCCGGCGCGGCCGTGGCCCAGACATCGCAACCGGCCCCAAGACAGGATCTGCGCCAGCTCTCGTGGCCGGGCAGGACCACGACTGTCTCGGCCACACCGGCTGCGACCCGCCCTGACCTGCGCCGGTCCAACCTTGTTATTCCCCACGGCGGCTTCAGCGCGTCGGCGCCGACCCCGGCCGCCCCGGTAGCGCCTGCGCCCCGGCGAACCCTGACGCCCGCCAACGCCTGGCTCCGGCCCGTGCCTTCGCCCGTGCCCGCGTCCGCGCCCGCCACGCTGGCGCCGATCCCGGCGGAAGTTTCGCCGCAACCCGCCCCGGCCGCGCGCCCGACGGCCATGCCCGACTACCTCCCTGATCAGGGCGGACGCGGCCAGCGCGCGCCGGCCGACGTCATCTACCCGCCGGCCGCGGAGGCCGCTCCGTCCGCCCCGACCGTGAGCCCGGACCAGCCAGCCGACCCCATGGCGCCCCGCCGCGACGCCCCGATCTTCCGTCTGCAACAGGCTGCGCCCCCTCCCGAACAGGCCGCCGAGGCGCCCGCCGCTGCCGAGGTTCAGGCCGCCGCGCCCCGGCCCCGTTATGTCGCCGAGGTCACCAACACCGGAGAGCGCCCGCCTCAACAGGGCGCCCGCTACTACTCCGTTCATCGTCAGAACGGCCGTCAGCCTGACACCTTGGCGATGCCCGAACCGACCTTCGTCGATGCGCTGGCCATCACCATGACCCAGACCCCCGCCTCGCAGGATCTCGCAGAGCCCGAACAAGGCCCGACGCTGATCCGTGACGGTCAGGGCCGGACGCGTCCTGCTCCCGCGGCTTCCGACGGGGACCATCAGTGAGTCAGGAGGCGGCCCCGATGTCCGCGCCTTCGCGCCTTCCCGACCTGATCGCCCTGGCGGAAGAGGGCTCCAGTGAGAAGCGGCGCGCCCTGCTGCGCGAACTGACCGACCACTTCTTCGGCGGTTCGACCCGGACCGCGACCGAAGACGGTCTCTATGGAGCTGTCCTGACGCGGCTGACCGAGGACATGGAAGTCGCCGTCCGAGCCGAACTGTCGGCGCGTTTCGCGACCGCGCCTGATGCCCCGCACAACCTGATCCGGCGTCTCGCGAATGACGAGGCCGCCGTCGCGGGCGCTGTGCTGGCCTCTTCGCCCGTGCTCACCGACGAGGACCTGCTGGGGGTCGTGCGCAAACACGGCCAGGACCACCTGCGCGCTGTTTCGGCACGACCTTCCGTGTCAGAGGCGATCTCGGACGTCATTGTCGAGCGGGGCGACGACGAGACCCTTGGCACGCTGCTCCGCAACGACGGAGCCCGGCTCTCGCGTCAGGCGTCCGAAGCCGCGATCGAACGGGCGAAAGCCAACCCGGCGCTTCATGAGGCGGCGGTCGAACGCGCCAGCCTGCCGCCGGACCTGCTCAACGAAATGTATTTCGTGGTCGAGGCCCGGCTCCGGGCCCAGATCCTTGAACAGAACGCGCGGCTTGATCCGGCCCTGCTGGAGAGCGCCATCGCCGCTGGCCGCACCCGTGTCGCCACGGTCGACGGCGCCCTGCCCGCCGACTACGCCGAATGCCTCGCCTACGTCGAAGAGCTCAAGGCCGCGGACCAGCTGTCGCCCCGGATGCTGGCCCGCTTCCTGCGCTCCGGAGGGACGACATCGTTCCTCATCGCCTTGGCCCAGCTGTCAGACATCGACTTCCACACCGCCCGCCAGATCATCGAACGGCGCGAGCTGGACGCCTTGGCCGTGGTCTGCAAATCGGCGGACCTGGATCGCGCGCTGTTTCTGACCTATGCGGTGGTGCTGCTGAACGACGACGGCGACGCGATGGCCAAGGCTCACGCCTATGCCCGCATGTACGCCGACCTCAGTCGCGACGCCGCCCTGCGTACGTTGAGATTCTGGCGCATGCGACGCGGCGCCCAGGCGGCCTGACCGAAAGCCGGACGCAAAAACGCCCGCCTCCGTTCCGGAAGCGGGCGCTCAAGCCATCGATGTGACGGATTATTTCTTGGCGCGGCCGGCGGCGGCGCGGGCGGGCTTGCGGCCGCCTTGGCCGAGGCCCATCGACTTGGCAAGATCCGAGCGGGCCTTGGCGTAGTTCGGTGCGACCATGGGATAGTCTTTCGCCAGACCCCATTTGGCCCGGTATTCCTCGGGGCTCATATTGTATTTGGTGCGCAGGTGACGCTTCAGCGACTTGAACTTGCGGCCATCCTCCAGGCAGATCAGGAAGTCGGGCGTAATCGACTTGCGCACCGGAACCGCCGGGTCCTTGACCTCGGGCTCGGGCTCGACGGCGCCGTTGGAAACCTGGGTCAGGGCTGCGTGAATGCTGGAGATCAGGCCCGGCACTTCAGTCGCCTGAACATTGTTGTTACCAACGTAGGCGGACACGATGTCCGCGGTCATCTCGAGCAGTTGAGCGTTATCTTCCACGTGCAGGCCCCGTCTTGTTGAAATCAATTCTGGACTGAATCGGTCGGTGATGAGGTCAATAGATTTGTTCCGTATCTAAATCAACCGCGACGCTGACCATGGCCACGGCGTTTCTCAGCAAGTCGGAGAATTACTGTAGCTCCGCTCGCTCGGGTAGAAACGGGCCTCGCTTTTGGTTGCAATGCCGCAATCAACGCCCGAAGTTTTCAGCCAGGGCCAACATGGCGGCGCGTTCCGGGGCGGAGTAATCGTCGATCCCTTCTTCTTCGCCGTCGCGGATCGCCCTGAGTAGAGCGGGCGTCAGGGCGGAAGACAGCGACCAGTTCCAGTACCGCAGCACCGTCTGGGCCCGATCGACCGCCAGCATTTCATAGGTGACCTGGACCCGTTCCCATGCCGGGTGAACCGATCCATCCTGGGCCGTTTCGGGCCGGCGCATCGAGCGCCACAGGCCTTGCAGATCGGTCTTGCCCAGACCCGTGGCCTTGCAAAGGATCGCCAGCGGCTCCCCGCCGGGATCGCCCATGATCTTGGCTCCCGTGATCGGCTTCACGCCCGACAGATAGGCGATCTCGGTCGCGACCTCGCGATTAAGCCCCCCTGCGGCCGCAGCGGCCACGGCCTGCTCCAGCCCGCCATACGGGCTCTTCTCGATTGCGGCCCGGTTTCTCTGACGGCGCTCGATAAACTGCAGCGCCTTGCGCGACACCGGGTCCTGCCAGTTTTCATCGGCAGCCATGGCGAAGACGTCCTCGGCCACCTCCTGCATGACTTCGCGCGATACAGCGAAGCGCTGAAGGATGGTCCGGCGATCCTCGGGCGAGGACCACCAGAACATGACATAGGCCCCCGACGGCCGAAGTTCGGGACGCTTGAGCACGGGGCCGCACAGGTGCGGCTCCTGCCGGCTCAGACTGACCACCCCCTCGATCGCCGTCTGGCACAGACGTGCCGTGCTGTTGCGCAGCACGGCCTCGATGACATGGCTCTCGCCGAAACTCAGCAGGGTCTCTGTCACAACCTCCGACAGCCCGCGGCGGCTGGCCATCAGGAACCTGTGCTCGGGGCCCGTGTCTCGCGCGCAGGCGACCAGATCGGCGTCGGACAGCGAGGCGCACTGCTCGATCAGCAAACCCGCGATCTCGGGCTCGTCGCGCAACAGCATCCGCGCAAGGGCGTTGGGCAGTTCCGCCAGCGGGGCCAGCCGCTGGGCCACCCGCCTGCGATCCTCCGGACCGGCCAGACGCAGCATCTCCACCAGCAGGTCGCCGGTCACCGCGCGCTCAAACGCGTTGATCCGGCTGGTGGGCAGAGACACCACATCGGCCAGGCGCTTCAGCAGCGCATGGCGCGCGCGGAAACCGCCTTCCGGGGCGGCATCCTCGTGAATGGGCGCGGGCTCGGACATGTCGACCGCGATGTTATGGCCACGCCGGTTAACCGGCTGTGACAGCCGGCCTAGTCGCCCAAGGCCTCCAGCACGGCCGCTTCCGGCAGGTTCGGGTCCGCAAGCGGGTTGGCGCTGACCTGATGATACCAGTCACGGGAAACCTGCGGGCGCGGGCGCGCGAAGCGAATCCAGTCCACGTCCAGCGCCATGTCCACCTGGGCTTCGCGGTTGACCGTGCGGTTCGCGACCTCCGCGTTGTCGGGCCCTTGCGGCACGTCAACACTATGGGTGTAGGCGATCAGGCCCACCTGCATGCGGGGGCTGTTCTCCATCCGGTAGAACCGGTCCCGAACCTGCCAGCGGGTCTCGCCTTCCGGCCGAGCCAGCGCGAACAGGGCCATGCCCACACGCACCAGCCTCAGTTCGATCCATCCCGTCGGCGCGGGCCGAAGCTTGAGCGACGAATAGCTGTTGTAGGTGCCCTTCGTTTCAATCATCTGCTCGCCGGCGTTATTCCCCACGCCAGTGGTGATGAAATGCCAGTTCTCGCTGCGCGGCGACCAGCTGGCCGCGGTCGAGGCGTTCGGCACCCGCGCCATCAGCCCGCCCAGCGACCAGTTGCCGCCGGGGATGTCGCCATTCAGGCCATGCGCCCGGACCCGGGCCCGTACATCGAAGTCTCCGACGACGTCCCGGAAGATAAAGGGTGCATTCAGGTCCCGGACCCAGGCGGAGTGGTGCGGCTCGATCCGCAGGAGCCCCGGCTCGACCCCGCCTACGTCCAGCGTCTTGAACTTGTCCGGCCAGCCGAAGGCCTGGTCGAAACGGGTCCAGCCGGTCAGGGCGCTGCCGTTGAACTCGTCCGAAAGGGTCGCAATGTCCTGCGCCGGCGCGGATTGCGGGCCGCCGGCACGTACGACGTTCTGGGCGGCCGACGGCACGGCGAGACCGGCGACGGACGCGAGGGCGAGAACGGCGGCGAGACGACGCATGGGAATTCCTTTGTTGAG
Source organism: Brevundimonas sp. Root1423 (assembly GCF_001426805.1). NCBI lineage: Bacteria > Pseudomonadati > Pseudomonadota > Alphaproteobacteria > Caulobacterales > Caulobacteraceae > Brevundimonas > Brevundimonas sp. Root1423. The sequence goes on from NZ_LMFL01000023.1 coordinate 210,347, forward strand.
CGAACCTGATCTCGCCCTTGGTGGAGCCCGTGCGTCAAACTGCCAGCGACCAAAGTCCCGCCCCCCGCGACGGGAGCGCCGTTACAGCCCCTCGAACAGCGCCGTCGACAGGTAGCGTTCGGCGAAGCTGGGAACGATGGCGACGATGGTCTTGCCGGCGTTTTCATCCCGCGAGGCCAGACGGAAGGCCGCGGTCAGGGCAGCGCCCGACGAAATCCCGACGGGAATTCCCTCCGTCCGGGCAACCTTGCGGGCCATGTCGAAACTGTCCTCATTGGACACCTGCTCGACCCCGTCGATGACCGAGCGGTCGACGTTGGGCGGAATGAAGCCGGCGCCAATGCCCTGAATCTTGTGTGGCCCGGGCTCACCGCCCGACAGCACCGGCGACGCGGTCGGCTCCACCGCGATCATTCGCAGCGACGGCTTGCGCGCCTTCAGCACTTGGCCCACGCCTGTGATCGTTCCGCCGGTGCCGACTCCGGCCACGACGATGTCGACCGCGCCGGCCGTATCGTTCCAGATTTCCTCGGCCGTGGTGACCCGATGGATCGCGGGATTGGCCGGATTGTCGAACTGCGACGGGCACACCGAGCCGGGCGTCCGGTCCAGCAGTTCCTGGGCCATGGCGATGGCGCCCTTCATCCCCTTCTCGGCGGGGGTCAGCACCAGTTCAGCGCCGAGCAGGGCCAGCATCTTGCGCCGCTCGATCGACATGCTCTCGGGCATAACGAGGATCAGCTTGATCCCCTTGGCCGCCGCCACGAAGGCCAGGGCGATGCCGGTATTGCCGCTGGTGGGTTCGATCAGCACCGTCTCGGGCCCGATCTTCCCGGCCTGTTCCAGCGCATCGATCATGGCCACGCCGATCCGGTCCTTGACCGAGGCGATCGGGTTGAAGAATTCAAGCTTGGCCAGAACCGTGGCCTTGGGCGAATACTCCGCCGACAGGCGCGGCAGACCTACGATCGGAGTGTCGCCGATGGTGTCGAGGATCGAGGCGTAGACCTTGCCCCGCCCCGACTTCAGGTGGCGGGAAGGGTCATAGGGGGCGTCGGACATGGCGGATCTCCGGAAGGGTCGGAACAAGAAATAACCCTTCCCGCCGCCATGCAAAGAGGTTTGGCGCGGAAACCTCTGCCGCACGCCCGGAAATGGCGCATCGTACGACTGCCCTTCATTCCCCGTTAACCACGACAGCGCATCCCTGAATCACTGTTCCAGGGGCCGTTCTTGCGTAATCTCGCCGCCGCCGTCGAAGCCGTCGATCCGCTTGTCGTGACCGGCAAGGTCGCGGGCGTGAACGGGCTGCTGATTGAATCGCGGGGCGGCCTGTCGCGCCTTGCCGTTGGCGCCCGGGCCGAGATCGAGCGGCGTCACCTCCATCCCCTGCCGGCCGAGGTCGTCGGCTTCCGCGACGCCAAGGCCCTGCTGATGCCCTTCGGCCCGGTCGAGGGCGTGGCCCCCGGCGCCGACATCCGCATCGTCTCCGCCGCCGCCAGCGTGCGCCCCACGACGGCTTGGCTGGGCCGGATCATCGACGCCTTCGGCCAGCCCATCGACGGTAAGGGCCCCCTGCCCGTCGGCCCCGCCGCCTATCCCCTGCGCGCGCCCCCGCCTCCGGCTCACTCCCGCGGCCGGGTCGGAGAACGCCTCGACCTGGGCGTCCGCTCGATGGACGTCTTCACCACCACCTGCCGCGGCCAGCGTCTCGGCATCTTCGCCGGCTCGGGCGTTGGCAAATCGGTGCTGCTGTCCATGCTGGCGCGTCAGGCCACCTGTGACGTGGTTGTCGTCGGCCTGATCGGCGAACGGGGCCGTGAGGTCCGCGAATTCATTGAGGAAACCCTCGGCGAGGAAGGCCTGCGCCGCGCCATCGTCGTGGTCGCCACCTCCGACGAACCCGCTCTGAAGCGCCGGCAGGCCGCCTATATGACCATGGCCATCTCCGAATACCTGCGCGATCAGGATCTGGAGGTCCTGTGCCTGATGGACTCGGTCACCCGCTTCGCCATGGCCCAGCGCGAGATCGGCCTGGCGGCCGGCGAGCCCCCGACAACCAAGGGCTACACCCCGACCGTCTTCACCGAACTGCCCAAGCTTCTGGAGCGCGCCGGCCCCGGTCCTGTCCGGCCGGACGGCACCACCGCCGGGCCGATCACAGCACTGTTCACCGTGCTGGTGGACGGCGGCGACCACGACGAGCCCATCGCCGACGCCGTGCGAGGCATCCTCGACGGCCACATCGTCATGGACCGAAAGATCGCCGAGCGCGGCCGCTTCCCCGCCATCGACGTGCTGAAATCCGTCAGCCGCACCCTGCCCGCCTGCCAGACCCCGCCCGAGCGCGAGCTGAACAAGCGCGCCCGCCAGTGCCTCAGCGCCTACGCCAACATGGAAGAGCTGATCCGCATCGGCGCCTATCGCACCGGGGCCGACCCGATTGTCGACCGCGCCATCGCCCTGAATCCCGCGCTCGAGAATTTCCTCGGCCAGGACAAGGACGATCACACGCCTCTTTCCGATTCCTTTACCCAGCTGGAAGCTATCCTCAATCAGGGAATGATCCAGTGACCGGAGTACGCAGATGACCGCCTGGGCCCAATCGCTGATCCGGATCTCGAACTACGAGGTCGAGACCCTTCAGAAGCGCCTCGCCGAGATCACGGCTCGCCGGGCGTCCGCCGAAATGCGCATCGCCGTGCTTGAGGCCGAGGCGGAGATCGAACAGGAACGCGCCCGCTCCGACGCCGATGCCGCCATGCTCCTTCAGGCCTATCTGAGCGGCTGGAAAATGCGCAAGGGCGCGGCCGAAGCCGACGTCGTCGTCATCAACGCCGAGGAGGAAGGCGCCCGCGACGCCCTCACCGGCGCCTTCGAGGAACTCAAAAAGTTCGAGCACGTCGCCGAAACCACCCGGCTGAACAGCATCATCGCCGCCGGCAAGCGCGAAACCGCCGCCTTCGACGAACTGGGCCTGCGCCGCCGCGCGGGCTGACCCGCGCCTCAGAGGCAGGGATATGATCGACCGCCGCTCCCTCCTCGCTGCGCCTCTCGCCCTCGCGGCCTGCAACCGCTTCGCCTCGGCCCAGCCCGCGCCCGGCCCTGAGGCCGCCCCGCTCAAAGGCCTCGCGGACTTCCCCCTCGGCGCCACCGGCATGACCGGCCAGCTGTCCGACCCCGTCTGGGTCGGCCAGATGCGCAAGCATGTCAGCCAACTGACGCCCGAATGGGAACTGAAGCCCGAGCGCATCCTGCAGCCGGACTTCACATGTGACTTCTCAGCCTCCGACCGGATCGTGGACTGGGGCCGCGAACAGGGCATGCGCGTCCACGGCCACACCCTCGTCTGGTATTCCCAAGGCCAGCAGGCCTTCACCGACGCCCTGCGCCCCGCCCGATTCGCCGCCGAATACGACCGCTACGTCTCGACCGTCGCGGGGCGCTATCGCGGCAGGATGGCCGGCTGGGACGTGGTCAACGAGCCGGTGGCCGAGGACGGCGACGGCTTGCGAGACTGCCATTTCAGTCGGGCCCTCGGTCAGGAAGGCTACATCGTCCGCGCCTTCGAACAGGCCAGCGCCGCGGATCCGGACGCAGTGCTGTTCCTCAACGAATACAATCTCGAGAATATCCCCCGGAAGGGCGCGACCTTTCTCCGGCTGGTCGAGCGCCTGCTGACTCTCGGCGCTCCCGTAGGCGGCATCGGCACCCAGTCGCACCTCGACATCGAGATCCCGGCCGGCCAGATCACGACCTTCATCAAGGACGCCGGTTCGCTCGGCCTGCCGATCCATGTGTCCGAGCTGGACTTCTCCATGCGCTCCGACAACCGCCTCGATACCCGCTCCCTCGCGGCGAAGCGCGCCCAGCAGGTCGCCCGCGTCGGCGAACTGGCCGAAGCCTTCATGGCCCTGCCGGAACGCCAGCGCTATGCCTTCACCACCTGGGGCCTGCGCGACACGGATAGCTGGCTCCTGCGTCCGGATGGCAAGGGCTGGACCGACGACAGCCCGCTGCTGCTCGACGCGAAAGGCCGGGCCAATCCGGCGTATGCTGCGGTGGCGGACGCATTCTCGGGACGGCGGCCCGCCTCAACCCGGCCTTGAGGTTTGTGCTATAGTCTCCCACCTGAGACTCGAGCCCGCCCCCGAAAGCCGACCGAATGTACGAGACCCCCGAACTGGACGACGACGCCTTCGTCCGCACCCACGAGATCCGCGTCCACGACGCCGAGGCCTTCGAGGGCATGCGCGCGGCCGGTCGTCTGGTGGCCGAGGCGCTCGACATGATCACGCCGTTCGTGGTCCCCGGCGTGACGACCGGCGAGCTCGACGACCGCATCCGCGAGTTCACCCTCGACAACGGCGCCCTGCCCGCCTGCCTCGGCTACAAGGGCTATGAGAAGACCATTTGCACCTCGATCAACCACGTCGTCTGCCACGGCATTCCCGGCGACAAGGTTCTCAAGGACGGCGACATCGTCAACATCGACCACACCGTCATCGTCGACGGCTGGCACGGCGATTCCAGCCGCATGTATGCGGTCGGCGCCATCAACGCCCGGGCGAAGAAGCTGATCGACGTTACCTATGACTCGCTCGACGCCGGCCTCGCCATGGTCAAGCCTGGCAATACCTTCGGCGACATCGGCTACGCCATCCAGCAGGTGGTCGAGGCCAACCGGATGTCGGTGGTGCGCGACTTCTGCGGCCACGGGATCGGCCGTCTTTTCCACGACAGCCCCAACGTCCTGCACTATGGCCGGCGCGGCGAGGGCGCGACGCTCAAGCCCGGCATGTTCTTCACCGTCGAGCCGATGGTGAACCTCGGCAAGCCGCACGTGAAGGTTCTGTCCGACGGCTGGACCGCCGTGACCCGCGACAAGTCCCTGTCCTCGCAATGCGAACACACTATCGGCGTGACCGATGACGGGCTGGAGATTTTCAGCGCCAGCCCCGCCGGGCTGTTCCGCCCGAAATTCTAGGATAGGCTGTAGTCTCCCGAGGGAGGCGAATGGTCGACCAACCGCCTGACAAGCCCAAACCGCCTCACCATGCCGGTCACCGCGAGCGGCTGCGCGAACGCGCGCGCGGCGCCGGCATCCACCACCTGCCCGACTATGAACTGCTGGAGCTGTTCCTTTTCCGTAGCCAGCCGCAGGGCGACGTCAAACCCATTGCCAAGGCTCTCCTGGCCCGGTTTGGCTCGCTGGCGGCGGTTCTGGCCGCCTCGGTCGAGGACCTGATGACCGTTCGCGCGGAGGACGCCAAGGGCCGGAAGAAAGGCATCGGGGCCGAAACCGCCCTCGACCTCGCCGCCCTGCACAAGGTGGCCCGCCGCGTGACCCGCGAGGAGGCCGCCGCCCGCCCCGTCATCTCCTCCTGGACGGCCCTCGTCGCCTATGTCCGCATGAGCTTGCAGCACGAACCGCGCGAGCAGTTCCGCGTCCTGTACCTCGATAACCGCAACCAGCTGATCCTCGACGAAATCCAGAACCGCGGCACCGTCGACCACGCCCCCGTCTATCCGCGCGAGGTCGTGCGGCGGGCGCTGGAGCTGTCGGCCAAGTCGATGATCATCGTCCACAATCACCCATCGGGCGATCCGACGCCCTCGCGGCCCGACATCGACATGACGCGTCAGGTCGTCGAAGCGGCGCGGGCGCTCGGCATCGACGTCCACGACCACCTGATCGTCGGCCGAGCCGGCGTGGCCAGCTTCAAGCAACTGGGCCTGATCTGACGGCTCGCAGCTCCACAGCGCCTATTGCGCAAACACGTCGCTGCGCGGCAGTTGCAGGTGGAAGGTCGCCCCGTGCCTCACCCCGCGTGAGGCCCACAGACGTCCGCCGCAAGCCTCAATGATGATGCGGCAAAGGGACAGGCCGAGGCCGATACCAGTCGGCTTGGTGGTGAAATAGACCTCGAAGATCTGGTCAAGCGCATCGGGCGCGATGCCCGCGCCGTTGTCGCTGACCTCGAGCAGGACCGCTTCACCCTCCGCCGCCGTCGACCGGATGCTTATCCGGCGAGGCCGGCTCGTAACGGCGTCCAGCGATTCGATGCCGTTCGTCAGCAGGTTGACCAGCACCCGCTGGATCTGGACCGGGTCCGCCAGAACCGGCGGCAGCGTGTCGTCCAGCTTGAGGTCCAGTGCGACATCGTGGGCGGCCAAATCCCGGTCCATCACCACCACCGTTTCCCGCACCAGCACGTTGAGGTCGAACTGGGTCCGGCCGCCCCGTCGTTTGCCGAACATGGCGCGAATGCTCTTGATGACCGCAGAGGTGCGGTGCTCGGCCTCAAGGATAGCGTCCAGCGCCTGAATGGCGCCCGGAACGTCCGCGGGCGTGGCGGCGAGCCGGCTTCGGCCAATCCCCGCCTGAAGCCGGATGGCCGTCAGGGGTTGTCCAACCTCATGCGAGATGGCCGCCGCCACCGCATCCAACGACATCAGCCGGGCGTTTCTTTCCCGGTTCCGCGCGATCGTCGCCAGCGCCAGACGGGCATAAAGCCTGTTGGACTCGGCGATGAGGGCAAGCATCACGATCAGGTGCGAAAACACCGACACGACGAAGAAACAGTACCAGCCCACCGTGAACCGGGCGGTCAGCATCATGACCATCAGCGTCTCGATCACCCAGCCCGACACGGCGACCAGCAGCCACATGTCGAGCACCGAACTGCGGGACCGGAACAGGACGATTCCGGCCGCTGCAAACCCCGTAAAGAGGGCGACCTGATACCAGACGGCGCTGGAGTAGATGACGTCCGACCGGCTGGTGAAATAGGCCGGAAGCAGATCCTTGCCAGCGGTCGTCAACAGGATGATCGCCGCCCCCGCCGCCAGGCCGGCGGCGACCCACTCGGTGACCCGGACCGCGGGCCGTTCGGTCCCCGGCAGGGCGGCGGATTCCTTCCACTTCAGCCAGACGTAGAGAAGGATCACGACGGGAAACACCCAACGCCTCCCGTAGGCGAGCCAGGCCGCCGTGCTTATTCCGGCCCCCAGCAGTCCATCCGGGGCGAAGGCGCCCGGGAAGGTCAGCGCGTGCGCCATGACCAGCAGCGCCGTGACGACGTACCCCGTGGCCAGAGCGACAAGGGCGCGCGATCGGAATACGGCCGCCTGGGCGTACAGCAGGGTCGCGGTTATCGCTTCCCCGAGAAACATGATCGCATCGACCGTCGGGGCGAAGGCATTGACCGCTGGTGCCGGCGTGCCGCGCACCGCCCAGATAAATGGAAGGGTCGCGCCCAACAGGCAGACGATCGCGATACTGAGCCGGATCTGCCGCCGATCCGGCGGGGTGTCGAACAGCCCTAGTCGGTCCTGAGGCACGCCGCGTCCCTCCAGATAAAGCGCGTCAGCCCGTGGACCGGAGGCTAGCGTGAAAATTTCTCAAGACCTAGGGGGTTCGCTAAGCTCTGCAGAAAGCGCCGCCCGAAGAGGAACATGCCCGTGCTGAACATTGCCGGTCGACAAGGCATCACCTGCGTCAGGCAAGCGGGTCCGCTGTGAGCGCCCCCTCCCGCAGGGCCGTTCTGGGCGCCGCGCCTCTCGTCGCCATCGCCGGCTCTGCGGGCGCGCAGGACCGGGCGCCCGACATCATGGTCTCCACCTGGAATTTCGGCGCCGCGGCCAACGCCGCGGGCTGGGCCGCGCGTCAGGAGGGCGGCTCCGCGCTGGACATGGTCGAGGCCGGGGGCCGGGTGGCCGAGGCGGACGAGAGCAACACCTCCGTCGGGCTTGGCGGCCTGCCCGACCGCGACGGCCGGGTGACGCTGGACGCCTGCGTCATGACCTGGGCCGGCGACATCGGGGCCGTCTGCGCACTGGAGGACGTTGTCCACGCGGTCTCCGTGGCGCGCCGCGTCATGGAGAGAACGCCCCACACCATGCTGGTCGGCCCCGGCGCCAGCGCGTTCGCCCTCGATCAGGGATTCGAAACGCAGAACCTGCTCACACCCCGCGCCGAAACCGCCTGGCGGGAATGGCTGAAGACCGCCGACTACGCCCCGCGCCCCAACAGCGAGAACGCCGACTGGCGGGGCACGCCGGGAGGCCCCGGCAACCACGACACCATCGGCCTGCTGGCTATCGGCGCGGACCAGCGGATGGCCGGCGCCTGCACCACCTCCGGCATGGCCTTCAAGATGGCCGGCCGGGTCGGCGACAGCCCGATCATCGGCGCCGGCCTCTATGTCGATGACGAGGTCGGCGGTGCGACCGCCACCGGCGTCGGGGAGGACGTGGTGCGTGTTGCGGGCTCCCATTCGGTGGTGGAGGCGATGCGGCACGGCCTTGATCCGACCGCCGCCTGCCGCTCCGTAATCGAACGCCTCGCCCGCCTGCGCGGAACGAAGGTCGTCGCCTCGCAAGTCGCCCTGCTGGCGCTCGACAAGTCGGGACGCTCCGGCGCCTTCGCCCTCCAGCCGGGCTTCACCTACGCCGTCACCGACGCCGCCGGCCGCACCCGCATCGAACGCGCAGGAGCCTTGTTCGCATGACCATCCTCGTCACCGAACGCCTGACCCTCGCCCCCGTCGCCCTGTCCGACCTCGACGACCTCGTCGCCCTGTGGGGTGATCCAGCGTTCGCCACGGCTATTTTCCCCACCGCGCTGAGTTCCGAGGATGTCTGGTTCCGTCTGCTGCGCGACATCGGCCATTGGGAAGCGCTGGGCTATGGCAACTGGGCTATCCGCGACACAGCGACGGGCGTCTATGTCGGCAGCGTCGGCGTGCTGGACTATCGCCGCATCATGACCCCCGCCTTCGACGCGCCGGAGCTCGGCTGGGGCGTCGCCCCCCGTTTTCAGGGCAAGGGCATGGCCTTTGAGGCCCTGTCCGCCGCCCTCGCATGGTGCGACGACGCCCTGAACGCTCCGCGCACCGTCTGCATGATCTCTCCGGACAACGCCCCGTCGCACGCACTGGCCAAACGGGCCGGCTACATTCCCTACATCGAGACCACCTACAAGGGCGCGCCGATCGTCCTGCTGGAACGGGCTGCGGCGTAGCCAGCCATTAAGGTTTACGGTGCATCATCCTGGCACAATCCGGGGACCGCGCCTTCCATGCCCATGCCTGTCGAAACGCTTCGCAGCCACCTGACCGAAGCCTTTCCCGATGCCGAGATCGTCATCGACGATCTGGCCGGCGACGGCGACCACTATCGCGCGCGCATCGTCTCCACGGCCTTCGCCGGTCTTCCCCGCGTGCGCCAGCATCAGCTGGTCTACGCCGCGCTGAAGGGAAAGATGGGCGGCGAACTTCACGCGCTGGCGCTGGAAACAGCCACACCGGCGGGAGACTGAGACCATGCGCTACCGTCCCTTCGGCGTCGCCGGACAGGCCGTTTCGGCCCTCACCCTCAGCCTCGGCGCGCGCGACATTGCAGGCGGCCCCGAGGCCGGACGCGAACTCGTCTATTCGGCGCTGGAAGCCGGCATCAACAGCTACCGTCTCGAGACCGCCGACCCGGTTCTGGCCGAAGTCCTGGGTCAGGCCCTCAAACATGTCGACCGCAAGTTGGTGCAGGTCTCGCTGACGCTCGGCGCCGGCGACGGCCGCCGGGGCTCAGACCGCGACTTCTCGGCCGAAGGCATCACCTCAGCTATCGACAAGGCCCTGCACGCGTCCAGCCTCGGCTGGTTCGACATGGCTTTGCTGGACGAGCCTGTCGACAACGAATTGCCCCAGTCCACGCTGAATGCGCTGAAGGCCTTGCGCGCCACCGAGCGAGTCCGCCTTCTGGGCGTCTCCGGCGAGGGCGACGTCATGGACACATATGTCTCGACCGGCGCCTTCGACGTGCTGGCCACGCCGTTCCACGTCAACGCCAGCTGGCAGGTCAGGTCGCGCCTGCGCGCCGCCCGCGAGCAGGACATGGCCATTTTCGTCTACGGCTATTTCCCCGACAGCCTGAACACCGCCAGGAAGGCCGCCACGGCCCACGTCGAGAAGAAGAAGAGCTTCTTCGGCTTCGGCGGCGGTCCCAAGGTCAAGGAAGGGCCGCTGGCCCACGCCGGCACCTTCGCCTTCCTGCACCGCACCAACAACTGGACTGCGGAAGCCATCTGCCTCGCCTACGCCCTGACCGATCCGTCGGTCTCCAGCGTCCTGATCGAAGCCAGCGACATCGAGCGGCTGAATAGCCTGTCGCAGGTCCCTGACCGCGACATGCCGCCGGGTCTGGCCGCCCAGATCGAGATGGCCCGGGTCGCGGGAGCCAAGGCGGCCTGACGCCACACGCCCCTTGACCCCCTGCCCCGCGGTCCATACGTGACGGCCTTCACCGAGAGGCCAGTATCCCCGTGACCGACCAAGCCGTGACTTCCGCCGCCGGCGCCGATCCCGTCCACGCCTTCATCGGCGAGACGGTGAAACAGCACGACGTCGTCCTGTTCATGAAGGGCACGCCGGACGCCCCACGTTGCGGCTTCTCATCGCTGGCGGTGCAGATCCTCGACCATATCGGCGCGAATTTCGTCGGCGTGGACGTGCTTCAGGACGAGGCCCTGCGCGACGGGATCAAGACCTTCAGTGACTGGCCGACCATCCCCCAGCTCTATGTGAAGGGCGAGTTCGTGGGCGGTTCGGACATCGTGCGTGAAATGTTCAACGCCGGCGAGCTCCAGGCCCTGATGGCCGACAAGGGCGTAGCCTTGGGCGAAGACGCCGACGCCTGATGGCCCGCGCGGTTCTCGAACCCCGCGACGACCGCGAGATATTCGTCGTCCCGTTGACGGTCCTGCCCGAACACATCGACGACAACGGCCATGTGAACAATGTGGTCTATGTCGGCTGGCTGCAGGACGCGGGTACCGCCCACTGGAACGCCCGCTTTGACGGTGAGACCCGGGCCCGCTGGTCATGGGTCGCGGTCCGGCACGAGATCGACTATTTCCGCCCCCTGCCTCCGCAGGCTCAAGGCGTCGCGGCCCGCACCTGGGTTGGCGATCCGCAGGGACCGCGCTTCAACCGCTACGTCCGCATCGAGGACGGCGAGGGCCGGCTGTGTGCCCAGGGCGTCTCGGAATGGGTGCTGGTGGACGCCGTGACCATGCGGCCGCACCGCATCCCTGCCACCATGCTGCCGGCCTTCGAGCGGCGTTAGCCCGGCGGCAGCTGGTATGGGTTCTCCACCGACAGGCGCGACCCGTCCGCGAGACCCAGCTCCTCAAACGACCAGCGCATCTCCACGCCTTCCGGCTGGACCTGACGGCAGCGGTCTTCCTTGATCCGGCGCAGGGTGATGATCGGCCCGTCGCTGGACTGGCGCACCACGGGCTGGATGTCGGCCTTGGCCGTGCAGCCGTTTGAGCTGACCCAGAAGGCGGCCTGATTCTGCGCGATGACCGCGGCGTGGACCGGCTCGACATGCCCCGGCAACGAGGCCGCCTCGGGAGCAGGCTGGTCCGTGAACTGACGCACGACAACGCAACCCGACAGCAAGGGAGCAAGCGCAAGAGCGGCGGCGGCTGTCGCGATCAGTCTCATCCCCGGCCTCCTCGCCGAACCCTCAGCCGACAAAATGCGCGCGTTCGCCCGCGAAGGGAACCGGCTGGAAACAGAAAAGGCCCCGGATCTCTCCGGGGCCCTTCCAGGACTTGCGCGGCTCAAGTAGCGCGACCGCGCGATAGCCGCACTTAGGACGAGTAGTATTCCACGACCAGGTTCGGCTCCATCTTCACCGGGAACGGCACGTCGGCCAGTTCCGGCACGCGGACGAAGCGGACCGAGAAGCCGCGGTCGCCNATCAGCGACCTGGCCGTCGTCTGGGCCAAGCTGGACGACGTGATCCGCCGGAAAACCGTCCTTACGAGGAGTAGTATTCCACGACCAGGTTCGGCTCCATCTTCACCGGGAACGGCACGTCGGCCAGTTCCGGCACGCGGACGAAGCGGACCGAGAAGCCGCGGTCGCCCAGCTCGATGTAGTCCGGGATGTCGCGTTCCGACGACTGCTGGGCTTCGAGCACCAGCGCCATGTTGCGGGACTTTTCCTTGACCTCGACGACGTCGCCGACCTTCAGACGGTACGACGCGATGTCGACCTTCTTGCCGTTGACGGTCACGTGGCCGCCGCCCTCCAGTCCCTGACACTGATCCGCGGAACCCAGAACACCGACGCCCGCACTTCNGAGCACCAGCGCCATGTTGCGGGACTTTTCCTTGACCTCGACGACGTCGCCGACCTTCAGACGGTACGACGCGATGTCGACCTTCTTGCCGTTGACGGTCACGTGGCCGTGGCTGACGAACTGACGGGCCGACCAGACGGTCGGAACGAATTTGGCGCGATAGACCAGGGCGTCCAGACGGGACTCCAGCAGGCCGATCAGGTTTTCCGAGCTGTTGCCTTTGCGGCGCGAAGCTTCTTCGTACGTCGCGGCGAACTGCTTCTCGGTGATGTTGCCGTAGTAGCCCTTCAGCTTCTGCTTGGCCTTCAGCTGCAGGCCGAAGTCAGAGACCTTTGACTTGCGGCGCTGGCCGTGCTGGCCGGGGCCGTACGNTTCAGCTCTTCGGCCAGCACGTCGCCGACCGTAGCGATGGCCGCTTCACGGTCGGTGATGTTGCCGTAGTAGCCCTTCAGCTTCTGCTTGGCCTTCAGCTGCAGGCCGAAGTCAGAGACCTTTGACTTGCGGCGCTGGCCGTGCTGGCCGGGGCCGTACGAGCGTTTGTTGACGGGGGACTTGGCGCGACCCCACAGGTTTTCACCCATGACCCGGTCGAGTTTGTACTTGGCGCTATGGCGCTTGGACATNGCCGTACGAGCGTTTGTTGACGGGGGACTTGGCGCGACCCCACAGGTTTTCACCCATGACCCGGTCGAGTTTGTACTTGGCGCTATGGCGCTTGGACATATGTCACTCTTCTTCGTGATGCGGCCCGGTCCCTCCCCAACTGGAGAGACGATCTCAACGGCGGTCCACGCATCGTCCGTAGTGGTTCGCGCGTCCGGCGGGCCGGATGCGTGAGGGCGGGCTTATGACGGCCACGCCCCGCTGAGTCAAGGCTGGGCGGTCGTTTCCGGAACCCAGACGAAGCCGTCGTCCCTGCGCTGGAACCGGCCGAGCCCCGGGAAGGGGAAGTGGACGCCGTAGATGCGCAGCGATCCGGCAGACCCGCGCTCCAGCAACCCCTGCCGCGTGGCCACGCCCGCCGCGCTGTCCGTATCCCAGCCATTGACCCAGTCCGGCCGCTGCACCGAAATGACCGAGCTGTGCATGGCGTCGCCGATATACAGCAGCCGCTCCGCGCCCGAGACGACCTCATACCCCGAATGACCCGGCGTATGGCCGGCCAGCGCCACGGCCCGGATCGAGGGCGTAACTTGCGCGCCGGGCGCGAACGGCTGGACCTTTGGCGTCACCGCGGTCAGCAGCGCCGCCTCGCCCGCCTTGGCTGCGCCGGCCTTCATATACTCCCACTCCGGCTCGCTGATGCGCACGGCCGCGTTGGGGAAGGTCAAGGATCCATCCGCCCCGACCAGCCCGCCGACATGGTCGCCATGCGCGTGCGAGATCAGGACGTCTGTCACCGTCGTCGGGTCGACTCCCGCTGCACGCAGCGAACCCACAAGCTTGTCCTGTGTGCCCATCCGTCCGCCCGCGCCGGTATCGATCAGAACCACCCGCTCGCCGTCCCGCACCAACAGGGGCTGAACCGACAGATGGATGGCGTCCCCCGGCTGGCCCGCTCCAGTCAGGACTGTCCGCGCCGCCGCCGTGTCCGACCACGGGCTCTCGTTGGCGGCGTTCGGCATCACGATCTCCCCGTCCTTCAGCGCCACCGCCTCCAGCGCCCCGATCCGGAAGGCGTGGATGTCGGGACTCGGCGCCGTCGCGGGCGCGGCCGTCGGCGCGGCGGCCTTTTCCGCCTCGGGCGAACAGGCCACGATCGACGCCAGGATCAGGGCGGCGGCGGCGAGGCGGGCGTGGACGTTCATCGGTCGGCTCTCCGGGGAGGGATAAAGCAGCGCTTGAGATAGGCGGCCGCATCCGCCGCGCCAGAGCAGCGCGGCGGATTCAAACGATCACTTGGCCGCGGCGAACAGTTCGTTGGCCTTGTTCCAGTTCACCACCGTCCAGAAGGCCTTGAGATAGTCGGGCCGACGGTTCTGGTATTTCAGATAATAGGCGTGTTCCCAGACATCGGCGGCCAGCACGACGGCGCCCTTCTCGTCCGCCACGTCCATCAGCGGATTGTCCTGGTTTGGCGTCGAAGTGACCTTCAGCTTGCCGTCCTGAACGATCAGCCATGCCCAGCCCGAGCCGAACTGGCCAGCGCCGGCGGCGTTGAACGCTTCCTTGAACTTGTCCATCCCACCCAGATCGCGGTCGATGGCGGCGGCTAGGTCGGCCGAGGGTTCGCCGGTCTCGCCGACCGGAGCCAGCAGCTCCCAGAACAGGCTGTGGTTCCAGTGCCCGCCGCCGTTGTTGCGGACGGCCTTGGGCGCCTTGGAGATCGAGGTGAACAACTCTTCCAGCGTCTTGCCCTGCAGGCTCGCGTCGGCGGCAACCGCCTCGTTCAGCTTGTCGACATAGGCCTGGTGATGCTTGTCGTGATGGAAGGTCATCGTCTCCTTGTCGATGGCGGGCTCAAGCGCGTCATAGGCATAGGGAAGCGGGGGGAGCGTGAATGCCATGGGGAGAATCCTTCGACAGCGTTGGGGGAGAGCATGCATTTAGGGTGTCGCAACCCTGACCCAAGCGGTTGCGCCGGCTTTTTGTTCAGCCGCGCTTGCGGTGCCGCCGGTTGAAGTCGATCCTTCGACCAGCCTTGGGAGGAACCATGACCTCAGCCACACGCGCTATCGCCGCCGTCCTCAACCTGTCGGTCCTGTCGGGCTGTGCGGCCACCGGGGCGTCTCTGGACCGGTTCGCAGATCAGGCCGAGGCGCGCTCGAGTTGCCATACCAGCACCGGCGAGCTGGTCGCCGCGCCGTCCTGCACGGTCAGCTACACCGTCTCCAGCTCGACGACGACAACCACCACCACGACCACAACAACCGCGCCCGCCAAGGCTGACGACTAGACCTGCGCCGACCCAGCTTGCGGCAGATGCGCCTTCAGGCAGTCGCGGACCGCGCGTCTCAGATCCCCGGTCGACGAGGCGAAATCCACGCCCTCCGCGTCGAACACGGCCCGCACCCCCGCATCCAGCCCATTCGCCAGCGCCGCCTGGACCCGGGCCTCGCCCTTGGGATGCAGGCAGAAGCCCACCTCGACGCAAAGCGCGGCGAACATCGGGGCGTAGTCTGGGGCGGCGTTGTCGGTCATACGCCCTGCTAGCACATTCTCAGGGCAGCAGGCCGCTCAGCCAGTGCATTATGTTGAGCCCGAACTGCGCATTGCCCGGCGCCATGTTCATGCCGAACCGCCGGTCGGGCTGCCCGTCGGTATAGCGGACGACTTGCGCCGACAGCATTCCCGCCTCCCCTAACACCACCACCCGGCCCTGCCCGTGTTGGAACGCCAGCCCCTGCGCCGGCAAGGCGGGCGTCGACAGCTCCGTCAGGGCCGCCTCTCCCGCCGCGCCTCCGTCCAGCCGGCCCGCCAGCGCCTGAAGCGTGGGGAGGTCCCGAGCCTCGCGTGCGCCCACGGTCATGGGCAGCAGCGTCGCCGACCCCGCCGGCCCTTCCAGCGACTGACCGGTGAAGGCGGTCACGCTCGCCACCCGCTCGTCAGCGTTTCGACCCGAGATGATCGGATGATCCCCGAACGCCTCCGCCGGATAGGTCAGATTGGTCGTCAGGTCGGCGTCGCCGTCACTCATGGCGAAGGCGTAGCCCTTGCCCATCTTCACCCCGAATCGCGCCGCCAGCGCCTCAGCCGCCGTGCCGAAAGGCGCATGGTCGGCGATCAGCAGCAGCCGCCCGCCGCCTCGCACCCAAGCCTCGACAGCCTCGATCTCGCTTGCGGTGAAGGGCGAGCCGTCGTCCGCCGGACCCGCATTTGCGATCACCATCACGCCGACGCCGTCCAGTCCGCCCGCGTCGAACGGCGCTGTCCCGCCACGCACGTGATAGCCGTCGGCCCGCAGCAGGGCGACGAAGGGCGAATACCGGCCGTCGACGGTGTGGAAATTATTGTGCGCCCCGTCAATCACGACCATCGGGCCGTCGGCGGCGAAGGCGTGCCGCGCCACCGTCGGGCGGAAGTCCGGATCGGTCATCTGCTGCTGCGCCAGTGCAGGCGCGGCGACGGTGAGGACCATCAGGCCCAGAGCCAGGGCGAAACGCTTCATCGGAACCCCTTCGGTTTGGCCCACCCTAAGCCTTCAGCCGCGCCGCGTGGAAGGCGATGTGATCATCGATGAAACTGGCCATGAAGAAGTACGAGTGGTCGTACCCCGGCTGCATCCGCAGGGTGATCGTCTGCCCCGCCGCCTTGCCCGCCTGAACCAGCAGTTCGGGCTTGAGCTGTTCGGTCAGGAAAGGATCTGCGTCGCCTTGGTCGATCAGGATGTCGTCGTAGCAGCCCTCGCCGACGCCGCTCTCGATCAGCAAAGCCGCGTCATGGCCCTCCCAGGCCTCGCGATCCGGACCGAGATAGGCGGTGAACGCCTTCTCCCCCCACGGACACCGCGTCGGCGACGAGATCGGCGCAAACGCTGAGACCGACCGGAACAGGTGCGGATGGCGCAACGCCAGCGTCAGCGCCCCGTGCCCGCCCATGGAATGCCCACTGACCGACCGCGCTTTCGTCGTCGGGAACTCCGCGTCGATCAGGCCGATCAGCTCCTCGACCACATAGCTCTCCATGCGGAAATGCGGCGCCCACGGCGGCTGCGTCGCATCGACATAAAACCCCGCGCCCTGTCCCAGGTCATATGACGGATCGTCCGCCACACCCTCGCCGCGCGGCGAAGTGTCCGGCGCGACGATGATCACCCCGTGCTCGGCCGCAGCCGCATAGGCCGCCGCTTTGGTGGTGAAATTGTCTTCCGTGCAGGTCAGGCCCGACAGCCAGATCAGCACCGGAAACGGCCCGCCCCCCGACGGAACGAACACCGACAGCGTCATCGGCGTGCCGATGACTGCGCTGTCGTGCTTCAGATAGCGCAGCGTCCCGCCGTGGACGGCGTGGGTCTTGACCGTTTCCATCACCCCAGCCGGTGCATGGCGCAGATCTTGTTGCCCGACGGGTCGCGCAGATAGGCGAGATGCAGCTTGCCAAAGGCGCCGTCGCGCACGCCGGGCGGGTCCTCGATGGCCGTGCCGCCAGCCGCAAGCCCTGCCGTGTGGAACGCCTCCACCGCCGCGCCATCGGCCGCCGCGAAGCCGATGGTGCCGCCGTTGGCGTGGCAGGCCGGCTCGCCGTCAATCGGCTTTCCGACCGCAAAGGCGCCCCGCGAGGTCCGCCACCAGTAGCGCCCCTTGGGGTCCGGGCCGCTGGCCGGCTCGATCCCAAGCGCGCCCAGCGCCGCGTCATAGAATTTGCGCGACGCTTCCACGTCATTCGCACCGACGGTCAGGTGGGTGAACATTCTTTCCTCCTCAGAATACGACGACGCTGCGGATGCTCTCGCCCGCGTGCATCAGGTCAAACGCCTCGTTGATCCGCTCCAGCGGCAGGGTGTGGGTGATCATCGGATCGATCTCGATCTTGCCATCCATGTACCAGTCGACGATCCGCGGCGTATCCGTCCGCCCTCGCGCGCCGCCGAAGGCCGAGCCGCGCCACACCCGGCCGGTGACCAGCTGGAACGGCCGCGTCGCGATCTCCTTGCCCGCCTCGGCCACGCCGATGACGATGCTCTCGCCCCAGCCGCGGTGGCAGGCTTCCAGCGCCTGACGCATGACTACCGTGTTGCCCGTGCAGTCGAAGGTGTAGTCGGCCCCGCCCCCGGTCATCTCAACCAGATGAGCGACCACGTCCGACACATTCTTCGGATTGACGAAATGGGTCATGCCGAAACGGCGGCCCCACTCTTCCTTGGTGTCGTTGATGTCCACGCCGACGATCATGTCGGCCCCGACCATCTTCAATCCCTGGATGACGTTCAGCCCGATCCCGCCCAGCCCGAAGACCACGCAGTTGGCGCCCGGCTCGACCTTGGCCGTATTGACCACCGCCCCGACACCCGTGGTCACGCCGCAGCCGACGTAGCAGGCCTTGTCGAACGGCGCGTCCTTGCGGATTTTCGCCACCGCGATCTCGGGCAGGACCGTGTAGTTCGAGAAGGTCGAACAGCCCATGTAGTGGGCGATCGCCTGTCCCTTGTAGCTGAACCGCGACGTGCCGTCGGGCATGACCCCCTTGCCCTGGGTCGCGCGAATGGCGGTGCACAGGTTGGTCTTGCGGCTGAGGCAGCTTTTACATTGCCGGCATTCCGGCGTGTACAGCGGGATCACATGGTCGCCGACCGCGACCGAGGTCACGCCCGGCCCGACCTCGACCACCACGCCCGCACCCTCATGGCCGAGGATGCTCGGGAAGATGCCCTCGCTGTCCAGCCCGTCCAGCGTATAGGCGTCGGTGTGGCAGATGCCCGTCGCCTTGATCTCGATCAGCACCTCGCCCGCGCGCGGCCCCTCCAGATCGACCTCGACGATCTCCAGCGGACGTTTGGCCTCGAAGGCGACGGCGGCGCGGGTTTTCATGGGGAGGCTCCTCTTGCGTTGCGCTCTTCTAGGACAGACGCGCGATGCTATGAAACCGCATGCGGCACAGAAATCTCGTCATCCTCACCGGCGCGGGCATCTCCGCCGAGTCCGGCGTGCCCACCTTCCGCGCCGACGACGGCCTGTGGTTGGGCCATCGCATCGAGGATGTCGCGACGCCCGGGGCCTTCGCCCGCGACCCCTCCCTTGTGCAGGATTTCTACAACCGCCGCCGCCGCCAGCTGGCCGAGGTACGTCCCAACGCCGCCCACCACGCCCTCGCCGATCTCGCGGCTCGCTGGGAAGGCGACTTCCTGCTGGTCACCCAGAACGTCGACGACCTGCACGACCGCGCCCATGCCCTGACGCCCCCCGCCCCCGGCTTCGAGCTGATCCACATGCACGGCGAACTGCTTAAGGCGCACTGCACCCGCACGGGCCGGGTATGTGACTGGCCAGACGATCTGGAGCCGCAACAGCCCTCGCCGCATCATCCGCTGGGACTGCTGCGTCCGCACATCGTCTGGTTCGGGGAAATGCCCTTCATGCTGGAGCGGATCGATGCTGCGATTGCCGCATGCGACCTGTTCATCTCCATCGGCACTTCGGGCGCTGTCTATCCGGCTGCGGGTTTCGTCCAGCAGGCCCGTTTCGCCGGCGCCCGCACGGTCGAGATAAACCTGGAACCGACGCCGGGGAGCCGCCTGTTCGACCAGGGCGTCTACGGCCCGGCCACACAGATGGTCCCGGCGTTCGTCAACAATCTTCTGGCCGGCTGACCCCCATTTCCGCTCATCCCGGCGAAAGCCGGGACCCAGTGTTTTGGGTGATGCAGCGGAACCGATGATCCGCGCTCGCCGGTCCTGAGACGCCAGCGTCAAGCTGGACAGGACTGGGTTCCGGCTTTCGCCGGGATGAGCGGATGAGAACTCTAGCTCTCGCCCGCAGCCTTCTTCGCCGCCAGCTTCGCCAGCACCCGCCCCCGCCCCTTCGACAGCGCGGTGATCACGCCCCGGAACGTCGCCACCTCCTGCTCCGAGAAGGCCGACCGCCCCAGCATCACCCGCAGGTTTTGAACCATCGAAGGACGCTTCTCGGGCGGATGGAAGAAGCCGCCGTCATCCAGTTCGCGTTCCAGATGCTCATACATCCCCAGCATCAGCGCGCCCGACGCCGGCGGATCGCCTTCGCGGAACCGAGGCGGGGGCGCGTCCAGCACCGTGGTGCGCCACTCATAGGCGTTGATCGCCACCGCCTGCGCCAGGTTCAGCGAATGGTGGCGCGGGTCGATCGGGATGGTGACGATGCCCTGGGTCAGGGCGATGTCGCTGGTCTCCAGCCCCGACCGCTCGCCGCCGAACAACAGGCCGATATTCAGCCCCGAGGCGCGGTCGTCGAACAGAACGCGCGCCGTCTCGCGCGGCGTGCGCACCGCCATCCGCGTCTCGCGCGGCCGGGCGGTGGCGGCATAGACTGTGTTCAGATCGGCCACCGCCCCGGCGACGCTGTCGAACACCTTCACGCCTTCCAGCACCCAGTCGGCGCCCGAGGCCGTGGCCCAGGCCCGGTCCTGCGGCCAGCCGTCGCGCGGCGCGACAAGCCGCAGTTCCGACAGGCCGAAATTGGCCATCACCCGCGCCACAGCGCCGATATTCTCGGCCATCTGCGACTTGTCGAGAATGACGACGGGCGGGATGGGCTCGGCGGAGTCGGCCAATCAGTCGTCTCCGTACATGGCCAGCCACGGATCGGCGGTTCCGGCCTCGACCTCGGCCACCTTCACCGCCGGCCAGCCGATCGAGTCGTCCGCCGAGTCACGCCAGGCCAGCACATAAAGATCGCGCAGTTCCGACGCTCCGGCCGCCAACCGCGCCGTCACGAAGGCCGCGCCGCTCGCATCGCCTTCGCCAAAGCCCCCGGCCTTCTCCAGCACATAGAACGGCCGCACCTCGGCCAGCGTCGTCTTCAGATAGGCCGGCACCCGCGCTCGCAGGTCGAATCCGTCCAGCGCCGGCGCCGTCATGGCGGCCTCGACGGCGTCCAGCCGGGCAACCCGACCGGTGAAGGCGCCCTCAAACGCGCCGTGGGTCTGGCGCGAGGTGGTGAAGTTCTCCGGGTTCGGCACATCCCGCGACCAGCCGTTGTAGTGGATCGTCGTATGGTGGGGCTGCGAGCCGTCGCCGACGTAGTGGCCGAGATAGCCCATGTCGCGCAGGATAAGGGCCTCGCGCCGCTGCCGGTCCTCGCGGTACCAGGCGCGCTTGCCGGGATCGAGCTCGCGCCGCTCGGCGGCGATCAGCACCCGCCACGTGGCGAAGTCGCGGACCAGCTGCTGATAGCCGTCCATGATGGCGTAGGGCAGATAGCCGGCGTCATCGACCTCGATCCCCGCCGCCAGCAGAGCTGCGTCGTATTCGGACTTCAGCCGCGGCAGGGCGTCGATGGACAGGCCCTGGGCGTTCATGATCCGCCCGGCGTCGTCCATGTCGACGAAGTGGGCCGTGTCGCGCTCGCGGTCGTGCGGCTGGCCGCCCCCCTTGGTGCGGTCCGGCTCGCGCGCCAGTTCGCCAACCTCTGCCGAGGCCCCCGGCGTACGCAGGAACGCGGGCATCTCAGTCGGCAAACCGCGCACGGCGGCCACGCCGATCAGCCGGTGGCCGGTATTGCCCCAGGCGTCGGCCTGCAGCGCCACGCCGCCGGCGGCGGCGAGGACAAGGGCGGCGAGTGCGAAACGCTTCATCTGGGGGCTCCGGCGAATGACCGGACCGCCTTAGCGTATCCCGAACGCGTCCTCCACCCGCCCGATCCATGCGACGACAGAGGGATAGGCAGCCAGGTCGAAGTCCCCTTCCGGCGCGACACGGGTGTAGGCGACCAGGGCCAGGTCGGCCAGGGTCGGACCATCGCCGACCAGCCAGTCTCCCTGCGCCAGCCCCGTCTCCATCCGGGCCCGCTCGACCAGCCGGGGTTCGATTTCGTCGGCCCGCTTTCCGGCCAGCGCGCGCTGAAACCGGACCATGGCGATATAGGGCTCGTGGCTGTACTGTTCCCAGAACAGCCACTCCATCATCCGGGCGCGGTCGTAGCGATCGCCGGGGATAAACGGGGTCCCCTCGCCGAAATACAGAAGAATGGCGTTGGACTGCGCCAGCGGCCGCCCGCCCTCCAGCACCGCCGTGGGCGTCTGTCCGGCAGGATTCAGCGCCAGGAACTCCGGGCTGCGCGTTGCGCCGGACGTGACATCGGTTTCGATCCATCGATAATCATGGCCCAGCCGGTCGAGCAACCACTTGACCTTCAAACAGTTGCCGGAACGAATATCTCCATAGACAGTAAGCATCGCACCCAAGCATAGTTTTTGTTGCTGACGAATACAGCTTACAGACTTGTCCGAATTGGCCAAACGAGATTCGGCTTAACCACCACAAGCGCCACTTATCCACCGAAGAACCGGACGCGATGTCGCAGCGCAGCATGAATGTCTGGTTTTCGCCACATTTGGAATCGAAAAGCCCGGCGTCGGACGCGTACGGGGCCGGCGTTTCCGTGAGTCGTTCATATGCTCGGCACAGCCGCTGCGTTCGCCCTTTTCTGGGCGATGGCCTTCCCCGCCCATGGCGGAGAGCCGGTATCCTACGAGTCCGTGGTCGCAGCCGACCCGGTCGCCGTATCAACCGCCTCGACTAACGAAGGTTCCGACAGCGGCGAACGTGGCCTGAGTGCTGAACAACGGGCCCTCATGGCCGAGGACGCCGACTGGAGCGCTCGCGCCAACCTCTATCATGCAGGCGGCGGCGGAGCGACGGGCAACGACAGCCTGGGTTGTCGCCCCATAGCCATGCGCACGGTCGCCACCGACCCCCGCTACATCCCGCGCCGCACCCGCCTCTTCATCCGGGAGACGGTGGGCATGCGGATGGCCGACGGCACGATCCACGACGGCTACTGGTACGCTTCCGACACCGGCGGCGCGATCAAGGGTCAGAAGATCGACCTCTACACCGGCCACGGCCGCGGCTCGATGTCGCCGGTCATGCCGCTGAACCAGCGCCGCCTGACCATCGTCAACGCCGGCCGCTTCGACGGCTGCCCGCCGTCGTGGGCCAGCCAGCCCAGCCAGGCCACGCTGATGGCCTCGGCCTCGACCAACGCCGGCTCCAACTAACCCCCGCATCCGGCCGCCGGCCTGAAGCGTAGCTGCTGCGACCGTCAGGGATGCGGTCGCCGGAGCTTTGCCCATGCGCCCGATTCTCGCCCTCGCCTGCGGTCTTGCCCTTGCGCTGACGCCCATCGTCGCCAGTGCTGCGGATCAAGGCTCCGACGCCCAGCCGACCGTGAGTCCATCGCCCGGCGCTCTCCACCGCGGCCTCGCAGGCCGCTGGGCCGGAGCCCTCGGCTACCGCGACTACCAGACCGACAGACTGTTCGAGATTCCGGTGGCCACCACCATCGTTCAGGTCCCCGACGGCGTCACACAGATCCGCACCTCCCTCTTCGACGATGGCCCCGGCAAGCCGGTCTGGATCACGTCGGTCAATCTGCACGACGAGGCCGCCGGTTCGGTTTCCTCAGCCAGCTACCGCGCCGGTCGGCCGGTCGAACTGACGGTTGAGCGGGTGCGCGTCTCCGAATGGCGCGACGATGCGCACTGGACCATCACGTGGGATTCGGTCGCCGAGGACGACAACCAGCCGGCCGAAATCCGGGTCACCGAGACGCGCGACGGCGACAGCCTGTTGTCCGTGAAGACCGTCCGCCCGCTCGGCGCCGATGACGCAGCCTGGCGCTTCCGTAACCAGACCCGTCTGACCCGCGTCAGCGACTAGAATTCCCGCTTGCCGCTGACGGTCTCGAAGAACATTCGCCAGTCGCCCATCAGGCTCCACAGCGGATACCGGAATGTCGCCGGCCGGTTCTTCTCGAAGAAGAAATGCCCGACCCATGCGAACCCGTAGCCGACCAGAGGCATGGCGAGAAACCACCACGCGCTGACCGTCAGCCCCAGCACGAACGCCACGATCACGAGCGCCGTCCCTACGATATGGATCCGCCGGCACGTCCGGTTGGAGTGTTCGTGGATGTAGTAGGGATAGAAGGCCGAAAACGACTGGTAGCGTTCACCGGGCGCGGGCTGGCTGGTCATGGGTCCAGCCTCTCCCCGCGACCCGGCCCGGTCAAGCCACTCCTGTTCACCATCCCTGTCAGCGATCGCGTAACGCCACCGCCGCAATAGTCCGTCGTCCTCCGCCGGAGTCATCCCATGCAGGCCTTCGCCATCGCCACCGCCGGCATCGCCGACGCCTCCGCCAGGTTCGGGGCCAGCGCAGCGCGCACCGCCCGCGATCCCTTGGAAAATCTGGCTGGCGAGACAGTTGAACGAATGACCGCCGAGGTCGCCCTCAAGGCCAACGTCTCGGTGCTGAAGACCGCCGACGAAATGTACGGCAGCCTGCTCGACATCATGGCCTGAGGCCTGTCGCCGACAGGCGAAGGCCCGCCCGGTTTCCGGGTTTCCCCCGATGCCGCGCACCCGCAGCCGCACCTAGTCTTCAACCCGGACAGGCGGTGGAGGCTGGTTATGCGTATCCTCATCCTCGGCGCGGCGATCGCCCTGCTGGCGACGGGCGGTGCAGCCGCCCAGACCCGAACGGCTCAGTTCGCGGTCAGGGCCCAGGTCGTGGCCGACTGCCAGATCACCGCCGAGGATCTGAATTTCGGCACCTACAACGCCAGCTCCAACGCCACTGCCTCCACGCCGGTAACCCTGCGCTGCACGCCTGGCTCGGGAGCGACCGTCAGTTTCGACGCCGGTGCTTCAGGCAATCCCCAGGCGCGTTACATGGACGGGCCCGGCCACCTGAACTACCAGCTCTACAAGGACGCGGCCCGGCAGGACCCGATCGACACCATGGGTGCCGCCTTCCAGCTTCCGGGATTCAGCAATACCGGACAGCTCGTGACCTACCGGGTGTACGGCGAAGTGCCTGCCTCCCAGGCGGTGCCGGCCGGCAACTACACCGACATCATCCGCGTCACGGTCCAGTACTGATAGGGGTCGCCATGCCGAGGTTCACCGCCCTTTCCGCCCTGGTCGCCGCGGTCGTGCTGGCGTTCGCGCCCGCGCCCTCGGCAGCCGGATCGCTCGAAATCGGGCCGATCCGGGTGCAGATGATCGGGTCCGAACGCACGGCCACCCTAACCATCCGAAATACGGATGCGACGCCCGTCACCGTCCAGATCCGCACGGTCGACTGGACGCAGCCCGGCGGGGCGGATGTCTACACCCCGTCATCGGTCCTGATGGTCAGTCCGCCGCTCGTCACCCTCGCCCCGGGGGAGTCACAGGTCGTCAGGCTGGTGTTAGAGCATGTGCCCGAGGCGTCGACCGAGCGCGCATTCCGTCTGATCGTGGATGAAATTCCCGCCTCGGCGAGCGGGTTGCCGGCGGGGGTTATGACGGCGCTTCGAGTGCTCGTTCCCGTATTCGTCACGCCTTCGACGGAGTCTCGCTCGCGCCTGCGCTGGGAAGCGAAACAGGAAGGCGAAAGCCTGACCGTGACCGCTATCAACGAAGGGGCCGCGCGCGAACGGCTGATCAACATGCAGGTCTCCAACGCTGGCCAGCCGGTTGGAGAGCCTCTCGAAGGTTACGTTCTCAGCGGCGGGCGGCGCACCTGGACCATCGATACCGCGGGCGCGGCGGCCACCGCGCTGACCGTCAGCGCCGAAGGCGAATACGGGACGGTCGAGGCCAATGTCCCGGTCACGCCGTGACCGGGACCGGACGCGCCTCCTCGTCTGCGTGATGGCGTCCCTGACCGCTGTCGCCGCTCCCCTGTCCGCCGTGTCCGCACCCTCGCAGGAGCCGCCCTCGCCCCCCGGGGGTTCAGGGGAAACGATCGCCCTGCTCGACGTGCGGGTGAACGGGTGGTCGCTGGGACTGGTGGCGCGGTTCTACGAGGCAGGCGGCCGCCTTTCGCTCCCGGCAGACCAGTTCGACGGCCTGGGGTTCCTGGTCGATGAAGCCTGGGTGACGATGGTCGGGAACGAGCGCCGCGTCTCGCTTGATCAGGTCCCGGACCTTCGGTGGGACATCGACCGCGCCGCGCAGACCATCGAAATCACCGCCCCTTTCGACCGCCTGAAACCGCGGATGATCGAAGTCGCGCCCGGCCTGCCCCGCGTGCCGGCGCGGGCCGACTGGGGCGCCATGCTGGCCTACGACGCCTGGGGTCAGTGGGCGAAGCAGTCCGAGGCGGTCGACTTCGGGCGAACCCTGTCTGTCAATTTGGACGCCCGGCTCTTCTCACCGTGGTTCACCGCTACCACCACGGGCTTCGTGACCAAATCAGAGGCCGAGCCCGAGCAGTTCATCCGCCTGGAGTCCTGGATCGACTTCGACTCCACGGACAACGCCGTGCGTCTGCGGCTGGGCGACACCTACAGCGCCGGCCCGGTCTGGATCCGCCCGTTCCGGTTCGGCGGCGTGCAGTGGATGCGCGACTTTTCCCTGCGGCCGGACATTGTCACCACCCCGACCCCGGAGATCCGCCAGGACATAGGCCTTCCGTCCACGGTCGATCTCTTTATCAACGGCGTCCAGCGCTACTCGACCCCGGTCGACCCCGGCACGCTGAGGCTGACCGACCTCCCCATCGTCGGCGGCTCGAACATGGTCAGCGTCATCGTCACCGATCAGGCCGGCCGCCGCACCCAGTTGTACCTGCCGCTCTACTCGTCCACCGAGATGCTGGCGCGGGGCATGACTACCTTCAACCTCGACGCGGGCGTGGCGCGTCAGAACTACGCGGTCGACAGCAACAACTACGAAGGGGAATTCGCACAGGCGGCGTTCGGCTATGGCGTGACAGAGAAGTTCACGTTCAGCGGCTATGCGGCGGGGGCGGAAGACTATGCGTCCGCCGCGGCCGGCGCAGCCTTCTCCCTGGGCAGCTTCCTGTTCGTCGACAGCGCCCTCATGCTCAGCGACGGCGCCGCGACCCCGGGCTGGGCCTGGTATCTGGGCGTCGAACATATCGACCCTCGCTTCAATTTCGCCGCGAGCTATTTCGAGAGCGACGGCTATCGGGATCTCGCAGACCGGTTCGGATACGCGACCTTCGATCGGCGGGCGACGGCGTCGGCGGGGATGGACATGGGTTGGGCCGGAAATCTGAACGCCACCTGGGCCATGCAGCGCGAGGTCGGCGGGGCGCAGAGTTCGGTCGTGTCAGGAACCTGGGGGATCGACCTTTTTCGCGACCGGATCCACCTTTCCGCCTCCGCCTACGCCGAACTTGAGGAGGATAGTTGGGGGACCATGATCTCCCTGTCCTTCCCGCTGGGCGCCAGCGGGAACAGCCAGCTCTACATCCAGGAAAACTGGCGCAAGGACGAGGCGAACGTGACCTCCGCCCAGCTTCGCAGCGAGGCCTTCGACCAGAGGCTCACCTGGGTTCTGGACGGCGAGACCGGAGCGCGGGACAGGGGAGAGATCGTCGTCGACTGGGACGGTCGCCATTCCGACATCCACGCTTCGGTCGCGACCGCGGACGGCGCCGCCGGCTACGAGCTTGGCGTCGCCCAGTCGCTCATCTTCATGGACGGCGAGATCTTCCTCGCCGGCCGCATCGATGACGGCTTCACCGTGGTCGAGATCGAAGACTCGCCGGGCATCAGCGTTGCGCTGGAGAACAGCCACGTGGGCCGTACGAACGCCGGGGGCCGCATCCTGATCACCGACCTTCAGTCCTACGCCGCCAACGCGATTTCCATCGACCCTCTCGACCTGCCCATGGACGCCAGCATCCGCGACACCGCGACCCTGGTCGCCCCGCGGGCCGGGGCCGGCGTGGTCACCCGCTTCGCTGTGACCCGGGCCCGCTCGGCCCTCGTCACCCTTCGCCTGCCGGACGGGTCGCCGCCGCCCGTGGGGACGTCGGTGACGGTCGCGGGTTCCGACACGGCCGCCGTTGTCGGCTACGGCGGCGAAATCTATCTGCGCGACCTCGCCGCCGGCGAAAACCGGCTCGACCTCACCTGGCCCGACGGCCGCTGCTCCGTGGCGATCACCGTAGGCGGCGAGGGGGGTCTGCCCCGTCTGGGACCCTTCACATGCGCACCCTGATCCTGATCGCGGCGCTCCTTGCCCCCACGCTGCTGGCGCCGCCGCCCGCCGCCGCGCAGACGACGACCCTGCCCCGCTGCACCGTGCGGACCGAGCCGATGAATTTTCGCCCCTACAGCGCGCTTGATCAGGCTCCCAACACCACGACCTCACAGATCGAAGTGACGTGCGACGCGCCCGACCGGGTCTCGCTGGTGCGGATTTCCCTCTCGCCGGGGCGCTCGGGCCGTCACCACGACCGGACCATGACCCGCGGAGGCTCCAGTCTGCACTACAATGTCCACACCGATCCGGGTCACCGGAGGATTGCCGGCGACGGCAGCAACGGGACGGTCGCCCCCATCCGGCTCCATCGGGGACCCGGACGCGCGACATTCCGGCTGTACGGCGTGATACTGCCTCGACAACGCATCCGCGACGGCGAATATGACGACACATTGCGTGTGACCATCGAGTTCTAGATCCGGACCGACTGATGCTCCTCCTGCCGCTCCTTTTGCTCGTCACGCCTGTTCAGACTTCCACCGCCGTCATGGCCGTCCGCGCGCAGGTAACGCAGACCTGCGTCGTTACAGCGGAGAAGGTCACCTGCCGCGGCGCCAGGGATCGGCCGGAACAGCGCCGGGTCATTCGCGGCGGCCTGGTTACGGTCGTGGAATTCTAGACACCTTCGCCTACCGGCAGAACCGCGTGTCCGTCGCCTCGAGATGCAGGTGGTCGGCGTGTACGGCGTTGTAGTCGGGGCTCAGCGTGGTGCCGAAAATGCGGCAGGCGTCGTCCCGGATGCGGCGCAGGAAGCGCGCCTCGGCCTCGTCACCCGCCCAGCCCGCGGACACCGTAACGCGCCGTCCGTCACGCAGGCGCACCCCGGCGAAATCCAGCGCCGCCGCCTGCGAATGGGCGCTGATGCGGCCGCTGACCCCGCCGTTGTTCACGTTGCGGCAGGCGTAGGCGCCCATGTGATCGATCTGGACCACCTCCGAGCCCAGGATCTCCCGCGCCGCCGGCTCCAGCGACTGGCGCCGCCAGATGCTCAGGGCCAGGGCGGTCCTGCAGGTCATCTCCACGTCGCCCGGCGCCATCCGCGCCGTCGTGCCCATGTCAGGGCCCAGCACCCCGCCCGACGCGAGGCCGCAGGTCTCGGTCGTCGACCGGTCGGGCACGGGGCGGAAGATGACGCGCGCGGCGGTTAGCTGGGCCATGCACTGCTGCAGGTCGGCGCTCTCCCGGACCACCGCCGATCGCGTGCCCCCGCCGAGCGGCTGATCGACCAGCGCCCCCACCAACGGCGCCTCCGTGCGCGATGGGACGGCGGGGTAGCGGGCAGGCGGAGATCCCTCCGGCAGCATGGGGCTGCAACCCGCCAGCAGCACGGCGGCGCAGGCGAGGACGAGAGGGACGGCGCGCATGGTCCGACGCTAGGGTGATTTGCGTCTGCGGATAAACACGAGATCGAGCGTTCTTCCTCGTGCGGATAAGAAAAAGGGCGGCTCTTTCGAACCGCCCTTCATCCGTATCAGCTGTCCAGGAAGCTCCGCAGCTTCCGGCTGCGGCTGGGGTGTTTCAGCTTCCGAAGCGCCTTGGCCTCGATCTGACGGATGCGTTCGCGGGTGACCGAGAACTGCTGGCCGACTTCTTCCAGCGTGTGGTCGGTGTTCATGCCGATGCCGAAGCGCATCCGCAGCACCCGCTCCTCGCGCGGCGTCAGCGACGCCAGCACGCGGGTCGTGGTCTCGCGCAGGTTCGACTGGATGGCGGCGTCGATCGGCAGGACGGCGTTCTTGTCCTCGATGAAGTCGCCCAGATGCGAGTCCTCCTCGTCCCCGATCGGAGTTTCAAGCGAGATCGGCTCCTTGGCGATCTTCAGGACCTTGCGCACCTTCTCCAGCGGCATGGCCAGCTTTTCGGCCAGCTCTTCCGGGGTCGGCTCGCGGCCGATCTCGTGCAGCATCTGGCGGCTGGTGCGGACGATCTTGTTGATCGTCTCGATCATGTGCACCGGGATGCGGATGGTCCGCGCTTGGTCGGCGATCGAGCGGGTGATCGCCTGACGGATCCACCAGGTGGCGTAGGTCGAGAACTTGTACCCACGGCGATACTCGAACTTGTCGACCGCCTTCATCAGGCCGATGTTGCCTTCCTGAATGAGATCAAGGAACTGCAGGCCGCGGTTGGTGTATTTCTTGGCGATGGAGATCACGAGGCGCAGGTTGGCCTCGACCATTTCCTTCTTGGCCTGACGGGCCTCGCGCTCGCCCTTCTGAACCGTCTGGACGATGCGGCGATAGTCGTCGATCGGCAGGCCGGCCTCGGTCGCCACGGCGGCGACGTCACCGCGGATCTGGGCGATCTGGGCCTGTTCGTTGTCGCTGAACTTGGTCCAGCGCACACCCATTTCCTTGACACGGTCGGCCCAGGTCGGATCCAGCTCGGCGCCGAAATAGGACTTCAGGAATTCGGGACGCGAGATGCCGTAGCTGTCGGCCAGACGCAGCAGCCGGCCTTCCAGGCCCATCAGACGCTTGTTGATGGCGTACAGTTGCTCGACCAGCGCCTCGATGCGGTGGTTGTTCAGCTTCATCGTCTTCAGCCGGCCCGAGATAGTCGACGTCAGCGTGTCATAGGCCTTCTGGTCCTTCGGCGAGAGCACTTCGCCTTTCAGCCGGCTTTCCACCAGCTTGTCCTGCAGCTTGCGGAAGGCGCCAAAGTCAGAGGCCACGGCGTCCAGCACTTCCATGACGCCGTCGCGGAGTTCCGCCTCCAGCGCCGAGATCGACATGCCGCCGCCGTCGTCGAAGTCCTCGTCCTCCTCGTCGTCGGTTTCCGGCTTGGGCTCCGCGCCCTCCTCCGGTTCGGCGGGCTCGACCACCGTGCCGGCGGGCGGCTGGTTGTGCGGCAGGGACGAGGGGTTCAGCACGCCATAGGTGGCGTCCAGGTCGATGACCTCGCGCAGCAGGATGCGGTTGTTCGCCAGTTCGTCGCGCCACACCATGATGGCTTCGAACGTCAGGGCGCTTTCGCACAGACCCGAGATCATGGCGTCGCGGCCGGCCTCGATGCGCTTGGCGATGGCGATCTCGCCCTCGCGGCTCAGCAGCTCGACCGAGCCCATCTCGCGCAGGTACATCCGCACGGGGTCGTCGGTGCGGTCATAGGCGGCCTTGGCCGGAGTCTCGGCGACGTTCGTCTCGGCGCGCTCGACGACCTCACCGCCCTCTTTCTCGGTGGTCTCGGCCGCGTCTTCCTCGGCCTCCACGACGTTGACGCCCATTTCGGACAGCATCGCCAGGGTGTCCTCGATCGCGTCGGGCGTCACTTCTTCGGACGGCAGGACCTTGTTCAGGTCCTCCATCGTGACATAGCCCCGCGCCTTCGCCTGCTTGATGAATTTCTTCACCCCGGCGTCGGTGAGGTCGAGCAGCGGACCGTCGCTCTGGGCTTCGGTTTCCTGCGTCTCGGTTTGAGCGCTCATACAGTCTGTTCTCCGGGTGGAGCGGCTGATCAGGCCGTCCGCCAATACAACGTGTGGCGGGGTCGTTGGTTACGAACCCGCGCTGTCTTCCCAAATCTCTCCGGTTTTGATCGCACGACGCAGCGCATCCCGCTCGGCTTTCAGCCGGCGAAACGCGTCGTCCTGCCCCGGCACGCCACGCGCCGAAGTCAGGGCATCCTCCAGCGCCGCCACGCGGGTGAGCGCGTCGAACGCCTGCGACCATCGGATCCGCGCCTCGCCGAGGGGCTTGTCTGTGGCCAGGAAGGGCGCGCCGGACTTTGCCGCCGCCTTCTCGACCTCGTGCATTAGAAGCGCAGCCGAACCATCTCCTGAGCCAAGCCGTCGAGGGCCGGATCGCCGAAGCCGTGGGCGGCGATGGCTTCCAGATGGTCGTCCATCCGCTCGGGATCATCGACCGCGCCATGGGCCAAAGCCGCGGCGACCGGCTCGATGGAGCGCGACAGCGACTGCATCGCCTGCGCCCCCTCCGCCGTCTGGCCCAGCTTGGGCGGCGGGCCGGGGCGCCAGCGTCCGCCGGGGCCCGTCGCCTGTTGACCGGCTGGCGCACGGCGCGCCGGAAACAGGGCGTCGAAACGGTCGAACAGTTCGCGGCGGTACTGCTCCGCCAGATCCTTGTCCTGAATGGCGGAGGCTGCCTGACGCAGCCGGCCCTTCAGGCCCGCCTTGCGCTCGGGCGAATCCAGCGGCTCGACCTCGGCCTCCTTCTGGAACAGCACCTCGGCGAAAGGACGAGTCGCGGCCATGGCCTGACGCAGCGCCGGCGCCCCCTTGTCGCGTAGGATGTCGTCCGGGTCCTGACCGCCCTCCAGCAGGGCGAAGCGGAACGACCGACCGGACTTCAGCTGCGGCAGGGCGCGGTCGATGGCGCGGTAGGCCGCACGACGACCGGCGGCGTCGCCGTCGAAACACAGCACCGGCTCGTGCGACACGCGCCACAGACGCTCCATCTGCTCCTCGGTCAGAGCCGTGCCCATGGGCGCGACAGCCGGGATGCCCGCCCGATGGCAGGCGATCACATCCATGTATCCCTCGACCACCACGACGGCCTGATCGCTCTTCGACTCCGCGCCGAGGATGCGTCGCGCCTCGGGCAGGCCGTACAGGGTCGCGCCCTTGTGGAAGAGCGGGCTCTCCGGGCCGTTCAGATATTTGGCGCGGTCGTCCGGGTTCATCGCCCGCCCGCCGAAGCTGACGATACGGCCCCGCGCGTCGAGGATGGGGAACATCAGCCTGTCGCGGAACCGGTCATAGGGCGCCCCGCCGCCCTCGGGCGCGATCAGCATTCCCATCTCGACCAGATCGCCCGGCTTGGCGCCGCGCTGGATCAGGGCGTTCTTCAACCCCTCGCGGTCGTTGGGCGCATAACCCAGACCGAACCGCTCCCACTGATCCTCGGGCAGGCCACGCTTCTCGAGATATTCGCGCGCCGCCTTCCCGGGCGAGCGGCGCAGGTTCGCCGCGAACCATTTCTGGGCCAGGTCCATCCAGTCGGTCAGGCCCTGTTTCTTCGCCTCGCGCTCGGCCGCCTGCGGGTCCTCGGCCGGCAGGGCCATGCCGGCCTCGCCCGCCAGCCGCTGCACGGCCTCGACGAAGGACAGCCGCTCGGTCTCCTGCAGGAACGAGATGACATCGCCATGCTTGCCGGACGAGAAGTCGTGGAAGAAGCCCTTGTCATCGTTGACGAAGAAGGAAGGTGACTTCTCTTTCGAGAAGGGCGACAGGCCGACGTATTCGCGTCCCTGACGCTTGAGTTTCACCGTCCGTCCGATGATGTCGGACGGCCGAAGGCGGGCCTTCAGTTCTTCAAGGAAGCGTTCGTCGAAGCGCACCCCCTCTGCATAGCCGTCGTTGTGGCCCGGCGCTACACGGACCGCCCCGACGGGGTTCGTCGCATTCTCGCAGACTCGCGGCCCCTCAGCCCCTGCCGCCGACTACAGGTCCTCGACAAGGCAAGGTTCGGGGACGCACGTGTTTCGGTCGTTAGCAGCAACGGCAGCCTGCGCTCTGGCGCTGGCCGGATGCCAGACGGTCGACCGGCCGGACTTCACCCTGGCCGAATTGCGGGCGGCCAGCCCATCCATCCGTCACGAAGCGGGCAACGTTCAGGATCGGGACCGCTTTCTCGCCGAAGTACGAGCCGCCGCGACCGCACCCGCGGACGGCGCGTTCGACCTGCTGGCCCTGTCGGGAGGCGGCGCCAACGGGGCCTATGGCGCAGGCGTGCTGGTCGGATGGACAGGGCACGGCGATCGGCCTGAGTTCGAGGTCGTCACCGGCGTAAGCATCGGGGCCCTGATGGCCCCGTTCGCCTTCATCGGACCCGAGGGCGACGCCGCCCTGCGCGCCGCCTTCACCGACGGCCGTTCCGACAATGTGATGCAGCCGCGTTGGGCCATGGCGCTATGGGGACCCGGCATCTTCAGCGCGCGCCCACTCCGGGAACTGGTCGCCAAGGCCGTTGATGAGGAATTGCTGCGCCGGGTGGCCGAAGGTCATCGCGAGGGCCGGCGGCTCTACATCGCGACCACCAGCCTGGACACGCGCGAGCAGGTCATCTGGGACATGGGCGCGCTGGCGGCGTCCGGCGAGCCCGGCGTGCGCGATCGTTTCATCGACATCCTGACCGCTGCCGCCAGCGTGCCCGGCGCCTTTCCGCCCGTCGCCATCGAGCTGCTTAATAACGGTCGCCGCGTGCGTGAGCTGCATGCCGACGGACGCCTTACCGCCAACTTCTTCATCGCCCCGGAGTCCGTGCTGCGCGACAATCTGCCGATCAGGGGAAGGGATGAGTCGGCGCCCGGCCGCATCTGGGTGATCGTCAACGGCACGCCTGAGGAGCGGTTCAGCGTCGCGCCCTACAGCGGGCTGGCGGTCGCGACCCGGTCGATGGAGGCCCTGCTGAATTCCTCCACCCGCACCAGCCTTCTCGCCGCCGCACAGTTCGCTCGGCTGAACGAGCTTGCCTTCGCTGCAATGACGCTGGGCGAGACCGCGGCCGATCAGGCCCTCGCCTTCCGCCAGGGCCACATGATCGCGCTGTTTGAACTGGGCCAACGCCGGGCGCGCGACGGACAGCTATGGTCGTCTGAAGGGGCGAATTAACCCTTCCTTAACCAAGAAGGCCAAATCGAGACCTTAACAGTCTGATTATGCACGCAATTTCTTGGAACAATCCACAGGCCTTGTGGATTAATCCCACGCACGTCCCTGAATGAGGACGCAACCGGGCGGTTCGCGGCGAAGATCGTGAAACCGTCGAGAGTGAGTATCCGATGTTCGTTGCTGTCACCCGCCCTGCGGTCGAGCCCCGGGGTCCCGACCCTGTCGCCGTGCCCGGGTCGCCCGCTATCACAGACCTGTCTGCCCGCGCCCTGCACGCCCGCCTGCTGGAGAACGCCGCCCTGAGACGCATGCGCGGCGCCGAGCGTCTGCGCTCAAACCGGCTGGAAGACGCCGACTACTGGCTGCACGCCGCGCCGGTCGCGGTGCGCAAGGCCAGCGCGCTCCGGGAAGAGAAAAGCTTCGCGCCTCTGCCCTGAGCTACAGATACCCCAGCCACCAGTCGCGGCGACGACGTTTCACGCCCTCCAGCCAGCGTGACAGCGGATACAGGATCGCAAGAACAGCCGCCCAGGCCACGTACACTCCGGCAAGTCCGAAGCCCCATCCCCCCTCGATCAGGCGAGACGGATCCGTGATCAGGTTGACGAAGGCGGCAGGCGGAACCCCCACAGCCATTCCAACAGCCATGGCCAGGCCATGGGCGATCCAGATGTGCAGCAGATAGGTGAAGAGCGGCGTCCGACCAAACGTGAGCAGCAGGCTCGCTACCGGACCGCGGAGGCGGTCGAAGGCCAGCAGCAGCACGAGGGCCAGACCGACCATCAGCAGCACATAGGCGGGCGACGGCGGATATTTGTTGACGCTGAGGATGCTGAAGACGGTCCACAGCGGACTCTCCTGCAGGGTCCATGGGACCGTGTCGAAGCCCGGAAGATTCAACCCGCGGCCGATCGCGAACAGCCCGAGGAAGCCAGCGGCGAACAGCATCACGCGACCGCGCCTCAGGCCGTCCATATTGGTCAGAAAGCCCGCCAAGCCATAACCCAGCAACATGATGGCCGCCCATTGGATCGCCGGATAGAGGACGACCAGCACGCCCGCCTCGGTCGGCATGGGTCCGCGCACGGCCAGCATCCTCCACAACGGCTCCAGCGTACCGAACGCCGATGGCGGGATCAGATTTAACGCAGTGTGGCCGGCGATTATTGCGACGCCGACGCCCAGAACAAGATTTCGCGGCAACCGGTGCAGACCGGCCAGTACAATCATACCGAAGCCGATAGCCCAGATGACCTGCGCCATGATCCACCAGCCGAAGTTGAACCCGACCCCGATCAGGGTGAATTCCAGCACGATCAACCAAAGGCCGCGCGTCAGAAGGAACCGCGACAGGTCTCCAGGGCTCTTTCCGTTGGCCTTCTGCAACCAGATCGAAGCGCCGGCGAGAAACACGAATGTCGGCGCGCAAAGGTGAGTGACCCAGCGAGTCAGGAACAGGGCTGGATTGCCGGAATCCAGCGCCATCGGATCAGCGGTGAAGGCTTGCGCATGGAAGAAGTCACGGACGTGGTCCAGGACCATGACCACGATCACCAGCCCGCGCAGTACGTCGATAGCGTCGATGCGGGCCGCGCCGGATCGGGTCAGACCACCAGCTTTCGCACTGTGCGCAGATGACTGTGGTTGGGGCGCGGGCGCGGATGATACGGTCATGAATGCCCTTTCCGGACGTGGGCATTCATTCTGAACCCGCACCAGCCACGGGCTCCAGCAGCTCATGGCCGGTTATCGACGTATCAGGCAGGTAATGCGACGAACAGTTGGCGCCCGCCGGGCCTGCGGCGGATCAGGCGTTCATCGAATCCGCGAACCGCTGGAACAGATAGAGGCTGTCTGTCGGCCCCGGCGAAGCCTCCGGATGGTGCTGGACGCTGAACACCGGACGGTCTTTCAGGGCGATGCCGCAGTTGGTGCCGTCGAACAGGCTGACGTGGGTCTCTGTCACCGCGTCCGGCAGGCTGTCGCGGTCGACGGTGAAGCCGTGGTTCATGGACACGATCTCCACCTTGCCGGTGGTCAGATCTTTCACCGGGTGGTTCGCGCCGTGGTGGCCCTGGTCCATCTTCACCGTCTTCGCGCCGAGCGCGAGGGCCAGCATCTGGTGTCCCAGACAGATGCCGAACAGAGGCGTGCCGCTGTCGACCAGCTTCCTGATCTCGGGCACGGCGTATTCCCCCGTCGCCGCGGGATCGCCGGGACCGTTGGACAGGACCACGCCGTCCGGATTACGCGCCAGGATTTCCTCTGCCGTCGTGGTCGCCGGTACTACGGTGATCTTTGCACCGGTCGAGGCGAGCGCCCGCAGGATGTTGCGCTTCACGCCGTAATCGACGACCACCACTGACTTGTCGGCGGCGTCCACGCGGGGGTGGCCTTCCGGCCAATCCCACAGACCTTCATCCCATTCAAAGGCCTGCAACGTCGAGGCGGGTTTGGCCAGATCGAGGCCAACGAGACCGGTCCAGCCCCTCGCCTGTGCGACAAGGGCGTCCAGATCGAAATTGCCGTCCGGGTCATGAGCGATCACCGCATGCGGCGCGCCGCCGTCGCGGATCAGTGCCGTCAGGGCGCGGGTGTCCACCCCGGCCAGACCGACGACGCCGCGCCGCTTCATCCAGTCGTCGAACGAACTGTCGGCGCGCCAGTTGGCCGGATCGGTCGGCACGTCGCGGAAGATCGCGCCCCGCGCCGAGGTATCGGACCCGCCGCCGATCTGCTCGAGATCCTCGACGTTGGTCCCGGTGTTGCCGACGTGGGGAAAGGTGAAGGCCAGGATCTGGCTCATGTACGACGGGTCGGTCAGGATTTCCTGATAGCCCGTCATCGCGGTGTTGAAGACGACCTCGCCGAGCGCCGAACCGGTCGCTCCGCAGCCGAGGCCTTGCAGTATGGTTCCGTCCGCGAGCGCGAGCACGCCGGTGACGCCGGGAAGAAGCTGGGTGGTCATGGCAGGCTCCCTAGCACCGAATCCCGGCGAGCAAACGGCGGCGTTGCTAAAGAGGCGCCGCTTTCGGGTCAACCGGCGCCGCCGACTTGCGCATGAAGGCGAACCAGACGCCGGTCGTGACGACGAAGAAAATCGCGGTCGGCAGGATGTATCCCGGGGCCGCGGCGACCACCGCCGCCGAGGTGAACAGCAGGCCCAGCGCCGCTACGCCTCGCGCCCGCGTCCAGCGCGCCAGCCGGAACAGCGAGGCCGAGCACAGTCCGTAGACCACAAGGCTGAGCACGGATGTCACGCCGATCAGCATGCCGAACTGGCCGCCCAGCGTCGGCTGGCCGGAAATCACCGCCACGACGCTCATGATCGCCCCGCCGAGCAGCGGGTTGGCGATGGGCGTGTGATCGCCCGCGCCGAAGCCTGACGGCAGATATCCGTGGCGCGCCGCGGCGCGGGCTGTCTCGCCGCCCAGCATCACCCACCCGCTCAGCGTGCCGACCGCCTTGACCACCGCCGCAGCGGCGACCGCCGCCCCGATGGAGGCTCCGAACACCCGCGCCGTCAGATCGGCATAGGGGCTGGACGACTGGACCAGGACATTGGCCGGAATAACGCCAAACACCGCAGCGCTCGCTGCAACGTAGACCACCGACGCCAGCAGCACGCCCGCAATCGAGGCCCACCCCACGTCCCGCGCCGGATCCTTCACCCGCGCCGACAGAACCGCCGCACTTTCGACGCCCAGGAAGGCCCAGAAGATCACGGCCAGCGAGGCCGGAACGCTTTCAACCAGGCTGTTTCCCGAAGGGCTCCACGAAGCGGCGAAGGTTTCGCCGCTGAAGGCCATCACGCCGGCGGCCACTGCGATGACAATGGGAACCAGACCGATCGCCAGAGCCGCCGCAGCGAACCGCGACGCCGTCCTCGCCCCGAGGATATAGGCCCCCGTCGTCAGCCAGATCAGGCCGAGATTGCAGAAGGTCGCCGCGACCGGCTCCTTCAGCACAGGGAAGAAGAATCCCAGATACCCCGTCGCCGCCACCGCGATGGCGACATTGCCGACGAGGCAGGCAGTCCAGAAGGCCAGCGCCGTCTGGAAGCCGAAGAATCGTCCGAGGCCGCGCTCGGCGAAACCCGACAGACCGTCCGCGTCGGGGTGCAGTCTGCCGAGGGCGGCGAACACCAGCGCCAGGGTTACCGCGCCGATCCCCGCTACGACCCATCCCACTATGCTCGACGACCCGACCGGAGCCAGGGTGGCGGGCAGCAGATAGACGCCGGAGCCGATCATATTCCCGGCCACAACCAGCGCCGCGAGGCCCCAGCCGAGCTTTTGCCGATCGTCGCGGGTCGGGTCAGTCATGGATGAACCTTTGCAATGCGCGA
This sequence comes from Brevundimonas sp. Root1423, assembly GCF_001426805.1. Taxonomy (NCBI): domain Bacteria; kingdom Pseudomonadati; phylum Pseudomonadota; class Alphaproteobacteria; order Caulobacterales; family Caulobacteraceae; genus Brevundimonas; species Brevundimonas sp. Root1423. Next base: position 249,055 of record NZ_LMFL01000023.1, read on the forward strand.
CTGGAACCAGGCCACGGCGACCTCATGCCGGGGACTCAGCACGCCGCGATCATACGCCCCGGCCGACAGATTGGCCTGCACGGCCTCGCAGATGGCCGCGTCCTCCGCGGTCAGGCGGTCGGAAGCCTCCAGCGCATCGCCCAGGGCTGCTTCGCCGCCGTCATTGAGGAACAGATAGTCCAGCCGCGTCCGACCCGGCCCGACCGGCGTCATCCGCTCGATCATCGCGCCATCGCGATAGACGTTGATCCCGAGATTCGGCCACAGCCACCCCCAGACCCCCGCCTGCGGTCCGTCGTTCACGCCGACAGCCTCCTGCACCACCAGATCCCCTTCGACCCGGACACGGTATTCCGCCGAGCCCAGCTCATCCGCCAGCACCGGATGCACCGAACCGATGTGGTAGCCCTCCAGATAATTCTCGGCGTAGGTCTTCCAGTCGCAGGCCAGATCATGGCTGCGGCGCAGCGCCGGGGCGGCGATGTCCAGTCCTCGCCCGGCCAGCAAGGCCTCCAGCGGCGCGACCCGTTCGGCCAGCGGCGGCGCATCCTCATCCAGCGTGGCGAACGCGAGACCGCGCCAGATCTCCAGCCTCAGTCCCAGCAGGCCGAACGCGCGCGGATCGAAACCGTCCGCCGCACCAAACCCGACGGCGGCCCTCAGCCGGCCGTCGAGGGCGTAGCGCCAGCCGTGATAGCCGCAGACCAGTTCGCCCTCGCAATGGCCGCGCGCGCCTGTCACCAGCGGCCCGGCCCTGTGTCGACAGACGTTGTGGAAGGCCCTCAACACCCCGTCCCTGCCCCGCATGGCCATCAGACGATGGCCGGCCACGTCAGCTGCGATCCAGTCGCCCGGAGCGGCCGCCTCGGCTTCGTGACCAAGGAACAGCCACGCGTGGCCGAACACCGCAGATCGCTCGCGCGCCCAGGCGTCGGGGCATCCATAGAGCCGGGCGGGAAGCGTGGCCTGCATGACCGGACCAAAGCGCGGCGGCGGCGGCGGCGTCAACCGCCCTAGACCGTGATCGCATCCATGCCGGCGAACACGGCGTGTGTCGCGCCCGCGGCCTGGGCGGCCAGGCCCCGGTCGGGCCTCAGGTTCAGCAGCATCACCTGATCGCAGGTCTGGCGCGCCGCTGCGATCAGATCGTGGGCCGCCCGCCACTCCAGCGGTCCGTCATGAGCGACGCCGGCGAAGTCGATGGCCAGGCAACGGGCGCGGACGCCGGCCAGCCGGCGGACAAGGCCGGGATCGGGCGCGATGTGCAGGATCACCCCCATCGCCTCTTTCTCGAAATGCGAGACTGTTTCATCGATGACGTCGGGCTGCGCCTGTTCGAGCCCGCCCATCACCTCGATGAGGAGGTTTCCGGGGTTCGAGCCCTGCTGCAGCTCCGTGCACAGGAGGGCGAACCGTCCCCGGCTCGCGGACACCGTTCGCCAGAAGGCCGGCAGCACGCCGACGTCATCGGGGCCGAGATGCAGCAACTCCAGGCCGTGATTCAGGGTTTGAAGGTCGATGCGCTTAAGGTCTGTCGGTTCAAGCGTCCGACGCCCCAGGGCAGCCAGGGCAGACTCTCCACCCCGATGCCGGACGATGCGCCGGATGCGTCGGCTCACAGGGATCGAACGATCCAGATCAAAGACGGGCTGTGCGGCCAGAGTGATGGCCAGTTCCCGCCCGGCGCGCGTCACCAGGCTGAAGGTCAGGCTTTCATAGGGAGCCGCGTAGGCGCGGCGCTCGCCCAGCGGTGAATACGCGGGGCTTTCACCACGGTTGTCGGTCGCTGGATACGCTGGAACCGAGGTCATGACCGCCTCCTCGGCTGGTCGCTGGGGTTTTCCACGTCTGCACGATACGCCCCCACTCGAAAACGTAACCCTTACAAACCTGGTGAAAGCACGTTGACCATGGCCGGCTTCGTTTCGGGACACCTTTGCCCCTCTCCCGCGACGCGCACTCCAGTGTTAGGGAGCGGCATGAGCATCACCACGGTCGGCCTCGATGCCGACGATACCCTCTGGCACAACGAAACCATATTCCGGCTGACGCAGGACCGCTTCGTCGCTCTGCTGACCGACCACGCCGACCACTCCACCCTGATGGCGCGCCTCGCCGAGACCGAGAAACGGAACCTTCGCCTTTACGGCTACGGCGTCAAAGGGTTCACCCTGTCGATGATCGAAACCGCCATGGAGCTCACGGGCGGCGAGGCGCCGGCGTCGGTCGTACGTGAAATCCTGGCTGCGGGGCGGGAAATGCTGGCGCACCCGGTGGAAACACTGCCGGGGGTCGATGAAGCGCTCGCGGCCCTGTCGGAATCCTATCGTCTGGTGCTCATCACCAAGGGGGATCTGCTGGACCAGGAACGCAAGCTGGCCGCGTCAGGCCTTGGCGATCTGTTCGCGGCGATCGAGATCGTTTCCGAAAAGGATCGCCAGACCTACGACCGCGTCTTCGCGCGGCACGGGACGGGCGCCGATGAGGCCGTCATGGCCGGCAACTCGATGAAATCGGATGTCCTGCCTGCCCTGGCGGCGGGCGCCTGGGCGGTGCACATTCCGTACGTCATCACCTGGGCGCATGAATTGGCCGACGCGCCCGCATCCAACGACCGCTACGGCGCGCTGGGAAGCATCAGTGAGTTGCCGGGCTGGATCGCGTCACGCGCCTGACCGGCATAGCCGCGGGCAGGGATCGTAGCGGTTCCCGCCCTAGCAGCCCTTGGCCATCGAGAGGTCGGTCAGGTGGTCGGCGCGGTTCATCAACGGCATCAGGTCGCGGCCGCTGGCTTGGGCGTCCGTCATCATCTGATCCATGTCATTCATCATCTGCTGTCGCTGGGCCGCGGCGGTGGCCTGCTGGGCCATGCCGGCCACGCTCTGGGCCGCGTCGAGCGCCAGCGCGACTCCGGGAATCATCGCACCGATCATGGACCCCACGCTCAGAGCGGTCGACACGCCTGACTGAACCTGTTGCGCGCGCATGATGCCGCGGCTCGACTCCATCGCCCGCTCTGTGAGGGCGCTCTGTTGAGCGGCCATCTGCGCATTCAAGGCGTTCGCCTCGGCGATCAACGCCTCGCAACTCATCTGGCTGTCTCCGGGCCGTACGACCTGAAAGCCGCTGTCTGCGGGCGCGCCCGCGGGGGCCGGGACGGCCTCCTGGGCCACGGCGGTCGCGCCGAAGCTCGTCATCATGACAACCGCCAGGACTGTCTTCACCGAGGCCGCATTCTTCATCGCCGGATCCACCTGTTCACACGCACTCCCGGTTGGTGGACCGGCCGCCGGCGGACAGCGAGCGCATTGCGATGGAATCGCGCCCGTTTGCGACGGAGCAAGGAAACAGCCGCGCCCGAGCCGCCGCTTTTTCACGTCTGCGGACCCCACGGCCTTGCCACCGCCTCCCCCCGTCTTTAGACGGGCCGCTTGACCGACAACCCGACCGATCCGCGCCGGCGCCCTGCCGCCGCCTGAAGCCGCGCGCGCAAGGAGCCCGCCCCCGTGTCAGACGACGCCATCCCCCACGAAGACCGCGACGCCATGGTGCGTGCGTCTCTCGCGGCGCATGGCGACAGCGGGATCACGCCGCGGCACACGCTGTTTTACTTCTACGGCGAAGGGGACCACGACGACCTGAACGAGGTCGCGCGGCGCGCCGGTTTCCTGACCCGGGGTCAGGACGACGCCACCATCCTCGAAACGACGATGGCCGTGGACGAGGCGTCCTTCGCCCCGGTCTCGGCCATGATGCAATCCTGGGCCGCGGCCTTCCAGCTCGATTACGACGGCTGGGAGTGCGCGGTCGTGACGAACTAGCGGAGGCTGAGATGCCCAAACGTACGGACATCCAGTCGATCCTCATTATCGGCGCCGGGCCGATCGTGATCGGTCAGGCGTGCGAATTCGACTATTCCGGCGTCCAGGCGTGCAAGCGCAAAGGCCAACCGCGCCAGTCACNCGGAGGCTGAGATGCCCAAACGTACGGACATCCAGTCGATCCTCATTATCGGCGCCGGGCCGATCGTGATCGGTCAGGCGTGCGAATTCGACTATTCCGGCGTCCAGGCGTGCAAGGCGCTGAAGGCCGAGGGATACAGGGTCATCCTGGTCAACTCCAACCCGGCCACGATCATGACCGATCCGGAGGTGGCCGACGCCACCTATATCGAGCCGATCACGCCGGAGTTCGTCGAGCGCATCATCGCCAGGGAGCGGCCCGACGCCCTGCTGCCGACCATGGGCGGGCAGACGGCGCTGAACACGGCGCTGGCGCTCGACGCGTCAGCGCAAGAACCTGCTGAAGTACGACGACGTCGTGAATGACCAGNTTTCTTGAAATCGCGAAGCTTCTCCGCGTCGTCTATATCGAGCCGATCACGCCGGAGTTCGTCGAGCGCATCATCGCCAGGGAGCGGCCCGACGCCCTGCTGCCGACCATGGGCGGGCAGACGGCGCTGAACACGGCGCTGGCGCTCGACGCGTCAGGCGCGCTGCAGAAGTGGGGCGTGGAGATGATCGGGGCGAAAGCCGACGTCATCGACAAGGCCGAGGACCGCCAGAAATTCCGCGACGCCATGGACAAGCTGGGTCTGGAAAGCCCCCGCTCCAAGGCGATCCACCACATCGACGAGGCCGAGGACGCCTTGGCCTTCGTCGGCCTGCCGGCCATCGTCCGCCCGTCCTTTACGCTCGCCGGCACCGGCGGCGGCATCGCCTACAATGTCGAGGAATACCGCGAGATCGTGGAGCGCGGTCTGGACCTGTCGCCCACGACCGAGGTGCTGGTCGAGGAAAGCGTCCTGGGCTGGAAGGAGTATGAGATGGAGGTCGTCCGCGACAAGGCGGACAACTGCATCATCATCTGCTCCATCGAGAACATCGACCCGATGGGCGTCCACACCGGCGACTCCATCACCGTCGCCCCGGCCCTGACGCTGACCGACAAAGAGTACCAGCGGATGCGCACGGGCTCGATCAACGTCCTGCGCGAGATCGGCGTCGAGACCGGCGGATCGAACGTGCAATGGGCGATCAATCCCGCCGACGGCCGCATGGTCGTGATCGAGATGAACCCGCGCGTGTCGCGGTCGTCTGCCCTCGCCTCCAAGGCTACCGGCTTCCCTATCGCCAAGGTCGCCGCCCGTCTGGCCGTCGGCTACACGCTGGACGAACTGACCAACGACATCACCCAGGTCACGCCCGCCTCGTTCGAGCCGAGCATCGACTATGTCGTCACCAAGATCCCGCGCTTCGCCTTCGAGAAATACCCCGGCGCGGAGGCGACCCTGTCGACCTCGATGAAATCGGTGGGCGAGGTCATGGCCATCGGCCGGACCTTCCAGGAGTCGATGCAGAAGGCGCTGCGCGGCCTTGAGACCGGCCTGACCGGGTTCAACGAGATCGAGATCGACGGCGTCGTCGATGTCGAGGACGAGGCCTCGGCCCGCGCCGCCATCGTGCGCGCGCTGGGCCAGCCGACGCCGGACCGGATCCTGGTCATCGCCCAGGCCTTCCGCCACGGCCTGTCGGTCGAGGAGGTCAACGCCGCCTGCTCGTACGAGCCGTGGTTCCTGCGCCAGATCGCCGACATCGTGAGGACCGAGGGCCACATCCGGGTTCAGGGCCTGCCCACCGAACAGACCGACTTCCGCAAGCTGAAGTCCAAGGGCTTCTCGGACGCCCGTCTGGCCCAACTTGTCGGCTCCACGGAAGCCGCCGTGCGCAAGGCCCGCCGCGGCCTGAATGTGCGACCCGTGTTCAAGCGGATCGACACCTGCGCCGCCGAGTTCGCCTCGGCCACGGCCTATATGTATTCGACCTATGAGACCGGCGCGCTGGGCCAGATCCCCGCCTGCGAGTCCAACCCGACCGATAAAAAGAAGGCCATCATCCTTGGCGGCGGCCCCAACCGGATCGGGCAAGGCATTGAGTTCGATTACTGCTGCTGCCACGCGGCGTTCGCCTTCGACGACATCGGCGTCGAGTCGATCATGGTCAACTGCAACCCCGAGACCGTCTCGACCGACTACGACACCTCGGACCGCCTGTATTTCGAGCCGCTGACGGCCGAGGACGTGCTGGAGCTGATCGACGTCGAGCGGTCGAAGGGCGACCTGATCGGCGTCGTCGTCCAGTTCGGCGGCCAGACGCCGCTGAAGCTGGCCCATGCGCTGCAGGAGGACGGGGTGCCGATCCTGGGCACCAGCGTCGACTCCATCGATCTGGCCGAGGACCGCGAGCGGTTCCAGGTCATGCTGCACGACATCGGCCTGATGCAGCCCCCCAACGGCCTGGCCCGCAGCGCCGAGGAAGCCGCGCAGAAGGCGGACGAGGTCGGCTATCCCGTCGTCCTGCGCCCCTCCTACGTGCTGGGCGGACGCGGCATGATGATCGTCCACGACCGCGAGCAGCTGGACCGCTACGTCGGCGAGGCCATGCGGGTGTCGGGCGACGATCCCGTCCTGATCGACCACTATCTGAACCGCGCCACCGAGGTGGACGTCGACGCCCTGTGCGACGACGAGACGGTCTTCGTCGCCGGCGTGCTGGAGCATATCGAGGAAGCCGGCGTGCATTCGGGCGACAGCGCCTGCTCGATGCCGCCCTTCTCGCTGTCGGCGGAAATCGTGACCGAGCTGAAGCGACAGACCGAGGCCATGGCCCGGGCGCTGAAGGTGCGCGGCCTGATGAACGTGCAGTTCGCCATCGAGGAGCCCCACAGCGACGCCCCGCGCATCTTCGTGCTGGAGGTCAATCCGCGCGCCAGCCGCACGGCGCCCTTCGTGGCCAAGACCATCGGCCAGCCGATCGCCTCGATCGCCGCCAAGGTCATGGCCGGCGTGCCGCTGAAATCCTTCGGCCTGGCCGACAAGCCGTACGACCATATCGCGGTCAAGGAAGCCGTCTTCCCCTTCGCCCGCTTCGCCGGCGTCGACTGGGTCTGGACTGGAAGCGCGACGGCGAGGCCGACATGGCCCCCGCCTTCGCCCGCGCCTTCGCCAAGAGCCAGATCGGCGGCGGCACCACCCTGCCCGTCGCCGGCTGCGCCTTCGTGTCGGTCAAGGACGGCGACAAGCCGTTCATCGTCGAGGCGGTGAAGACGCTTCTGGCCGAGGGCTTCAGCATCGTCGCCACCGGCGGGACGCACACCTATCTGACCGGGCAGGGCCTGCCCGTCGGCCATGTGAAGAAGGTGCTGGAAGGCCGTCCCAACATCGTCGACGCGATGAAGAACGGCGAGGTCCAGCTGGTCTTCAACACCACCGAGGGCAAGCAGGCGCTGCTGGACAGCTTCTCGCTGCGGCGAACGGCCCTGATGATGAAGATCCCCTACTATACGACCACGGCCGGCGCGCTGGCGGCGGCGCAGGCGATCGGGGCGATCAAGGCCGGCGAGCTGGATGTGCGGCCGATCCAGGATTACGCGCACTAAGCCGTTCTCAAATATGAGAAATAGGTAACTCGACGGCGCGACGACGGCATGGTTCCTGACCCGAAAGGGGGATCCATCCATGAGAAACATTCGTCGCGTCGGCGCGAGCTTTTACCTGCTCCTGATCGGGGTCGTCCTCGTGACGGCGCTTATCCACGAGGGCGCGCACTGGCTGGCCGGGACCGCCCTCGGCCATCAGATGACGTTCAACCTGAACAGCGTCAGCCCGATATCGCCGGTCACGATGCGGGACCATCTGATCATCTCGGCGGCCGGACCGATCGTCACCCTGATCCAGGGCATCGTGGCCTGGGTGCTGATCCTGCGGCGCGATCTGCTGGGCGCCTATGCGTTCCTGTTCGTCGCCGCCCTGATGCGGGTGATGGCTGGGGGCATCAGCTACTTCAATCCGAACGATGAGGCCCGGATCAGCCTTGAGCTGGGCATCGGCCAGTGGACGCTGCCCGTGCTGGCGAGCGGTCTTCTGGTGACGCTGACCGTGCTGGCCAGCCGCAGGCTGCGGATCGGGTGGAAGACGAACGTGCTGACCTATCTGGTTTGCACGGCGGGGCTGAGCGCCGTGGTGGGGCTGGATATGCTGCTGAAGGGGTGAAGACCGCGGCTTTTGCAGTCGTCGACCAGCTGGCGGCTATTTCGACCATGCAGAAGGAGCGGATCGGCGCGCAGTCCGGTTAGTCCGGCTATGCGGGAAACTGCAAAGGGGGCTGAAAGTGCGGTTGCGAACCCTTCCTTGTCGTCATCCCGGCGAAGGCCGGGACCCAGCGGCGCCAAAGGCGACCTGTTCACGCAAGATGGCTGCCGATCGCGCTCCGACAGGTTCGCGCTCTCGCGCGCCGCTGGGTCCCGGCCTTCGCCGGGATGACGGCGGTCGAGGAACCCACGTCCGTTTCTGACGCACCCGCATGCCAACCTCTCACCCATGGAACACTATCGTCTGCGCAAATATCGCGGCCCGGAGACGTGGGCGCAGGTGCGCAAGGCCTATGTCGCCGGGGAGTCGGCGCCGTCCGTCGCCCGCAGGTTCGATGTCGGGCTGGCCAATCTGCGCCGCCGCGCCATGGCCGAAGGATGGACCCGAAAGCGGATCGCCGAACGGCTGGACCTGAGGCCGCTGCGCGGCGGAGCCGACGATCCGCCGCCGGCCCTGATGGCGCTGGCCGAACTGGAGGCCATGCCGGAGGCGCCGCGGATCGATCCATACACGGCGCTCAGGAAGGCGGTCCGGCGTGCGGCGTGGCTGGTCAGTCAGGGGCAGGCGGCGGAGGCGACCGCCCTGCTACGCGCGGCCGAGGTGCTGGACAGGCTGAAATGGGCGGCGAACTGAGGCCGCGTCTATCGGAGACGGTAGACCGCTTTCGACCCATTGCTGACATCAAGGCTGGCTCCCAAATCAGGTTCATGACCTTGCTCGATAAACTCGCGCTCCGGCTTCCCGTCATACAGGCACCGATGGCCGGGGTTTCCACCCCTGTGATGGCTGCTGCCGTCTCCAACGCGGGGGCGCTTGGCTCCATTGGCGTTGGTGCCACTAACGCCCTTGGCGCAGCGCAGATGATTAGCGACGTTCGGCGGCTCACTGACAGATCGTTCAACGTGAATGTCTTCGTTCACGAGGCTCCTCGGCGCGATCCTGACCGGGAGGCGGCGTGGCTGGACGCCATGAGACCCCTCTTCGAGGGCTTCTCCGCTGAGCCGCCGCCGTCGCTCGCGACGATCTATCAGAGCTTTGCGGACGACGACGACATGCTGCGCGTGCTGGTCGAGCAAGCACCCCCTGTGGTCAGCTTCCACTTCGGCTTGCCGGAAGAGGCGAAGGTGAAGGCGCTTCGCGCTGCCGGATGCGTATTGATCGCCACTGCGACCAGCCTTGATGAAGCGTTGGCAGCGAAGAAGGCGGGCATGGACGCCGTTGTGGCCCAAGGTTTCGAAGCCGGGGGCCACAGGGGCGTGTTCGATCCTGCCGCTGCCGACGCTCAACTCGGAACGCTCGCGCTGACAAGGCTGCTCGTTGCGCGTTCCGGACTTCCGGTCATTGCTGCTGGAGGCATCATGGACGGCCAAGGGGTGCGAGCCGTCCTCGACCTTGGGGCCACAGCGGCGCAACTTGGAACAGCGTTCATCGGCTGCCCGGAGAGCGCGGCTGATGATGCATATCGCGCGGCCCTCCACAGCGACGCAGCCCACCACACCACCATGACGAACGCGATCTCCGGGCGGCCTGCCCGCTGCCTTCGGAACCGCTTCACCAGTTGGGCCGAGGGGACCACGGAAGCGACGCCCGACTACCCGGTCGCATACGACGCAGGAAAGTCCCTGAACGCGGCCGCCAAGGCGTCCGGAGACAGCGGCTTCGGCGCGCAGTGGGCCGGTCAAGGCGCTCCTCTATCGCGATGCATGGGCGCTGCTGAACTTGTCCAAACGCTCGAACGCGAGTTGAAGGCGTAGTCCGATTTCCACCCCCTGCGGACGTTCCCGACGTCTGCCTACGGCCCTAGATCCCCGACGCCGCCTCGGGATCCGCCGCAGCGTCGCGCCCCTCGACGATCCGCGCGGCCGTCAGGTCGGCGGTGACGTTTCCGACCGTGCGGAAGATGTCCGGCACGACCTCGACGGCCAGCAGCAGCGGCAGGACGTCCAGCGGCAAGCCCATGGCCAGGGCGATGGGGGCGATGGAGGCGAAGAACGAAACCTGGCCCGGCAGGCCGACGGTGCCGACGCTGATGGCCAGGGCCGCCACGCTGCCCGCGAACAGAACGCCGGGCGTCAGGGCGATGCCGTACAGGTGGGCGACGTAGATGCAGACGGCCAGATTGGCCACGGTCGAGGTGATGCGGAAGATGGCCACGGCCAGCGGCAGGACCAGACCGGCGGTCGCCGCGGAGACTCCGAGACGGTCGATGGCGCGCTCGACCATCACCGGCAGACAGGCCAGCGACGACTGGGTCGAGAAGGCCACGACCTGGGCCGGGGCGGCGGCGCGGGCAAAACGGCCCAGCGTCACCCGGCCGAAGACGACGGCCACCACATAGGTCAGCAGGATCAGGCCGATCAGGGCCAGGGAGACGATGGCGATGTAGTGGCCCAGCACGCCGGCGGCGCCGAGACCGGCCCGCAGGCCCACGCCCAGCGACAGGGCGAAGACGCCGACCGGAGCGGCGCGCAGCACCCAGTGGACGATGACGATCATCGTCTCTGACACCGCTTCGAAGAAAATGGTCAGCGGCTGGCGCAGGCGCGACGACAGGCGCGTGGTCGCGAAGCCGAAGACGATGGCGAAGACCACGATGCCGAGGATGGCGTCATCGGCCGCCGCGCGGATCGGGTTGGCGGGAGCGAGGCTGGTCAGGAAGGCGGAGAAGCCGCCGCCGCCGAGATTTTCACGGACGGCCTGATCGCCCACCGCGCCGGACAACAGCAGCCGGCCGCCCTCCGGATCGATCGGCCAGATGGCGTGCAGACCCATGGAGGCGAGGACACCGTAGACGGTGGCGCCGATCAGCAGCAAGGCGAAGACGATGATCGCCTTCAGCGCCAGCCGGCCAGTCGCCGCCGCATCCGCGATGGAGGCGATGCCGGTGACCAGCAGGCTGAAGACCAGCGGGATGATGGTCATGCGCAGGGCGTTGAGCCACAGCTGGCCCAGCCCCTCGACGAGGGCGACCGTGCCGGTCCCGCCGGGAATGCCGTAGGCCTGCGCCGCCGCGCCGGCGGCCAGTCCCCCGACCAGGGCGACCAGCACCCACAGGCTGAGCGATGAGAAGAGGGCGGCGGTGCGTGAACGGGTCATGCGGCGAAGCTAGGGGGCCGCGAGGCGGGCGTCGAGGGCCGAGATGATCGCCTTCGCCGTCTCCGTCAGACCGGACCGGGTCATGTCGGTCACGGCCACCCGCTCCAGCACCGGCCGGTTCCGGGTCTGGCCGGTGCGCAGCCAGGCCGGGTCGTAGTGGAGCTCCATGAGCTGCGCGGCCAGTTCGGCGATCTCGCCCTGCGCCGCCAGCGCGCGCCATTCGGCGATGCTGGCCCTGGCGTGGTGGCGCGGCAGGCGGGTCAGGGCCTTGTCGAGGGCTTCGGGATCGGCGGCGATGGCGGCATAGGTCTCGACGATGTGGGCCACGCGCGCGGCCGCGGGCGCGGTCAGCTCGACGATCGGCGCCGCGGCCATGGCGGCCCAGAGCATCGGCGGGATGACCCGCGCGCCGATCTTGCTGCTCTCGGCCTCGGCGATCACCGGGCGCGAGGGATCGAGGCGGGACAGGGCGTCGTGCAGCCGTGTCTCGAAGGCCTTCTGCGACGGCTGGCCGCCCGGCATGGCGCCGAACAGCGAGCCCCGGTGCGCCGCCATGTCTTCCAGATCCAGCGTCTGCATTCCCTGCCCCGCCAGCGCCGTCAGCAGGGCCGTCTTGCCCGAGCCCGTAGGGCCGTCCAGCAGAACCAGCCGGTGCGCGACGGGATGATCGTACAGCGCCGCATTCACCTGACGCCGCCATGCCTGATAGCCGTCGTGCACCACGGAAACCGGCCAGCCGACCTGATCCATCACCGTGGCCATGGCGTGCGACCGCTGGCCGCCGCGCCAGCAATAGACCAGCGGCTGGAAGCTTCCGTCCCGGTCGCCCAGGGCGCCTTCAAGGTGGGCGGCGATATTGCGGGCCACCATGGCCGCGCCGGTGCGGCGGGCGAGAAATTTGGAGCCCCGGACGTATTCGGTCCCGACCGCCGCGCGCTGGTCGTCGTCCAGCACGGGCAGGTTGATGGCCCCGGGGATGTGGTCGAGGGCGAACTCGGCCGGGCTGCGCACGTCGATGATGGCGTCGAAGGCGTCGCGCGACCGGGGACACAGCTCGACGGTGCGGCGGATCATGGCGTGACGCGCACCCGCGGCGGACCGTCGACGACGCGGCCGACAGGCAAGGCGCTGCTTCCGTTTATCCGGGCGAGGGCCTGCAGGGCGGAGACCTCGGCCTCGGCCACGGCGATCAGCAGGCCGCCCGAGGTTTGCGGATCGGTCAGCAGGTCGCGGATGACTCCGGCTTCGAGCCCGTCGACCTCGTGGCCGTAGGCGGCCCAGTTTCGGGCCGAGGCGCCGGTGCGCACGCCCTCCTCCAGCAGCCGGAGGGCGTCGCCAAGGACAGGCGGGCGGGATGTCAGCTCGACCGTCGCCCCGGCTCCGCGCGCCATCTCGAGCGCATGGCCGAGCAGGCCGAAGCCGGTGACGTCGGTGACCGCATGAACCCCGGCGCGCCCCGCCAACTCGGTCCCGAGGGTGTTCAGCCGGGTGGTCGTCTCCTTGAGGAGGCGATAGCCCTCCTTGTCCAGCCGCTCCTGTTTGAAGGCGGCGCTGAGCACCCCGACGCCGAGGGGTTTGGTCAGCAGCAGGACGTCGCCGGGACGCGCGCCGCGGTTGGTCAGGACCTGATCGGGGCGAACGAGGCCGATGACCGCCAGTCCGTAGATCGGCTCGACTAGCCGTGCGCCGAGGCGTCGTCGATCAGGGGACCGACGAGGACGCCGTCCTGACGCGGATCGCCAATGGGNTTTGGTCAGCAGCAGGACGTCGCCGGGACGCGCGCCGCGGTTGGTCAGGACCTGATCGGGGCGAACGAGGCCGATGACCGCCAGTCCGTAGATCGGCTCGACGCTGTCGATCGAGTGGCCGCCGGCGACGGGAATGCCCGCCGCGGCGCAGGCGGCGGCGCCGCCCTGGAGCACCCGACCTATGGTCCGGGACGACAGCACATTCGCCGGCATGCCCAGGATGGCCAAGGCGAGGATCGGACGCCCGCCCATGGCGTAGACGTCGGACAGGGCGTTCGTCGCGGCGATCTGCCCGAAGTGGAACGGGTCGTCGACCATGGGCATGAAGAAGTCGGTGGTGGCGACCAGCGCCTGATCGTCGTTCAGCCGCCAGACGGCCGCGTCGTCGCTGGTCTCGTTCCCGACCATCAGNGCTTTGCGTGGGGGTCGGCGCGGCGCCCAACACGACCATGGGCATGAAGAAGTCGGTGGTGGCGACCAGCGCCTGATCGTCGTTCAGCCGCCAGACGGCCGCGTCGTCGCTGGTCTCGTTCCCGACCATCAGATCGGCGAAGGCCGCCGTCTGCGGGACGCCCTTGAGGATGTCCTGCAGCACCGCCGGGGCCAGTTTGCAGCCGCAGCCGCCTCCGTGGGCCAGAGAAGTCAGGCGGGGCTCGGGCGTGTCCATGCGTCGGGTTTGGGCGAAACCGCTCGTGAACTCAACAGCCGCGCGGGGGAGCGCCCGCCCCTTTTGCGTTGCCAACCTCCGATGCGCGGACCAAGCTCCGGTCGTTCATGACGGGGGGAATGATGCGACTTCTTGCAACCACGGCCGCGCTGGCGCTGCTGGCGTTCAGCCCGGCCCATGCGCAACAGGGCGACGACCTCCGGCAGGCTGTGGCTCGCGATTATGACGCCAACCTCGGCGCCCTGTTCGACGATTTCCATCGCAATCCCGAACTGTCGGGGATGGAGGTCCGCACCTCGGGCGTCATGGCCGCTCAGCTGACGGCCCTCGGCTATGACGTCACCACCGGCGTCGGCGGGACGGGCGTGGTCGCGGTGCTGCGCAACGGCGCCGGGCCGACGGTCATGATCCGCGCCGACATGGACGGCCTGCCGCTGAGCGAGCAGTCGGGCCTGGCCAACGCCTCCACCGTCAAACAGGTCGACAGCGACGGGGTCGAAAAGCCCGTGATGCACGCATGCGGCCACGACGTTCACATCACCGCCCTGATCGGCACGGCCCGGCAGATGATGGCGCGGCGCGCGGACTGGTCGGGCACGCTTGTGCTGATCGCCCAGCCGGCCGAGGAGCGCATCTTCGGCGCCCGGGCCATGGTGCAGGACGGCCTGTATTCCCGCTTCCCCAAGCCTGACTACGCGCTCGCCTTCCACGTCTCGGCGGATCTGGCGACGGGGCTGATCGACCTGCCTCTGGGCATCACCTCGTCCAGCTCGGACAGCATCGATATCGCGGTGCATGGGGTCGGGACCCACGGCGCCTATCCGCACATGGGGATCGACCCGATCGTGGTCGCTTCGGCCATCGTGATGAACCTGCAGACCCTGCCCAGCCGCAGCATCAATCCGCTGGAGGGGGCGGTCGTCACCGTGGGAGCCATCCACGGCGGCATCAAGCACAACATCATCTCCGACCGCGTCGACATGCAGCTGACCGTGCGGGCCGACAATCCCGAGACGCGCCTTGCCCTGCTCAACGGCATCGACCGGGTCGCGCGCGGCACGGCGCTGGCGATGGGGGTGCCCGAGGACAGGCTGCCGACCGTCGTCCGCTCGCCCACCGAGACCACGCCGCCGACCATCAACGACGCCACCACCGCCGCCCGCGTGCGGGCCGCCATCGGCGGGGCCATGGGCGCCGAGCGCGTGGTCGAGGTCGCCCGCACGGGCATGGGCGCCGAGGACTTCGCCTGGTTCGTCACGCCGGAGAGCGGGGTGAAGGGCGTCTATTTCAGCGTCGGCGGCACCCCTGCCGATCAGGTGGCGACCGCGCCCGGCCACCATTCGCCCCTGTTCCGCATCGATCCGCGGCCCTCGGTCACGACCGGGGTGGAGGCGACGGTCGTGGCGGCGCAGGCGCTGATGCCGAAAGGCTGAGGGCGAGCTGAACCGTTCCCGGCGCCGTCCGTTTCACCGGGGAACGGAGACCATCATGCCTATTCCCAAGCTTGCGACCCTGATCGGCGGCCTTTTGCTCAGCAAGGGCGGGCGGCGCATGGCCGGCCGGCACGCAGGCAAGCTTGCGCTGGCCACGCTGGCCTTCCAGCTGTGGGAACAGCGGCAGGCGGCGAAGCATCCGGGCCGCCCGCAAGCCCGGACAGCCCACCCGCGCCAGCGCTGGAGCGGGCGCCGCGTCTGAATCCGCTGGACCGACGCCGCGTCAACCTCGCTAACTGGCGGCGCAAAGCGGAGCCGTCGCCATGATCACCATCCATCACCTCAATGACTCCCGCTCACAGCGCGTGCTGTGGCTGCTGGAGGAACTGGGCCTGCCCTATGAGGTAAAGCGGTACGAGCGCGATGCGAAGACCCGACTGGCTCCGCCCGAGCTGAAGGCCATCCACCCGCTGGGCAAGTCGCCGGTTCTGGACCACGGCGACATCCGGGTGGCCGAGACCGGGGCCATCATCGAATATCTGCTCGACGCCCATCCGGGCGCGGGCCTTCGTCCCGAGCGCGGGACCGAGGCCGGGCGGCGCTTCACCTACTGGCTGCACTACGCCGAGGGCTCAGCCATGACGCCCCTGCTGCTGAAGCTGATCTTCGGCGTGATCCCCGATCGAGTTCCGTTGCTCGCACGGGGTGTCGCCAAGGGTATCAGCAAGGCGATGAACGCCAATATGATCGACCCGCAGATCGCCGCGCACACGGCCCTGTGGGAGGCGGAACTGACGCGCTCGGCATGGTTCGCGGGGGACGCCTTCTCGGCCGCCGACATCATGATGAGCTTCCCCATCGAGGCGGGCGGTTCCCGGGTCGCCTACGGTCCCGACAAGCCGCGCCTCAAGGCGTTTCTGCAGACCATCCACGCGCGGCCGGCCTATCAGCGGGCGCTGGAACGCGGCGGACCTTACAGCTACGCCTGACCCTGCTTTCGGCGCCACAGGCCGTCCGCGATCCGCCCCGAAACCGGACGAGAGCGCAACCCGGCCCTGTATGGAACGTTAACAGCCCCATGCGCCCGAGAACCATTCAAGTCATCGCCGCCCTTGTCGCCGCCGTCGCCTTTGTCCTTGCCTTCATGGCCGCGGGCATCGTCCTGGTGTCCAGCCTGTTCATGGCGCTGGGCCTCGCAGCCGTCGCCTGGCTGGCCTGGAGCCTCGTCGGGCGGGTCAAATTGTGGGGCAGCATCCAGCAGATCCGCGAGCGCCGGCGCAAGGCGGTCACATAACGACAATCGACCGGAAACGCCTTGCCCCTTGAACCTTGGGGCCGGGCGCCCTACCCTCTTGGGCCGGTCGCGAGCGCCCAGCGACCCTTGGCGTCACCAACCTCTAGTCGGGCGATAGCTCAGAAATTCACGACATAGCCGAGCGTAATCTCGGCCATTTCGGAGGCGCGCGAGCATGGCGATCTTTCTGAGAACGCCGAGTATCACGCCGCCAAGGAGCGTCAGGGCTGGATCGAAGGCCAGATCGCCGACATCGAGGACAAGATCAGCCGCGCGCAGGTCATCGACGTCTCCAAGCTGGACGGCGCCCAGGTGAAGTTCGGCGCCACGGTCACCGTCGTCGACGAGGACACCGAGGAAGAGGCCCGCTACCAGATCGTCGGCGAGCACGAAGCCGATGTGAAGGCGGGCAAGATCTCGATCGCCTCGCCCATCGCGCGCGCCATGATCTCGAAAGAGATCGGCGACGTGGTCGAGGTGAACACTCCCGGCGGCGTCAAGGCCTACGAAATCCTCAAGGTCGAGTGGAAGTAGAGCCAAAAAAAGCTCCGCTCTCCGTCTGGGTCGTCTCCGACGGCCGGACCGGCATCGAAAATCAGGCGCTGGGTCTGGCGGAAGCCGTCCAGCGCCTTTTTCCATCCACCATCACGATCAAGCGCATCCGCTGGCGGGCGGCCTTCGACAAATGGCCGTCGGCGCTGAAGGCGTCGTGGATGCTGGATCCGTCGTCGGACGCCGTAACGCCCGCCGAGGGCGAGGCTTGGCCGGATCTCTGGATCGCCACCGGGCGCGCGACCTTACCGCTGTCGGTTGCGGTGCGGCGCCTGTCGGGCGGCAAGACCCGCGTCGTCCAGACCCAGGACCCCCGCTGGCGCAACACCGCCTATGATCTGATCGTCGCCCCCGCCCACGACCGCGTCGCGGGGCCCAACGTGCTGTCGATCACCGGCTCGCCGCATCGGGTCACGCCGGCCCGTCTGGCGGAAGGGGCGGCCGCCTTTGCCGACCGTCTTGAAGCCCTGCCCCGCCCGCGGATCGCGGCCCTGATCGGGGGACGCTCAAAAGCGTTCGACCTGACCGAAGCCCACGCCTCCGATCTGGCCGAGCGGATCGCCGGCGCTGTCGCGGCGTCCGGCGGCGCCTTGATGCTGACCTTCTCGCGACGGACGCCGGAGGCGGCGAAGACCGCAATGACCGGGCGGCTCGCGCATCTGCCTGGCCTGATCTGGGACGGCGCGGGGCCCAACCCCTATTTCGCCTTCCTGAACTACGCCGACCATGTGCTGGTCACCGAGGACAGCGCCAATATGGCGGCGGAGGCGGCGTCGACCGGCAAGCCGGTGCACATCCTGCCGATGGTCCCGCTGAAGCCCGCCGACAAGTTCGCCCGCATGCACGCCGACCTGCGCGCGCGCGGCGCGGCGCGGGCGTTCGACGGGACGCTGGAATCCCGGCCCTATGCGCCCTTGGCCGAGACAGAACGCGCCGCCCGCGCCGTGCTCGCCCTCACTGGCGCAACGCCGGTTTCCGGGTTCAACTAGGGCCGATTCTCCACCCCAGTCGGAGTGCGCCGTGTCGCCCTTGGTCCGCCTCGCCTGCCTCGCAGGCCTGCTTTCAACGATCGGCGGCCCCGCCCTCGCCACCCCGCCACAGGACGCGGCGGCCGCGGAGCCGAAAACCCTGGTCGAGCTGATGACGGCGGGCCGCGAATTCTTGGTCGCCACGAAGAAGGATTCCGTGCCTTTACGTCCGGGAGACTGGTCCTATCCGGAAGGGTTTGACCGTTGGGTGGTGTTCGAGGGGCGCTACACGGCCGAGAGCGGCATCTGGAGTTCGGACGGGCTCGGATTCCGGGTCAGGAACAACGAATATCACGGCTGTCCGCCCAACCTCGACCGGTCGCGCTTCATCTGTGGCGGCGCCCATTCGGACGGCTACAGAATGAGTGCGCCTATTACGCCATCCGACCACGTCGTGGTCATCCTGGGCAACGAGCTGCCGTTCGACGACGACGGCAACGTCTATCGCGACGGTCAACTGATCGGCGTCATCACCGTGCCGCCGGCGCCCTGACCGCCAGCTAAGACTGCGTCAGTCGCCGCCACCGCCGTCCGATCCGCTGTCCGGGCCGTCGGCATCCCTGTGATGACCGCCGTCGGAGGTGTAGGCGCCGCCGTCGGCCTTTTCGGACTTCCTGCGCTGGCTGGCGTCCAGCGCCACGCCCAGTCCGGCGCCGATGCCGATGCCTGCGCCGATGCCGACCGCCAGATTGTCCATAGCGATGCCCACGGCCGATCCGATCGCGACGCCCAGCGCCAGACCGATCCCGATAAAGCTGCGACCTTCCATGTCTTCCCTCCGTCAGACCTGTGAACAGTCGGAACCTACCATCGCAAGAAGCGGAATCAGCGCCTAAATAGGGGCATGAGCACCTTGAGAACCGTCCGCGTCGCCATCATCGGCTCCGGCCCCGCGGGCTGGACCGCCGCCATCTACGCCGCCCGCGCCCTGCTGAGCCCCGTCGTCATCGCGGGCCTGCAGCCGGGCGGCCAGCTGACCATCACGACCGATGTCGAGAACTATCCCGGCTTCAAGGACGTGATCCAGGGCCCTTGGCTGATGGAGCAGATGCGCGCGCAGGCCGAGCATGTCGGGACCGAGGTGATCGAGGACATCGTCGTCAAGGCCGACTTTTCGCAGCGGCCGTTCCGTCTGACGCTGGACTCGGGGACCGAGATGCTGGCCGAGACGGTGATCATTTCGACCGGCGCCCAGGCCAAATGGCTGGGGATCGAGAGCGAGGCGAAATATCAGGGCTTCGGCGTCTCGGCCTGCGCCACCTGCGACGGCTTCTTCTATCGCGGCAAGGATGTGATCGTGGTCGGCGGCGGCAACACGGCCGTGGAAGAGGCGCTGTTCCTCACCAATTTCGCGTCGAAGGTCACCGTCGTGCACCGCCGCGACGAGTTCCGGGCCGAGCGCATCCTGCAGGACCGGCTGTTCTCGAACCCCAAGGTCGAGGTGGTCTGGGACAACGCCATTGATGAGATCCTCGGCGAGACAAACAGCTTCGGCGGGGTCAACGTCACGGGCGCGCGGATCAAGAACGTCAAGACAGGCGAGACCCGCGAAATCACTGCGGACGGCGTCTTCATCGCCATCGGCCACGCACCGTCGTCAGAGCTGTTCGCCGGCCAGCTGGAGACCAAGCAGGGCGGCTATCTGGTGGTGAAGCCGGGAACGGCGGCGACCGCCATCGAGGGCGTCTGGGCCGCTGGCGACGTGACCGACGACATCTATCGTCAGGCCGTCACGGCCGCGGGCATGGGCTGTATGGCGGCGCTGGAGGCGGTGCGCTTCCTCGCCGAGGAGGATCACGCCAAGGCGCATCATCCGATTTCGCACAAGGAAGCGGAAAAGATCGGCGTCTGGTAGTCGGCGTCAGCCGAACAGCTGCAACTCGGGCGGAGCGTATTCGATCGGGCGTCCGGCCCGGCGACGCAGGGCGTAATCAACCGCCGTCTGCACCGCGCGCTCGTCGGTCGGCTTGGACAGAACGCCGATCGTTCCGGCCACGCCGTTTCGCACCATGCCCGGATTGGCGGTCATGAACAGGACGGTCACGCCCAGCTCCTGACCCAGTTCGCGTCCCAATTCGATGCCGGTCGGACCATCTGACAGGTGGATGTCGACCAAGGCCAGATCCACCTCGGTCTCCTGAACCAGCTGTCTCGCCGTGCGGGCGTCAGCCGCCGTCCCGACCACGTCATGGCCGAGATCCTCCAGCACGAAGCGCAGCTCCATGGCCACGAGGGCTTCGTCTTCAATGATCAGAATACGCGAACTCATCAGCTTCTAGACGGCTCAGTCTCTTTCGATAGCGTCCGCAACTTACAGGCGGACTGTTGAAGCAACGTTGACCCTTGCGTGAGGTTGCGAGCCAACGTCGTTATGCGACAATTTGTGCAGCGCGGCGCCGCGAAAGGGCAGTGGCGGGGAGGTCGGCGGTGACGCGGAGGCCTTCCGGCGCCCAGATGCGTTCCAGCCGCCCGCCCAGCTGGTTCTCGACAGACAGGGTCGCAAGGGACGAGCCAAAGCCGGACCGCGCCGGTTCGCCCGCGACGGGGGGCCCACCCCGCTCTTCCCAGACCAGAACGAACCGGTCGCCTTCGTTGCGCGTGTGCAGGGTAATGGCCCCTCCCTCGACCGACAGGGCGCCGTACTTCGCCGCGTTGGTCGCCAGTTCGTGGAACAGCAGGGCCACAGAGGTCGCCGCCTGATCGTCGAAGACCGCGTCCTCTCCGCTCACCGCGATCCGCATGCGGCCGTCCAGCGTCGCATAAGGTTTGAACAGGTCGTTGAGGAAGGCGTGCAGCGTCATGGTGCCTACCGTCGGACGCGAGGTCTCGGTGTGCGGACGCACGAATTCATGGGCCCGGGCGAGAGCGTTGATGCGCGTGCGCACCGCAGCGGCGAACTCCTTCGCCTCGGGGAACTGGCGCGCCGACAGGGCGATCAGGGCCGAGACGACGGCGAAGATGTTCTTGATCCGGTGGCTCAGTTCCTGGCTCAACAGATCCTTGGAATCCACGACCCTCTTGAGGTCCTCGATGTCCGTACAGGTGCCGAACCAGCGGGTGATCTCGCCCTGTTCGTTGCGGATCGGCTGGGCCCGGCCAAGGGTCCAGCGATAGACGCCGTCGGCGCGGCGGAGGCGGTATTCGATCTCATAGGGCTCGCCGGTCTTGAGCGAATGGCTCCACAGCTCCCACGCCCGGGCCTGATCGTCCGGGTGGAACATCCCGTTCCAGCCCTCGCCGTTGGTCGAGCCGGCCGGCACCCCGGTGAACTCGTACCAGCGGGCGTTATAGTAGTCGTGGAAGCCGTCCGGCAGGGTCGACCAGACCATCTGCGGCATGGAGTCGGCGATGGCGCGGAATTTGGCCTCGCTCTCGGACAGGGCTGCGGCGGCGGCGATCAGATCGTCGTCGGCGCGGCGTCCCGCAGCCAGCGCCTTGCGAAGATTGAGCAGGTTCATCACCTGCCGCGCCAGCACCTCAAGCGCCTCGGCCTGTGTCGCGTTCAGGCCTGCGGGCCGCGGGCGTGTGTCCAGCACGCACAGGGTCCCCAGCGGCAGGCCGTCCTGATCCTTCAGCAGGACACCGGCGTAGAATCTCAGTCCGGCGTCCCCCGTGACCAGCGGGTTTCCCTCGAACCGGGGGTCCTTGGTGGCGTCGGGCACGATCAGCCGGTCCTGCTCCAGCAGGGCGTGGCGGCAGAAGGAGGTTTCCAGAGGTGTTTCGCGGACGCCCAGACCGACTTCGGACTTGAACCACTGGCGGTCGGCGTCGATCAGATTGACCACGGCGATGGGCGCGTCGCACAGGCGCGCCACCAGATGGGTAATGTCGTCAAACGCGGGCTCGCGCTCGGAATCGAGGATGTCATACGAATGCAGAGCCGCCAGCCGGTCGGTCTCATTCCAGGCGGGCGTCGTCATTCAGGGTCCGTGTTCCGCGTACCTTGTACGCGCTGATACCGACTAATGCCCAAAACCAGACATTGTTGCAAAGCTGTAGGTTCCGGCGCTCAGGAGCCGGGGCGGCCCACTTCCTCGACCGCCATGGGCGTCACGCCCGGGGCGACCACGACCGGAGCCGGCGGCGTCGCCGGGGCCGGGCCTTCGAAGACGGACAGGCGCTGGTTGATGGCGGCGATATCGTCCGGCGTAGCCTGACGGCGGCCGCCGAGCGAGGCGACGCCGACCACGCGGGTCTGGCCGTTTATCTCGACCGTCCGCATTACGCCCTCGCCGTTGGCGGCGGCCTCGGCCAGCGCCTTGTCGGCCTCGGCGGCCGTGGCGATCTGGATGCGGGGCCGCGAGAACCGCGCTTCGTCGATCAGGGGTTCGCGGCCCGAATAGCGCTGGCTGAAGGCCGCGGGCTCTCCGTAGGCGCCCTTCCAGCGGTAGAAGATGTGCGCGCCGATCTGCGTCAGTTTGTTCAGAGTCGGCGACCACCAGGGATGCACATAGTCGGCGTGATAGTGGGTCGCGGTTCCAACAGCGGCGGCGACGTTGCCGGCCAGGGCGCGTTCCGCGACCCGTTTGGCGCGCTCCCACGCCCAGCCGACCGGCGCCTGGCTCAGGGCGCCGTCGCAGGTGAAGCTGAACTGGCAGCCGGTCGTGCGCTCGGCGCCTTCGAAGACGACGCCGCAGATGGTGTTGGCGTAGTTGGGGTCGCGCACGCGGTTCAGAATGACCTGGGCGACGGCCTCCTGCCCGGCCGTCGGCTCAAGCGCCGCTTCGTAATAGACGCCCTGGGTCAGGCAGCGCAGGGCCCGTCGGCGATCCTCGGGCGTGGCCGGTTTGAAGACGAAGGGCGCGGCCACACGCAGATATTGCGAGGCGTTCGGCGTCGCCGCATTCAACTTCATGGCGTCCAGACCGGTCGCCCCGAACTCCAGCCTCGGACGACCGGCCAGCGTCAGGCTCTCCCAGCCCGGCGTCAGGCCATAAAGCGCCGGCTGGCGCTCGCCGGGGTCATGCCGCAGGGCCATGGCCAGTTGCGAGGGATCCATGCGGTTCGTGATGGCGGCGAACCCCTTGGCGCCCAGATCGCCCTTGGTCAGGGTCCGCACAGCCTCGGCGCGGCGGTCGATCTCGGGCCGGGGTGTGGAACTGGCGGCCATGGCCACGCCGAAGGCGGCCAGCACCACGGGCGCGCCGGCGGCGAGCCGTCGCGTTCGTTTCAGCATCGATGTCCAATCGATCCCGCCCAAATCCCAACTCCAAAGACGGCCAGAGGCCGCCACAGCACAAAATCAATGCCCGACAAGCGGGGCGCTTTTCAGGCGGAAAAGCGCCGTTAGGTCAAGCCTCAACGCCCTCCAAGCGTGGACCGCAGCATCCAGGCGAACTTCTCGTGCGCAGCCAGACGCTGCGTCATCAGGTCGGCCGAGGCCTCGTCGCCGGCGTCGGACGCCTTGTCGAAGGCGACGCGGGCGGTGGCGATCAGGGTCTCGTGATCCTGCATCAACTCCTTCAGCATCGCATTCGCTTCCTTCTCCGGATCGCCGTCCTTGATCGAGGTCAGGTTGCCGAAACCCGAGAAGCTCTGCGGAGCGAGCACGCCCAGTGCGCGGATGCGCTCGGCAATCTCGTCCAGGGCCGCCCAGATATCGCGGTACTGCTGCTCCAGCAGATTGTGGAAGCTGAAGAACTCGGGCCCTCGCACATTCCAGTGGTAGCCATGGGTCTTCAGATAGACGGCGAAACTGTCGGCCAGCACCTTGGTCAATTCCTGCGCGACGTCGGCGCGGTCGGTCTTGCTCAGGCCGGTGTCGATGGTGGCGGGCATACGGTGTTTCTCCGAGGATGAAGGTTCAAGGTGAAGGTGGGCATCAACGCCGCATTCGCCAAGACGACCGTCTGGCCGAAAGCCGCAACAAACGGCAGCGCTTGAAGGAACGTGATGCTTCACAATACGTTGCATCGGATCGCGCAGCGCGCGAGCGGGGGTGTCGAGTGAGCGGAGACGGTTTTCGCAGGCATCTGTCGGGTGCTGACGCCGGGTTGAGCAGCCTCGCGCGCATTTCCCCGCAGCCGTGGTGGATAAATGTCCTCGTCGGCCTGGCCTTCGCGGCGGCGTCACTCGCGCTGCGTTGGGCCCTGTCGGGCTTCTACGGACAGATCAGCGGCTTCATCATCCTGTTGCCCGGGGTCGTACTCGCCGCGCTCGCGGCAGGCCGGGTTGCAGGGGTGACCACCGTCGTCGCCTCTCTGTTCGGCGGCTGGATTATCGCCGGTCCCACGTCCGTCGGAGTCGGGATCTCGACCCCGATCGGCGTCGTTTCCACCACCAACTTCATCGTCGTCGGCCTGTTCCTGGTCCTGGTCGGCGCATCGCTGCGCAAGACCCTGTCACGGCTCGACCGGTCGGTGGCTGACCTGTCCGCCGCCGACGCCCGGATCGGCGAAAGCGACGCCCGCTTCCGCCTGATGGCCGACACCGCGCCGTCGCCGGTGTGGATGACCAACGCCAATGCGGAGGTCGAGTTCGTCAACGCCGCCCTGGTTCAATACTACGGACGGCCCGCCGAGGAACTGCTGGGTCACGTCTGGCGCCAGACCATCCACCCGGACGATCAGGCCCAGGTCGCAGCGACGATGGAGGCGGCGCGGCCGCAGCATCTGCCGTACGGGTTCGAGGCGCGGTTCCAGCACGCGGACGGGAACTGGCGGTGGATGCGCATCGCGGTCAATCCGAGGTTCGGCGCCGACCGGACCTTCCTCGGCTATGTCGGCATGGCGTTTGATGTCAGCGAGACCCGCGAAGCGCTCGACACGCTGGCCGCGGTGGAAGGGCGCCAGAGCTTCCTGCTGGAACTCTACAACCGCGTGCGCGATCTCGAGGATCCGGAAGCCATCATGGGCGTCGTGCAGAGCGCCCTGGGCGAACGGCTGGATGTCGCCCGCGTCGGCTATGGCGAACTGGACCGCGGGCGGGGCGTCTTCGACATGAAGCGCGACTGGACCCAGGGCGACGCAGCGAGCCTGGCGGGGGAACTGCGCGTTGCCGACTTCGGCGGCGAGGTGGACGTTCAGCTGTCCGAGGGCCAAACCATCGTCGTCCACGACGTCACGACCGACCCGCGGACCGCCGGCGTCACAGCCAATTTCGACGCTGTCGGCGTCCGCGCGTTCATCACCGTGCCCCTGATCCGCCTCGGCGAATTGCGGGCCTTCCTGCATGTGAACGTCGACGCGCCTCGCATCTGGACGGACGCCGAGATCGATCTCGTCGCTGAGGTGGCCGAGCATACCTGGTCAGACGTCGAGCGCGCCCGCGCCGAGGCTGAGGTCCGTGAAAGCGAGGCGCGCTTCCGGGCCATCGCCGACACCGCGCCCGTGCTGATCTGGGTGACCCAGCAGGACCGCACCCGCGCCTTCGTCAATCAGGCTTATGTCGCCTTCAATGGCGGAACCTATGAAGATGCACGCCTCGCCGACTGGCGCGACGTCATCCATCCCGACGACCACGAGCGCATCATCCGGGAGTCGCTCGCCGGCGAGGCCACCGGCCAGCCGTTTTCGATGGAGGCCCGCTACCTGCGCCACGACGGCGAGTACCGCTGGCTGAAGTCCTTCTCGCGGCCCCGGCTGGGTCCGGCCGAGGTGGTCCTGGGCTTCGTCGGCGTCGCGTTCGACGTCACCGACATCCGCGAGGCCAGCAACCGCCTGATGGAATCCGAAACCCGGTTCCGCACCGTGGCGGACAGCGCCCCCGCCCTCATCTGGATGCTGGACGCCGAGGGCAAGCCGACGTTCATTAATCGCCGCTACCGCACCTTCTTCGGGATCGAGTCAGAAGACGAGGTGATCGAAGGCTGGCGCAAACTGGTGCACCCCGACGACATCAAATCCTTCATGGCCGCCTTCTATCGGGCGGCCGACCGGCGCGAGCGGTTCGAAGGCGTGCTGCGCACCCGCCACCCGCTCATGGGCGAACGCTGGCTTCGCTGCGAGGCGCTGCCCCGGTTCGACGCGGCCGGGAAGTTCCAGGGCTATGTCGGCGCCAACGTCGACATCACGGAGGCGCGGCGCGCCGAGGAGGACCTGAAACGCATCAACGAACTGCTGGAGGAACGCGTCGGGGAGGCGCTGGCCGAAAAGGCCAAGGCCGAGGCCGACCTTATGCACGCCCAGCGCATGGAGGCCGTCGGCCGGCTGACGGGCGGGGTGGCGCATGACTTCAACAACCTGCTGACCGTCGTGATCGGCGCCCTGGACATCATGCTGCGCTCGCCGAACGACGCGGCCAAGCGCCAGAAGCTGGGCGAGGCCGCTTTGGCCGCCGCGCGGCGGGGCGAGGGCCTGACGCACCAGCTGCTGGCCTTCTCCCGCCGGCAGGCGCTACGCCCTGAGGCTGTCGACCTGAACGCCCAGATCCGGGAAAGCGAACCCCTGCTGCGCCGGGCCGTGGGAGAGGCGGTCGAGTTCAGGCTGAAACTGCGCCGCGGCGGGGCCCGGGTCAGCGTCGACCCGTCCCAGTTCGAGGCCGCCCTGCTCAACCTCGTCGTCAACGCGCGTGACGCTCTGGGCGACAAGGGGCAGATCACGGTCCAGACCGAAGCCTGCACGGTCGAGGCCGGAGAGGTCACGGATCTGGCCGCCGGCGACTATGTCTGCGTCACCGTCACGGACAACGGCTCGGGCATGCCGCCCGAGGTGATCGCCAGGGTGTTCGAGCCCTTCTTCACCACCAAGGCGGTCGGCAAGGGAACCGGACTGGGCCTGAGCCAGGTCTATGGTTTCGCACGCCAGTCGGGCGGCGCGGCCCACATTATCTCCACGGTCGGCCGCGGGACCGGCATCAAGCTTTATCTGCCGCCCCTGGCCGAGGATGGCGCGCTCGCCATCGAAGCGAGCCCCGACGCGGCCCAGCCCATGAAGGCGGGACGCCGTCTGCTGCTGGTCGAGGACGACGCCAGCGTCACCGTGGTGGCGCTGGAGCTGCTGGAGGGTCTCGGGCTGGAGGTGCGGGCCGTCGAAACCGCGCCCCAGGCGCTGGAGCTGCTCAGGCGCGAACGGTTTGACATCATGCTGAGCGACGTGGTCATGCCCGGCGGCATGACGGGGATCGAACTCGCGCGGCGTTGCGAGCTGGACTATCCGGAGATGCGGGTGGTCCTGACGTCGGGCTATGCAGGCGACGACGTCGATGCGGCCCTGGCGGATGCACCCTGGCCGTTCCTGCGCAAACCCTATTCGGGCGAGCAACTGGCCCGCATCCTCGGCGATGTCGCGCCAGAGGATGCGGCTGCAGTCTGAGCCTTAGCGGCTGCGGGCCTTGCGGGCGGCGTAGCGCGCGTCGCGGGCGGCCTTCTGTTCTTCCTTGGTCAGGGCCTTGCGCTCCTTGCGGGCGGCGCGCTTCTCGGCCTCGACGGCTTCCTGGGCCTCGGCGTCGGCCGCCATGCGTGCGGCTTCCTTCTCCGCCTTCTCGCGGCGGGCTTCGGCCTTGGCCAGCTCGTGCTGCTGGCGCAGGGCTTCCTTCTCGGCGGCGCGCTTCAGCGCCAGCTTCTCGAATTCGGGGTCCGGCGCGGCGGGCTTGGCCTTGAAGCGGGCGAGCAGAGCCTTCTTGGCCTCCTGCTGGGTGGTCAGGCGGTCGGCGAAGCCGGTTTGTTTCAGATCTCTCATGCGGAGGTCGTCGAAGTCCTTGTTCGGTTATCGGAGTACGCGAAACGGCGCGGGCGAGCGTCACTCAGCCGGGCGCGTCGGCTAACCCTATATAGGTGACGAAATCAAGGTCGCGAGGCCGGATCGGCCCCGCGCCGCTCATTCGCCGGGGAAATGTGTCAGTTAGGCTTCTGCGCTTGGCCGACCGCCGCGCCGGCCGCGCCGCCGACTGCCGCGCCGACCGGTCCGGCCACGAGAGCCCCCGCGACGGCGCCGGTGGCGGCCTTTTGTTCAATGGTCTGCCCGCAACCGGCGGCGCCCACAGCGGCGGCGGCCAGGACGAGTGTGACGGCCATACGTTTCATGTCGGAATTCTCCCAAATAGTGGAGCTGGAACGCCCATCCCGCCGCCGCGGTTCCGGCTTCGCGCGACAAGTTAAATTGGTCAACGAAACCATAACGAAGACAATAGAAGTCTTACGCTTTAATCCTGCTCGTGCAGAATCAAACGGGTTCCATGTTTAGCTTGTGATACGCAATACAGGTCAGCTCCGATAGATTGGAGATGAATATACAAGCCAGACAGAGGCCCCCCTTCGGGATACATATCCACACCCACGCGATGTTGCGCCGCACTCGAATCTTGCGAATCAACCACATTGGCGCCACAAATGGCTGGCTTAAGGCGCGTCCTTCGACGACCGGCCCGTTCGCCGACCGTCGATACACCGCAAACGGACCGCGACTCCGGCTTCCAGGATTGGGAGGGGTCGCCCGGTTGCGAGACTACCCGGGGGCGGCACTGCGCCCTGCCGAACAGGACTGAGCCCTTGCCGAACGCCCCGCAACCGTGCGCGAAAACCCCTGTCGATCGTCTGGCCCGTATCCGGCCCGGCACGGCGGCTGCGGCTTTCGGCGTGGTGATGGGGCTGGCTGTGGGCTGCGCCTATCTGGGCGGGACGGCGGCGAAGGCCACGACCGTCCGGAATCAGGCGGAGCGGATCGAAGGCGCCACGGCGGCCGGATTCACTGAAGAAGCCCTCGCAGCGGCTGCGGGCGGTCTCGACGAAAGCGCCTTGGCCATCGCCCGGCGCCATGACCCCTACACCGTCGCCGGCGGCGCCCAGCGCGACCGTCAGGCCGAGTTGATGACCGCGCGCCTCGAGCAGCTGCGGGCCCAACCGAACAACGCCGCCCTCCGCCAGGTCAGCCTGACCGGCCCTGTCGCGGCCCAGCCCTTCCGGCTCGGCGGCGCCCTGGACGCCTCGCGCGATCTCGAGTGCCTGACCCAGGCCGCCTATTATGAAGCCCGCGGCGAAGGCCGCGACGGCATGCGCGCCGTGACCCAGGTCGTCCTGAACCGCGTCCGCCACCCCGCCTTCCCCAAGAGCGTCTGCGGCGTGGTCTTCCAGGGCGCGGCCCGTCGGTCGGGTTGCCAGTTCAGCTTCACCTGCGACGGCTCGATGCGCGGCGCCGTCAATCGCGCTGCCTGGAACCGGGCCCGGGAGGTCGCGTCAAGCGCCTTGTCCGGAAGCGTCTTCGCACCGGTCGGCAATGCGACCTTCTTCCATACGACCGGCGTCGCTCCCGGCTGGCGAAACGCCATGGTGCGCGTCGGCCAGGTGGGCGATCACCTGTTCTACCGCTTCGGCGGGCGTTCGGGCTCGCGCGGCGCCTTCACCTACGCCGCCCGCCCGTCGGGTCCGGCCGAAGGTCCGCGCCTGATCCAGGCCAGCATGGACCCGACCGCCACGGTCCGCGAAGCCGGCGCCGTCGCCTACAGCATGCTGACCGCCCAGGACGCCCCGGCCGAGGCGGCGCCCGCCGCCGCTCCGGCTCCGGTCGTGGTGGAGGTTCCCGCAGCCGCTGCGGCGCCGGCCGAGACCACGCCGACCGCCGCCTGATCCGTCAGGCGTCCCGGTGACCCTTCGACGAGCGATGCGCGTCGTCGTGGCTGTGTTTCAGATCCCGTTCGCCACCGCCGCCTGAGACCTTGCTGTTGCGCGAGTTTGTGGGACCGCCCTCGCGCGGGTCCTCGAACGTCGGCGGTTCCTTCTTCGCATTCTCGTGGCTTGCGCCGGGTCCGCCCCAGCGCTTCGTGTCTTCGGGTGTGGGGTTGTGCTGGTTGTTCGACATGATCAGCGGTCCTGCACCTTCCACTGATTGGTCAGGTTCTGCTTCAGGTTTCCGAACCGGCCCTGGGTGTCGAGATTGACGTCCGCGTCGCCGGGCTGGCCGGTCTGGATCTCGGTCTCAAGATCGCGCCGGTCGCTGTCAGCCGCGTCGGCGACCGACTTCCCGCCCTTGTCGGCGTAGCTGCGCTGCTCTTTTGGAATTCGCGGGGCGTGGGTCATCGAAGTCTCCTTCTTGTCCCGAATAAACCCTCCGTGGGCGGCGCCGTTCCGTAGCGTCGTTCGCTCGCCCAGTCAGACCACGTCCAGCCCGATGTCCAGAGACGGCGCGGAATGGGTCAGGGCGCCGACCGAGATTACGTCCACGCCCGTCGCCGCGATGCCGGCGACCGTATCCAGATTCACTCCGCCCGACGCCTCCAGCACGGGTCGGCCAGACGGCGAGACCCTGGCCCGCTCCACCGCCTCGCGGAGCATCGGCAGGGTGAAGTTGTCCAGCATGATGACATCCGGCTGTTCAGCCAGCGCCTCGTCCAGCTGATCCAGACCGTCGACCTCGACCTCGACCTTCATCAGATGGCCGACGGCCGCCCGCGCCCGGCGGATCGCCTCGCCGACCCCGCCGCAGACGGCGACGTGGTTGTCCTTGATCAGGATGGCGTCATCCAGACCGAAGCGGTGATTGACCCCGCCGCCGCAGACGACCGCGTATTTCTCCAGCGCCCGAAGGCCCGGGGTCGTCTTGCGCGTGTCGGCGATGCGGGCCTTCGTAGCCGCCGCCGCCTCGACATAGGCCCGGGTCAGGGTCGCCACGCCGCACAGCCGGCCAAGCAGGTTCAGCGCCGTCCGTTCGGCGGCCAGAAACGCCCGCGCGTCCGCCTCGACCTCGGCCAGGACATCGCCTGCCTCGAAGGCGTCGCCGTCGCGCAGCTTCAGATCGATGGAGGCCTCTGGATCCATGGCCAGCACGCTCAGCCGGACGCAGTCGATCCCGGCCAGAACGCCGGGCTTCCTCGCCACGAAGGAGGCCGTCATGCGCGCGCCTTCGGGGATGCAGGCCTGCGCCGTCACGTCGCCGGCGCGGCCTAGGTCCTCGGTCAGGGCCATAAGGACGACCGGCTCGATCAACAGGTCTGGCAGTTGTCGGATCATCGCTCTTATCCCACGGCGGCCAGTACGCCGGACTCCACCGCGGAGTCGGGCGCGAGTGTGACTCGTGTATGCCGGGCCTGCGCCGCCGCCGTCGGATAGTCGCGACGGAAGTGTCCGCCCCGGCTCTCGTGCCGCGCCAGCGCCGCCCCGGCGATCAGCCGCGCCGCGACCAGCGGCAGGGCGGGCCCGGCCGTCGCTTCCAGCTCGTCGATCAGGTTGAGGGCGCGGGTCAGCCCCTCGGCGTCGCGCACCACCCCGACATCGGCGCTCATCGCTGTACGCAGTCTTTGCAGTTCGGCGTCGCTCAGACCCGGAGCCGCGCCGACCGCGATCGCCGCCCCGCCCTCGCCGTGCTCCGCCGCCGCCGTCCGGCCCGTGCGCCGTCCGAAGGCCGCGG
This sequence comes from Brevundimonas sp. Root1423, assembly GCF_001426805.1. NCBI lineage: Bacteria > Pseudomonadati > Pseudomonadota > Alphaproteobacteria > Caulobacterales > Caulobacteraceae > Brevundimonas > Brevundimonas sp. Root1423. The sequence continues at coordinate 280,299 of NZ_LMFL01000023.1, forward strand.
CCTCAAGCAGGGAGTTGGACGCCAGCCGGTTGGCGCCATGCACCCCCGTCGCCGCGCATTCGCCGACAGCGAACAGACCCGGCAGCGTGGTGCGGCCGTCCGGCCCGGCGGCGATCCCGCCCATGTGGTAGTGGGCCGCCGCCGCGACGGGGATCGGCGTCTCGCGCGGGTCCAGTCCCGCCCGCATGCAGGCGGCGAAGACGGCGGGGAAGGCCTCGGGAAACTCATGTCCGATGGCGGCGCGGGCGTCGAGGAAGGCGCCCCGTCCGTCGGCGACAGCGGCGTGAACCGCCCGGGCGACCACATCGCGGGGCTGCAGGTCGGCGTCCGCCGCCTCGCCCAGCAGGAAGCGGCCTTCACGGTCGACCAGCCGCGCGCCTTCGCCGCGCAGCGCCTCGGTGGCCAGAGGCATGGGGTCCAGCCCCACGTCGATGGCGGTCGGGTGAAACTGCACGAACTCGGGATCGACGATCTCCGCCCCCGCCGCCCATGCCAGGGCCATCCCCTCGCCCAGCAGCGCCGCCGGGGTCGTCGTGCGGGCATACAGGCCGCCGGCGCCGCCGGTGGCCAGCACCACGGCCGGGGCCGTGACCTCGACGGTCCGTTCGTCGCCGCGTTCGATCAGGGCCCCACAGACCCGACCCGAAGCGTCCTGCAGCAAGCCGCGCAGACGCGCGTCTTCCCAGACCTCGATATGGGGGGCGGCGCGCACGGCGGTGACGAGGGCGGACAGGATGGCCCGGCCGGCGCCGTCACCGCCAACCCGGGCGACCCGGGCCTGCGAGTGGGCGGCTTCCAGACTGACGGCGAAGCTCCCGTCCGCATCGCGGTCGAAGGGCGCGCCGAGGGCGGCCAGCCATTCGACGGTCTCGCGTCCGTCGCCGGTCAGGGCCTGCGTCGCCTCGATCTCGACCAGACCGGCGCCCGCCGCCGCCGTATCGGCCGCATGCAGGGCCGGGGCGTCGTCCGCGGACAGGGCCGCCGCCACGCCACCCTGTGCCCAGGCCGAGGAACAGGCCTCCAGCAGGGGCGCGGGTGTGACCAGCAGCACCTTGCGCGGCGCGGCCTCCAGCGCGGCGGAAAGACCCGCCAGACCGCCGCCGACGATCAGCGGCCCCTCATGCCGGATGCGACTCAACGGCCGAACTCGAAATAGCTGCCCGCCAGCGCCATGGCCTGTGAGAACGATCCGGTCATCGGCATCAGGCCGGCCAGGGCCACGCCCGCGCAGGCCGCGGCCACGATCGCGAAAAGGCCCACGCTACGGGCCGCCTCGGGCCAATTGAGCTGACGCCCTTCCGGGCGCCAGACGCCACGCTTCAGATGACCGAACAGCGCGAGGGCCAGGAAGGCGGCGAAGATATAGCTGCCGTTGGTCACGCCCCAGACGATCACCAGCACGCCGACGGCGACCATGGCGGCCTTCTCGACCATCGGATGGATGCGGGCCAGCACGGGGCCCAACGCCTTGGACCCGTCCAGCGGCGGCGCCGGCGCGAGGTTCACGAGATTGATCAGGGCGATGATGAACACCCCCTGCAGCCACATCCCCTGCCCCGTCGCGATGTACAGGCCGAAGAAGGGAATGGCGGCCAGCAGACCGAAGGCCGGCCCCGCCAGTGAGACCAGCACCCCGTGCCACTCGCTGGCCGGCAGGCGCTGGCTCTTCGCCACGCCGCCGAGGAAGGGAATGATGTAGATCCGCGCCGGACCCATGCCGAGCGCATTCATCGCCAGCACATGGCCGTACTCGTGCACCAGCAGGCCCCAGATCGCCGCCACTGCGATCACCCAGCTGCCCGAAACCCACCAGATGAAGCCGCCCAGAAGCAGCGTGGAGACCACCGCCCAGACGGGATGCTGACCCTTGTCCAGCGGCGGCTCGCCCGCCTGCGGCCGGGCGATTTCACGCTCGGGCGGCGGGGCCGGCGGGAGGTTCTCCCAGGGTCCCGGGCGGCGCGTCTGGTCTGAGTCTGTCATCGCGCAGACGTGGCCTTCTCCGACCTCAGCCACAAGGCCAGGAGGGCGAGAAGCCGCAGGCTCTTCTGATCGACATTGGCGACCACCCGAACAGGCGCGACGTAGTGCATCAGATCAGCTCCACCGCGACGTGGTGTCTGGCCTTGAACAGGTCGTAGCGGGCGGGGACCGCAGGCGGTGGCAGGTCGATCATCCGCTGCACGGCCAGTCGCGCACGCTCGGCCATCTCTTCGGGCACGGTCACCTCGAACTGCATGTGCAGCAGGCAGTCGCGGATGTTCTCCAGCGTGATCCGCTTCATGTAGGGACACATGTTGCAGGGGCCGATGAAGCTGACCTCGGGCACGTCGCCCTGGATGTTGGCGGCCATCGAGCATTCGGTGATCAGCACCACCTGCTTCGGCTTCCTCGAGGTGATGTAGTCGGTCATCGCCGCCGTCGAACCGGCGAAATCGGCGGCCGACAGCACATCCTCGGGGCATTCCGGGTGGGCGAGGATTTCGGCGCCCGGATAAGCCTCGCGCATCTCGGCGATGTCCGAGGCGGTGAACCGCTCGTGCACGATACAGCGGCCCTTCCAGGCGATGATGCCGACATTGGTCTGGGCCGCGACGTTACGCGCCAGGAACTCGTCGGGGATCAGGATGACGCGGTCGACGCCCCATTCCTTCGCCGCCCATTCGACGATCTGCACCGCGTTGGCGCTGGTGCAGCAGATGTCGGTCTCGGCCTTCACGTCAGCGGTCGTGTTGACGTAGGTAACCACCGGCAGACCCGGATAGCGCTGCTTGATCAGCCGCACGTCCGCGCCCGTGATCGCCTCGGCCAGCGAGCAGCCTGCCTTCAGGTCGGGGATCAATACGGTCTTGTCGGGCGACAGGATCTTCGAGGTCTCGGCCATGAAATGCACGCCGGCCTGGACGATCACTTTCGCCGGAGAGCGGGCGGCCTCCTTGGCCAGACCCAGGCTGTCGCCGACATAGTCGCCGACGCCATGGAAGATTTCCGGCGTCATGTAGTTGTGCGCCAGGATGACCGCGTCCCGCTGTTTCTTCAGCGCATTGATCTCGCTGATGAGGGCGGCCTGTTCGGGCCACTCCATCGGGGTCACGTGATCCTTCACCTTGGCCCAGACCGGCGCGGTCTCCCGCTCCAGTTCCTTCGACAAGCCAAACATGCCGTCCGCCATCGCTCGTTTTCCTCTACTTATGCTCAAAGTTAGCATAAGTCCGGATGAATGTAGGCGGCTGGCTGGAAAACGCAAGCAGGATGCCGCAAACGGCGATTATGGGAAACGCGATCTTAACCAGAACCCGCTGCAAGGGATGAACCTGCCGGAGAACCCCATGCGCTTGATTCCTGTCGCCGCCGCCGCCCTGCTTCTGTCCGCCGGATCGGCGATGGCGCAATCGTCCGAACCCGGCATCGCCTTAGGCGGCACGGCGGGCACCACCGGTCTGGGTGTCGAGGTCCAGGTCAAGCTGGGCCCGATCTTCACCCTGCGCGGCGCGATCGACCGCCTGACCTACAGCACCGACGAAAGCTATGACGGGGTCGACTATGACGCCGACCTGGCCTTCGACACGGTGGGCGGCTTCATCGACATGCACCCGCTGGCCAACGGCCTGCTGATCTCGGGCGGCGCCTATGTGGGCGACCGCGATATCGATCTGGCCGGCACGCCGACCGGTCCGGTCGACATCGGCGGCCAGACCTATACGCCTTCGCAGGTCGGCACGCTGAACGGGACGGTCAAGCTGCGCGACGTGTCGCCCTTTGTCGGCATCGGCTGGGACGACACCTTTTATCGCCGCGGCCGCTGGGGCTTCCGCGCCGTGGCCGGTGTGGCCTGGAGCGAGGAGCCCGAGGTGGCCCTGACCTCGACGGGCGGCACCCTGTCGAACGACCCCGCCTTCCAGGCCCGGCTGCGCGCCGAGTCCGAACAGATCACCGAGGACACCGAAGGCTACGGCCTGTTCCCGGTCGTGCAGGTCGGGCTGAACTACAAATTCTAGGCGGCGCGCCGGCGGGCGGTCTACACAGGACCGACAACGGAGACGCCGGATGCCTGACAGACTGCAGATGAACCGTCGGTCGGTGCTGGCGTCGGGCGCCGCGGGCCTGCTGCTTCCCGGTTGCGCGACTCTCCGGCCGCAGGCCGCGGGCGATCAGAAGCTCTGGACTTTCGACAACCTGGCCACGGTCGGCGGCCTGCCCGCCGTCGCCGAGGGCGGGCCGGCGCTGGTCAACAGCCCGTGGGGTCCGGCGGTAAAGTTCGACGGCGCTGATGACGGTCTGTTCATAGAGGAGCATCCGCTGGCGGGCGCCTCGAGCTGGACGATCGAGGCCATGATCCGCCCCGACGGCGGCTCCTTCGAGCAACGCTTCATGCATCTCGCCGAGACCGAGACGCCGCCCGAGGGAAAGCCGCCGGTCGGGACGCGGATCATGTTCGAGATCCGGGTCGTGGAGAACGAATGGTACCTCGACGCCTTCACAAAGGGACCGACCTACAATCACACCCTGATCTTCCCGGAGAGGCGTTTCCCGGTCGGCCGCTGGTTCCATGTGGCCCAGACCTATGACGGGACGACCTACCGCAGCTTCGTCGACGGCGTTCTGCAAGGCGAGGCGCCGCTGGCCTTCACGCCGCAGGGACCCGGGCGTTCCTCGGTCGGGGTGCGGATGAACCGGGTCAGCTGGTTCAACGGCGCGATCCGCGAGGCGCGCTTCACGCCCCGCGGCCTGACGCCGGATCAGTTCACGCGGCCGACCTGACGCCCGCCGTCTGACGTTCATGCGCCAGCAGCCACTGTTTGCGCTCCAGCCCGCCCGCGTAGCCGGTCAATGTCCCGTTGGCGCCGATCACCCGGTGACAGGGCACGATCACCGCGACGGGGTTCTGTCCGTTCGCCAGACCCGCCGCCCGCACCGCCTTCGGCCTGCCGATGGCCGCCGCCAGCTGTCCGTAGGTCCGGGTCTCGCCGTGCGGAATGGCGCGCAAGGCCGCCCAGACCGAGCGCTGGAACTCCGTGCCGTTGGTGCGGACCTTGAGGCCGTCCAGCGCCGTCAGATCGCCGCCGAAATAGGCTTCGACCGCGGCGCGCACCGCCGCTGGCGCACGCCCGTCGACCAGCGTCGCCTTCGGCCAATGCCGGCCCAGCAGCCGCATCATCCGCTCTTCGTAGCCCGCGAAGTCCAGCGCCCGCACGACCCCCTCTGCATCGGTGATCAGCAGGACATCGCCGGTCGGCGTGGCGATCCGGTCGAGGGTCAGGGTCTCAGGCTGCGCGTTTCGCATCGTTCTTCTCCATCAGATCGGCGCCGCTGATCCCGGCCATTGCGAGATACAGCGCGCCATAGGCCCGCCACGGGCGCCAGGCCTCGGCGCGGGCGGTCAGGGTTTCGTCATTCAGGCGGTCGCTCGGCGCTTCCAGATCGTCGTCGACCCACAACCCCGGCAGCCTCAGCCCCGGCCGCGCCTCGACCAGCGGCTTCAACACGGGATCGGCCGAAAGGTCGCGGGCAATGGCGTCCGGGTCGGCCGACAGGTCGAATACCCGCCGCACCCGCGCCAGCACCCCGGGAAGAACCTTCAGATCGGTCGCCTCGATGCAGATCGAGACCTTGCCCGGCTCCGCCGGTTCGACCGAGACCGAGCCTGCAGCCCCGTCCACTTCCGGGCTCAGGACACGCGACCAGCGCCGCCCGTCGATCGTATCACCGCGCGCGGTCAGGGCTGCGAACATCGCCTCCCAATCGTAGGGCGGGCGGTAGGACAGGCTCAGCCTGACCCCGCCTTCGTGCACCCGCTCGCCGCGCCGGCGCAGGGCCGAGGGCGGGCGTTCGTACAGCGCCTGGAATGTCTCGTTGAACCGCCGCACGCTGCCAAAGCCTGAGGCCAGCGCCACCTGCGCCATGCTGAGGTCGGTCTGGTGGATCAGCGCCTTGGCCAGCAGCACCCGGCGGGTCTGGGCGACGCTGACCGGGGCGGCGCCCAGATGCTGGCGAAACAGCCGACGCAGGTGCCGCTCGCCGACGCCCAGCCGCGCGGCCAGTCCGTCGACGTCGCCCTCATCCAGCGCCCCCGCCTCGATCAGGGCCAGCGCCCGGCTGACCGTATTGGAGGTGCCGCGCCAGGCGCCCATGTCGGGGGCCGTCTCCGGACGGCAGCGCAGGCAGGCGCGGAAGCCCGCCTCCTCAGCCGCCGCCGCCGTGACGACGAAGAACATGTTCTCCCGCTTCGGCGTCCGGGCCGGGCAGACCGGACGGCAGTAGATGCCCGTGGTCTTCACACAGCCGAAGAAGCGTCCGTCGAACCGCGCGTCCCGGGTCAGCACCGCGCGGTAGCAGGCCTCCTGATCGAGTTCGCTGGCGTTTTCCATGGCCGCAGAATGATCGCTGCGGCCATGGATGTCTCGCGGTTTTCGGACATGTGCGTGAGCTATCCCCGCGCCAGCCGCCACAGGTTGAGGATGATGCTGCAGATCAGGCTGAGCGCCGAGATGGCCAGGGCCCAGACCATCACCACCGACAGGGTCGCGGCGACGTCCGACAGATTGCCTGCGCCTTCCACCCACTGCAGGGCGTTGAGGTCCAGCAGGGACCAGTCGCCGGCGACCCTGGCGGTCTCCTCGCCCCGCGTCAGGGTGAACCAGTGGCCGGCTTCGCTAATCCGCCACGTCAGCCACAGGCCGACGAGGGCGATCGGAATCCGGGCCAGGGCGCGGATCCGGACCGCATACGGCCGGAACACGCTGTTCAGATCGACCGCCATCTGGATCAGGGCGTAGACGAGGATCGGCGCGAACAGGGTCGACCAGACCGGCGCCGCCGTCACGATCGCGTCCTGACCGCGCAGTTCGATCGAGCTGAACGGCGGGAAATGCAGCACCCCCACCCACCACAGCACGAACATCCCGGCCGCGAGGAAGGAGAACAGATACTCTCCGCCGGGCCAGCCTTCTGTCCGCCGGGACGCTCCCCACGGCGCCTTGGGAGCCTTCGGCGGCTTCGGCGGGTCGACCTTCACGCCCCATGCGGCCGGGTCGGACAGGCCGAAGGCGCCGAGGTCCTTGACCCGCCACTGCGTCATCCATTTCGGCCGGATTTCGTAGTGTTCAAAGATCGCCGCCGCCACCGTGGCCGCGCCGATCAGGGTCAGGCCCGAGCTGAAGAAGCCATGGAAGGCATGGCTGATGGCCTGCCCCGCATCGTCCGTCCCGCTGATCAGGTGGATGAACAGGCCGATCGCCTGCACCGCCAGCAGCACCAGCAGCCCCGCCTTCACCCCGAACAGCCAGTAGGGAAACAGCTCAGGCCCGATCAGCGAATCCGGCCCCTTCCGGTAGCGCGCCGCCACGACCAGCGGATGGCCGATCTCGCGCAGGATGACCTCCTGCTCGTCCTCGGTCAGAGGGCGGCCCAGTTCCTCTTCCTTCGCCTCGAACCGGCTCAGGATCAGGTCGCGCAGTTCGGCGACGATGTCGGCGCGTTCATCCTGCGGCAACTGCGCGGCGACGGCGTTCAGATAGCGGTCGATCATGTCCATGGCTTTTCCCCTTCAGCCCAATCTCACAGAATTTTGTCGAGCGAGGCGTTGATCCCCCGCCACTCGTCGGTCAGGGCGGCCAGCATCGAGACGCCGCCCGGCGACAGGACGTAGAAGCGCTTCTTCCGCTTCTCCTCCTCGCGCCATTCGCTATCGAGAAGCCCCTGGCTCTCCAGCCGGCGCAGCAGCGGATAGAGGGTCGATTCCTCCATCTCCAAGCCGTCGGCGGCCAGGGCCTGACGCAGGGTGTAGCCGTATCGCTCGGTCCGCAGACAGGCGAGCACCGCCAGCACCAGCGACCCGCGCCGCAGCTCCAGCCGCATGGATTCAAACAGGTCCGGATCGAGGCTCATATGCTTCCCTGCATCTCACATAGTGTGTGACACACAGTGTATGGCGCATACTGTGTGAGGGAGTCAAGCGACCACAGTTGTCGTCATTCCGGGCGGAGGCGAGCGCAGCGAGCCGCAGACCCGGAACCCAGCGGCGCCGCGACGGCGGCGAAACACCGCTGCTTCAAAATCGCCCGCCGACGCCGGTGCTCCCGGCAGGTTCGCGCTCACGCGCGCCGCTGGGTTCCGGGTCTCCGCTGCGCTTCGCCCGGAATGACGAAAGGAAGGGCGCTAGGCCGCCTTCTTCTTCGCCGCCGGCTTTTTCGCGGGCGCGGCCTTCTTCGCCGCCGGCTTCTTCGCCGGGGCCCCCGCCGACCCCTTCAGACTCGCCCGCAGCGCCGCCATCAGATCCACCACATTGGTGTCATCCGGCTCGGGCGCTTCCACCAGACCCTTGCCGCCCTTCTGCTTGGCCTTGATCATCTCCTTCAGGGCGTCGTCGTAGCGGTCGGTGAATTTGGACGGATCGAACTCGGCGTCCTTCTGGCCGATGATGCGCGTGGCGATCTCGACCATGTCCTTGTCTGGCTTCACCGCCGGGATGTCGTCGAAATAGTCGGCCGTGTCCCGCACCTCGTCATGCGGCCGCAGCGAATACGCCACCAACCCCTTGCCCCGCACCTCCAGCGCGATCTGCCGCTCGCGGCCGCGCAGCACCAGACAGCCGATGGCGATCTTGCCCGCGGCCTTCATGGCGTCGCGGATGACGGCGAAAGCCTCGGCCCCCACGCCCTTCTCGGGCACGACATAGAAGGGGTCGTCCCAGTACAGCCGGTCGATGTCGTCCTCGTCGACGAACTGGTTGATGTCGATGGTCCGGGTCGACTCCAGCTTGACCTTGTCGAAGTCGGCGTCGTCGAACAGGACGTATTCGTCCTTGGACACCTCRTTGTTGGTGTCGGGATTGATCAGGTGGAAGCTGACGTGGCTCGCGCTGGACGTCGCCGTGTAGAGAGCGACCGGGCAGGTCACCAGCGACAGCTTCAGATGTCCCTGCCAGGTGGGTCGGGCGGCCATGGTGCAGACTCCTCGAATAACGGGGTGACAACGCGGGCAGGAAGGAGTCGTTCAGCGCGCCCCTCCTGTCGTCATCCCGGGGCGCGCAGCGACCCCGGGATGACGACAAAGCTTCCCTCTGGACAGCGAGTCCCATCGGGTGTGTCCTGCAGAGTCCGGCGCAAGAAAAACAACAAGCCGGTTTCGAGTGAGGAAACATGTCCAACCGACCGAGCCACATCAGGCTCAACTCCCACCCCGGTGCGGGAACCGTCAGCCGCTTTCCCCTGAACTGGGGCGCCCCGACCGCGCAGGAGCGCGGGCCCGTCATCGGCACCGTCAACTCGGGCAGCGACCGCAACGCCATCGGCGCCCACGGCGGCGCCTATTCGGTCTATCGCGCGCTGGCCGTCTCATCCGGAGCGATGAGCGCCAACAACCGGCCCGACCTGACCAACACCTCGCCCACCACCCCCATGGGCCCGTTCCCGCAGTGGACCGACCCGGGCAAGATCGTCTCGCTGGATCCCTGGGGCGCGCGCGTCGCCGAGGACTTCGCTGACGAACTGCGCGACGGCGTCGACATCCGTCCCACGATCGCGGTCACCAAGGCCCGCCTGCAGCTGGGCGAGATCGGCGAGGCCATCGCCGCGGGCCGGCTGAAGGCCGACGGCCAGATCGTGCATGAGACCGGCGACGTCGCCGTCACCAAGGCCGCCATCGATCCGGTCTGGTATTTGCCCGGCATCGCTGAACGCTTCGGCGTCACCGAGACGGCCCTGCGCCGCACCCTGTTCGAACAGACCGGCGGCATGTACGCCGACCTCGTCACCCGGCCCGACATCAAGGTCTTCCTGCCGCCGATCGGGGGCATCACCCTCTACATCTTCGGCGACCCGGCCGCGATCGCAGACCCCAAGCGCCGCCTGACCTGCCGCGTCCATGACGAGTGCAACGGCTCGGACGTCTTCGGATCGGACATTTGCACCTGCCGCCCCTATCTGACCCACGGCATCGAGGAATGCATCCGCGAGGCCCAGGACGGCGGCGCCGGCCTGATCGCCTATAACCGCAAGGAGGGCCGCGCTCTCGGCGAGGTCACCAAATTCCTCGTCTACAACGCCCGCAAGCGCCAGCCGGGCGGCGACCAGGCCGCCACCTATTTCGAGCGCACCGAATGCGTCGCCGGGGTGCAGGAGTCGAACATGAAGCACGACGCCCTGACCGGTTCGGGCATCGAGATCGGCGAACGGGTGCCGATCCCCGACTATCTGATCCCGCCCGACGCCTCGGTGGAGATGGAGGCCAAGAAGGCCGCCGGCTATTTCACCCCCGACGCGCCGCCGTCGGCCGAGGACCTGACCCGCGTGGTGGGCCGCGACCTTGAGCAGTTCTGAAACGCAGCAGGCGCACGGCCTGCTGAACGCCGCCGCCGTCCGCGAGCGGGCGCATGAAATGCTGGAGATCGGGGTCGCCGGCGGCCTCGACCACTGGCGCGTCGATCTCGACCGGTTGCCGGAGACGGCCAGCTACGTCGCCGCCGTTATCCGTGACCAGTACCCGACGCTGGCCGTGCCCTTCCATGCTCGCTGGCGGCATTTCGCCGTCGACGGCGTCGATCTGTGGGGCCCCGCCGCCGAGGATCGCGATTGGCTCGATCCCGCATCGCGCGCCCGCGCAGAGTTCGACCTGGCCATCGTTTCGGTCCTGCTGGACGCCGGCGCCGGACCGGGCTGGTCGTACAAGGACAAGCAGACCGGCAAGACCCTGAGCCGCTCCGAAGGTCTGGCTATCGCCAGTCTGCGGATGTTCGAGGCCGGCGCCTTCTCGGTCACCGAGGACGATCCCTGGCGCGTCGACGCCGTGGCCCTGACCTTCGTGACCGCCGACGCTCTCGCCAAGGGCTTCCAGGTCACCGCCGACAATCCACTGGTCGGCCTAGACGGCCGCGCTGCCCTGCTGCGCCGTCTGGGTCAGGCCTGCCTCGCCAAGCCCGACCTGTTCGCGCTCGAGGACGAACCCCGCCCCGGCGGCCTGTTCGACGCCATGGTCGACCGCGCCGACGATCAGGACCGCCTGCCCGCCCCGGTCATCCTCGAGGTCCTGCTGGAGGCGCTCGGCCCGGTTTGGCGCGACCGCCTGACGCTGGGCGGCGTCGATCTGGGCGACTGCTGGAAGCATCCCGCGATGAAGCGCGGCGACGCAACCAACGGCCTCGTGCCCATCCACAAGCTGTCGCAGTGGCTCAGCTATTCGCTGGTCGAGCCGCTTCGGACGGCGGGCGTCCAGATCACCGATCTCGACGGCCTGACCGGCCTCGCGGAATACCGCAACGGCGGCCTGTTCATGGACCTCGGCGTGCTCACGCTGAAGGACCCGGCCGGCGCAGCAAAGCCGTGGCCGGTGTCCGACCCACTGGTCGTCGGCTGGCGCGCGATGACCGTGGCCTTGCTGGACAGGATCGCGCCTCTGGTCCGCGCCGAGCTGGGCGTCACCGCCGCCGACATGCCCTTGGCCAGCGTACTGGAAGGCGGCACCTGGGCCGCCGGTCGCCGCGCCGCCGCCGAACGACGACAGGGCGGCGGTCCGCCCCTGACCATCCTCTCCGACGGGACCGTTTTCTGATGCCGCCCAAGCTCTTCAAGATGGACGGCGTCACCGTCGTCGCCCACCCGCTGGTCCGCCACAAGCTCAGCATCATGCGGTCGAAGGACACATCGACGGCCCGTTTCCGCCAGCTGTTGCGCGAGATCTCGACCCTGCTCTGCTACGAGGTCACCCGCGACCTGCCGCTGGAGGACTATCCGGTCGAGACCCCTGTCGGCCCGACCACCGGCCAGCGGATCGAGGGCAAGAAGCTGGTCTTCGTCCCCATCCTGCGCGCCGGTCTGGGTCTGGTGGAGGGGATGCTGGACCTGGTCCCCTCGGCCCGCGTCGGCCATGTCGGCCTTTATCGCGAGCCCGAGACGCTGGACGCAGTCGAATACTATTTCCGCGCGCCCGACGACGTCGCCGACCGCCTGTGCATCGTCATCGACCCCATGCTGGCCACGGCCAACACCGCCGTCGCCGCGATCGAGCGGCTGAAGGAGCGCGGCGTCACCAACCTGCGCTTCGTCTGCCTTGTGGCCTCCCCCGAGGGACTGGAGCGGCTACGCGGCTGGCATCCCGACGTGCCGGTCTGGACCGCCGCCGTGGACGAACGGCTGAACGACCACGGCTACATTGTCCCCGGCCTCGGCGACGCCGGCGACCGGCTGTTCGGCACCCGCTAGTCCACCGCCTTCACATTGTCGTCCGAGTTGCGGTCGATCCACTTGTTGTAGGGATCGACGCCGCCGAAGCTGGGGGCCCGCGTCGTCACGAACCGCAGCGTCTGGACGCCCGACCGGATTGGCCGGCGCTCCAGCAGCACCACGTTGCGCGTGTTGAAGGCGCCCTTGCCCGGCATGGCGGTGAACAGGCCGATGTCGAACATCTCGTTCAGCGGCGACTCGGTCTCGATGCCCTTGCCGTCGACATAGAGCTTGCGCGCATCGACCGTGACCGTGACGTCGAACCGGCCGTCAGAGCGGCGGGTCGAGGTCACACCCGTGGTCTTGACATCGTACAGGGTGATCTTCTCGAACAGGTCGGTGATCAGGGCCTGTTTGTCGGCCGGAGCCTCGGCGCGGATGGCCGCGACCAGATCCAGCGAGCGCGGATAGGGGGCGCTCTTGAAGGCGTACTGCGCCAGCACCCGGCGCAGGGCGCGGTTGACCGCATCCTCGCCGATCTGGTCACGCAGCAGGTACATGACCAGGCCGCCCTTCTGGTAGTGGATATACTGCTGGTTCTCGACCCGCATCAGGGGCAGTTCCTCCAGCCGCTCGGTGCCGCGGGCGCGAAGGTAGCGGTCCAGTTCCTGCTTCAGGAAGCGGCGGATCTGATCCTTGCCGTAGGTCTTCTCCATGACCATCAGCGCGGAATACTGCGCCAGGGTCTCGGACAGGGCGGTCATGCCCTGCTGGTTCGAGCCGACGACCTGGTGCGCCCACCATTGGTGCGCGAACTCGTGCGCCCCGACATAGGTGACGTAGTCGATCTTCTCCGGATCGCTCAGGTCGGTGATGAAGCCGAGCCCTTCGGACCAGGCGAAGGTGTTGGGATAGGATTGGGCGAAGCTGGCGTAGTCCGGGAACTCCACGATCCGCGCCTGTTTGAACTGGTACGGGCTGAAATTGGCCTGGAAGTAATCCAGCGAGGCCGCGAGCGCGTCCAGCATCCGCGGCACGTTGCGGTCGTGGCCGGGGTCATGGAAGACCACCAGCTCGACGCCGTTGTGCATGCGCCGGGTCTGTTCGTAGCGGCCTGACTGGATCGAGAAGAAGTTCAGCACCGGAGACTCGGTGACGAACCGGCTGGTCCGGCGGCCGTCGCGCACCACATTCGACACCATCGTTCCGGGCGCGACCAGGGTCTGGTCGGCGTCGGTCGAGACGGTGATGTCGGCGGTGACCCAGTCGGCCCCGATATAGTTGCGCGACTGTGCGGAGGTGTCCTCCAGCTTCGCAGGTCGCAGCTCGGCCGGCAGGCCCGCCTTGCGGCGTTTGGTGCGGTCGGTCAGCAGGCCGTCGCGGTCCATGCCGATCCGCGGCGCGAACTCCATGTTGTTGACGAAGGTGCCGTTGTCGACCAGTCGCGTGGTGTTGCCGCGCGCCTTGAAGCCGCGCTGTTCCAGCACTGTCTCGAACACGACGTTGCGGCGCTCGCCCGGCTGCATCGGCGTCGTGAAGCGGTAGATCCGGTATTCGAAATCCTTCCACTCGCGCGCGATCGAGGCGCCCTCGACGGTCAGGCCGACCATGTCCAGATCATCGCCCCAGCGCAGGTGGACCTCGGTCAGCGGCGCGTTCGTATTGTTGACCAGCACATAGGAGCCGCGCGTGGTCAGCTTCGGCTGGTGCGGCCGCAGGTCCATGACCAGTTTGACGTCGGCGACGGACGGCTGGGGCGTGGCCTCGTAGCGGAGCAGCGCCTTCTCATAGGCCGCCTGTTCCTTCTCGATTGCGCTGCGCGTCCGGTAGTCGTTCCAGACATTGGTGTTGGTGTAGATGAAGACGCCCAAGCCGACGAAGGCGACCAGCGCAGCGCCGCCGATCAGGCCCGCGGGCCCCATCAGCCGGTGCGGCAGCCGCTTCAGCCGCGGCCACAGACGCTGCTCCGTCCCGCGCCGCCACAGGCCGTAGGCCAGCACCAGCAGGATGATCGCGAAGGCTGTCCAGTAGGCGTCCAGCCAGCCAGAGAAGCCGGCGAAGTCGCCCTGACCGTTCATGTCCGACAGCGGCACGCTGATGCCCGCGCCGTAGCGGTACAGGATGTGGTCGAAGCCGAGGTTCGACATCACAATGGTCGAGATCAGATAGACCACCATGATGGCCCAGCCGACGAATTTGTTGGGCGACAGGGCCTGGATGAAGATGGCCAGAACGGCCAGCAGGCCGAAGCTCACCGCCTGCGGGATCACGTACCAGAGCAGGTATTTCTCAAGCTCATAATCGGTGTAGCCCTTTATGGTCTGGGTCACGACGCCCGCCACCACGCCGGCCAGCGCGGTCGAAACCAGCACCAGCGCCAGCGCCAGCGTCTTGGGCACCAGGAAGGTCCAGTCAGGCGTGGCCGAGGCGTCGACGATCTCGTGCACCTTGCGGTCGCGATCACGCCAGACCAGCTCGCCCGCATAGTAGATGGCGATGACGATCGAGATCAGGCCGAAGGCGCCGGTCAGGCCCGTGATGACCACCCGGGTCACCAGAAGGATCGGCGCGCCGTAGATCTCGCCGGTGAAGAACAGCGTCGCCATGGCGAAGGCGAACCCGAGCAGGATCAGAACGACATAGGCCGGGCTCTTGAAGATCAGCACCGTCTCGAACACGGTCCGCGACCACAGCTGGGTCAGGGCGCTGGACAGGCCATAGGTCGGGCGCGGCAGGGCGCCGACGGGCGTGACGACCACGTCCTTCTCGACCAGCGCCTTCATACGCTCCTGCTTCTTCAGCTTCGCGCCGCGCGGCGACGGCCGGTAGAGCACATAGGCGGCGGCCAGCAGCAGGGCGCCGACGCCGGTCCAGATGACCCGGTTCCACAGCAGCACGCCTTCCAGCGGCGCGTTCAGCGTGTTGCGCTCCGCAGCCGTCCAGTATTTGGTGACCAGGGCGTAGGCGCCCGAACCGAACGGCTCGGCCCAGGCCATGGCGGTCTCGAACTCGGGCTTGGTGCCGAGCACGCCGGTCGAGGCGAGATAGGCGATCAGCACCGCGACCACGCCGATATAGGTCGCCATCATCGACCGCGTGACGGTCGCCAGCATGAAGAACAGGGCCGAGGTCAGGAACAGGCCTGTCAGGCCGAACACGCCATACGCATAGGCATAGTCGCCGAACCGGAACGGTCCGACCGTCTCGGGATCGACCCACGGCATGAAGGTGCCGAGCAAGGTGCCCAAGGCGATGCTCATGTAGCAGAGCGCCACCGCCGCGAAGGCGCCGAAGAAGCGGCCGTACAGATAGGCGCCCTTGGTGATCCGGGTCGACAGGATCATCGGCCCGAAGCCGGTCTGGGTGTCCCGCGCCACGACATTGGCCACGATGGCCGTCGTCGCCAGCATGAAGAAGACGTTGAAGATGATGTGCGCGCTGGCCAGCGAATAGGGCGCGTTCTTGAGGACGTTGCCCCCCGAACCCAGTTGCACGTTCTCACTGGCCACGGCGCCGAAGGCCAGCAGGCCGAAGACGATGGCGATGACCCAGAACGCCGGCTGGCGCAGCTGGTAGCGGAATTCGAAACTCGCGATCTTGCCGAACATGATCCGCCCCTCAGGCCGCGGCGCGGCGCGAGGCGTTGACGGTCGCCAGATAGACGTCTTCCAGACCCCCTGGCGCCCGCTCGAACCCGGCGCCCGGGTTGGTGTCGGACAGCACATGAACGACGGTCCGGCCCGCAAACAGGCGGGTCGAGATGACGTTGTGGCGCTTTGTGAACTCAGGCAGCTCGGCCTTGTCGATGGTCTTGGTCCAGACCCGGCCCTCGAGCGTGTGCATCAGCTCGATGGGCGCGCCTTCCAGCTGGATCTTGCCGCCGGCCAGCACCGCCATGCGGGGGCAAAGGTCGGTCACGTCCTCGACGATGTGGGTCGACAGGATGACGACGACGTTCTCGCCCACCTCGGCCAGCAGGTTCAGGAAACGGTTCCGCTCTTCGGGGTCGAGGCCGGCGGTCGGCTCGTCGACGATAATCAGTTCGGGGTTGCCGATCAGGGCCTGGGCGATGCCGAAGCGCTGACGCATGCCGCCCGAGAAGCCGGCCAGCGCCTTGCCGCGCACGGGCCACAGATTGACCTGGTTCAGCAGGGCCTCGACCGTCTGTTTGCGGTCCTTGCCGTTGGAGACGCCCTTCAGCACCGCCATGTGGTCCAGCATGTCGTAGGCCGAGACGCGCGGATAGACGCCGAAGTCCTGGGGCAGATAGCCCAGCACGCGGCGCAGCTGTTCCGGATCCTTGATCACGTCGATGTCGCCGAACCGGATCGAGCCCGAGGTCGGCGTTTGCAGGGTGGCGATCGAGCGCATCAGCGTCGACTTGCCCGCCCCGTTCGGGCCCAGCAGGCCGAACATCCCCTTGGGTATCGTCAGGCTGACGTCGTCCAGCGCCCGTGTGCCATTGCCATAGACATGGGTCAGGTTTTCGATCGTCAGCATGGGAGCCCCTCCGTGAAGTAAAGGAACCTTGTCAGCGGCCCCGCCCGCTCGCAAGTTACGGTTCTGACAGGTTTGACGTCCAGCGCCGTCAGCCGGCGTCCTTGGCCATCCGCCGGAACTGATGCAGCAGCGGTTCAGTGTAGCCGTTGGGCTGGACCACGCCGTCGAACACCAGCGCCCGCGCGGCCCGGAACGCCAGGCTGTTCGCCGGGTCCGGCGCCATCGGCCGGTACAGGGGATCGCCCGAATTCTGGGCGTCGACCTTCGCCGCCATTCGAAGCAGGGCGGCGTCGACCTGTGCCTGCGTACAGACGCCGTGCAGAAGCCAGTTCGCCATGTGCTGGGACGAGATGCGCAGGGTCGCGCGGTCCTCCATCAGGCCGACGTCGTGGATGTCCGGCACCTTCGAACAGCCGACGCCCTGATCGACCCAGCGCACGACATAGCCGAGCAGTCCTTGCGCGTTGTTGTCGAGTTCCTCGGCGATCTCCGCCTCGGACCAATTCCGGCCCGCGGCCAGCGGCGGGGTCAGCAGATCGTCGAGAACCGGAACCGGTCGCGCGGCGATCGCGTCTCTCAGGGCGAAGACGTCCGTCTGATGATAGTGCAGCGCATGCAGGGTCGCCGCGGTCGGACTGGGCACCCAGGCGGTGTTGGCGCCCGTCTTCGGATGGGCGGCCTTCTGCTCCAGCATCTCGGCCATGCGGTCGGGTGCGGCCCACATGCCCTTGCCGATCTGGGCCCGACCCGACAGGCCGCATTTGAGGCCGATGGCGACGTTGCGCGCCTCATAGGCGGCGATCCAGGCGGACGACTTCATCTCGCCCTTTCGCACCACCGGCCCGGCCTGCATGGCCGTGTGAATTTCGTCGCCCGTGCGGTCGAGGAAGCCGGTGTTGATGAAGACGATCCGGTCCTTCACCGCATGGATGCAGGCGGCGAGGTTGGCCGAGGTGCGACGCTCCTCGTCCATGACCCCGACCTTGATCGTGTGCCGCGCCAGACCCAGCAGGTCCTCGACCGCGTCGAACAGGGCGTCGGTGAAGGCGCACTCTTCGGGCCCGTGCATCTTGGGTTTGACGATGTAGATCGACCCCGCCCGGCTGTTCCGGAACCGCCCCTGCCCCCTCAGGTCGTGGACGGCGATCAGCGCGGTGACGATGGCGTCCAGCACCCCCTCGGGCGCGTCGGTCCCGTCAGCCAGCCGCACCGCCGGCGTGGTCATCAGATGGCCGACGTTGCGCACGAACAGCAGCGACCGGCCCGGCAGGGTCACGGTCGATCCGTCCGGCGCGATGAATTCCCGGTCCGGCGCCAGCGCCCGGGTCATCGACCGGCCGCCCTTGTCGAAGGTCTCGCTGAGATCGCCCTTCATCAGGCCCAGCCAGTTGCGGTAGGCGGCCGTCTTGTCGGCGGCGTCGACGGCGGCGACAGAGTCCTCCAGATCGACGATCGTGCTCAACGCGGCCTCCAGCACGACGTCGGACATCCCCGCCGGGTCGGTCGCGCCAATCGGATGGCTGCGGTCGAACACGACCTCGATGTGCAGGCCATTGTGCCGGAACAGCCGCGAGCGGTCGGTGCGGCCGACATACTGGCCGGGGTCGCGGATGGCGGGCCCCTCGTTCGCATCGGTCAGATCAGCCCAGCGGCCCTCGGCGAGCGGAACCGCCTCGTCGAGGAAGGCCTTGGCCCGGGTGACCACCTGCGCCCCACGCACAGCGTCATATGGACCGGGAGCCGGCGCCTCGCCGAGCGCATCCGTGCCGTACAGTGCGTCATACAGACTGCCCCACCGCGCATTGGCGGCGTTCAGCACGAAGCGTGTGTTCAGGCTGGGCACGACCAACTGGGGCCCGGCGAGCGTCGCCACCTCTGCGTCCACGTCGCGCGTGTCGATGGCGAACGGGGCCGGCTCTTCGGCCAGGTAACCGATCTCGCGCAGGAAGGCGGTGGCGGCGGCGACGTCGTACGGCTGGCCGCGGCGCTGGACATGCCAGGCGTCGATCCGGGCCTGAAGGTCGTCGCGAACCGCCAGCAGCTGCCGGTTCTCCGGCGCGAACCGCGCGAAGACGGCGGCCACGCCGGTCCAGAAGGCCTCCTGCTCGATCCCCGTCCCCGGCAGCGCCTCGCTTTCGAGGAAGGCGGCCAGTTCATCAGCGACCTGAAGTCCGGCGCGCGGCGTCATCGGCATGGAGCACTCCCTCGGAACGAGGCTGAAACATTCCGTGATGACCCGAGAGAAGTCGAGCGCTTTTCGCAGACGCGAGATACGATGAGGGAGGTTTGTCCGCGCGCTCTCTCCACCTGTCGTCATCCCGGCGAAGGCCGGGACCCAGTGGCGCGCGAGAGCGCGAACCTGTGGCGGACACATCTGCTCGATGCAGCTTGCGTGAACAGATCGCCTTCGGCGCCGCTGGGTCCCGGCCTTCGCCGGGATGACGACAGTAAGGGACGGACGCTTGCCTCTACCCGGCGGAGGCGCAACATCGCCGCATGAAAGCATCCGCCTGGTTTCGCCTCCATTGGCCGCTGATCCTGCTGCTGCTCATCGCCGCCTCGAGTCTGGCGTGGCCGGTGGGCGGGGGCTGGCTGAACCGGCTGGCGCTGGGCTGGGACGTCGGGGTGGCCCTGTTCCTCGTCGAATGTCTCTTCAAGCTGATGCGTGCACGATCAACTGACGACATCCGCAAGCGCGCCGCTGCGCTGGATGCGGCGGGGCTCGCGGTCCTGCCTCTGGCCCTGTTTGCAGCCCTCGCCAGCATCGCCGTGGTGATCGGAGAGGCCGTCCGTGTCGCGGGCGACACGGATCAGGCCGGGACGGCGGCCATACTCGCGCTGGCGACCGTGGCCCTGTCATGGACCTTCGTGCACACCATCTTCGCCTTCCACTACGCGCACGAATTCTACGCGCCGGCGACGCGCGGCAAGGGCAAGGCGCAGGACCGCGGCGGCCTGATCTTCCCTGGCGGCGAGGACCCCGACTACTGGGACTTCGTGCATTTCTCGACCATCATCGGCGTCGCCCAGCAGACCGCCGACATCCAGATTTCGGACAGAAACCTGCGCCGCACGGCGACCGTTCACAGCGTCACGGCCTTCCTGTTCAACACCGTGATCGTCGCCCTGACAGTCAACATGGCGGTCAGCCTGCTGGGCGGCGGTTAACCTCCGCGCCTTGACTTGGCCGCATTGAAAGCCCAGTTACGCTGCGTCGCACAATTGCGATTACCGGCGCCTCCAGCGCGTGTGGGTCTTCTCAACTGACGAAGACCTGACTGTAGCAGTCGCCGGTTCCTCAAGATTCATTCGCTGCCCGGACACGCGGGGCGGCGCCCGATCCACCCCGAAGGTCTCCTCCCCGAGACCCTGTCGGGACTGGCGGTGCGCGGCCTTATCGGCGTTGAGCCATGGCTGTTGCGCGTCGCCGCATACGCGAAAGAAGCCGCTCACATGAGCAAGACATTCGACTCCTTCGGCCTCAACCCGGCCCTCCTGCAGGCGCTGGCGTCCGAAGGCTACACCACCCCCACCCCGATCCAGGCGCAGGCCATCCCTGACGTCATGGCCGGCAAGGACCTGCTGGGCATCGCCCAGACCGGCACCGGCAAGACGGCGGCGTTCGCCCTGCCGATCCTGCACCGGCGTCCTGATCCTGTCGCCGACCCGTGAACTGGCCAGCCAGATCGCCGAAAGCTTCAAGAGCTACGGCAAACACCTGGGCTTCCGCGTCGCCGTCATCTTCGGCGGCGTGAAGTACGGGCCGCAGGAACGCGCCCTGCAACAGGGCCTCGACGTTCTGGTCGCCACCCCCGGCCGCCTGCTGGACCACATGCAGCAGAAGACGCTGGACCTGAGCCAGACGGAAATCTTCGTCCTCGACGAGGCCGACCAGATGCTGGACCTCGGCTTCGTCAAGCCCATCCGCCAGATCGTCAGCCGCATTCCGGCCAAGCGCCAGAACCTGTTCTTCTCGGCCACCATGCCGGGCGAGATCGGCAAGCTGGCCGGCGAACTGCTCAAGGATCCGGTCAAGGTGTCGGTGACGCCSCAGGCCACSACGGTGCAGCGCATCAGCCAGTCGATCATCCACATCGAACAGGGCCGCAAGCGCGCCCTGCTGACCGAGATGTTCGCCGATCCGGGCTACACCCGCTGCCTGGTCTTCACCAAGACCAAGCACGGCGCTGACAAGGTCGCGGCCTATCTGGAAGCCGGCGGCGTCGAAGCCGGCGCCATCCACGGCAACAAGAGCCAGCCCCAGCGTGAACGCACCCTGGCCGCCTTCAAGGCCGGCAAGCTGCGCGTTCTGGTGGCCACCGACATCGCCGCCCGCGGCATCGACGTGGACGGCGTCTCGCACGTGCTGAACTTCGAGCTGCCCTATGTGCCGGAAGCCTATGTGCACCGCATCGGCCGTACGAGATGAAGCTGCTGCGCGACATCGAAAAGGTCACGCGCCAGAAGATCCCGTCGACCGACCGCCGCAACGACAAGTCGCTGGCCCTTCTGGACCAGTCGATCATGGCCTCTGGCGTCAAGTCCAAGGCCTCGATGCCCGACGACGGCCGCGGCGACCGCCAGCAGCAGCGCGGTCCGCGCAACCCGCGCCGCGACGGCGTCAAGCTGGAAGGCGGCGGGCAGCCGCACCGCGTCCGCAAGGCCGGCCCGGGCCGCGACGCCCGTCCGATGCCGGAACGCGCCTTCGATCCGCTGGCGCGCGAGCGTCCGCGCTCGGCCAACAACGACCCGCGTCACACCTCGGCGCCGGGCGAGACCAAGCCGGCCGGCGAGATCAAGCGCCGTCCCCGCAGCCGCCGCCCGTCCAACGGCGGCAAGGGCTACGCGGCCAAGGGCTGATCCTCAGCGGCGCGGTCGCGCCGCTGTTATCGAGACGAAAGGGTGCGGGCCGTCATGCGACGGTCCGCACCTTTGCGTTGGGCCTATCCCGAGGGATTGACGGCTTCATCTACTTTGTATTATAAAGTTCTTCATAACCGAAGGAACGAAGCCCATGAATGCCCTCGCGATCGCCCTCGCTGCCCTGGCCCTGGCCCTGACCACCGGACCCGCCGCCGCGGAGACCGTCACCATCACCCTCACTGGCGTGCAGGCCCGCCCCGGCCCGATCAAGGCCAGCCTGAACACCCGCGACCAGTTCTTGCGCGCCGCGCCCGCTTATGAGGCCGTCGCCGAACCCGCCGCCGGCGGAGTGACCCTGACCTTCCGGAACGTGGCGCCGGGCGATTATGCGCTGATGGTCATGCATGACCTGAACGGCAACGACCGGTTCGACTACGGCGTCGACGGATGGGCCTTCTCCAACAGCAGCCTGCCGATGATGGGCCCGCCCGTCTTCGATGAGCGCAAATTCACCGTCGCCGGCGCGCCCGTCACGCTGACGGAAACGCTGCAGTACTGACCTCGCCCCGCCGCCGGAGCGATCCGGCGGCGATGTCGCACCGACGGAACCGGCGGGCCAGCTTGGCCTTATCCGTCAATGCTTCCACACCGACTCCCGACCCCGCTGCAAGCCCGCATGGAAGCCGTCGCCGGCGACCTGACCCGGGTCGAAGGCATGGCCGTGGACTTCTCGTCCCCGGTCGGCGCGCCCGCCCTCGCCGCGCCGGGCTCGGTATCGTGGCGGGTGTTCAAGAATCCGATCGCCCTGTTCATCGGCGGCGTCGGCGCCGTGCTGCTTGAGCTGGCGGAGCCCAAGGTCCGGGCCGGGGTCTGGGACCACACCAGCTTTCGCACCGACCCCGTCACCCGCCTGAGGCGCACGGGCCTTGCGGCCATGGTCACCGTCTATGCCCCGCGCGAGACGGCCGAGGCGATGATCGCCGGGGTCAGCCGCCGTCACGCGAAGGTGCGCGGCGTGACCGATGGCGGAGCCGCCTATGCCGCCGACGATCCGGACCTGCTGGACTGGGTGCAGGCAACCGCCTCCTATGGCTTCCTGCAGGGCTACCACCGCTTCGTCGCGCCCCTGTCGGCTGCCGACCGCGACCGTTTCTACGCCGAGGCGGCGCCTGCGGCGCGGCTGTACGGCGCCCGGAACAGCCCGATGAGCGACGCGGAACTGAGCCAGGCCTTCGCCGCCATGGCGCCCCGTCTCGAGCCCTCGCCCGTGATCCGCGAGTTCCTCGACATCATCCGCCGCGCGCCCATCCTGCCGCCGGCGATGCGCCCGCTGCAGCGCCTGCTGGTGCGGGCGGCCGTCGACATCTTGCCGGACTGGGCGCGCGAGCGGCTCAAACTGAGTCCGGCCGACGGCCTGTCGTCGTGGCAGCGGCCGATCGTGAGGGCCATGGGCCGCGCCGCCGACCATCTGCTGCTCGAGAACGCACCGCCGGCGCAGGCCTGCGTTCGCCTCGGCCTGCCGCCCGACTGGCTGTACCGCTCGCAGCCCTCGATCGCATAGAAAAAGCCCGCCGGAGCGATCCGGCGGGCTTTTCGTATTCGGTATGTCGGTCGATCAGGCCGCGGCGCTGACCGGGGCCGGAGCGGCGGTTTCCGACGGGTCGCGCAGCACATAGCCGCGGCCCCAGACGGTTTCGATGTAGTGTTTGCCGCCCGCCGCCGTCGCCAGCTTCTTGCGCAGCTTGCAGATGAAGACGTCGATGATCTTCAGCTCGGGCTCGTCCATGCCGCCGTACAGGTGGTTGCATCTGGTATTCCTTGCCCGTCAGATGGACGCGGTGGCCGTGCACCTCGACCGTCTTGCCGTCCAGGTTCACGGCGATCTCGCCGGTGTGGATGATGGCCTGGGCGTGCCCCTTCGAGCGGCGGACCACGGCATGGGTGCGCGCGATCAGCTCGTCCTTGTGGAAGGGCTTGGTCATGTAGTCGTCGGCGCCGCCGCCGAAGGTCTTGACCTTGGTCTCGATCTCCGAGGTGCCGGACAGGATCATCACCGGCGTGTTGACCTTGCCGACGCGCAGCTGACGCAGAACCTCAAGACCGTTCATGTCAGGAAGGTTCAGATCTAGCAGGATCAGATCGTAGTCATAGATCTTGCCAAGATCGATGCCCTCTTCGCCGAGGTCCGTCGTGTAGACGTTGAAGCCTTCCGACTTCAGCATCAACTCGATGCTCTGCGCGGTCGCGTGATCGTCTTCGATAAGCAGAACGCGCATTGATGCCCCTCCAGGCAAAGCTTGACAGTACGATACCCGATGCCGGGTAACCTTGTTCGAGAGTTAACCGAGTAAAAACTTAAGAAAGGTTAACAGCACCCCACTGAGGCGAATCGTAGGCTGATTTGCGAATCGCCGTCGAGAGTCGCGAGTCAACCGGACGCACTTTCTTTTCAGGGGACCGCCACGGCTGGCCCATACGTCCGAAATCGACGTATCGAAGGATTATATTCCTATCCCGACGAGGCGCCGCGTGAGTGGCCGCCACAGGCTGATGGGAGAACAATCATGAACGAGGCGTATCGCGTGCCGGTCACGGACGAGGACAGGATACGCGCCGGGCTGGCGATCCAGCTGGTGGCGGCCGCGACGGGGATCACCGCGGAACGGATGCGCGCCCAAACCCGCATGCGCGGGCCGGAATGCCGCGCCCGCCGGCTGGCCATGTATCTGGCCTATGTCACGTTCGGCTGGCCGCTGGAGCGCGTGGCTCACGCCTTCGGTCTGAACCGCGCCACCGCCGCAGCGGCCTGCCGCTGGGCCGAGGACGAGCGTGACCGGCCGACCCTCGACGCCATGCTGGACCGGCTGGAGCGCTGCGTGCGCGAGGTGCTGGACGCGCCGGTGTGCGAGGTGCCGGCATGAGCAGCGATGTCGGGCGGGCCCGTCGCCTTCTCGCGCGGCCCAGAGGCTGGATCGAGGCGGCGCCGGACGGCTACGTCCTGAGAGTGGGCCGCGACCGGCGGACGCGCGTCCTGCTGACGGTCGAAGAAGAAGTCTTTCGGGCGTTGGCCGCGAACCCGGGGCTGAAGATCCGTCCGGGCGGAGGCTGGGTCGCCCGCGCCGTCTCCACGGCTCCTTCACCCCCGTCGCCGGAACCCGGACGGCCCGGCGTCATCGAGGGCGCCCGCGCGGTGGTGGAGGCGGACGGCGCGGTTACGTCCCGGCGCGCCAACCTCGGCCAGTCCGCGATCGTCTGGCTGGCGCGGCGCGCGGACGCGGGCGGCCGGCCATGGCTTGCCCCGAGAGAGATCGCAGCCGCCGACCGCCTGGCCCGGGATGCGGAGGCGGCCATGCGGGGACCCGCGGTCACAATGCGCTGGGACGCCCTGCCCCGCTCTGGCGCGGGCGGCGACGCCCCCGGACGAAACGGTCCCGCCGCGTCATCCATGGCGGCGGGTCTCCGCGTCGAGACGGCGCTGTCCGCCTGCGGGCCGGCGCGCGGCATGGTCGAGGCCATATGCATCCGCTCCACCGCCCTGCAGGCCGCAGAGCGGGACCTCGGTCTCGCCCGCCGGCGTGGCAGGGCGCTGCTCCAGGCCGGGCTGGCCGCCTTGGCGGACCACTATCGCATCGGTTGACCGACGGACCGCGCTCGCACGGACGTTACAGGCTCGTAACTATTGCCCCGAACGCTTCGGCCTTAAGGGTGACCCACAAGCCGTCCATGGCGACGGCGTCTCACACATGCGGCGGGCCGTTTCGAGCGGTCTGCAGTCCGGGGATCAAGTTGAAGTTTGTTGTTTGCGCCGCAATGGCGAGCCTGTGCCTGATCAGCGCCCCGGTGCATGCGCAGGAGATTCTGGTGGCGCGCATGATCACCGAGGTCTGCCTGCCCTACGCCACCCGGGCCCAAAGCTTCGAGAAGTCGATCCGGGCTGCGCGCGCCCTTGAATTCCGCCGTCCCAACGGCAGCGAGCCGCTGGAGGAATGGTCCTCGGAGATTGACCTGATTTCGAGGGATGGCGTCTGGCGCCTTCACATCGAGGAGGGAACCCTCGAGGAGGGCGACAGCTCGGTCTACGCCGCCAGTTGCTCCATCTCGTCTCGGCACGCCAGCGTCCGGGACCTGACCGATCTGGGGCGGCGCGCCTTCGGCGATCCCGAGCGCTGGTCCTATGCGGCCAATGATCCCCGGCGATGGGACCGCCGCACGCCCCGGCCCGATGAGCGTCGCCTCGCCGTCGAGGTGACGGAGCCGGCGGAAAAGCTGCCGGCCATGACGATAACCGGCTACTACTTCTGAGCCGCAGCCGCGGCGTCGCGGATCCGCCCCACCATGGCGTTCAGGCCGTTGGCGCGCTGACGCGTCAGGGCGGACGGCAGGCCGAGACGATCGAGAGCCGCCCGCGCGTCGAAGGCCAGGATTTCCGCCGGCCGGCGGTCTGAGTACAGCCTCAGCAGCAGGGCGATATTTCCCTTTGACAGGGCGCTGTCGCTGTCGGCCAGGAAGATCATACGGTCGTCCCGCCGCCGCACGGCCAGCCAGACCTGGGCGGCGCACCCCGGCACCTTGTTGGCCTCGATCCGGTCCTCGTCCGGCAGGGCCGCCAGGCCCTTGCCCAGTTCGATGACGTATTCGATCCGGCTCTCCCAGTCGCCCAGCAGATCGAACTCGTCCGCCAGTTCGGCCAGCACATCATCGATCGCGGGGTGGGGAGTCATGCGCGCCAGATAGGCCGGGCCGGCGTTAACGACAACCTCGCAACCTGTCCCCGGAAAAACCATCCACCCGCGCAGGATCAGTCGCCTGGAAAGCGTGCGCGCTTTGGACGACTCACCCGCACGGCTAGGCTGAACGGCTGCCGGTATCTTCCGGCTTTTCCCGTAACGCCCTTGATCCAACCCGCCCGCCCCGATCCCGGACCCGCCGTCGACCCTGACCGGGGCGATCGCCCCGCGCTGGCCGCGTGGCACGCCGGCTGGGCCGTGGCCGCCGCCCTGCTGGCGCTCGGCGGCCGATGGATCGGCGGCGTCGACGGACCAGTCTTCTACGGCGTCCTCGCCATGGTGGTGCCCGGCCTGACGGGTCTGGGTCTGCTGCGCCGCGACGGCGCGGGCGAGCGGATGCTGCTGCTGGGTGTCTGGGGTCTGGCGGCCTTCCTGTCGGCCGCGATGTCGGGCGGCCTGACCGGACCCCTCACCGGCTTCGTCTTCCTGCCGCTGGCGGCGGGCATCGCCCTTGGAGGAACCCGGCCCGTTCAGGCCGGCGCGCTGGCCGTCGGCCTCGCCGCCGTGGCCGGACTGCTCTCTGCCTGGCTGGGCGGACCCGGCCCCCACCTGCCCGCGCTGGCGGCGATCTCCGCCCTTCTCACGGCGGGCGCCGCCGCCCTGGCCGTGCGCCTGTCCTGGCGGCAGCGCGAACGGCGGCTCGAGACCGCCGAGGCCGAGGCCGCCCGCATCGAAACCCTGCTGGCCGCCCAGCCCGGCCTGATGCTGGTCCTTGAGCCGTCAGGCCGCGTCGTGGCCGCCTACGGCGCGCCGCCCGCCTATCTGCCGGTTGATCCCCTGTTCGAGAGCGGCCTCGTCGCCGCGGTCCACGCCCCGGACCGGCCCCGCGTTCTCGGCGCCATGGAACGGGCCATGGGCGGACACGACGGCGCCGCCCTGTTCGCACCCCGCATGGCGCTGGACCGCCGGGCCCAGATGATCGTGCGCCGTCTCGACGACGCGTCCGGCCCGCGGCTGGTGGCGCAGATCTTCGACGGCACCGCCCAGTACGCCCGCGAACTGGGTCTCGAGGTCGCCCGCAACGAGGCCGAGACGCGCGAGGCGGGCAAGACCCGCTTCCTCGCCAATATGAGCCACGAGCTGCGCACGCCCCTGAACGCCGTGCTCGGCTTCTCGGACATCATGCGCCAGCGCATCTTCGGTCCCCTGCCCGACCGCTACGGCGAATACGCCGAGAACATCCATCAGGCAGGCGGCCATCTGCTGGACCTGATCAACGACCTGCTGGATGTCGCCAAGATCGAGGCCGAACGCTACGCACTGACGCTGGAGCGGTTCGACGCCCGCGAGACGGTGTCAGCGGCCATGGCGCTGGTCCGGGTCAACGCCGACGACAAGGGCGTCACCCTGTCCAGCGTGCTGCCCGCCGATCCGGTAGAGGTCTCGGCCGACCGGCGCGCGCTGAAACAGCTCACCCTCAACCTGTTGTCCAATGCGGTGAAGTTCACGCCCTCGGGCGGCACGATCACCGTCACCGTCGAGGCCATTGGCCCCTATCTGGAAGTCGTCGTCGCCGACACGGGCGTGGGCATCGCTCCAGAAGACGTGCGCCGTCTGGGCCGCCCCTTCGAACAGGCCGGCGAGATCGAACAGCGCCGTCAGGGCACAGGGCTGGGTTTGTCCCTCGTTCGCGCCTTCGCCGAACTGCACGGAGGCCGGATGAGCATCGACAGCACGCTGGGCGAAGGCACGGCGGTGACGGTGCGGTTGCCTGTCGCACTGGTCGCCCGGGCGCCGGCTCCGGAAGGCGGGGCCGAGATCATCCCCATGCCTATGAAGGGCGGAGCCTGACGCCCCAAAGTGGTGTCAGCTTATAACCCTTGGTTGACACGCAAAGTTATTTTTGTCTTCCTGTCTTTGGGAGGACGCCGTTATGCCAGATCAACACAAGAAATCTCTGGAACGTTTCGGAGACTTGATGGAAGGCGATGACCCGATAAGGATCCGCTTGATCCTGGGCCTCGACGTCTTCGCTGAGCATAGGGACTTCGTCTTGCAGCCGCCGCTCGACAGCGAGACGATGCAGCATTTCGGAATCCCCGCGCCTGAACTCGACCACAACGTCCGTTATTGGATCAACGAAAAGTTCCGCAAACCGATCGGGCTGCAGCCTCTCCTCGCTGGCAAGATCACATCCGCGACGACGTTCGCCAAGCTGCTCTCGTTCTGCAAGGCGGGGAGCTGACCGGTGGAAATCTTCAGATCCGTCGCCGCCGGTTTCGTCCTGTCCTCGTGCGCCGGCGTTGCGCTGGCCCAGGACATCACCCTGACAGGGGACGAGGCGCCTTCGGTGCAGCCCTGGACGCAACCGGCCAGCCTCAGCTACGTCGAAAGCAGCGAAGACAGCGAGGACAAGCTGGCTTTGGACGCCGCGCTGAAGGTGTCCATGCGGCTTTCTGGCGTGAACACCTGGTTCGTTCGGGCGGTCGCCCATGTCAGCGACCAGAGCAAGAAGGAGCAGGAAACATACAAGCTTCAAGGTGGCTTCCATTTTGAGAACAGGTTCGGCGGTGTCGAGGTCTCGCCCGGCATCAGCCGAGGGGAGCTGTCGCTCTTCACGGACGTCACGCTGGGCTGGAACAGCAAGGCTGACTTCGCCGACCCGGGCGATCCGGCGTGCGTTGCCGATCCCGCACTCATCGCCTGCGGGACCCAGCACCAACGGTCCTACCGTCTGGCGGCCGATTTTCAGCCGTACATGACCGGCTGGGCGGGCACATACACCCTGATCCCGCAGTCGGATGGCTCAGTCCGGACGGGAAACCAGTGGGCCTATTCTTTCGCTCCGCAGGTCGTCCTGTTCCATGACGAAGTAACCGAGGCGGTGCTGAACACCGCCGGCGTCGAGGAGGACGGCGCGGTCTCCGGCGCGAAGCTGGTCCTGTCGTTCGCCCTGTCGCCGCCCGCGTTCCAGCACAGGCTGAACATGCGGGCCTCCTACCAGCACATGCAGGCCTTCCACCGGTCCGACGCCCGCGAGGCCGCCTTCCCGTCCAGCAGCAGCTTGATAAAGGCGTCCATCGACTATGAGTTCGGTGCCCGGTCTTGGGACGCCGGAGGCGGATGGTCGCCCTCGATCGGCGTCGCCTACACGTCCGGGGAAGACCCCCTGGACGGGCGCAAGGACAAGGATGATGTCACGGTCGGCGTACGGCTGACCTATCGCCCACCCGCCTAGAGCATCCCCATCGCGAGGAACGCCCGGCCGGCGGCGAAGTCGCCGGCCTCGAACTTCGCCGTGGCCACGCTGCCGTCGCGGAAGTGGAATTCTATGGCAAAGGTCTCGCGGGGGTCCAGCCGTTCGAGAGCCGCCGCCGTCGACGCCGGGAAGCGCCACACCTCGCCGGTGCGGCGACCTTCGGCCAGCAGTTCGCGGCTGGCAGGCGCGACATCCGCGGCCCACAGACTGGCGCGCGACGACGCCGGGACCAGACCGTCTCCGGCCAGCCAGGCGCGCGGAACCTTGTTGGGGTCGCGCAGCACGATCCGCGCCCCCGTGGGACGCGAGCGCCCGACGAAACTGACCACGGCGACCAGCTCGGACGCCTCGCCCTCCCCCGCATAGCCGAAGGCGACCGGAGAGGCGCCGACGATCGAGGTCTGCTGCAGCCGCCAGCCGGCGGCGGCGGAGCGCATGCGGTTGGCGATCCAGTCGGCGCGTTCGCCCGGGAAGGTCATGCGCGGGGTCCGCAGCCAGCCCGAGAAGGCGTCGTCGACCCGGCCCTTCACCGTCGCCAGCTGTGGATCCTGACAGGATACCGCATGGGCGCGCGAGCGGGCGCGGGCGGCGGTGGCGCTCAGGTCTGTCTCCGCTGCGCCGGAGCGCAGGGCGGCGCCGCGGGCCTGGGCCGTCGCGGCTCCCAGGGCGGCGTCGATGCGCGCGTCGAAAAGACCGCAGCGACGGTCGGCGGCGACCATGAAGGCGCGCTCGTAGTAGGTGTCGGCGGGCCCCGCCGAGGCGACCTGCGGCGCGCACAGCACGGCTGCGGCGAGCAAGGCGGCTTTGGTCTTCAGGGCGGTTCGGCCTATCGTCATGAGGCGCACATTACGCGCCATGCGTTCCGGTACGGTTTCCGGGCACGGTTATCAAAATGCTTCTGTCCAGCGACCTTTGGGTGTCCGCCCTGATCCGCCGCGCCGAACTGGCGGGGGCCTTCGCCACCGTCGCACGCAAGGGCGACGCGCGCGCGGGCACGGTTATTGTAAAGGCGTTCGACACGTCCAGCCGTCGCGCCAGACTCTATAGTGAGGCTTTCGGCCCCGACGGAGAGCGTCTGTGGATGCAGCCGGTCGAGAGCGAGTTCGAAAGCGAGCTGGACGACTACATCCAGCGCCAGGCCGGCTATGACCCCGACATCTGGGTGGTCGAGATCGAGGACCGCGAAGGCCGGCACTTCATCACCGAGAAGGTCGCCGTCTGAGCGACGGGCCGGCATGGCAACCGGCGGGTTAACGCCGCCGCCGCCGGTGCGAAATCCTTAACTGCGTTCGGGAACGGAACCGCAAGCGCCTTGGCATAGGGTCATTTTCAACGGGCCGAAAACGAGCCCGGTGATGGTGGGTGTTGTCGATGCTCTTTCTTCTCAACGACGTTGTGTTCGATCTGGACGAGGCCTCGCCGGTCACGCCGGGCGACGCGCGCCGGTTCGAGAACCTGGACCTGGACTATGTCCTTGAGCTGGGCTGCGAGCTGTTCGCCGAGGATCCGCTGATGCACCAGCACGACCCCCAGCGCGCCCGCCGTCTGGCCTGGCTGATCCACGACCGTTCGCCCGAGGTGAACGCCGCCCTGTTCGCCGCGCCCGCCGCTGGCTGCGACCCGTCGCTGGTCGAACCGCAGTTCTGCGCCCTGCCCGCTCCCGTCATGCGCCAGCTCAAGAACCGCGCCTGGAAGGGCACGCTCGACGCCGTCGCCGCCGACAAGGCCGTTTGGATGCGTCTGGCGGCTTGAGGGCGCCTAGACCAGCAGGTTGAACACGATGTGGATGGCGGTCGCCCCCAGGGTGATCACGCCAAAGCCGGCGATCAGGCCGACGCACGGATGAAGCTTGTCCGCCGACCGCTGTTGATCGGGGCGGTGAGGATCGAGAAGGGCCATGACCGTTCCTTGCGTTTCCAAGGCGGCGCCCGATTGCGTGACCGGTGCGTCTCGCCCGACAGAACGATGACTCTGAAAACCTTTTTTGGCGAGGGGTTATTGTTGCCGGATTGCAATCACGCTTGAACTTGGGTTCAGCCCAAGGTTAGCTGTCCTCCGCATCGAGGGGGGTTTTCTGTGTTCTTTACCGGTTGTATCCGCGCGGCCGCCGCCGCGCTGTCGCTGACGTTTGTCGCCGCGTCGCCGGCGCACGCGCAGCAGTGGCTCAGGGCCGAAACCGACCATTTCGTTATTTACGGCGACACAAGCGAACGCGCATTGCGCGCATACGCCGACAAGGTCGAGCGCTTCGACGCCTTCCTTCGCACCTACTATCCGATCCGGGTCGACCACGAGATCCCGAAGCTGGACATCTATCTCGCCGAAGGCCGTCGCGGGATGCTGCAAGCCGAACCGGACATCAGCGCCTCCGTCGGCGGCTTCTACGCCCCGAACAGCAGCCGCATTCACGCCGTGGTCAACACCGAGAGCTCGATGGGCGATCATGTGATGTTCCACGAATACGGCCATCACTTCATGTTCCAGATGACGGCGACGGCCTATCCCTCGTGGTTCGTGGAGGGTTTTGCTGAATATTACTCGACCATCGACATTCGCCCCAACCGGATCCAGTTCGGTCGCCACAGCGAGGGCCGGATGCTCATGTTCGTGCAGCAGCCGGTGAACAGCTGGGCCCCGATGGCCGATGTGCTGAAATGGCGCATATCCGACTCAGGGCGATATCGCGCCGGCGACTACTACGCCCAGGCATGGGGCCTGACGCACTATTTCATGAGCACGCCCGAGCGCACCCGCATGCTGGGCCGATACCTCCAGGCCGTCTCTCGCGGCGAGGACTCCGTCGTCGCGATGCAGGCGGCGACCGGCCGGACGCCCGAGCAACTGCAGACCGACATGCGGCTGTATCTGACCGGATCCATCCAGGTTCACACCCCCCAGATCGAGTTGCCGACGCCAGCGGTGGAGATCACCCGGCTCTCGCCGGCCGAGAGCGAACTGGCCTGGCTGGACCTGCGGCTGGACCGCGAACCGGTGAAGGTCGAACCCGACGAAGCCAAGGAAGGCGAAACCGAGCGGGCCCGCGCCCGTCGCGAAGAGGAACGGCGTGAGAGCGCCGAGGCCCGCGCCAAGTTGATTCAAGATGCGCTCGCGGCTGGCGAGCGTCATCGGGATGAGCGCATCGGGCTTCTCGTGAAGGCCCGCGCGCATCGGCTTGAGGGCAATGCACGCGCCGGCTTCGAACTGCTTGAACCCTCGTTGACCGCCGACCAGGCCGATCCGGAAATCCTGCGCCTCGCGGCCGAGCTTCTGCTGGACCAGACCGAATCCGAAACTGACCCGGCCCAGGCCACGGGACACCGGCGAGAAGCCCTCACCTATCTCGCCCGCGCGCTCGACGCGGACCCGCTGGACTACCGGATTTACCGGGCGCTTAACGAAAGCCGGAAGGGCGAACGGGGCTACCCGTCCGACAACGACATCACGACGCTGGAGACCGGAACGACGCTGGCCCCGCAGTCCTTCGACATGCGGATGCGGCTTGGCCAGGCCTATATGGCGCGCGGTCTTCACGCCGAGGCCATCTCCATGGTCCGGCCGGTGGCGAACAATCCCCATGGTGGCTCATGGGCGCGGCGCGCCAGGACGCTGATTGCCTCCGCCCAGGCGGCTATGGGTCAGGCCGTGGCGCCGGTCGAGGAGGCGCCGGCCGATGAAGAGGAGCAATCGGCCGCCCAGGGCGGATGAAAGCCGGCTTTCGGGTGACTCACGGAAGCGAGAGGTTGTCGAAACGCCCCTTGGCCGTGCCGACAGCATGGCATACCCATACGCCCTCAAGTTGCACGGAAAAGAGATGATGGCCGGGTTCAGGGCTCTGTTTGCGGGATTGCTTCTGGCGCTGGCCCTGGCCGGACCAGCGGCCGCGGAATGGCGGCGCGCCGAGAGCGACCGTTTCATCGTCTATTCGCAAGGCAGCGAAAGCGTTCTGCGCCGTTACGTCCGGGCGCTCGAAATATACGACTACACCCTTCGCCGCAGGATGAACCTGCCGATCGGCGAGGCGCCGTCCCGCAAGTTGCCGATCTATCTGGTCTCGGGCCGCGCCGGTCTGGCCCAGATCAATTCCCGTCTCGGTGACAATGTCGCCGGGCAATATTTCCCCGTGGGCGAAGACATTTTCGCCGCCGCCTTCTCGGACTCCGACCAGGACTACCTGCTGCACGAATATTTCCACCACTTCAGCTTCGAGGCCGGCGCGGCCAATCTGCCCGGCTGGCTGGTGGAAGGACTGGCCGAGTATTTCATGACCGCGAAGGTGAAGGAGGACTCGGTCGACATCGGGGGGTTCAACGAGAACCGGGTCTACTGGCTCTTCAACGCGTCATGGCTGCCGCTGGACAAGCTGCTGAGCAAACGCCCCGGCGAGGTGGGACGGAACGAGAACCGCGAAACCTACTATCCGGTGGCCTGGCTGCTGACCCACTACATGATGAGCGACGAGACCCGGCGGGCCCAGCTGAGCGCCTATATCCGCGACGTTGAGGCCGGGGGTGACCCGGTTCAGGCGATGGAACGGGCCACGGGGATGTCGCTGGCCGACCTGCGCCGGGCGCTCCAGCGCTACCGGCGGATCACGCTTACGCGTTACACGCTCGACTTCCCCGAACCACAGATCACCGTGACCACCCTTCCGCGGTCGGCGGACGATCTCCTGCTGCTGGGGCAGAGGCTCAAGGTCGGCGTCGCGGAAGACCAGAGGGCCGCGACCGCGGCGCTCATACGCCGACTGGCGGCGCGCCATCCGGACGACCCCTTCGCCATGCTTCAACTCGGCCACGCCGAACTGCATTTCGGCGATCCCGACGCAGGAGAGGCCGTGCTGACGCGGCTGCTCGAACGGGAGCCCGAAAATGTCGAGGCGCTGCAGCTGATGGCGACCCGCTTCTCGAAGTTGGCCGAGGAACGGCCAGACGAGTCCATTCCCCTGCTGGCGCGCGGGCGCGGCTACCTGGCCCGGGCCTTCGCGGTTGACGAAAGGAACTACTACACCCTGTGGCTGCTGGCCCGGACGCGCCAGACGGCGAGGGGCTATCCGAACGCCAACGATCTGACGACCTGGGACCTGGCCTATCAGGCCGCGCCGCAGCTGTCCGGCATCCGGCTGGGCTACGCCAGCGCCATGATGCAGGCCGGTGAATTCGACGGTGCGATCGCCCTGCTCGGCCCCCTGGCCAACTCACCGCACGGCGGTTCGGCCGCCACGGCGGCGCAGACCCTGCTCGAGCGCGCCCGCGCCGGCCAGCCCCCGCTGGGCGATGACGAGCTCGAGGCCGCGGCCGAGGAAAGCGCTCTCCCGGCCGAGCCCGAACCCGCGCCTGCACCGCAGGACGCGCCGCCTCCCGAGGATGCGCCGCCCGAGGATTCGGCGCCCCAGCCGTCGCCCGCGCCCGAGCCCGTGGCGCGTCCGACGTGACTTGAGCCGCCCGACGCGCTAACTCGCGCGGCCCAACGGATCGAACATGTCGAAACTGACCCTGCAAGACGAAGCCCTGCGCCGCAGGACCTTCGCCATCATCGCGCACCCTGACGCCGGCAAGACCACGCTGACCGAGCACATCCTGCTGGCCGGCGGAGCCATCCGTGCGGCTGGCGCCGTGCGCGCGCGCGGCGAGAACCGCCGCACCCAGTCCGACTGGATGAAGATCGAGAAGGAGCGCGGCATCTCGGTCAGCGCCTCGGTCATGACGTTCGAGCACGACGGCAAGATGTTCAACCTGCTCGATACGCCCGGGCACGAGGACTTCTCGGAAGACACCTACCGCACCCTGACCGCCGCCGACTGCGCCATCATGGTGCTGGACGCGGCCAAGGGCATCGAACCGCAGACGCTGAAGCTGTTCGAGGTCTGCCGTCTGCGCGACATCCCGATCATCACCTTCATCAACAAGCTGGACCGCGAGGCCCAGGATCCGATGGCCCTGCTGGACGAGATCGCCAGCCGCCTGCAGCTGGACCCGGCCCCCATCTGGTGGCCGGCCGAGAGCGGCAACCGCCTGCGCGGCATGGTCGAGATGGGCACCGGTCGGTTCCAGCCCTACGCCCGCAAGCCCGCCGGTTCGGCCGAGGATGTCCCGCACCCGGAGGCCCTGCCGCTGGCCGACGCCGCGCAATATTTCGAAGAGGGCGAACACCAGGCGCTTCTGGACGCGCAGGAACTGGTCGAGGGCGGTTACCCCGCGTTCGATCGCCAGTCCTTCCTCGAAGGCCATATGACCCCCGTGCTCTGGGGTTCGGCCCTGCGCCATTTCGGCATCGACGAGCTGCTGGCCGCCATCGGCGAATGGGCCCCGCCGCCCAAGGTGATGAAGGCCCAGAAGGGCCCGCCCGCTGGAACCCGCAACGCCGCCGACCCCGTCGCCCTGACCGTCGAGCCGGGCGAGGCCGAGGTCACCGGCTTCGTCTTCAAGGTCCAGGCGAACATGGACCCCAACCACCGCGACCGCATCGCCATGTTCCGCATGGCCTCGGGCAAGTTCCAGCGCGGCATGAAGCTGAAGGTCCAGAACACGGGCAAACAGCTGTCGGTGAACGCCCCTATCATGTTCTTCGCCTCGGACCGCGAACTGGCCGAGGACGCCTACGCCGGCGACGTAATCGGCATTCCGAACCACGGCGTCCTGCGCGTGGGCGACAGCCTGTCCGAGACCGGCCTGATCCGCTTCGCCGGCCTGCCCAACTTCGCCCCCGAAATCCTGCAGCGCGTCCGGGTCAAGGATCCGCTCAAGGCCAAACACCTGAAGAAGGCGCTGGACGGCCTGGCCGAGGAAGGCGTCACCCAGCTGTTCCGCCCCGAGATGGGCAGCGACTTCATCGTCGGCGCCGTCGGCCAGCTGCAGTTCGAGGTCATGGCCGACCGTCTGGGCGAGGAATACGGGCTGGAGGTGATTTTCGAACCCTCGCCCTGGGCCGAGGCGCGCTGGATCGGCGGGACCAGGGCCGATCTCGAGGACTTCATGGGCAAATACCGCGGCCAGATGGCCCGCGACATCGACGACGACCCGGTCTTCCTGGCCAAGTCGAGCTGGGAGACCGGCTACGTCGGACCAAGGAACGCGGCTGACGCCTCTGGACAACCTGTCATGGAGACCGGCTATCTGCGTTCGGTTGCATGAGGGAAATCGATGAGCGTCTTGCGTAGCGTGTCCCCTGGCCTTCGGGTCGGCCTGATGGTCATCGCGGTCACCGCCGTCCCGGGACTGGCCCACGCCGACTGGCGCAAGGCCGAGACACGGCATTTCATCGTCCATAGCGACGCCTTTGATCGTGATCTGCGCGAGGACGCCATCGCGCTGGAGCGTATCGACCAGCTGATGCGCACCTATTTCGCCCTGCCCGACCCCGAGGGCGAGCGAAAGCTGCCCGTCTATGTCCTGCGCTACCGGCGCGACCTGGCGGTTGTCTCTCCCGGCGTCGGCGACGGGACCGCAGGGTTCTACACAGCCAATTTCCGCGACGTCCGCGCCGTTGCGATCCGGGGGGACGGGGACGAATTCCTGCGCCACGAGTACGCCCACCACTTCATGTTCCGCAATTTTCCGGGCGTCTATCCGGCCTGGTTCCGGGAAGGTTTCGCCGAGTTCTTCATGACTGCGACCGTGACCCCGAACGGGCGCGCCACTGTGGGCAAGAGCAGCCGGATGCGGGTCTGGGCCCTTATAAACCGCCCGTGGCTGCCGATGGAGCAGGTCCTCACCGGGCGGTATGAGCGCGAGAAGAGCGATAACCACTACGCCTTCTACGCCCAGTCATGGCTGCTGATGCACTGGACGCTGACCGACCCCGACCGGCGTCAACGCATGCAGGCCTATCTCGGCGATACGGGCCGCGGCATGACGCCCGAAGCCGCTCTGCAGGCTAATTTCGATATGGACTCCCGACAATTGGAGCGCACCCTCAGGGCCTATCTCGACGCCGGTCCGCGCTATGCCGAAATGGACCTCCCCGGCGAGACGCCGTCCCTGACGATGACGCGCCTGCCCGACAGCGCCGACGACGTCCTGCTGCTGGATCTGAACGCCCGCGACGGCGGTCCGGCCAACCAGGGACCGGACATGCTGGCCAAGGCGCGAGAGGCGGCGACGCGCCGACCGGGTGATCCTCTCGCGCAAATGATGCTGGCGCGGGTCGAACTGCGCTGGGGTGATCCGGCCGCGGCCGAACGCGCCGTCATGCCCCTGCTCGACGCGGACCCGGCCAATCCCGAACTGCTGTTGCTGATGTCCGACGCGCGGATCACGGCCGGGGACAAACTGACCGATCCGGAAGAGCGTGAACGCCTGTACCGTCAGGCGCGCGGCTTCCTGGCGCGGGCCTATGCGGCGGACCCGGGCGACAACCGGGTCTATCAGAACATCGCCTACAGCCGGCGCTTCACGCCGGACTACCCGACGGAAAACGACGTCGAACTGTGGCGCCGCGCGGTCGCCATCGCGCCGGAGGTCGCGAGCAATCGTGCGGTGACCGCCGAGGCGATGCTGGCTCACGGCCTCGCGGATGAAGCGGAACAGGTCATCCAGCCGATCGCCAACGACCCGCACGGCGCCGAGACCCCGGAGCGGCTCCAGCGCATCCTCGACCGCATCGCCGAGGTCCGCGCCGGGACGGGGGGCGGGTCCGAAACGGCTCCGGCGTCGGCGAACTGATCATTCGCTGTGGATACAGCGTCCCGCAGCCCGGAAGTTGCGGGCGCGCAGCAACCTGAGGCTGGACCCGACCACGGGAACCGGGCTTAGGGTGACGGGCATTCGGGGGAATCCATGTCGCTGCCATCCATCCATCGCCTTTCGCTCGCCCTGCTGCTGCTGGCCCTGACGCCCGCGACGGCCCTCGCCGAATGGCGCCGCGCCGAGAGCCAGCATTTCGTCGTCTACAGCGACGGCTCCGAGCGGAACCTGCGTGAATACACGGCCAAGCTGGAGCGGTTCGACGCGCTCCTGACGGCCCGCTTCGGCGGGGCGCAGGCGGAGGCGCGCAGGCTGCCCGTCTATCTTGTGTCCGACGCCCGGGCGTTGCGGGTCGCCGTCCCCGGTCTGCCGACAGGGATCGCCGGCTACTACTCCAGCAACGATCTCGACACCTTCGCCGTGCTGGTGCGGGGCGAAAGCGATGACCTGCTGCTCCACGAGTACAGCCACCACGTCATGGCCCGGGCCGGCGACATGCAGTACCCGGGCTGGTTCCGCGAAGGCTTCGCCGAATATTTCGCCACGGCCACGGTGACCGAGCGCGGGGCCGCATCCTTCGGCCTGCCCGACCGCGGCCGCCTGTACGCCCTGGCGCAGAACAGCTGGCTGCCGATGAACGCCGTGCTGCGGGCCGATGGCTCCCTCGGGATCGACAGCGCGACGGGCCGGGGCATGTACTACGCCCAGTCATGGGCCCTGACCCACTGGCTGCTATCCGACGCCACCCGGATCCGGAGCCTGTCCGCCTATGTTACCGCGGTGAACCGGGGCCAGGATCCCGTCGAAGCCTGGCAGGCGATCTATTCGATGACCCCCGAGCAGCTGACCGCCCAGCTTCGCGCCCATGTGCGCGGGCGTCTCGGCTACGCCAAGCTCGACATGCCCCCCATCGATCCCGTCATCACGGTCACGACCCTGTCTCCCGCGGCGGACGTGGTCCTTTTGCCCATGATCAACGCCCGCTCGCGCACGCCCGACCAGATCGACGGCCCCGCGCTGCTGGCGACGCTCCAGGCCGGGGCCGCGCGCTTCCCCGACGACCCGCTCGCCCTTGTCGGCCTCGGCCGCGCGGAAACTCGCTGGGGAGACCCGGCGGCCGCCGAGGCGGCGCTGACGCGCGCGCTCGAACTGCAGCAGGACAATGTCGAGGGCCTTCTCCTGATGGCGGACATCGCCATCGAACGCGGGTCCGACGCGTCGGACCCGGCCGAACGGACACGGCAGTTCGACCTTGCGCAGGGCTACCTTGGCCGCGCCCTTGAGGCCGACCCCACTGACAATCGCGTCCATTCGGCCCGGAATCGCTTCCGCCGCTATGCGCGCGATTGAGCCGGACAGAACCGTAAGGGCGGCTCTGCGTTTGCATCGTGCAGCTCCGGGACGCGTTTTGGTCCCGAAGCGGGACGACCGGAGCGCCTGAAGCCATGTTCGAATTCGGCCGGGATTTGAGAAAGCTGTTCGACAAGGCGCGCGAGAGCGACGACCTCGGCTGGCTGGAACTCATCGGCGCCGATCTGGTCGAGGCCGAGGCCCGGCGCGAGACGATCGACGCCGGCCGCGTGTCCTGTACTCGCCCCTTCGCCGGATGGATGCGCGCCTCCGCCCTGTGGCGCGAGCACGCACGGCGCACGGGCCGTCGCACCAGCCTGGAACGGGCGGGCTCCTCCGCCTCGGACGCCGCCCGGCACGCCACAACGCCTGACCAGACCGCGGCCGCCGCCATCGAGGCCGGCGAAATCCACCTGCTGGGCTTCGACCTTTTCGGCGGCCCCGAGAAGCTGACCGCGGCCCTGGCTGACGTGCAGTCCCTGACCGTCGAGCATCCGGTGACCCGCTCGACTGCAGCCGCACTCCACGCCCGGCTGACCGCCCGACGCGCGCGCCTGTCCGGCGAACCGTCCGCCATGCTCGACGCCGCCGCCCTGCTGGACGCCGCCCTGCACGGCGCCCGCGGTCTGACGCCGGTCATGGGCGACGACCTGAGGCTGGACCGCGCCGCGCTTTCGCTCGAGGCGGGCGTGGCCCGTCGCGACGCCCGGTTGCTGGATCAGGCGGGCCGTGACCTGCGCGCGCTGGTCGAGTCCGCCTCGCCCGACTATCGCCCCATGACCCGGGCCCGCGCCCTCTCTCTGGCCGGCGCCGGTCTCATGGCTCTGGCCAGACTGGCGCGCAACGACGCCGCCGCCGAGCAGGGGCGCGCCCTGTTCGAGGCCGCCGCTGACCAGTTCACCCCCGATCACAGTCCGCTGGACTGGGTCGCCGTCCAGCTGGTCCAGACGCCGGGGCAAACACCGCTGGCCTTGCTGGCCCAGGCCGAGGCCCTGACGCGCGAGCCCGGTCTGGTGCTGGGCGCGCTGGCCCGCGAACGGCGACTGGCGACGGAAGTCGATCTGGCCGAGGACGTGGGCGACATCGCCGCCCTGTTCACGCTCGAGAAAACCGTGCACCAGCGCCTGACGGCCCGCACCTCTCAGCCGATCGACTGGGCCTCCGACCAGATCGGCATGGCGCGGCTGGCCATGGCCAAGGGCCGGCTGATGGGTATCGAGCCCCGGGCGATCGGCCTGATGCTGGCCGAGGCCATGGAAACCGCCCGCGAATGCGGCGCGCCTGTCCTGCTTGAACGGGCCATGCTGGCCCTGCCGGAAAAGGTCAGCCCCTGAGGCTAGCCGCCCAGAGCGACGAACCCGCCGTTGGCGAAGCATGACTTGCCGTAGCGCAACGGCTGGCCGTCCTCGCCCATGACGCGTCCACCGGCGGCTTCCAGCACCGCCTGTCCCGCCGCCGTGTCCCACTCGGACGTCGGGCCGGTCCGCGGATAGGCGTCGAACCGTCCCTCGGCGATCAGACAGAATTTCAGCGAGGAATCCGTCCCCTGCCACTGCACGCAGCCGTGGCGCGAGGCGAGGCGCTCGGCCTCGGCGTCGGTCATGCTGTGGCTCATCACGGCCATGGGAGAGGCGGGCCGGTTGCGCACCTTGATCGCCTGCCAGCCTTCACCGAAGCGACGGCGGAAGGCGCCGCCTTTCGTCGGGCCGCTGCGCCAGGTCGTGGCCGTGGCCGGGGCCGTGACCACACCCGCCACAGGCGCGCCCTTGTGGATCAGGGCGATGTTGACGGTGAAGCTTTCGCGTCCCTCGACGAAGCCGCGCGTGCCGTCCAGCGGATCGATCAGCCAGAACCACTCGGCGGTCTCGGTCGGCGCGCCGTCGGCGGCCACGGCCTCTTCAGCGACGGTCTGGACGCCCGGATACAGCGCCTCCAGCCGGGCCAGGATCAGCGCCTCGGCCTCCTTGTCCGCCTGGGTCACGGGGCTGTCGTCAGCCTTGGTCTCGGCCACCACGCCGCTGCGCCAGTAGGGCAGGATAACGCGGGCGGCGTCCTCGGCGATGTCGGCCAGGGACTCGGTCAGGGCGCCGGACTTCAGGTCGGCGGTCAGTCGTTTGATCATCGCGCGGCATTAGAGCATCCGGGCGGTTTCGCGAACCGGCAAATCAGGTCAGCGTCGGGCGCGATATCCGACTGTTGCCCCGGGGCCCTATGACCGACACCTCAACCACCCTGCCCGACGGGCAGGCTCTTCCTGACGGACAGGCCCTGGCCGCTCTGATCGCGGGAAAGCTGTGCCACGACTTCATCAGCCCGGCCGGCGCGATAACCTCCGGCCTCGACCTGCTGAAGGACCCGTCGGCCCAGGACATGCGCGACGACGCCATGGGCCTGATCGAGGCCAGCGCGAAGAAGATGGTCGCCCTGGTCTCCTTCGCCCGCGTGGCCTTCGGCGCCGCGACCTCCGCCGAACGCTTCTCGGGCGCCGAGCTGGGCGAACTGGTGGCGGGCCTGACCGAGGGCGGCCGCGCGACGCTGAGCTGGACCGCCGAGGACGCCAGCTATTCCAAGGCCCAGTCGCGGGCGCTGGTGAACCTGGCCTATCTGACCATGGCCGCCCTGCCGTCCGGCGGAACCGCCACCGTCTCGACCCGCCGCGACGACGGCGATCTGATCATCGAGGGAAACGCAGAGGGAAACCGCGCCCGCCTCAAGGGCGAGGCCGTCGCCGGTCTGGCCGGACAGCCCCTCAGCGAGGGCCTGCCGGGCCAGTGGATTCAACCGTACTGGCTGTGGCTCACCGCCCACGACGCCGGCGGCTCGCTGGACGTCCGGACCGAAGAAGGCCGCGTTATCCTCACCGTTCGCATGCCTAACTGACCCTTAAGCCGGTTTCCCAAGGACTCGTTAACCGGCTCGGGGCGACTATAGATGCGCGCACACGCGGGCGTTGTGCGGCGCTGAATCGGAACCCGACCTTGACCCCCAGAACCTGTCTGATCGTCGACGACAGCCGGATCATCCGGAAGGTCGCGCGCCGCATCGTCGAGGGACTCGGCTTCGAAGTCGACGAGGCCGCGGACGGCTCCGAGGCGCTGGCCTTCTGCGCCGGCGTGATTCCCGAAGTCATCCTGCTGGACTGGTCCATGCCCGTCATGGACGGCATGACCTTCCTGCGCCGCTTGCGCGCCCTGCCCGGCGGCAAGGCCCCCAAAGTCCTGTTCTGCACCATCGAGACCCGCGCTGAACGCATCGCCGAGGCCCTGTCCGCCGGCGCCGACGACTATGTGATGAAGCCGTTCGACGGCGAGATCCTGACCTCCAAATTCGCCGAAGTGGGGGCCGTCTGACACCGCCATGACGCCTGACGACTTCGATCGCCTTCAGAATCTGATGGCCTCGCGCGCGGGGTTCAGGCTGACGCGCGACCGGATGAAACTGGCCGAACACCGTCTGGGCCCCGTCGCCCGGCGCGAGGGCTTCGAGAGCGTCGACGTCATGCTCGCCACCCTGTGGGCCAAGCCGGTCGCCTCGCTCGGCTGGGCCGTGATCGAGGCCCTGCTGAACCCCGAGACCTGGTTCCGCCGCGACCGCACCAGCTTCGACACCCTGGCGCAGGACCTGCTGCCGGCCCTGGGCAAGGCCCGCGCAGGCCAACCCGTGCGTGTCTGGTCCGCGGGCTGCTCCACCGGTCAGGAAGCCTGGTCCCTCGCCATCGCCGCGCAGGAAGCCCACGTCCCCGTCGAGATCATCGCCACCGACCTGTCCCAGCGCGCGCTCGAAAAGGCGCGATCGGGCGCCTACACCGGTTTCGAGATCCAGCGCGGGCTCAGGGCCGAGACCATGCTGCGCTGGTTCGATCAGGCCGAGGATGCCTGGATCGCCAAGGCCGAGCTGCGGGCCACCGTCCATTTCGCCCGCGCCAACCTCGCCGACGCCCCGACCGACGATCATCGCTTCGACGTCATCTTCTGCCGTCATGTGCTGGGGGACGCCGACCCGGCGCGCCGCCGCGACATGTTCGACAATCTGGAACGCCGCCTCGTCGACGACGGCTGCCTGTTCCTCGGCCCCGAAGAACAGCCGGACGGCGACAGCATCGCCTTCCGCGCCGTGGCCGGCCGCAAGGGCCTGTTCGTCAAATCCCCCGCCGCCCTGCGCCGCGCCGCCTGACCGCACGCCGCTTCGTTCAGTACTGGCGCGCGGTCGCAGACCCGTGCAGGGTGAACGCTGATTTCTCGGCGGGGACCCAACATGAAGACGACTGCCTGCGCGGCCATGGCTGCGCTGCTGCTGGGCCTTACAGCCTGCAATCAGGCCCCGATCGCCACAGGCGCTGAAACCGCGCCCGTTACCTTCGAGGCCCGGCCGGATCTGGCGCAGAACGTCGGCGCCCTGCCCCGGCTGGTCGGCGAGGGCGCGGCCATCGCGGCGATCAACGCCGACCTCGACCTCCGGGACACGGCGGCCAAGGCCGAGGGCTGCGACGAGGGTGACGGCGGGTACAGCCGAAGCGTCAGCCAGCCGATGACGGGCCCCGACTTCGTCAGCTTCATGATCACCCAGGAGTACGCCTGCCAGGGCGCGGCGCACCCCAGCTTCGACCAGACCGCCATCACCTATGATCTGGCGACCGGCCGGGCTGTCGACTGGGTCGCGGTCTCGCCCGGGCTGGAGCTGGCGCGCGTCGAGATGGACGAAATGCCGGCGGACTATGTGCCCGGCGTCTACTCCCCCGCCCTGTCAGCCTGGTACAGCGCAAAGGCTCTGGCCTCGACGGACCGCGAGCATCTGACAGATTGCGCCGAGCTGTGGTCGACCGACGCCCTTGAGAGCAAGACGTTCAAGGTCTGGCTGGACGCGCAGAACGGCGGAGTGTCGTTCAATCCCGAGTTCGCCCACGTGGCCCAGGCCTGCGCCGACACCGCCACCCTCACTGCGGAAGAGATGCGACGCTTCGGCGTCTCACCGGCGATCATCGACGCAGTCACGGCCGCCCATG
Organism: Brevundimonas sp. Root1423; assembly: GCF_001426805.1. Lineage (NCBI taxonomy): Bacteria > Pseudomonadati > Pseudomonadota > Alphaproteobacteria > Caulobacterales > Caulobacteraceae > Brevundimonas > Brevundimonas sp. Root1423. The sequence goes on from NZ_LMFL01000023.1 coordinate 324,836, forward strand.
CAGCCGGCTCCTGGGCGCCGAAGGACGAGTAGGGCGACCAGCCGCGCCGCCCTGCGCCTTCCCGCGCTATCCGCTGGAGCAGGCGGGGACGCGATCGCGCTATTCAAACGCCCCGAGGACGGTGTCGAGCCGGGCGATGACACCGGGCTCACCTGAACGGGCGTCACGCATGGCGCGGGCCTCGGCGATCAGTTCGTCTCCGCATCGAAGCTCGTCCATTTGCGTGTTCAGCCATTGGTCGCGTTCGGAACCGTCCCCTCCGAACTCCCCCGAATAGTGAGCACACAAAACGGCACGCCGCTCCAGAGCTTCCAACGGGTCGGACGGCGCAACCTCGACCTGCCGATAGCGGTCCTGCATAGCCTCCCATGATACCGAAGCGGAAGGCTGCGGAGCGCTTGTCGCCGCGACCGGCGCAGCAGCCTCTGGCTGCGCCGTCTGATCCGCAGGCTTGCAGGCCGCAAGGACGAGGACGGTCAGGCCAAGAACCACAATGCGAGACATGATGCGCCCCTCCCCGGGCATGTTCATGTGACGCTACTCCGGCTTCCGCGAACTCTGAAATGCAATATTCCGGATGCCGGGCCGCCCCCCGTCCGCCGCTGTGGGCCGCAGCCGGTCTTCGCTCCATCGCTGAAGGATGACGAACCCGCCATAGCCCGCTAGCGTGGCCTTTCATCGGGGAGGATGACCTATGCGGCTGCTCTGGCTTGGCGGATCACTGGCGCTGGCGTTGCTGATCGCGGTGCCCACCCTGCAGAGTCCCCGCCCCGTTCCCGCCGACGCGCCGGCGACAGCCTTCTCCGCCCAACGCGCCATGGTCGACGTCCACGAGATCGCGCAACGGCCCCACCCCGTCGGCTCGGCGGACCACATCCGGGTCCAGACCGTCCTTCTGGATCGCATGGCCGCGCTCGGCCTGCAGACCTCGACACAGACCGGCCCCCTGTCGCCCGAGGCGGTGCAGAGGATCGAGCGCAACGGCGGATCCGCGGCCGGCCTCGAACTGGTCAATCTGATCGGCGTCCTGCCCGGGCGCGATCCGCGCCTGCCCGCCGTCGCCCTGATGGCCCACTACGACACCGTGCCCGACTCCGCCGGCGCCGCGGACGACACGGCCGGCGTCGCCGCCATTCTCGAGACCGTCCGCGCCATCCGGGCCCGCGGTTCGGCCGACCGCACCCTCGTCGTCCTGCTGACCGACGGCGAGGAGCTGAACCTCGACGGCGCCCGTGTCTTCTGGGGCGGTCATCCCCTGCGCGACCGGATCGGCGCGGTGGTCAATCTGGAGGCGCGCGGCGGCGGCGGCCGCGCCATGATGTTCGAGACCGGCCGCGGCAATGCGCAGACCATCGACCTGTTCGCCCGCACGGCCGTCAAGGCGACCGGCGGCGTCTCGTCCAACTCGCTCGCGGTCTTCGTCTATGAGCTGATGCCCAACGGCACGGACTTCACCATTCCCAAGGATCGTGGCGTCCAGGGTATCAACCTCGCCTTCATCGGCCGCCCCGCCCAGTATCACGCCGAGGCCTCGACTCCGGACGCGCTCGATCAGGGCAGCGTCCAGCACATCGGCGCGCAGGCGCTGGAGGCCTCCGACGCCCTTCTGCGCGCCCGCGCCCTCCCGGCCGCGACGCAGAACGTCGTCTACTCCGACCTGTTCGGACGCGTGATCGTCGGCCACGCCCCGGCCACCGGCTGGCTATTGCTGGGCCTCGCCTTCCTCGCCCTCGGCGCCGCCATGTGGAGAGCGCGGTCCCATGCCGGCCTGACCTTCGCCGACGTCGGCCGCGGGATGGTCGACGGCCTGTGGTTCCTGTCGACCGGTCTGGTCCTGACCCAGGCTGTCCGCCTGCTGGCCGGTCCGATGTCCGCGCGAGCCGAAAGCGCCGACGCCTACTACACCCTGCTGGCCCGGCTGCCGTGGATGGAGGCCGGGACCGCGCTCACCGTCCTCGCCCTCGGCCTCGCCCTGATGGGCGGGCGCACCCGGCCCGACCGCCGCGTCGCCGCCGGCGGCATCGCGGCGGCGGCCGTCCTCGCCGTGGTCCTCGGCGGGATGAACCTCATCGTCATCGGCGCGGCGGTGATCGCCATCGGCCTGTCCCTGTTCCCCGCCCTGTCGGCCCGTTCGGTCTGGGGCGGATGGAGCGGGCTGATCGGCCTGATCCTGATCGTCGCCTCGGCCGCCCAGACCGCCGCGCCCGAGGCCGCCTTCCTGTTCGTCTGGACGGGTCTGCTCGCTGCGCTGGTCGCCGCCGTCGCGGCCTTCCTCGATCCCGGCCTCACCCGCCCGAAAGCGCTGGCGCCCGTCGCTGTCGCCGCCGTGCTCGGCTCCGGCTGGATCGCCGGTCTGGCCCATACGACCTTCCTCGGCATCGGCATGGACCTGCCCGGCGTCTTGGTGCTGCTGGGCCTGCTGATCCTGATGTTCGTGCGTCCGCTCAGCCCCGAGCGGGCGGCGGCGCGGCCCCTGCTGATGGGGGCGATGGCGATCCTGCTGCTCGGCGCCGCCCTGTCCGGGGCGGCCCGTGTCGCCGAGCCCCGGCCCGCCGCAACGGTGGCCGCCGCATGACCGCGCCCCTGTATCTGGAAGACCTCCACATCGGCCAGACCTTCGTCTCCGGCTCCGTCACCCTCACGGCCGAAGAGATCAAGACCTTCGCCCGCCAGTTCGACCCCCAGCCCTTCCACCTCGACGACGAGGCGGCGAAGGACAGCCTGTTCGGCGGTCTGGCCGCCAGCGGCTGGCACACCGCGGCCCTGACCATGAAGCTACTGGTCGAGGCCTTCCCGCTCGCCGGCGGCCTCGTCGGCGCCGGCGGTGAAACCACCTGGCCCCGCCCGACCCGGCCCGGCGACACGCTCAGCGTCCACGTCGAGGTGCTGGAAATCCTGCCGCCCCGCTCCCGCCCCGACCGCGGCATGATCCGCACCCGCACCGAGACCCGGAACCAGAACGGCGAGGCGGTCCAGATCTCGACCACCCGCATCGTGGCTTGGCGCCGGCCTGTCTGAAATTTCCGGCAAGCCGCAACGGCCTCGCCGAAATGTCCACTTCCGGTCGAAGGTCTCGTAACCGCTCCCGACCCCTTGCGGACACCGACTTGTCCTTGCAGGTTGAACGCCATGCACCTGCCCCCACACACTCCCCGGCAACTGCTAGATGGGCTCGCAAAGCAACCGAGCCTACGCCTCCGGATCGCACGCGGGTGGATCATCATCGGCGCGCTGATGGTGGTGTTCATCAGCGCTATGGCTATCGCTCATTATGCCTATGGCATGCCGATGCACGACAGGAACACGGGTGAATCCTCAACGCCGGCAAACACGCTGTTTATCTTCATGCTGCTTGGCGGCGGAGGTGGGTTCTTCCTGGTGATGGGCATCTTGCTGCATAGGTGGAAGCCCGCCTGACGAATGTCCGCTTTGCCCCCCTAGCCGACACTCCGAGAGTCCGCTTGTTACGTCGGCCATCCACTCGCCGCGGAACTTTATACGTCAAATTTGGTCGTACCCTTTCAACGTTCCGAAAAGAACATATTGGCAACCGGAACAAACCGTGTACTAACTGCGTCTCAACAGGGAGCGGGTCCAGGCGGGTCTCTCCCGGAACCAGATGGGAATCATGGCAAGGGAGAGTGGCAAGGTGGCAGCTCAGGCGAATTTGAAGTTGGTGACCCGGGACGACGGCGACAAACAGCGGGCTCTGGAGGCGGCGATCGCCCAGATCGACCGCGCCTTCGGCAAGGGCTCGGTCATGAAGCTCGGCAAGGGCGGCGTGACCCAGGCCATTCCGTCCGTGTCGACCGGCTCGCTCGGCCTCGACATGGCCCTGGGCATCGGCGGTCTTCCGCGCGGTCGCGTCATCGAGGTCTTCGGGCCTGAAAGCTCCGGCAAGACGACCCTGGCCCTGCACACCGTGGCCGAAATCCAGAAGGCCGGCGGCGTCGCCGCCTTCGTCGACGCCGAACACGCGCTGGATCCGGGCTACGCCCAGAAGCTGGGCGTCAACCTCGACGACCTGCTGGTGTCCCAGCCCGACACGGGCGAACAGGCGCTGGAAATCGTCGACACCCTGGTGCGCTCGGGCGCCGTGGACATCGTGGTGGTCGACTCCGTCGCCGCCCTGACCCCCCGCGCCGAGATCGAGGGCGAGATGGGCGACAGCCTGCCCGGCCTTCAGGCCCGCCTGATGTCGCAGGCCCTGCGCAAGCTGACCGCCTCGATCAACAAGTCGCAGTGCATCGTCCTGTTCATCAACCAGATCCGTCACAAGATCGGCGTCATGTACGGGTCGCCGGAAACGACGACGGGCGGCAATGCGCTGAAATTCTACGCCTCGGTCCGCCTCGACATCCGCCGCACCGGCGCGATCAAGGATCGCGAGGAAGTGGTCGGCAACACGACCCGGGTGAAGGTGGTCAAGAACAAGGTCGCCCCGCCGTTCCGCGAGGTCATCTTCGACATCATGTACGGCGAGGGCATCTCGAAACTGGGCGAGATNACCCGGGTGAAGGTGGTCAAGAACAAGGTCGCCCCGCCGTTCCGCGAGGTCATCTTCGACATCATGTACGGCGAGGGCATCTCGAAACTGGGCGAGATCATCGACCTGGGCGTCAAGGCCGGCATCGTCGAGAAGTCGGGCAGCTGGTTCTCCTACGACAGCCAGCGGATCGGTCAGGGCCGCGAGAATGTGCGCGCCTTCCTCAAGGCCAATCCCGACGTCGCCGACTCGATCGAAAAGGCCGTGCGCGCCTCGACCACCAAGATCGCCGAGGAGCTGCTGGGCACGCCCGANGGCCGTTGGTCGGCTCGTCAAGCACCAGCACCGGGGGCGCGCCCAGCATGGCGCCGCGCGAGGTCAACGCATAGGCCGCGCGCCACGAGAAATCCCACTCGCCGGCGCTTCAACGAGGCCTCGACCACGCCGTCCAGTTCCGATTTGGACGCGGCCAGACCGTGGATACGGGGAGACAGCCAGCGGATCGGTCAGGGCCGCGAGAATGTGCGCGCCTTCCTCAAGGCCAATCCCGACGTCGCCGACTCGATCGAAAAGGCCGTGCGCGCCTCGACCACCAAGATCGCCGAGGAGCTGCTGGGCACGCCCGAGCCCGACGAAGGTCAGGACCTCGAGGGCTAGGGTCTATCCGCCCGGGCGTCCGCTGTTCGCGACGGACGTTTCGCCTGCTCGCAGTCCGATGTGTCCGGTTGTCCGCGGCTTTCGCAGCGGACTCCGGTCACCCGAACACACTTCTCCGGCCGGGTCCGCCGACCCGCCATCCGACCCCCGCCGGGCCGGGCCGGACGGAGCGGCCGCTCGATCCCCACCCGGGTCGAGCGGCCTTTTTTCGTCGCCCGGCGACGCGCCGCCGGATGCGTCATCCATCAATCAGGTGCCGTAGGTGAAGTCCGGCAGCAGTTCCGGTCCCATCCCGCCGCAATGGTGGATGGTCACCTCATCGTAGTACGGTGTCGGAATGTAGGGGTGTGAGGCGTGGCCGGCGTACCATTCGTCGTAGCTGATCGTGCAGGTGTCGTACGCTGTGCCCAGCACCTCGGTCTTCCCGGCGTCGGCGTAATAGGTGTAGCTGTAGGCGATCCCCAGATACTGCTGCTGGTTCCAGACCCACGTGTATTCGACGTGGGCTGTTGCTGTCGCCACGCCAAGACCGACCGTCGCGGCGACGGCGGTCAGGACCCCAAGGCCCAGGTTCCTGAGTTTCATTGCATCCTCCAATGCGAAGCACGACATGGTGCAACCATAGCTAGGACTCGCCCTACCATCAGTTGCAAGTCACATAACCGTGCTACCTGCGCGACGGCCGGGGCTTGCCCTTCCGCGGGCGAAGCGTAACCGTTCGCCTGGAGAGGGCGCACACATGACGACCAGACTTCGGCCCCTGACGCTCGCCGCCATCCTGGCCGGCCTCGCGGGCGGGGCGGCGGACATCCTGATGGCTTTCGTCATCTACCGCCCCGCCACTCCGATGCTGATCTTGCAATCCGTCGCCAGCGGCCTGATGGGGCCCGCCTCGTTCGAAGGCGGCTGGAACACGGCGACCCTGGGCCTGATCGCCCACTTCGTTATCGCCATCATCTTCGCCGCCATCTTCATCGCCGCCGCCCTTCAGGCGCCCGTAGCCCTGCGCAGGCCCGTGCTGTCGGGCCTGCTCTTCGGCGTCACGGTCTATGGCGTGATGAACGCCATCGTCGTGCCCCTGTCGATGTCGCCCCCGCGCCCGGCTCCGTCCGCGCCCGACATCATCGCCCTCGGCCTGCTCGCCCACGCCCTCTTCGGCGTGGCCCTGTCGCTCACGGCCGCCCGGATGCTGCGCAAGACGGCGCCCTGATCCTCCATCCCGATCACGGGCGGGTGATGCATTGAGGCCCAAACCCCTATATGAGGCGCGTTCCCCGTTTCTCCCCGACGAACGCACCAGCATGTCCAGCCTCAAACAGATCCGCTCGACCTTCCTCGACTATTTCGCCGCCGATGGGCACGAGAAGGTCCACTCGGCCCCGCTGGTGCCGCAGAACGACCCGACCCTGCTGTTCGTCAACGCGGGCATGGTGCCGTTCAAGGACTATTTCACCGGCGCCTCGACCCCGCCGTACCCCCGCGCCACCAGCTCGCAGAAATGCGTTCGCGCGGGCGGCAAGCACAACGATCTGGACAACGTCGGATACACCGCCCGGCACCTGACCTTCTTCGAGATGTTGGGGAATTTCTCCTTCGGCGACTACTTCAAGGAACACGCGATCGATCGCGCCTGGCAGCTGGTCACCAAGGATTTCGGTCTCGATCCCAACCGCCTGCTGGTCACCGTCTACATCGATGACGATGAGGCCGCCGCGATCTGGAAAAAGGTCACCGGCTTCGGCGACGACAAGATCATCCGCATCGCCGGCTCGGACAATTTCTGGGCCATGGGCGACAACGGCCCGTGCGGTCCCTGCACCGAGATCTTCTGGGACTACGGCGACCACGTCCCCGGCGGCCCTCCCGGCAGCCCGGACGAGGATGGCGACCGGTTCGTGGAGATCTGGAACAACGTCTTCATGCAATTCGAGAAGGAGAACGACCAGATCGTTCGCAGCCTTCCCAAGCCCAGCGTCGACACCGGCATGGGCCTCGAGCGGATCGCCTCGGTGCTGCAGGGCAAGAATTCGGTCTTCGACACCGACCTGTTCCAGACCCTGATCGCGGCCTCAGCCGACGCCACCGGCACCAATCCCAACGGTGACATGGCGGCCAGCCACCGGGTCATCGCCGACCACCTGCGCTCGTCGTCCTTCCTGATCGCAGACGGCGTCACACCCTCGAACGAGGGCCGCGGCTACGTCCTGCGCCGCATCATGCGCCGCGCCATGCGACACGCCCACCTGCTGGGCGCCGCCGATCCGCTGATGCACCGGCTGGTGCCGACGCTCGTCTCCGAAATGGGCGAGGCCTTCCCCGAGCTGAAGCGCGCCCAGGCCTTCGTCGAGGACACGCTGAAGCAGGAAGAGATCCGTTTCCGCACCACGCTGGGCCGCGGCATGGGCCTGCTTGAGGACGCGTCGCGCGACCTCGGCGAGGGCGGCGTCCTGTCGGGCCAGACGGCCTTCACCCTGTACGACACCTATGGCTTCCCCCTCGACCTGACGCAGGACGAGGCGCGCCGCCGCGGCTTCACCGTCGACACCGACGCGTTCGACGCCGCCATGAACGAGCAGAAGGCCCGCAGCCGCGAGCATTGGACCGGTTCGGGCCAGACGGCCTCGACCGGCGAATGGCTGGCCCTGCGCGACCGTCTGGGACCCACCGTCTTCACCGGCTATGACGCCGTCGAGGGTTCGGGCGAGGTTCTCGCCATCGTGCGCGGCGGCGCCTCGGTCGACGAACTGGCTTCGGGCGAAACCGCCGAGGTCCTGTTCGACCAGACCCCCTTCTACGGCGAAGGCGGCGGCCAGGCCGGCGACCGCGGCGAGATCGAATGGACCGATGCCACGGGCCAGCAGGGCTCGGCCACGGTGCTGGATGTCCAGAAGCACGCCGGCGACCTGTTCGCCCACCGTATCGAAGTGACCTCGGGCACGCTGGCCATCGGCGCCCGCGCCCAGCTGCGCTCCAGCGCCGCCGCCCGCCTGACCACCCGCGCCAACCACTCCGCCGCCCACCTGCTGCACAAGGCCCTCGCCAATGTGCTGGGCGGTCATGTGGCCCAGAAGGGCCAGATGGTCGACGCCGAGCGCCTGCGTTTCGACTTCAGCCACAACGCCCCCGTCACCGAGGACGAGCTGGCCCGGATGGAGGATGAGGTGAACGCCGTCATCCGCCAGAACCTGCCCGCCGAGACGAAGATGATGGGTCCGCAGGAAGCCATCGCCGCCGGCGCCGTCGCCCTCTTCGGCGAGAAATACGGCGACGAGGTCCGCGTCCTGACCCTCGGCCGCGATCTGATCGAGGCCGACAAGCCCTATTCGGTCGAGCTGTGCGGCGGCACCCATGTGGCCCGCACGGGCGACATTGCCCTGTTCAAGATCACCTCCGAGACGGGCATCGCCGCCGGCGTGCGCCGCATCGAGGCCCTGACCGGCGAGGCCGCGCGCCAGTATCTGCTGGCCCAGGCAGGCGTCGCGAAATCCTTGGCCCAGAGCTTCAAGGTCCAGCCCGCCGACGTACCCGCCCGCGTCGAGTCCCTGACCGCCGATCGCCGCGCGCTGGAGAAACAGGTCGCCGACCTGAAGAAGCAACTCGCCCTCGGCGGTGGCGGCGCATCCGCCAACGCCGCCCCGGAAGAGATCAACGGCGTCAAACTGATCGCCCGCGTCCTCGACGGCGTCGACGGCAAGGGCCTGCGCGGCGTGGCCGAGGACTTCCGCAAACAGGTCGGCTCGGGCGTCGTCGCCCTGATCGGCCTGACCGACGGCAAGGCGGCGGTCACCGTCGCCGCGACCTCGGATCTGGCAGGCAAGGTCAATGCCGCCGATCTGGCGCGGGCGGCCGTCATCGCCATGGGCGGACAGGGTGCGGGCGGCAAGGCCGACTTCGCCCAGGGCGGCGCCCCGGACGGATCGAAGGCCGAAGACGGTCTGGCGGCGGTGCGGGCGGCGCTGGCCTAGGGCGCCGGCGGCGCGCTCTGCAGATCAACCGCGGCCAGCTTCCACTCGAACAGGCCGCGGCGCTGCATGATCAGCGCCAGATGGTCGTCGGGCCGGTCGCGGTCGGTCAGGGTGACGGCGAATTCGTTCAGGCTGCGATAGCCCCACGACTGGTGGATGTCGTTCCCGTCGTGCTCGTCCACCGGGTTCGGATCGCCCGGCTTGGTCGGATCGGGCGCCTCGGCGGTCGTGACCATGTTGGCCACCACCTCGGGCGTCACCAGCGTATCGACCGCGCCCGACAGCAGCATGGGCGCCAGCATCATGCCCAGCCCGCCGAGGCCGCTTTCGACCACGCGCGGATCGCGCCGCATGCGGGCGATCAGCTCATCATTCAGCTCTTCCTTCAGGCTGGTGCGCAACGACGGGAAGTCGACCAGCTGCTCGATCTTGCGCGTGTCACCCGCCTTGGCCGCATTGATCAGGGCCCGGGCGGCCAGAATGGGCGACGCCGCCCACGCAAGCGCGAATCCTGCCACGGCCGCCACGGCGACGCCGACGATAAGCTTTCTGGCCATGCTTCCCTCTGGCGTCGCAACGCCGCCTTCCCGTCGTCACGGTAGCCGGGAATCGGCCGGCGGCGCCAGCCCGCGATCAGCCGCCCTTGCCGCCGCTGTGGCGGAGCATGAGAGGTTCATTCGTCGGCGCGGGCGCGACGCCCTCGGGCAGGCCGATGTGAACCAGCTTCCACTCGAAAGGCCCCTTGCGCTCGAAGGTGAAGATGGTCGCCGACCCGCCCTCGTCGGTGACGCTCATCCGCGCGCGGTTCATGCCCCAGTAGACCGGTCGCGGCATCGGCCCGCCGGTGGTCGTTTCATCCGGCGAAGGCAGCGGGCCGCCCGTGCGCTGCGAGGCGTACCGCCCCTCGCCGCGCGTCAGGGCCGCGAGGGCTGCGGGTGTCAGATAGACCTCCACGTCCGGCGCCTGGGGCGCGGCCGCCGCCTCGATCTGGCGGCGAACGGCGCCGATAGGATCTTCAAGGAAGGATGGAGCCGGAGCAACGGCGGCGGGGTTGCCGTCCAGCTGCGGCCGCAGCGACTGGCGTACGGCGGCGTAGTCGATCAGCCGCGCCAGCCCGGAGGCGTCATTGGTCTCCGCCGCCGAGCGCAGGGCGAAGAAGGCCACGCCGGGCGCCGCGAAGAAACACACCACCGCCGTGGCGATGAGAATGACGATGAGCCTGCCGACAAACTTCATGGTGGGTCCCCGACGTCCAGCTTCAACAATGCACGAACGCCGTTCGGGCTCAAACGAAAGGCTCGCCGGACGCGAGTCCGGCGAGCCCTCGGTTGGTCTGACACAGTCCGCGCTCACGCAGCGAGCGACCGCGTCGCGATCGACAGCGCCCTTCTAGGAAGCCTTCATCGCCTCGGTCAGGTTCTCGGCCACCTTGTCGAGGAAGCCCTCGGTGGTCAGCCAGCCCTGCTGATCGCCGACCAGCAGCGCCAGATCCTTGGTCATGTAGCCGGCCTCGACCGTCTCGACGACGACGCGCTCCAGCGTGTCGGCGAAGCGCTCCAGCTCGGCATTGCCGTCCAGCTTGGCGCGGTGCGAGAAGCCGCGCGTCCAGGCGTAGATCGAGGCGATCGAGTTGGTCGACGTCGCCTCGCCCTTCTGGTGCTGGCGGTAGTGGCGGGTGACGGTGCCGTGGGCGGCTTCCGACTCCCGAAGCCCTGCGCCACCACGTCGGACTGCACGTCGCCGTCGTAGTTCTTGCACGCCCAGACGAAGCCGCCCGACCACTTGATGGCCGCGGCCACCATGTCGTCGATCAGGCGGTGCTCATAGGTCAGGCCCTTGGCCTTGAAGTCGGCGGCGAATTCCTCGTCGAACACCTTCTGGAAGATGTCCTTGAAGCGGCCGTCGTAGGCCTTCAGGATCGTGTTCTTGGTCGACAGATAGACCGGGAAGTTGCGGCCCAGACCGAAGGCGAAGCTGGCGCGGGCGAACTCGGTGATCGAGTCATCGAGGTTGTACATGCCCATGGCGATGCCGGCCGAGGGGAAGTCGAACACCTCGTGCTCGATCTCCTGCCCGTCGTTGCCCACGAACTTGATCGTCAGCTTGCCCGGACCGGGGATAAGGAAGTCGGTGGCCTTGTACTGGTCGCCGAAGGCGTGACGGCCGACGACGATCGGCTGGGTCCAGCCCGGCACCAGACGTGGCACGTTCGAGCAGATGATCGGCTCGCGGAAGACCACGCCGCCCAGGATGTTGCGGATCGTGCCGTTCGGCGACTTCCACATCTTCTTCAGGCCGAACTCCTTCACCCGCGCCTCGTCGGGGGTGATGGTGGCGCATTTCACGCCCACGCCGTGCTTCTGGATGGCCCTGGCCGCATCGATCGTCACCTGATCGTCGGTGGCGTCGCGGTTCTCCATGCCGAGGTCGAGACCAGCTTGTCCTTGATCATCTGCCAGATGATCCGGGTCATCTCGTCGCCGTCGATGTCCACGATGGGGTTGGCGACCTTGATCTTGGCCATGCGGTGTTCGCCTCTGACTGGGAATGGGGAGTGAGGCGCGCGGTATAGCGGGGCGCGCGGGCGGGCGCAAAGGGCGAGGCCCCGCCGGGTTAACCCTGCGGTCGAAAACTCTTCCACGGCCAAGCTGAACCAGATCGAGAAATGACGGTTTCCCGTCCTGGAAGGGCGCCTTCCTGCCGGGAGACGTCTGATGGATGCCGAGACACGAAATCTGGTCCAGCGCTGGATCATCGCCTTCTGCGAAATGCCGATCCTGATCGACAAGGAACTGATGCGGCGCGTGCTCGCTGATGTCGAGCAGAAGCCAGGGACCGCACGCGATGCCGAAGAGTCTGAAAGCCGGGGACAAGGTCAGCTGGGATCACAGCCAGGGTGAGACCACAGGCAAGGTCATCCGCAAGGTCACCAGCCCGATGAAGATCAAGGGACACAAGGTGGCGGCGTCACCCGACAATCCGGAGTACATTGTCGAAAGCGGCAAGACCGGCGCGCGCGCCGCGCACAGGCCGTCGGAACTGCGCAAGGCCTGAACGGCCCCGGGGGAACGACATGAAGATCATCCACACAGGGGCCGCCTGCCTTCTGCTGGCGAGCTGCGGTCCGGACGGCGCTGACGCCGTCCCCGCCCAGCCTGCGCCGGCGGCCGCCGCCGAAGCAACGGGCAACGAAGGCGGCGCGTCGTCTGCGCGCCGGACGTTCCGCGACTGGAAGGCCGTCTGCGACAACGGCAAGCGCTGCATGACGTACAGCGGCACGGGCACGGGGGGCTGGCTGGCGGTTCGCCTTGACGCGGGACCGGACGCACGGCCGGAAATCCTCATGGACCTGTCCGCGATCAGCGGGGTCCCGATCCGGCTGGTGATCGACGGCCGGGCCCAGACCCTGACCGCCCCGACCGAAGGCGAGGCCGGCTTCCGCGTTCCCGCCGCCGACGTTCCTTCCACCCTCGCCCGGCTCGCGGCGGCCACCGAAATCAAGCTGGTCGCGCCTGAGCTCGAGGGCGAAATCCCCGCCTCCGGCGCATCCGCCGCCCTGCTGTGGATCGACGAACAGCAGGGACGGCTGGGCACGACCACCGCCCTGATCCGCAAGGGCGACCGCCTCGCCTCCACCGTGCCTGCGGCCCCCGCCCTCCCCGTCGTTGTCGCCGCACCGGCCGTCAGCCAGACCGGCTTCGGCGATGGGGGCCAGACCCTGCCGGCCGCGCTCGAGGCCCTGCCTGCGGTCAAGGCCTGCCGGGCCGAGACCAGCTTCAACGCGGACATCTCGAAGGCCGTCATGTCGGCGCGGCTCGACGCCTCGACCGAGCTGTGGGCGGTGCCCTGCTTCTCGGGGGCCTACAACATGGGCCATGACTGGTACGTCACCGGACCGGGCGGACGCGACCCCCGTGGCGCGGCCCTGACCGTCGGGGACAGCGAGACTCCCAACGGCACGGTCAACGGCGGCTACGATCCCGACACCCGCACGATCGAGGCCTTCTCCAAGGGACGCGGCCTCGGCGACTGCGGCATTGCCTCCACCTGGACCTGGACCGGTCGCGCCTTCGTCCTGACCCGGGAGGCGGAGATGGAGGATTGCGAAGGCATTCCCGCGGACGTCTGGCCGACCACCCGGCGCACGCGATGAGCGACGCCGGCCCCGAAGTCCTGATCATCGGCGCCGGGCCGGCCGGCCTGACCGCAGCCACCTATCTGGCGCGGTTCCGGCGGCGCGTCCTGGTCGCCGACGGCGGGGCGCCGCGCGCCTGCTGGATCCCGCTCAGCCACAACATGCCGGGCTTCCCCAGCGGCATCACCGGCGACGCCATCCTGAAACGGATGACAGAACAGGCGACGGAATACGGCGCGGTCATCGAGGGCGGCCAGGTCGAAAGCCTGACCCGCGACAGCGACGGCTTCGTCGCCCGGCTGAACGGCCGCGACCTGCGCGTCCGCGCCGTACTGCTGGCCACCGGCGTGATCGACCACCACCCTGACCTGCCCGGCGTCGAACGCGCCATCGAACGCGCGCTGGTCCGCATCTGCCCGATCTGCGACGGCTATGAGGCCATCGACAAGGCGGTGGCGGTCATAGGCGACGACGACAAGGGGGTGCGCGAGGCCGCCTTCCTGCGCACCTATTCCGACCGCGTCACCCTGATCCACATCGGCCCCGCCGACGCCCTGACCGAGCATGGGGAAATGGCGCGGATGGGGATCGAGCTGATCCGCGCCCCGATCGACAACGTCCAGCTGGAAGGCGACCGCGTCACCGCCCTCAGCTGGGGCGGGACCTTCCGCAGCTTCGATCTCGTCTATTCGGCCCTCGGCACCTCGCCCAATGCGGACCTCGCCGGCGGGCTGGACGCGCGGGTGGGCGAGGACGGCCGCCTGTTCGTCGACGCCCATCAGCAGACCAGCGTGAAGGGCCTTTACGCCGCGGGCGACGTGGTTCGCGGTCTCAACCAGATCGCCGTCGCCGGCGCCGAGGCCGCCGTCGCCGCCACCGCCATCCACAACTGCCTGCGCGAAGCCGACGGCTGGACCGTGCGGGAATAGCAGCGGCGCGTACGGCCTGCGTCCAATTCTGACGTAGCCGTATGATTGACTGACCGAACCCGAAGGGTCTGGTCTTTGACAATCGAATTCAACGAAGCGCGCCGCCGCCAGATGAGACTCATGAGACTCATGAGACTGTTTTTTCGCTCACGCCCACCGGGTCAGGCCAGCCGCGCCGCCGTCCACTGGTCGACCACCCGGCCCAGCACCTCCAGCGGCATGGCCCCGCCGTCCAGCACCGCCGAGTGGAAGCTCTTGATGTCGAACCGGTCGCCGGTCTTCTGGCGGGCGACGGTCCTCAGGCGGTCGATCTCGGTATGGCCGATCTTGTAGCCGCAGGCCTGACCTGGCCAGACGCAGTACCGCTCGATCTCGCTCTCGGCCGCGCCGGGGGCCAGGCCGACCGTGTCGATCATATAGGCGATGGCGCGCTCGCGGCTCCAGCCGAGGGCGTGGATGCCGGTGTCGATCACGATCCGCGCCGCGCGGTACAGGAACGACTGGTGGTAGCCCAGCTTCCCCTCGGTGAAGTCGTCGTACATGCCCAGTTCGTCCGCCAGCTGTTCGGCGTACAGACCCCAGCCCTCGCCATAGGCGTTGAAGCCCATCGACTTGTGCAGCATCGGCGTATCTGTCGCCTCCAGCGCCAAGGCGCCCTGAAGGTGATGGCCCGGCAGGCTCTCGTGATAGGTGAGGGTCGGCAGCGCCCAGCGCGGCCAGATCCCGGTATCGACCAGATTAATGTAGTAGGCGCCCGGCCGCGACCCATCCAGCGACGGGCTCTGGGCGTAGCCGCGCGGCGCCCCCAGTTCGATGGCCGGCGGCACCCGTCGCACCTCCACCCGCGCACGCGGCAGGCGCTCGAACACGTCGGGCAGGCGCGCCTCGATGGCGGCCACCTGCCGGTTCAGGTCCGCCAGCATCGCGGCCCGGCCATCGTCCGTGTTCGGATAGAGGTACTCGGGCTGCCGGCCAAAGGCCGTCAGCCGCGCCCCGACCGAGCCCTCGGTGTAACCACGCTGGCGCAGCAGCGGATCGGCCAGAGCCTCGATCTGCGCCACCTGATCCAGCCCGACCTGATGCGCCTCTCGCGGGCTCATGCCCGTCGATGTCTGGAACCGGAGACAGAGGTTGTAATAGGCCTCGCCGTTCGGGCGCTGGCCGATCCCGGCGTCATGCGACGCGTTCGGAAGGTGGCGCTCCATCTGCGCGATCTGGGCGTCCAGCGCCGCCGCGACCGGCCCGTCCACCAGAGCCGCCGCCCGTCGGCCCCAGTCGCCGGCGATCCCCGCCTCGGTTGTCTTGCGCACGAGCGACCGCACCAGACCGGCCTCCTCCCCCGTCTCGCGGCGCAGGGCGCGAAGCTGGGTCAGCGCCTTGTTGATCACGAAGTCGGGCGGGACGATCCCGTGCTCCGCCGCGTCCGAGGCGGACCGCGCCGTCTCGTGATTGAGGCCCTCGGCGAAACTCTCCAGCCGCGAAAGATAGGCCTCGGCGTCGGCCGCCGATGCGACCGTATGCTGGCTGTCGAGGAAGTCCGGCACGGCCTGATACAGGCCGGTCAGCTGGGTGATCACATAGGGGCAGGGATAGCCGTAGCTGTCCACGCCGCCGAACGGGAAGGCCGCGATCTCCGCCGACCGGTCCGCCATCCAGACCACGGTGTCGAAGTCCGACCGGTCCCGGCCGCTCAGGCCCGAAGCGTCGATGGCTGCCAGCGCCGGGCGGGCCTCCACCATCGGCTTGAAGAGGTTCAGCCGGTCTTCGTAGCTGCGGCTGTCGAGACGGGATTTCAGCGCCGCGCGAGGCCCGACATCCAGCCCGAGGCCCGTTGCCCCGATCGGCGAAGCCTTCAGCGTGCCCTCGAAGATGACGTCATACAGGGCGCGGGCCTGGGCCTTCGCCTCGCCCTGCCACATGGGAACACCGGCGCGGGCTACGGCGGGAAGGGCCAGAAGCCCCATGCCGCCAGCGGCGGACGTCAACAGGCGGCGGCGGCTGAGCATGTGTGTTCCCCAATGAGGGGCGCACCCTCGCGCGGCGGCGTCTGCCTGACAAGGCTGGGAAAGGTTCAGCGCCGGACACGGCTCGGCCCGAACCCCGGGAGCAGGAGACTCCGGGATCCGGGCCCCGACCCTTCAGAAGGGCCGACGGTCATGCATGGGGAGAAGGGAATTTCGCCTGCGGCAGACCGGATGGGGATAAGGGCCTCAGCGGCTCCAGGGCGTGATGATGCGGTCCGGCGTGCGCAGGCGTTGGCGGGTTCGGCTGCGGCGCCAGTCCTGCAGGACCGTGAGCCAGCCCCATGCAGGCTCCTTATGGGTGTGATGCACTTCTTCCATCGTGGCCTCCTCTGGCCTTGCTTTGCTGATATGACCAAGATGGACTTGACAGCGGCGCCGTACAAACCAGATTGTGGTCGCCTCACATAAGGTTCGCTTATGGCCGATCCCCTCGCCGGCATTCCCCTCGCCTCGATCCGCGTGTTCGAGGCGGCCGCCCGCCTGAAGAGCTTCACCCGCGCCGCCGAGGAGCTGGGCATGACCCAGGCCGCTGTCAGCTGGCAGATCAAGGCGCTGGAGGGCCGGCTGGGCCAGAGCCTGTTCCGCCGCCTGCCGCGCGAGGTCCAGCCGACCGAGGGCGGTGAGCGCCTCTCACGCGCCGCGACCGAGGCCATGACCCTGCTGCGCCGCGCCGTCAGCGATCTGACCGAGGCCGACGAGCACATCCTCTCCATCACCACCCTCGCCTCCCTCGCCGCCCAGTGGCTGGCCCCGCGGCTGGGCGCCTTCCAGGTCGCCAACCCCGGACTGGCCGTGCGGCTCGACACCAATCCCGTCCTGCTGGACCTGTCGCGCGACGGCTTCGACGTGGGCATCCGCTCTGGACACGGCGACTGGCCGGGGATGGAAAGCCAGCTGCTGATGCCCAGCGTCTTCACGCCCGTCTGCAGCCCGGCCATGGCCGAGCGGCTCGGGCTGAAGGAGCCGGCTGACCTGCTTCACGCGCCGCGCATCGGCATGGAGAAGGAGTGGGCGGCATGGTTCGCCGCGGCCGGCGTCAGCGGCGGGGCCCAGCCCATGACCCGCCTGACGGCCGACTATCAGGTGCTCGAGGTCGCGGCGGCGCTGGGCGATCAGGGCGTCGCCCTGGCCTCGCCCATCCTGTTCGCGCGCGAGCTGCGTAACGGCCTGCTGGTCCGACCGTTCGCCCAGTCGGTGTCATTCCACACCGGCTACTATCTGGTCTGGCCCGAAGGCCGCCGGCGATCGCCCAAGATCGCCCGCTTCCGGGACTGGCTGGTCGCGCAGACCGACGCCGATCCGATGATCGTCGAGGCCCGGCAATCGGTCGCTGAGGGCCCCTAGGCCCGCATCAGCCCTTCCAGCACCGCCAGGGGCACAGAGCCGTTCAGCAGCACCCGGTCGTGGAAGGTCTTCAGGTCGAAGCCCGGACGCGCCTCCGCCTCGGCCCGCAGCCGCGCGATGACCGTCTGCCCCAGCTTGTAGGAACAGGCCTGACCGATGGAGACGCAGTAGCGGTCGATCTCCTTCTCGGCCGACTCCGGCGGCTCGCCGCACTCCTCGATCATGTAGCGGATGGCCTGATCACGGCTCCAGCGCTTGTGATGCAGGCCGGTATCCACGACCAGTCTGACCGCGCGGAACAGGTAGGATTGCAGGTATCCGACCCGCCCCAGCGGGTTCTCCGCATAAACATTCAGATCGTCGGCCGCCACGCGCTCGGCGTAAAGCGCCCAGCCCTCGTTATAGGCGGAGTTGCCGGCGACCCGGCGATAGATGGGCAGGCTGCCCGCCTCGCGCGCCACGGTGACCTGGAAATGGTGGCCCGGACTGGCCTCGTGATAGGTCAGGGTCGGCAGCCCCCACTTGGGCCAGTTCGCCGTGTTCGACAGGTTGATGTAGTAGGCGCCCGGCCGCGAGCCATCCAGCGACGCCGCCTGGTAGTAGCCGCCCGGCGCGCCGAGCTCGATCGCCGGCGGCACACGGCGGATTTCCACCGCCGCGCCCGGCAGGGTGTTGAACACCCGGGGCAGCAGCGGCCTCAGCTCGTCCATCTGGCGGTTTAACGAACCGATCAGCTCGACCTTGGCCTCGTCGGTGTTGGGCCAGAGGTATTGCGGGTCCTCGCTCAACGCCTTGATCCGCTGGCCTACGGTCCCGTCGGCCATGCCCATGCCCTTCAGGATCGTGTCGATCTCGGCCTGGATCTCCGCCACCTGCCGGACGCCGATGTCATGGACGTCCTGCGGGCTGTAGTCGGTAGTCGTGTAGGCGCGCAGGGCCAGGGCGTAGGTCTTGTCGCCCTGCGGCAGTTTCCAGGCGCCGGCGTCTTCCGTGGCGCTCGGGCGCTGGGCCTCGAACACGGCGATCTGGCGCCCAAGCGCCGGCTTGATCTCGGCCTCGACGATGGCGGCGGCGCGGGCGCCCCAGTCGCCGGCGATCGACTTCTCGCCGGTCTTGCGAACGAGGGCCTGCACCATCGCCATGTCGGCCGGCGCCGTGTCGCGCAAGGTGCGCAGCTGGGTCAGCGTCTTGTCCATCAGGAACGACGGCAGCATGACCCCCAGCGCCGCATCGGCCGTGATCCGCTCGTTCTCCTGATCCAGCACGACCGCGAAGGCCGACAGGCGCGACAGGAAGGCTTCGGCGTCGGCCGGGGTTTCGACCCTGTGCTGGTTGGCCATGAAGTCCGGCACGGAGAAATAGGCGCCGGACCGCTGGGTCACGATGTAGGGACCGATGCCGCTCCCGTACGGAATGTCCGCCGCACGAGCCGCGCCCTCGGCCGTGAAGCGGTAGACCGCCAGCGACACCTTCGCCTGATCCGACAGGCCTTCATCCGACACGGTCTGGATCTCGGCCCAACGGGCGCGGGCGCGCTCGCGGTCCGCCTGCGCGTCGGCCAGTCCGACCTGCCGCAGCTTTCCGGTCAGGCTCGCCCGTGCGTCCCGGTCGAGGCCCAGATTGGTGGCGTACTCCGGCGACAGGTCGACGTTCTCGTTGAACCAGCGCGTCAGCATCGCATCCAGCCGGGCATCCGCTTCGGACAGGGCCGGAGCCTGCGCAGCCGCGGGCGCGACCGCCAGCAGGCCGAGACCGGCGGTGGAGAGCAGCAGGCGGCGGCGGTCGATCATGGAAAAACCTCTGACTGGAAGAATGGCCGACGGGATCAGCGGCGCTGGCTCGCGACCCAGTCGCCGACCACGCCCTTCAGCGTCTCCAGCGGCATGTCGCCCGACGCCAGGGCCGTGTCGTGGAAGCCCTTGATGTCGAACCGGTCGCCCAGAGCCGCCTTGGCCTCCTCGCGCAGCCGCACCCATTCGGTGTGGCCGATCTTGTAGCTGGAGGCCTGACCGGGCCAGACGCAGTAGCGCTCGACCTCGGTGGTGACGCTGGATTCCTGATCACCCAGGGTGTCGACCATGTAGCGAATGGCCTGTTCGCGGGTCCAACGCTTGTGGTGCAGGCCGGAGTCGACGACCAGACGCACCGCCCGGAACATCAGCGACTGCAGATAGCCCAGCTGCCCCCAGGGATCGTCCGCATAGACGCCCATCTCGTCGGCCAGCTGTTCCGAATACAGGGCCCAGCCTTCCGAGAAGGCCGAGAAGCCGAGGATCTTGCGGATGAAGGGGATGCCCTGCGCCTCGATCTGCAGCGACTGCTGCAGGTGGTGGCCCGGAATCGCCTCGTGATAGGTCAGGGTCGGCAGCGACCATTTGGGCCACTCGGCCGTGTCACGCAGATTGATGTAATAGGCGCCCGGCCGCGAGCCATCGAGCGTCGGTCCCTGATAGTAGCCGCCGGGCGCGCCCGCCTCGATCGCCGCGGGCACGGCGCGGATTTCCACCCCGGCCTTCGGCAGCTTGCCGAAGAACTCCGGCAGACGGGCCTGCATGGCGCGGGTCTGGGCGTTCAGGCTCTCCAGCAGGGCTGCTTTGCCCTCCGGCGTGTTGGGCCAGACGAACTGGGCCTCCTTGCCCAGCGCGCCGATACGGGCCCCGACCGTGCCCTCGGTTCGTCCCTGCGCCTTCAGGATGGCGTCGGCGCGGGCGCTGATGTCGGCCACCTGGGTCAGGCCCAGCTCGTGCACCTCGTCGCCGGTCAGGGCGGTGGTGGTGTAGTTGCGGATGCCGAAGCCGTAGTAGCCGTCGGCGTTGGGCAGACGCCACACGCCGGCGTCATGCGTCGCACCGGCCTGAGCCGCCTGAAGCACCGCCGCCTGTCGGCGCAGCGCCGGATGGACCTTGTCGGCGACAAGGGCGGTGGCGCGCGCGGCCCAGTCTCCGGCGATCGACTTCTCGCCCGTCCGACGAACCAGCGAGGTGACCATGCCCGAGCTGGCGGGGGCCTCGGCGAGGAAGGCGTTCATCTGCACCAGGGTGCGTTCCAGCACGAAGTCCGGCGGCACGGCGCCCAGGGCGTAGTCGGCCTGGGTAAGGGCGGTTTCCTGATCGAGCAGGGTGGCGAAGGCGTCGAGACGCGACAGATAGGCCTCGGCGTCGGCTGCGGTCTCGATCGTGTGCATGGTGTCGAGGAAGTCCGGCACGTCGCGGTACGAGCCGGTCAACTGGGTCACGCGATACGGCGTCGGCTGACCCCGCTGGCCGAAGGCGTAACGGTCCAGCCCCATGACCGCGGTGTCGAGGGTGTAGAGGACGGCGTCCAGATTAACCCGGTCCATGCCGGTCAGGGCGTTGCGGTCGACGGCTTTCAGCTCGGCCTGGCCGCGCCGGTACATGGCTTCGCTGCGCGCCAGGTCCTCGGGCGATTGCATGTCCAGCCTGCCCTTGGCCGCAGCATTGTCGCCCTTGTCGAGGCCGAGGTAGGTCGCCAGGAAGGGCGAGTTGGCCAGTACCTCTGCGAACATCCGCTCCAGCGCTGCAGCCAACTTCGCCGCCTCTCCGGTCGCGGGAGCTCCGGTCTGGCTGCGGGCCTGTGCAGCGCCGGCGAGCGCCGAGGCGAGAGCGGCGGTGACGAGGAAGCGGCGGCGATCCAGCATGGCGAGGCTCCGGGGGTTGAGGCGGGCGTAATGGACGGCGCCGCGACCCGCTTGGCAAGGCGGGCGCGGTCAGCCGGCGGTGCTATTGCGTCGCGGCTCCCAGCCAGGCCTCGCGGAGGGCCAGTTGGTCGGCGCTGACCTGCCCCCCGGCGGTTTCGGTGCGGACAAGCTCGATCGCCGGATCGTTGGCGAACCGTAGACGGGCGCTGCGTTCGATGCCGCGCTGGATGAAGCGGATGTCGGCTTCCTCGCCGGGTCGGCCTTGCTGAAGCGCCCGGTCCCAGGCCGCCTGGCTGTCGATAGCCGCGCCGCCGAGGCTGACGATCTGGTCGCCGCGCTCGATCCCGGCGACGTACAGCGGAGTTCCGGGAACCGTCGCGCTCGCCAGTCTGACCACCGCGCCCGCGACCTGCAGGCGCGCAGGACCCGCCCACGCGGCAGTCGCGCTTCGGGGGCGCAGGGTCACGCCGGCCCGCGCGAGCAGAGGGGCGAAATCAGGCAGGGCGCTGCCATCCACCGAGGCGGCGAAGAAGGCGTCGGCGAAGCGGGCGTCGCGGGTGACCTCGGCCAGACCGCGACGCAGGTCGTCGGGCGTATAGGGCTTCTCGTTCGCTCCGTGGGTCCGCCACATGTGCTTCATGTAGTCGTCCAGCGTCAGACCCTCGAACCGCTCCCGCAGCGTCAGGTCCAGCGCCATCGCGATGACCGCGCCGTACGGATAGTAGGAGGCGAAGATGTTGGGGTTGGTCGGATCGATGGAGGTCGCGGCGTCGGTGAAGGGCGCGCGCAGGCTCATGTCCCGGGGCGAACCGTACTGACGCGCCGGCGAGTTCAGGATGAAGTCGAGCTGGCCGCCCATCTCCTCGAGGAAGCCATCGACGGTCGACTCGCCCGCGCGGCGGATAGCCAGCGGGCCGTAGTAGCTGGTGAAGCCCTCGGCGAACCAGAGCGAGGGCGTCGGATTGGCGCGGGTGAAGTCGAAGGGTTCGAGCTCGTCGGGGCGGATCCGCTCGACGTTCCACGAATGGAAATACTCATGGCTCAGGGTGCCGAGCTGGTCGAAGTTGGCATCCTTGAAGGAGCGGGTGTCAGTGATGATGGTCGAGTTGCGGTGCTCCATGCCGTCGCCGCTGACGTGGGGCAGGTAGTCGGCGAGGAAGGTGTAGGTCCCGAAATCGTAGTCAGGCACGTCGCCGAAGATCGCGATCTGCTGGGCGACGACCTTGCGCGCCTTCTCGGCGAAGGTGTCGGCCTCGGCCGCCGTGCCCGCGTGGTGGACGGCGATGCGGATGGTGCGCGGCGTCCCCGCGTCGTCGACCTGCCATTCCCGGACCATGTGGTCGCTGAGCTCGGTCGGGCTGTCCATCAGGTACTGGAGGTTGGGGGCGGCGAAGGTGTTGGCCTCGGCTGTCGGTCGCAGCTGGGAGGCGACCCTCCATGAAGGGTCGAAGGGGTGGAAGGTCAGGGTGGCGGGACGGTCGTCCTGACCGCGCGCCCACATCAGGGTGGCGGGCATGTTCAGGTGGGCGTGGGTGGCGTCGATCTGGGAATAGGTGCCGTCCGCCCGGTCCGCATACAGGGTGTAGGTCAGGCTGACCGTCCCGTCGTGACCGCCGACGGTCCAGCCGTAGGGATCGGTCCGATCGACCGTCAGGGGGCGGCCGGCGCCGTCGACGGCGGAGACCGAATAGACGTTCTTGGCGAACTCGTGGATGGCGTACCGGCCCGGCGATGAGCGGGACATTTCGAACCGGACGGGCGCGTGGCCCATGTCGCGGTAGGTGACGGTGATCCGCGCCTCGTGGTGGACCGCATTGGCGAAGCTGAGGTCGTAGTGGACAGGGGATCGCCCGCCCTCATCCGCCGCCGCCGCTCCGGCCGCCAGCAGGATCGCCGCGCCGATCAGTCCGAACCCGAGTTGTCGCATTGTCGTCCCCGCACAAAAGAGGCGGGACCGTCGCTTGGGGCGCCCGGGTTGGCAAGTTACGGATGGTTCAGCCTGCGTGCAGTTCCTGTTTCACTCTTTCCGCCAGCGTCTTGATGTCCAGCGGCTTGGGCAGGAAGGAGACGCCGACCTCGTCCTGCAGCAGGTCGGAGAAGTCGCTTTCGGCATAGCCCGAGATGAACAGCACGGGCGCGTCGCCCAGGAACGGCCGGGCCTTCTTCAGCAAGGCCGGCCCGTCGAGCCCGGGCATGATGACGTCCGAGATCATCATGTCGATGGTCCCGGCGTGCTGTTCGGCCAGCTCCAGCGCCTGTTCGCCGTCCTCGGCCTCGATGACCTCATAGCCGCGCTGGCGCACGGCTGCCTCGTCCTCGACGAACAGGATGCGGCCGGCGCCCGACAGGTCGCGCGGCGCCTTGGCGACCTTTTCGATCACCGGGGTTTCGGCCAGTTCGGCCTCGGCGGCCTCGGGCAGGAAGATGCGGAAGACGGCGCCGCCCTCGGGCGCGTTCGACACATTGATGTGGCCGCCGGCCTGTTCGACGATGCCGTAGACCGTGGCCAGACCCATGCCCGTGCCCTCGTTCACCGCCTTGGTGGTGAAGAAGGGTTCGAAGATCTTGTCGAGCAATTCCGGAGGCACTCCCGGGCCGCTGTCGGC
Source organism: Brevundimonas sp. Root1423 (assembly GCF_001426805.1). Classification (NCBI taxonomy): domain Bacteria; kingdom Pseudomonadati; phylum Pseudomonadota; class Alphaproteobacteria; order Caulobacterales; family Caulobacteraceae; genus Brevundimonas; species Brevundimonas sp. Root1423. Next base: position 348,640 of record NZ_LMFL01000023.1, read on the forward strand.
CACCTCGATCAAGGCGACGGCGTCGGTCGCGGGGTTGACCCAGCCGAGGGCGCGGGCCTCGTCGGCGCTCAGGCGGGCGGTGCGGATGATGACCACGCCGGCGCCCGGTTCGACCACGCCGCGCATAGCGTCGCGGGCGTTGACGGCCAGGTTCATCACCGCCGTCTCGAGCTGGCTCTTGTCGGCCAGGACCACCGGCAGGTCGCGGCCGTAGTCGGTCTCCAGCCGCACGTCCTCGCGCAGCAGGCGGCGCAGCAGGACAGCGAACTCGCCGACCAGTTCGCCGAGATCGAGGCGCTCGCGCCGGACCGTCGACTTGCGAGAGAAAGCCAGCAGCTTGCGCACCAGATCGGCGGCGCGGATGGCCGTCTGGCGAATTTCGTTCAGGCCCTCGTAGGAGGGATCGCCGACGGGATGGCGCTCCAGCAGGCCCGACAGCTGCAGCTGGATGGCGGTCAGCAGGTTGTTGAAGTCGTGAGCCACGCCGCCGGCCAGCTGGCCCACGGCCTGCATCTTCTGGGCCTGCGACAGCTGCAGCTCCATGGACTTCTGGGCCGAGACGTCGAACAGCCAGATGCGCCGCTTGTCGCCCTCGGGCGCGACGTAGAGGTGCAGCATCTTGTCCGGCCAGGCGCGGGCGATCAGTTCGATCGGGCCTGACGAGCCGGCGTCCAGTCGGGCGCGGGCCTCGGTGACGAGGGCGGGATCGAACAGATGGCCGAAGGCGGCGTCGCGGGCGGCGGCGGGGCCGGTCAGGACCGACAGGGCGGCGTTGGCCTCCTCGACCTTGCCGGCGAACAGGTCCTCGGCGGCGATGACGGCCGAGCCGAAGGGGGCGCCGGCGGCCATGGCGCGGCTCTCGACGGCGTTGGAGATCGTGGCGGGACGGCTGGTCGTCGCGGAGCCCACGGGCAGGACGGCCTCGGGCGCGGCGCGGACGAGGAACCGGCCCTCGCCGGCGGCGCCGATCAGCACCTCCTGCTCGCGCTCGCCGATGACGACGATGGCGCGGCCCTGTTCCCCGGCCCGGGCCTGGGCGAAGGCCATGTAGAGGGCGGAGGCGGACTTGCCCTTGGGCAGGGCGGTGGTCGCGCCGTTGGCCTCGGCCCATGCGCCGTTGAAAGCCAGCACCTGGCCGGTCGCCCAGACCAGGGCGGCGGGCTCGGCCATGGCGTCCAGCAGGTCGACGGCGGCGTCGCCCATCGGCTGGCGGGACTCGCCGCGGGTGAAGGAGAACAGGCCGATGAGGGCCACGGCTCCCACGGTGAAGATCAGCACCAGCCCCGGCGCGCTCATGGGATCGGAGCGGAAGGCGGGATAGGCGAGCGCGCCGACAGCCACGACAAACCCGACCGCCATCAGCAACAGCAGCGGGTCGAAAGCTTTGGCCGGCGGTGCGGTCCTGGGGATTGCGGTCATGTCGCCTCGGCCCGAATCAGAAGGGCGGTTCCGGCGATAGTGGGCCGGATGCCCCCGGGGCGCGAATCCGGGGGATCGAGGAAAAAAACAGTCTCATGAGTCTCATGAGTCTCATCCGCCCGATCGCCGGGCCCAGCCGCGGCGCCGATCACCGCAGACTAGACCGACGGTACGTCAATTCCGGACGTAGGCCGCCTGCCCTCGCGGGAAATTACGCCGCCTTGCGCTGTTCGGCCTTCTGGTCGCGGGCGGCGTTGATGCGAGCCTCGGCGATGGCGTCGGCGATCTCGTGGGTCGGGCGCTTTTCGGCAGCCGAACGATCGAGAACTTCCTCGAAGGTTTCCATCAGGCGCGACAGCTTGGTCTCGACCCAGGCCGGGTCGTAGGCGCTGTTGGTCTGGCGGGCGCGCAGTTCCGAGGCGACGTTGATGATGCCGCCGCCGTTGACGACGTAGTCGGGGGCGTAAAGCACGCCGCGCTCGAACAGCGTCTGGCCGATGTCGGGGGTGGCCAGCTGGTTGTTGGCGGCGCCGACCACGGCCTTGACAGTCAGGCGGTCGAGGGTCTGCGGGTTCAGCGTCGCGCCGAGGGCGCAGGGCGCATAGATGTCGGCCTTGACGTCATAGATGGCGTCGGGAGCCACGATCTCGGCGTTGGTGCGGGCGGCGACCTCGGCCAGCAGGGCCGTGTTGACGTCCGTCATGATCAGCTTGGCGCCGGCTGCGTACAGCTTGTCGGCCAGATAGCCGCCGACGTGGCCGATGCCCTGGACCGACACGGTCAGGCCGGTCAGATCGTCCTGGTTCCACAGGCGTCTGGCGGCCAGCAGGGTCGAGCGGAACACGCCCTCAGCGGTCACCGGCGACGGGTCGCCCGAGGCTTCCGGACCGTCGGACAGGCCCAGCACATAGGGGGTGACCTTGCGGGCTTCGGCGATGTCGGCGACCGACACGCCGACGTCTTCCGCCGCGTAATAGATGCCGCCCAGCGTATCGACCGCGCGGCCGAAGGCGCGGAACAGCTCGGGGGTTTTCTGGGTCTTGGAGTCGCCGATGATGACCGACTTGCCGCCGCCCATTTCGAGATCCGCGACGGCGTTCTTGTAGCTCATGCCGCGCGACAGGCGCAGGACATCCTCGAGCGCCTCGGCGCTGGACGCGTAGTTCCACATCCGGGTGCCGCCGACGGCCGGGCCGCGGGCGGTCGAGTGAACAGCGATAATCGCGCGCAGGCCGGTCTTTTCATCAAAGACAGCGTGAACGCCTTCGTGGTTCGCGAAGGACGGGGAATCAAACAGCGTCATGCTCACTTGAGCGTCTCCCGGGGTGTTTTTTTGTTGGGCGGGTGCTTACGCCCCGGCGCTTAACACCGCAAGCATGGCGGTTTCGAGACTGGAGAAGGGCGGCCGGCCTTACCGATCGTTCACTGGACAGCCTGCGCGCGCCCCGACACGGCTGGTTGAGGTTGAGGGAGGCGATGATGAGAAGAATTGCGTTGGCGGCGTTTGCACTGGCGACGGGGATGCTCCTCGCATCGTGCGGAGAGCCGAGAAACGAGGTTTCCGTCAAGGTCGAGACGGAGGACGGGCGCAGCGCGGAAGTGCGCGAAGAGGTCAGTCCCGAGCAGGCGGCTGCCGTGAAAGATCAGTTGCGCGAGAAGACCGGACAGTAGGGGATCCTGAGGCGGCTGCGGATCAGCGGCCGGCGGCGTTGTCACCGTGTCGCAAGAGACGGCAGCACTTCGGTTGCGCCTGAAGGAAGAGGCGCAGCCGCGTCCCTGAGCCAGACCTCAATGTCGCGATAGACGGTCTCGGCCTGCAGGTCCCGGTTCAGGATGTGCCAGCCGTCCGGATAGAAGGCCGTGCGGAAGCCGGGCCGCTCGCCCGCCCTTGCCAGCGCCGCGCGCATCGGGGCTTTCCGGATCACGTTGTCGTGGCCGCCGTACAGCAGCAGCGTGGGCGCGCGGATGTCGCCGATGTGCAGCGAGGCCTGCTCCATCAGATCCACCAGACCGTAGAGGGCGTCGAACCGCGTCGGCAGGATGCTGTTGGGATCGCGGCCGTTGCGGATCAGTTCGACGCGGTTATCCGAGGCCGGAAGATCCTTCACGGCCCATTCGGGCGCGCCGACGGCCCGGTCGCCCATGGCGCGGGCGGCGACCCACAGGCCGGCGGAATTGACAGGCCCCTGCGCCGTCCAGCCCCAGACCGCCGGAGCCAGAAGAATGACGCGGTCCGCGGCCGGCGGGCGGTCCGAACCGAAGGCGGCGACGGCGACCGCCCCGCCCATGCTCTCCCCGGCGACGGCGATCAGCGCGCGCGGGTGACGCGCCCGGGCCAGGGCGACGGCTGTGCGCAGGTCTTCGGTCATCCGCGCCTCACCCGCCCAGACGCCGCGGCCTGGCGCCTCGCCGAAGCCGCGCTGATCGACCGCCCAGGTCTCGATGCCCCGCTCGGCCCACCAGGGTCCGGCGAGGCGGAAGGAGGCGCGGCTGTCGTTCATGCCGTGGAGGCCGACGATGACGGCCCATGGCTCGCCGTCCGGGGTCCAGCGGGCGAGAGGCAGACGCGCGCCGTCGTCCATGAGCAGGGTGCGGGCCTCAAGCGCGGGTCCGGCGAAACCGGGCGGCGGGGTCATGTGAGGCTGGATGGCGGGCGTGGCGCAGGCCGCGAGGGTCAGGACGACGGACAGGACGGCCAGTGCACGGATCATGGTGTCAGGATGCCACGCACCCGGTCGCGCAGGTAGGGCACGACTTCTTCCTCGAACCACGGGTTCTTCCGCAGCCAGGCCGTATTGCGCCATGACGGATGCGGCATCGGCAGGATCGACGGGGCGTAGTCGCGCCACGACCGGACGGTCTCGGTCATGTTGATCTTCGCACGGTCCCCAAGCGCCCAGACCTGGGCGTAGCCGCCGACCAGCAGGGTCAGCTCGACGCCCGGCAGTTCCGCGAGGAGCTGCGGCCGCCACAGCTCGGCGCAACGGCGCGGGGGCGGATAGTCGCCGCCCTTCGGGGCCGTGCCGGGATAGCAGAAGGCCTGGGCCGCCACGCCCAGCCGGTGGTCGGCGTAGAAGGTCTCGTAGTCGACGCCCATCCACTGGCGCAGCCGGTCGCCCGACGGATCGGTGAACGGCAGACCGCTCTCGTGCACGCGTCGGCCGGGCGCCTGGCCGCAGATCAGCAGCCGCGTTTCGGGAAAGACGCGGACCACCGGTCGCGGCGTATGCGGAAGATGGCCGAGGCAGGCCCGGCAGGCGCGGATGTCTGAAAGGACGGCCTCAAGACCGTCCGACTGATCAGGCGAAGTCGTCATCGTCCTCGACGACGGGCGGCAGGGCCGCCAGCGCCGCCGCGGTCTCGGCCTCGGTCGGCAGGCGCAGGCGGATCACGCCCTTGAAGGCGTTGGGATCAATCGCCTTGCCCTTCTTGGTGACGGTCAGCTTGCCCTGACGCATCAGGCCCAGCGCGCAGTGCCGCACCTTGGGCAGCATCCGCTGCCACTGCTCGGGCTGCAGTTCCTTGGCTACGTCAGCCGGTTCGATGCTCTTGCCGCCGACGCCCTTGGGGTCGGCCTTCGCCAGTTTTTCGAAGATGGCGGTTTCGATGGGGTCGCTCATCAGGCCTGTATGGTGCATTGCGGGATCAGAAAGAAGGCGCCCGGCTAAAGTAGCGCGCCGCGCGGCAGCCAAAGAGGACGTCCATGGTTCAGAAAGTGACTGTCGCCGAGGGCGAGTTCGCCGGCTGGCAGATGTACGATCTGCACGGCACCTTCGATCAGGTGGTGGGGCCGTTCTACTTCAAGCCGGACCCCGACGGACGGATGCGCTGCGCCTTCCGCGCCGAGCCCAAGCATATGAACGCGGGCCACCGGATGCATGGCGGCTGTCTGATGACCTTCGCCGACATCTCGCTGTTCCAGACCGCCTATCAGGAGATGGAGGGCGCCTCCGGGGTGACGGTGTCGCTGGATTCGACCTTCATCGACGGCGCGTATGAGGGCGAACTGGTGGAGTCGACGGGCGAGGTCGTCCGGGCCGGCAAGAGCCTGATCTTCGTCCGCGGCCAGATCACCACGGGAGACCGGATCCTGATGACCTATTCGGGCGTGATCCGGAAGTTCGAGAAGCGCAGCTGACGCCGGTCAGTCGTCGATGATGGTCTGAAGGATGACGCCCATTCGCGCCGCCATCCGTTCGCACTCCTCGGGCGTCAGCCCGAAGCCGGCGGTGATCTCGCGGCTGACGGCCATGCCCATGATGGTCGCCGCGGCGAGGCGCGCCCGAACCGCGGCGTCCTCTCCGCCGACCCAGGCGGCGAAGGGATCGAAGAAGCTCTCGCTGCCTCTCTTCTGAACCAGGTCCATAGCCTTGGCCGACCCGACCGAGCGCAACATGATCAGCAGGCTCTTGAGCTTGCCTTCGTTACGCCGCTCGAAAATGACTTCACGGGCGACGCGACGCCCGAAGTCTGCGCGGTCGCCGTCCATGAGCTCGGTCCCGTTGGAGCAGCTGTCCAGAACCGCGGTGAATAGGTCTTCCTTCGAGCCGAAGTAGCGCGAGACGAGGGCCGCATCCACTCCAACGTCCCCGGCGATGTCACGCATGCCCACGTCGTCGTAGCTTTCACGTGAAAAGCGCTCGAGCGCGGCCGTCAGTATGGCGGCGCGAGTCGCCTCGGCATTCCGGGGCCGGGGCGCGACGTGGCAAAACAATTCGTGATCTCCGCAATAGCCCCAAAATGCATATGGCTTTGTCATCCGCCGTTGACAAGCGAAACCGCGATCACCATTAAGTCACCGGGCGTTGACTACCGGCTTCCTCCCCGTTCGCCGCGTCGACAAAGACAGGGATCTACCTTCCGATGCGAACCGCGAAGATCGTGGCCGCGGCCGTCCTTATGACGACCGTGCTCTATGGCTGCTCACAGAAAAGCGAAGCCCAGGCGCCGCCCGCGCCCGCCGTCACCGTCGCCGTGCCGCTCGTGCGCGCCGTGCAGGACTGGGATGAATTCACCGGCCGGTTCGAGGCGACCCAGTCGGTCGAGGTGCGCGCTCGCGTCGGCGGCTACATCTCGGGCGTCCACTTCCGCGACGGCGACTATGTGCGGCGCGGCCAGCTGCTGTTCACCCTTGATCCGCGCCCGGCGCAGGCGGCCCTTGCCTCGGCCCGCGCCCAGCTGGCGCAGGCGCAGGCGCAGATCAGTCTGGCCCAGAGCGAACTGACCCGTTCGGAAACCCTGCTGGCCTCGCAGGCCGTCTCGCAGGCCGAGGTCGACACCCGCCGCGCCAATCTGATGACGGCCCGCGCCGCCATCGCTTCCGCCAACGCCAATGTCCGCGCCCGCCAGCTGGATCTTGAGTTCACACGCGTCACCGCCCCGATCTCGGGCCGCGTCTCGGACCGCCGCGTCGATGCCGGCAACCTCGTCGGCGGCGGATCGTCGGCCGCCGATGTCCTGACCACCGTGGTCTCCAGCGCGCCGATCCACTTCGTCTTCGACGGCTCCGAAGCCGTGCTGCTGAAATACCAGCGGCAGGCCCGCAACGGCGCCGCGCCGATCCAGGTGCGGCTGCAGGACGAGAGCGACTTCAACCGCTCGGGCACGCTCGATTTCACCGACAACGCCGTGGACACCGCCTCGGGCGTGATCCGGCTGCGGGCGGTGATCCCCAACGCCGACGGCTTCCTCAAGCCCGGCATGTTCGGTCAGGCCCGTCTGGCCGGAGCCGGGACGTACAACGCCATGCTGGTGCCCGACGCCGCCATCGCCACCGATCAGGCCCGGCGCATCGTCTATGTCGTCGCCGCCGACGGTTCGGTCGCGCCCAAGGCGGTGCAGCTGGGGCCGCTGGTCGATGGTCTGCGCGTGATCCGCTCGGGGCTGGCTCCGACCGACCGCGTCATCATCAACGGCGTCCAGCGCATCCAGGCGCCGGGCATGAAGGTGAAGGCCACGAACGGCCAGATCCGCGCCGTCGCGACGCCGCAAGCCGCGCCGATGACCACGACCGCCCCGGCCTCCAGCGCCACCTTCGCCAACAGCCTGTCGTCGGGCGACTGAGCCCGTCATGAACATCTCACGCTTCTTCATCGACCGGCCGATCTTCGCGGCCGTGATCGCGGTGTTCATCACCCTGATGGGGGTGTTCGCCTATCCGCTGCTGCCGCTGTCGCAGTATCCGGAGATCGCGCCGCCCACGATCACCATCAACACCGCCTACCCCGGCGCCTCGGCCGAGACCGTCGCCGAGACCGTCGCCGCGCCGATCGAGCAGGAGGTCAACGGCGTCGAGGGCATGCTGTACCTGTCGTCCTCGTCCACCTCGGACGGGACGGTGTCGGTCACCGTGACCTTCAACCCGGGCACCGATCTGGATGCGGCGCAGGTGCTGGTCCAGAACCGCGTCGCCCTGGCCGAACCGCGCCTGCCCGAGCAGGTCCGCCAGATCGGCGTGACCGTGAACAAGCAGGAGAGCGGCTTCCTGATGATCCTGGGGCTGACGTCCCCGGACAAGTCGCTGGATAACGACTACGTCGGCAACTACGCCAACTCGACGCTGCGGGACCGCCTGCTGCGGGTCGACGGCGTGGGCGCGGTGCAGGTCTTCGGCGGCGGCAACTATTCGATGCGGGTCTGGATCGATCCGGCCAAGGCCGCCGCGCGCGGCCTGACCGGACCAGACATCGTCGCCGCCCTGCGCGCCCAGAACGTGCAGGCCGCGGCCGGCGCCATCGGCCAGCCGCCCTTCGCCACCAACGCCGCGGCCTTCCAGCTGCCGGTGCAGGTGCAGGGCCGCCTGTCCGATCCCGACCAGTTCAGCGACATCGTCATCAAGACGGACGCCGAAGGCCGCGTCACCCGCGTCCGCGACGTCGCGCGCGTCCAGCTGGGCGCGCAGGATTACGGCATCAAGGGCTTCTTCGACGGCCAGCAGGGCGTCGGCATCGCCATCATTCAGCAGCCGGGCGCCAATGCGCTGGGCACCGCTGACCGCGTCATGGAAGAGATCGAGGCTTTCAAGGCCGACCTGCCCCAGGGCATGGACGTGTCCATCGCCTATAACCCGACCGAGTTCGTCGCGGCCTCGGTCGAGTCCGTGCAGCACACCCTGATCGAGGCCGTGCTTCTGGTCGTGCTGGTGGTCATCGTCTTCCTGCAGACCTGGCGCGCGGCGATCATCCCGATCGTGGCCATTCCGGTGGCGCTGGTGGCGACCTTCGCCGTCCAGCTGATGCTCGGCTATTCGATCAACTCACTCAGCCTCTTCGCCCTCGTGCTCGCCGTCGGCATCGTCGTCGACGACGCCATCGTCGTGGTCGAGAACGTGGAGCGCTACATCCGTCAGGGACTGACGCCCAAGGAGGCCGCCTACCGCTCCATGCAGGAGGTGTCCGGCGCCCTGATCTCGATTGGACTGGTGCTGGTTTCGGTGTTCGTGCCGACGATGTTCGTGCCGGGCATTCCAGGCATCTTCTACCGCGAGTTCGCCATCGTCATCACCACGGCCTCGGTGGTGTCGCTGCTGGTGTCCCTGACCCTGTCGCCGGCCATGGCCGCCCTGCTGCTGAAGCCGCACAAGGAACACGACAACGTCCGCAAACCGGGCGTCTGGGGCTCTCTCACCTACTACGGCGGCTATGCGGGCCGTAAGTTCAACGAGGGCTTCGACTGGCTGTCCGAGAAGTACGGCCGGCTGACTGCGCGGCTGGTGCGGACCGTCGGCATCGTGCTGATCGTCTACGCCTGCCTTCTGGGTCTGACCGGCTGGCGTCTGATGGACACCCCGTCCGGCTTCATCCCGGAGCAGGACCAGGGCTTCCTGATCGGCGTCATCCAGCTGCCCCCCGGCGCCTCGCTTGAGCGGACCGAGGCGGTGATGACCCGCGCCTCGAACATCATCAAGGGCACGGACGGCGTCGAGGGCATGGTCGCCTTCGCCGGTCTGGATGGCTCCAGCTTCTCGTTCGGCTCCAACGCCGCGACCATCTTCGTCCGCCTCGACGCCTTCAAGGAACGCAAGTCGGCTGAACAGGCCGCCGCGGCCCTGGCCGGGGCCATCACCGGCGCCACCATGGGCATCGAGGACGCCAATATCTTCGTCATCGCCCCGCCCGCGGTTCAGGGCCTGGGCAACGGCAACGGCTTCCAGATGATGGTGCAGGACCGCTCCGGCGCCGGCTACCGTCCGCTGGAAGGCGCGACCTTCGCCATGATGGGCGCCGCCGCCCAGGCGCCCGATCAGGTCCAGCAGGTCTTCTCGACCTACAACACCGGCTCGCCGCGCATCGCCGCCGACGTGGATCGCGACAAGGCCCTGATGATGGGCGTCCAGCCGTCGGACGTGTTCAACACGCTGGGTGTCTATCTGGGCTCGTCCTACGTCAACGACTTCAACTTCCTGGGTCGCACCTTCCGGGTGACGGCGCAGGCGGAGCCGACGGCTCGCGACGACATCGCCGACATCGCCAATCTCAAGACCCGCTCAGCCTCGGGCGCCATGGTGCCGATCGGATCGGTCGCCAACCTGCGCGAGGACTCCGGCCCGTCCCGGATCGTGCGCTATAACCTGTTCCCGGCTTCCGAGCTTCAGGGACAGGCCGCTGCGGGCGTCTCGTCCGGTCAGGCGATCGCATCCATGGAGCAGCTGGCCGAGGCCACCCTGCCCCCGGGCTTCTCCTACGAATGGACCGGGCTGGCGCTGCAGGAGAAGCAGTCGTCCGGCGGCGCGACCGTGGTGTTCATCATGGCCGTGGTCTTCGTCTTCCTCGTGCTGGCGGCCCAGTATGAGGCCTTCACCCTGCCGCTGGCGGTCGTGCTGATCGTGCCGATGTGCATCCTGGCGGCCATGATCGGGGTCAACATCCGCGGTCTGGACAACAACATCCTCGTCCAGGTCGGACTGGTGGTGCTGATCGCCCTGGCGGCCAAGAACGCGATCCTGATCGTGGAATTCGCCAAACAGGCGGAGGAGGAACAGGGGCTGAGCCGCTGGGATGCAGCCGTTCAGGCGGCGCGTATCCGTCTGCGTCCCATCCTGATGACCTCGTTCGCCTTCATCTTCGGCGTCGTGCCACTGATGCTGGCCACGGGGCCGGGCGCCGAGATGCGTCAGTCGCTGGGCACCGCCGTCTTCTCCGGCATGCTGGGCGTGACCTTCTTCGGCCTGATCTTCACCCCCGTCTTCTACGTCATCAGCCGCTGGGCGGCGTCGAAGATCCCGCAGTCGCCGAAGAAGGACCCGACTGTCCCGACCACCGACGGCTTCCCCGCCCACGATCGGCCCGACGCCCTGCCAGCGACCCCCCGGTCCGGAGACGCCTGATGAAGACCCTACCCCCCATTCGGATCCTGACCGCAACCGCCTTCGCCGCGCTCGCGCTGGCGTCGTGCGCGGTCGGGCCGGGGGCGCCCGACGCCACCCTTCCCCCCTCGGCGTCGGGCGCCTTCGTCGGGGCCGCCACCCCCGCCGTGACCGCTGATGCGGCGCGCGACGACTGGTGGCGGCTCTATGACGACCCGACGCTGGACGGCCTGATCCTTCAGGCCCTGACCGAGAACAACGAGCTGGAGGCCGCCGCCGCAAATCTGCGTCGCGTCCGCGCGGCGCTCGGCGAGGCGCGGGTCGGCCTGCTGCCCTCGACCACGGTCGGCGCCACGGGCCAGTACGGCCGCGCCTCGGCCGCCACGGTTCCCGGCGGCAACGGCGGCCAGCCGCTGGACGAGGGCGAGCAGTACGATGTCGGTCTGGACGTCGCCTATGAGATCGACCTGTTCGGCCGCGTCAGCAGCTCGATCCGCGCGGCCGGGGCCGATGCAGACGCCGCCGCCGCCGCGCTGGAAGTCGTGCAGGTTTCGGTCGCCGCCGAGACCGCGCGCGCCTACGCCGACGCCTGTTCGGCCAACGCCTCCATCGCCGTGGCCGAGCGCAATATCGCGCTGCAGACCGACACTGCCCAGCTGACCGAGCGCCTGCTGGCGGCCGGCTCGGGCAATGGTCTGGACGTGGCGCGCGCCCGTTCGACGCTGCAGACGACGCGGGCCATTCTGTCCCCCCTGCGGGCCCAGCGCGACGGCGCCCTGTTCCGGCTGGCGACCCTGACGGGGCGCACCCCGGCCGAGGCCAGCGAAGCGGCCCGCGCCTGCGCCCGGCCGCCCCAGCTGTCGCGTCCGATCCCGATCGGCGACGGCGCCCAGCTGCTGGCGCGCCGCCCCGACGTGCGCCGGGCCGAGCGCAATCTGGCCGCCGCCGCCGCCCGCGTGAACGTGGCCACTGCCGATCTCTACCCCCGGATCACCCTGGGCGGATCGGTCGGGTCGACGGCGCTGGACGCCGGCGATCTGGGCAGCGACTCCAGCTTCCGCTTCGGCATCGGCCCGTTGATCAGCTGGTCCTTCCCCAACGTCTTCGCCGCCCGCGCGCGGATCGAACAGGCGTCGGCGGGGTCTGATATCGCCCTGGCCAATTTCGACCAGACGGTGCTGACCGCGCTGGAGGAAACCGAGACGGCGCTGGCCAACTACGCCAACGAACTGGACCGCCGGAACGCCCTGCGCGAGGCGCGGGACCAGGCCGCGCAGGCCGTCCGCCTGTCGCGTCTGCGCTTCGACGCGGGGGCTGACAGCTTCCTGTCGGTGCTCGACGCCGAGCGGACTCTGGTCGGGACCGAGGCCCAGCTGGCCAACTCCGAAGCCCTCGTCACCACCTATCAGATCTCGCTGTTCAAGGCGCTGGCGGGCGGCTGGAGCGCGGTCTGAAGCCCTTCTTCGCATCCGCAAAAATCCGGGGTTGACGCCCCGCCCACGCTTCGCCAACGTAAGGGCACTCATCAAGACCGGCGGAGGGATAGGCCCTTTGATGCCGGGGCAACCTTCCGGGATTTCCCAATCCCGGAGATGGTGCCAACTCCTGCGAGGCGTCTTCGGAAGCCGCGAGAGATGAGTGAAGCGACGGCCCCCTCACGATCGGGGACCGGCTGACTTCACGGGTCTGTCACGCAAGGAATTGGTTCGCCCCATCGGTCTCGCTGAGCGAGACCGGAGCGGACCGTGGCGTCCATCGAAACCCTTGAAGAGACCGCCGGACGCGACGTCCACGCGCTCATCCCCCACGATTTCCGACTGGAGTCGGGTCAGCGTCTGACCGCGACGCAGGTCGTCGGGCGGCTGCATGGTGCAGGCGGCCCGCTGGTCTTCGTCGCGGGCGGCATCTCCAGCGACCGGTTCGCGACCCGCTGGTGGCCCTCGGTGGTCAAGGCGGGCGGACCCGTCGACCTGAATCGCGTCCGGGTGCTGGCTTTCGACCTGCTGCCCGGCCGCGACGAACCGGGCGTCACCATCACCACCGGCGATCAGGCGCGCCTGCTGGCCCTGCTGCTCGATGCGCTGGGCGAGCCGCGCATCGACGCCTTTGTCGGCGCCTCTTACGGCGGCTGCATCGGACTGGCCTTCGCCGCGGCCTTCCCCGAGCAGATCGGCGAACTGGCCGTCATTTCGGCCGCCCACCGGGCCCACCCGTCCGCCACCGCCGTGCGCGGGGTGCAGCGCCGGTTGCTGGCCTTCGCCCGCGATTGCGGCCGCGAGGCGGAGGGCGTCGCCCTCGCCCGCCAGCTGGCCATGACCACCTACCGCACAGCCGACGAGTTCGGCCTGCGCTTCGGCCCGACCGCGCCCGCCGGGGCGGGTGAGGCCTACCCGGTCTGCGACTATCTGATCGCCAAAGGGGCGACCTATGCCGAGGCGACCAGCGCCGACCGCTGGATCAGCCTGGCGGACTCGCTGGACCGCCACAGCATCGATCCGCGCGCCGTGCGCTGCCCCCTGACCGTGATCGCCTTTGCCTCGGACACCCTGGTCCCGATCGCCGACAGCCGCGAGCTGGCCGATCGCGCGCCGAACCTGCGCCGCCTGATCGAGGCCCCCTCGATCTTCGGCCACGACGCCTTCCTGAAGGAGCGCGAGCTGATCGGCCGCGCCCTGCACGATTTCCTCTCTCCCCTCACCGCCCTCCAGACCCGCGAGATCGCCGCATGACCGCCCCCGCCCAAAGCCACCCCTGTACGACCGCCGCCCGTCATGGCGTGAACAGCGATCCGGCGCACGGCGCGGTGATGCCGCCGCTGTATCTGTCGTCGAATTACAGCTTCGACGGCCTCGATGGAAAACGGCGCTACGACTACACGCGGTCGGGCAACCCGACCCGCGACGTGCTGGGCGAGACGCTCGCCAAACTCGAGGGCGGCTGCGGCGCGGTGGTCACCGCGACGGGCATGGCGGCGGTCGATCTGGCGCTGTTCTCGCTGGAGCCCGGCGACCTGCTGATCGCGCCGCACGACCTGTATGGCGGCACCCACCGCCTGCTGTGCGCCCGCGCCAAACGCGGCCATTTCGACGTGCAGTTCGTCGACCAGAACGACCGCGCGGCGCTGGACGCCGCCTTCGCCCTGAACCCCAAACTGATCCTGATCGAGACCCCGTCCAATCCGCTGATGAGGGTGGTGGATGTGGCCGACATCTGTGATCGCGCCCACGCCGTGGGCTGCAAGGCTGCCGTGGACAACACCTTCCTGTCGCCGGCCCTGCAACAGCCGATCGCGCTCGGCGCAGACCTCGTGATCCATTCGACCACCAAATACATCAACGGCCATTCCGACGTGGTGGGCGGCTGCGTGGTGGCGAAGGACCTGGCGGATCTGGAGCGGCTGACCTGGTGGGCCAACTGTCTGGGCGTCACCGGTTCGCCCTTCGACGCCTACCTGACCCTGCGCGGCGTCCGCACCCTGTTCGCCCGGATCGAACGGCAGCAGGCGACGGCCGGCCGGGTCGCCGAATGGCTGGCGCAGCAGCCGGCGGTGAAGGCGGTCCACTATCCGGGCCTGAAGACCCACCCGGGCCACGCCGTCGCGGCGCGGCAGCAGGCCGGCTTCGGCGCCATGCTGAGCTTCGAACTGCACGACATCGAGGCGGTCCGCGCCTTCGTGGACGGGCTGGAAGTCTTCACCCTCGCGGAATCCCTGGGCGGCGTCGAAAGCCTGATCGCCCATCCGGCGCTGATGACCCATGCCGCCATGACGCAGGAGGCGCGCGTCACCGCCGGCATCACCGACGGCCTGCTGCGGCTGTCGATCGGGCTGGAGCACCCTGAGGATTTGCTGGCCGACCTCACGACCGCCCTCGCTCTGATCCCCCACGCGGCGCCGCTCGCCGCTCAAGCCGCGTGAGGCTCTGACATGACCGCCCTGCCCCTTCCCCGCATCCCGGCCGCCGACGACGTCTCCTCCCCCGTCGCCGACGAACCGGTGGCCCTGCTGCAGCTCGATCTCTCCGATCCCGTGGAGGCCGCCTCCGCCGTGTACCGTCAGGTCCGGCGAGGCCGCCGGGTCGTCGCGGTCGCCTGCGGCGGGGCCGAAGCTCCCGCACGTCTGGCCGAGGCGCTCGACGCCATCGGCGTGCGCGCGAGCCGCCCAGTTCCGGGCGACGCCCCCCTCTGCGCCGGCGTGGCCATCGTCGCCGGGTCAGCCGCGGCGCCCGACCGCGGCGCGGCGGCGCCGGTGCGTCCGCTCCGCGTGGCCCTCGCCGGATGCGGCGTAGTGGGTGGCGGGGTCCTGCCCCGTCTGCTGTCCGATCCCCGTTTTGAGGTCGTCGGCGTTCTGGTCCGGGATCCGGCCAAGGCGCGCGACGTCGTCATTCCGGCCGGGCTCGCCCTGTCCGACCCCGCCGCCCTGCTGGCGCGCGAACCGGATGTGGTGGTCGAGGCCATCTCGGACGCCTCGACGGGTCTGGCCCTCATCCGCGCCGCCCTGTCGCGCGGCGTGGATGTGGTGAGCGCCAACAAACAGGCGGTCGGCGGCGACCTACCCGGTCTGACGGCGCTGGCCGAAAGCGCCGGCGCCCGCCTGCTCTATTCCGCCAGCGTAGGCGGCGGCGCGCCCCTGATCGAGACGGTGCGCCGCGCGGCCGCGCAGGGTAAGATCGTGCGCATCAAGGCGGTGCTGAACGGCACCTGCAACTTCATCCTCAATCGTCTGGCGGAGGGCGGCGCTTTCGATGACGCGCTGGGCGCCGCCCGGGACGCCGGCTTCGCCGAGGAGGACCCGAGCGCCGACCTGACCGGGCTGGACGCCGCCGCCAAACTGGCGATTCTCGCCTACGAAGGGTTGGGCCGGTCACTGCGGATCGAGGCCATCGCCCGCCGGAGCCTGTCGGCCGAGGCGCTTCTGCCCGCGGGCCGGGTTCGGCAGATCGCGCGGCTGGATGTCCCCTCGGGTCTCGTTGGCGTGGCCTTCGAGGCGGTCGATGGCGACGCCCTGTTCGCCGTGCTGCCCGACGAGGCAAACGCGCTGCGCGTGACGCTGGCGGACGGCCGGACCTTCACCGCGACAGGGCGCGGCGCCGGCCGTCGGCCTACAGCGGAAAGCGTCTGGGCCGATCTGGAGGATCTGATCGAGGCGGCATGACCGCCGGCTTCAACTCTCTTGCTGTCGTCATCCCTGGGCGCGCAGCGACCCCGGGACCCAGCGGCGCGCGAGAGCGCGACGCTGTCGGGAGCGCTGGTGCGTGAACAGATCGCCTTCGGCGCCGCTGGGTCCCGGCCTTCGCCGGGATGACGACAAGAGGAGGCGAGAGCTTCCGCTCGCCTGGCGGGATTCCACCGTCTAGGGTCGCCCATCGTCTTGGGAGGGATGGATGACGGACGCCGCGACAGACACCGCGCCAATCGACCGCAACGACCGTCTGGTCATCCTGGCCTCGTCGGTCGGGACCGTGATCGAGTGGTACGACTTCTATCTGTACGGCTCGCTGGCGGCGATCATCACGGCCCAGTTCTTCTCGGGCGTGAACGAGACGACCGGCTTCATCTTCGCCCTGATGGCCTTCGCCGCCGGGTTCGCCGTGCGGCCGTTTGGAGCCATCTTCTTCGGGCGGCTGGGCGATCTGTGGGGGCGCAAGAACACCTTTCTGGTGACCATGCTGCTGATGGGACTGTCGACCTTCGTGGTCGGCCTGCTGCCGCCCTATGCCGCCATCGGCGTGGCGGCGCCGGCGATCCTGATCGCCATGCGGCTGGTGCAGGGTCTGGCGCTGGGCGGGGAGTATGGCGGCGCGGCCACCTATGTTGCCGAGCATGCGCCGCCCGGAAAGCGCGGCTTCTACACCTCCTTCATCCAGATCACCGCGACCGCCGGCCTGATGCTGAGCCTTCTGGTCATCCTCGGCGTGCGCACCGCGGTCGGAGAGGAGGCCTTCAAGGAGTGGGGCTGGCGCATTCCTTTCCTCGTCTCGATCCTGCTGCTGGGCGTGTCGCTGTGGATCCGGCTGAAGCTGGCGGAGAGCCCGGCCTTCGCCCGTATGAAGGCCGAAGGGAAAGGATCGAAGACGCCGCTCAAGGACAGCTTCGGAAAATGGCCGAACCTGAAACTGGTGCTGATCGCCCTGGTGGGGCTGACGGCGGGTCAGGCGGTGGTCTGGTACACAGGCCAGTTCTACGCCCTGTTCTTCCTCGAAAAGACGCTGAAGGTCGACGGGCCGCTGGCCAACATCCTGATCGCCACAGCCCTGCTGCTGGCCACGCCCTTCTTCGTCTTCTGGGGCTGGCTGTCGGACAAGGTGGGGCGCAAGCCGATCATCCTGACCGGCTGCCTGCTGGCCGCCCTGACTTACTTCCCGCTGTTCCACGCCCTGACCCAGGCCGCCAATCCGCAGCTGGCGGCGGCCACGGCGACGGCCCCGGTCAGCGTCTACGCCGACCCTGACGACTGCGCCCTCCAGTTCGATCCGGTCGGCAAGACGGTGTTCGACAGCTCGTGCGACCTGGCCAAGTCGTACCTGGCCAAGGCGGGCGTCACCTACGTCAATGTCGTCGCCCCCGCGGGCTCGACGGCCGAGGTCCGCATCGGGCCGGTGAGCGTGCCCAGCTTCGACGGCGCCGCCCTGCCCCGGCCCGACTTCACCGCCCGCAAGACAGAGTGGGAAGCCGGTCTCGGCGCCGCCCTGACCTCCGCCGGTTATCCCGCCAAGGCCGACAGCGCGCTGGTGAACAGGCCGATGGTGGTCGGCATCCTGTTCCTGCTCGTGCTGTATGTGACCATGGTCTACGGGCCGATCGCGGCGGCGCTGGTGGAGATGTTCCCGACCAATATTCGCTACACCTCGATGTCCCTGCCCTATCATATCGGCAACGGCTGGTTCGGCGGCTTCCTGCCCACGACAGCCTTCGCCATGGTCGCGGCCACGGGCAATATCTACTACGGCCTGTGGTATCCGGTGGTGGTGGCGCTGGTCACGGTGGTGATCGGTTTCCTGTTCGTCCGTGACCGGAAGGATGTCGACCTGCACGCGTGATGGACCTGCCAAGATGACCGATCCCGAGATTTATCCCGTCCCCACTGAATGGTCGCAGCGCGCGCGGATGAACAGCGCGTCCTACCAGTCCGCCCGCACCGCCGCGCGCGAGACGCCCGAGGCCTTCTGGAGCGAGCAGGCCCGCCGTCTGGACTGGATCACACCGCCGACCCGCATCAAGGATGTGTCGTTCGACAAGGCCGACTTCCGCACCCGCTGGTTCGAGGACGGGGTCCTGAACGTCGCCTGGAACTGCCTCGACCGGCATCTGGCCGGGCGTGGGGACGAGACCGCGATCATCTGGGAGGGCGACGAGCCGAACCAGTCCGGCAAGCTCAGCTACCGCGAACTGCACGCCGAAGTCTGCCGCATGGCCAATGTGCTCAAGAGCCTGGGCGTCGTGAAGGGCGACCGCGTCACCCTCTATATGCCGATGATCCCGGCGGCGGCGGTGGCCATGCTGGCCTGCGCCCGGATCGGCGCGGTCCATTCCGTCGTCTTCGGCGGGTTCTCGCCCGACAGCCTGGCGAGCCGGATCGAGGATTGCGGCTCGAAGGTCGTGATCACTGCCGACGAGGGCCTGCGCGCCGGCAAGCGCATTCCGCTGAAGGCCAATGTCGATGCGGCGCTGGAGAAGGTGGCGGTCTATAAGGTGCTGATCGTCTCGCACACCAACGCCGACATCCCGATCGTGGCCGGCCGCGATGTCCGCTACGGCGAGGCCAAACACGGCGTCAGCGACGACTGCCCGTGCGAGCCGATGAATGCGGAGGACCCGCTGTTCATCCTCTACACCTCGGGCTCGACCGGAAAGCCCAAGGGCGTGCTGCACACCACGGGCGGCTATCTGTTCTGGGCGGCGTGGACGCACGAACTGGTGTTCGACTACCGGCCCGGGGAAGTCTTCTGGTGCACCGCCGACGTAGGCTGGGTCACCGGCCACAGCTATTGCGTCTACGGCCCGCTGGCCAACGCCGCGACGACCCTGATGTTCGAGGGCGTGCCCAGCTATCCCGATCACAGCCGCTTCTGGCAGGTGATCGACAAGCATCAGGTCGAGATCTTCTACACCGCCCCCACCGCGTTGCGGGCGCTGATGCGCGAGGGCGACGGGCCGGTGAAGGCGACCAGCCGAAAGTCCCTGCGCCTGCTGGGCAGCGTCGGCGAACCGATCAACCCCGAGGCCTGGCGCTGGTATCATGAGGTCGTCGGCGAAGGCCGCTGCCCCATAGTCGACACCTGGTGGCAGACCGAGACCGGCGGCATTCTGGTCTCGCCCCTGCCCGGCGCCACGGATCTGAAGCCCGGCTCGGCGACGAAGCCGCTACCCGGCGTGGAACTGCAACTGGTCGACGCCGACGGCGTGGTGCTGGAGGGGGCGACGTCGGGCAATCTGTGCATCACCGACAGCTGGCCGGGCCAGATGCGCACCGTCTGGGGCGATCACCAGCGCTTCTTCGACACCTATTTCAGCGCCTATCCGGGCAAGTATTTCACCGGCGACGGCTGCCGGCGCGACGAGGACGGCTATTACTGGATCACGGGCCGGGTTGATGACGTCATCAACGTCTCGGGGCACCGGATGGGCACGGCCGAGGTCGAGTCAGCCCTCGTCCTGCACGACGAGGTGGCCGAGGCTGCGGTCGTCGGCTTCCCCCACGACATCAAGGGTCAGGGCATCTACGCCTATGTGACCCTGAACGCGGGCGTCGAGCCGACCGACGAATTGAAGAAGGCGCTGGTCGCGCATGTGCGCAAGGAGATCGGACCGATCGCGGCGCCGGATGTGATTCACTGGGCGCCGGGTTTGCCGAAGACGCGGTCAGGGAAGATCATGCGGCGGATCCTGAGGAAGATCGCCGAAGGAGACGTAGAATCGCTGGGCGATACGTCGACTTTGGCGGATCCGGCAGTCGTGGAGGAATTAGTGCGAAATCGCGATGGGATCTGATGCCGCCACAGCGTGCGCCGTTGTTTCTTCCCGCTTGAGTTCGACCTACCAGCTTACTTGGAGCTTCACGCCGATCTGGTTGTCCTGGAGGCGTTCGCTGAACAGGCCGCGGTATCCGGCGGAGACGGTGACGCCCTCGCCGGCGCCGATCTCGACGCCGAAGTCCGCGAGCCCGGCCAGCGGCGGGGCTTCGGCGCCCTCGACGGTGAAGGTCCCGAAGCCGATCGGCGCGCCGGTAAAGCGCATGTCGCCCGTGGCCTGACGGTCGCCCGCCATGGCCATGACACCGGCGCCGCCGTAGATCCGGAAGCCGTGGCCGTTGACGCGATAGTCCTGCGTCCCGCGGGCGCTGNCGTGGTTCCTGACCGCGGCGGCCAGCATCTTGTCTAGGCGATCATCGTATTGTCCGACACCTGGAAGCGGCGCGCCACGCTGGCCGAGAGCGCCTGGCCCTCGACATGGGTGTTGCCGATGGCCGTGCCTTTGAACGCGCCGACCGTGACGCCGCGACGGGTGTCCAGATCGCCGCCGTAGAACGCCGCGGTCACGTCAGCCGCCCAGACGCCGTCGTCGAAGGCGACATAGCCCGCCGCATGCGACAGGTCGCTTTCATAGTGGCCCTGACGCGAGGCGACGTCGCCTTCCACGCGGGTCACGCCGCCGGCCCCGCCCAGGCTCATGGAGCCGTTGCGCACGCCATAGCCGCCGGCGAAGCCGTTCAGATTGCTCTCCACCGTGGCCTGGCCGGGCTTGCCTTCCAGCGTCTGGTCGCCGGCGTAGGCCGAGACCCAGCCACCCGCGCCGCGCGCCGTCGAGGCCGACGGATCGTAGGCGTTCAGAACATCGCCCAGTCGGTCGGCGCTGTTCTCGCGGCCGCCGTTGAAGCTCAGGCGGTCGACGAAGTTCAGCGCCTCGCCGCCGTCGTTGCGGCCGCCCATGCCGCCCTCTCGCATGGCGTCCAGGAAGCTGTCGTTGGCGCTGAACATGGTGGTGGTGACATCGGCCAGCGGCTCGCCGCTGATGCTGTCGAAAGCCGCGGCCCGGTCGGCGGCGCCGAGGCTGGCGATCAGGCTGAGGATGGCCGCCCAGTCGTCCGACGCGCCCAGCTGCCCGCCCGACAGGGCTTGGCCGACGCTGCGCTGGTTGCCCGTTCCCGACGCGCCCGGATCGAAGTCGGTCAGCTGGCGCAGTTCCAGCACCGCCGCATTGGGCGCAAGATCGTAGCGGACCCGCCAGTAGACACCTGCCATTCCCGTCTCGGTGAAAGTTCCGCCGTTCG
The DNA here is from genome assembly GCF_001426805.1 of Brevundimonas sp. Root1423. NCBI lineage: Bacteria > Pseudomonadati > Pseudomonadota > Alphaproteobacteria > Caulobacterales > Caulobacteraceae > Brevundimonas > Brevundimonas sp. Root1423. The sequence continues at coordinate 369,630 of NZ_LMFL01000023.1, forward strand.
CGAACGTCCCCACAAGATTATTGGCCTGCAGGAACAGGTATCGCGTCGAGAAATCGAAGTCGGCGCCCGAACCCTGGAAGACCGGGGCCAGAAGGCCGCCAGTCAGGGTGGCGGCGCCGTTGATGCGCAACTGGTCCGTCAAGCTTCCGGCTGCAGTACCGAGGACGTCGATAGCCAGACCGCCGCCAGTGAGGTTGAGGCCGCCGGCGGTGAAGCTGCCGATGCCGTTCTGAACCCCTTCAAGACCCGGCGACAGGACCGCGCCGTTGGATGCCGTCAGGGCCCCGCCGATCGTACCGGCTCCGACTATACTGCCGCTCGAGGCCGATAGATTTCCGGTCGTTGTACCTAGGAAACGCAGCTGACCGCCGATATTGCTGATCGCGCCGATGGAGTGATCGCCGCTCAGGGTGAACAGGCCCCCGGTCTGAACCACCGAGCCGGCGCCGATGAGGCGCCCGCCGAAGTTGGAAGTTCCACCCCCCAAGGTCAGGCGGCCCGCGCCGACATCGACATCGCCAGTCCCGTACAGGGCGCCAATGCGCTCATTGAAGCCGTTGAGATTGAAGGCCGTGCCCGAGGCGACCGAAACCGTGGCCGTATCGGACAGGCGCTCGCTGGCGCCCAGAACCAGAGCCCCGGTGCGGACCTCCACCAGATCGGCGTCCGCCCTCCCGTTAAGCTTGGTCGTCCCGTAGGATCGGAGCCAGGCGCCACGTCCCAGGTTGGCGTCTATGGTTGCGTCGACGAGCGTATAGGCGGCCGCCGTCAGCGTGCCCGTTCCGGCCAGCGTCCCTCTGAAGTCCAAAGCTGTCGTCAAGGTCTCGTCGAAGGCGTTCAGATTCAGCGTCGCGCCGGGATCGACGGTCAGGGTGACATAGTCCGTGATCCGGTCGGACGCGCCCAGGGACACAGTCCCGGCCTGGATCACGAACCCGACGCTGTCGATCCGGCCGTTCAGTGTGGTGAAGCCACCGGTGTTAAACACACGTCGCTCCTTGAAGAAGAATGCCGCCAGATCGGTGTTCAACGTCGCTCCGTTCAAGGAGGCGGAAGTCGCTTCTATGCGTTGGGTGCCGTTGAGGATGCCGCGCAGGTCGAGGCGACCGACGTAGGTCACCCGGTCATTGAGGTTCATGACCGCGCCGGCGGCGATTTCAAGCTCGGTATCGTACCGCGTAATCTCCGCGTCGGGCCCAAGGGTCAAGGAGCCCGCCTGCACGATGATCGTCCCGTTTCCGGTTATGGTGGAGCCGAGGATCGATGCTCCACCGGTATTGATGAGCGTGCCGGCTGAAATGTCGGAGTTGATCGTCGCACCATTCAGCTCGATTCGGGAACCTGAGATGAAGCCTGCGCCGCTGGTCGTGCCGCTCAGATAGGCTTGGCCGACGGTCTGGGAGAAGGGGAGATTAAGCGTCGCGCCCTGAGCCAACCAAAGGGTGGACGTCGTGGACAGACGATCCCGCGCGCCGAAGGTCAGCGAGCCGGCGTCGATGTAGATCTGACTCGCGGTCGAAAGGCCGTTCAGGGTCGAGGCTCCGCTGACGTTCACGAGCGTGCCTGTACCCAGATTGGCGTTCACGGTCGCGCCGAACAGGTCGTATCGCGCCGCCGTCAACCTGCCGGTCCCCGCAAGCGTCCCGCCCAGCGACAGCGAGCCGGCGGTGTCGTTAAACCCCCGCAGATCGAGGGTTCCGCCAGCGGCGATATTCAGCGTCGTGGCGTTCGGCAACACGTTCGATGCGCCAAGACGGAGCGTCGATCCGTTGTTGACGGTGGTGACGCCCGACCAGCTGTTGGTCATGTTGGTCAGTACGATCGTTCCGGGCCCGGCGATCACCAGCGGCTGATTGGGATCGACGCCGGGGCCGGAGCCTTGCGAGATCCTTCCCGTCAGCGTCGCGACGACGCCCGCATCCGCTGAAAAGGTTGTGGGATCGCTGCTTGCGGGCGCTTGGACTTCCAGCGAGAAATTATTCGCATAGATGCCTGTGGCGCTGAAATAGACGGTGGGGTCGATCATGTGGATCGTTCCCGAGCCGAACGCGCCCGCGGTGAGCGCACGGATGTCGGCGCCGTTCACATAGATGTCGCCGGTGAGGTTGGCGCTGTCGATGAAGAGAAGCCGTCCGGCTCCGCGCGTGCCGTCGCCGGCGAAGATGTCAGCGTCGGCCGGCGCCTGTTGTCCGGTAACGACCCCGAGGCACGGTGTGGACGCGGTGTGACCATCCGAAACGAAGGGCTTCGTTTCGCAATCTAGCGCCTGGGCCTTCAGGGGCGAGACGCCCAGCATGCTCGCAACGACGAGCGTCCCGAGCCCAAGGGACGTCGAAGATGTGGCGCCCCGCCGGCGGTTACGGCCTGCGGCCCCCTTGCGCTTCGGCGTTCTCATCGGCGCGTCAACTCTTCTTCAACCCGACCACCTTGCATGAAATGTCTAAAATATCGAACTATTTCGTCGGCTTGGCGCAAGTGAGATGACCCCGCCGAACGTTATCGGGCTCGCTCAAACGCCGATGAACCCCATAGGCTTCCAGGCGCCTGGCGCGCCCGCCGTCACGCAGATCCAGCCCAGGGCGGCGCCCGGTGCGGGGGCGGTGTTGATGTGCCGGTCACCCACCTCCGCCGCCCCGGCGAGGGGCGACCTGGCGCCATACGTCACGCGCTGACCCGCTTCATACCGGAACACTAGGTCTGCCCCGACGGCCAGACGCCCGGCGTTGCCTTCGTACTGGACGGGGACCCTTGTCTCGAACCCCGTGGATGCATTCCAGGCGTTGCCTGCGATGCGATGTCCCCGGCCGCCCGTAATCCTGCAATCGCGCACGCGGGTCTCGATCAGGGAGCCGCCGCCGCTCCGGCCCTGGATCAGCTTGCTGTCGACGATGCTGATGTTCTCTATGAACGGGCCTTCGACGAGGTAGCCATGATCAAGGTTCGCGCCGCCGTATATGGCGATCTCATTGTTTCGGAGTGTCGTCCCCCGGTTGTCGTACCGATAGGCCGTCGCCGTTGAACGCAGACGGAACGCCGAGACGGCGGCCCCGGCCATGCCGCAATAGTTGTCGTTATAGTTGTTTCCGAAGCTGGGGGTTCGGTTGTCGCTTTCTTCCAGGACGGCGCACTCCGAAATTCCGTCGCAGATGGCGCTCGCCATCGTCACATTGATCGCTCCCTGAACCCAGAGCGCACGTTTGAAGCCGAAGATCAGCGTCCCCGGCTGAATAGTGAGCCCTTCAGGCTGGGGCTGTGTCAGATCGCCCACGCGAATGGCCGCGCTTCCAGGCGCGGCCTCCGTCCTGATGCTGCCGGCCCCGACGATCTGGCTGGCGCCCAGCACGACGTTATTGATGCTCTGGCCTCGAAGCCAGATCCCGTTGCCCACATAGACAGTCGAGACGTCGAAGGACGACTGGCTGAGAAAATCCCCGAGAATCCCATGACCGAAACCATCGATGAAGACGCGGCGGAAGTGGAAGCGATAGCAGGGGTTGCGCGCCGTACCGGACACGCGGAAAGCCGCGTGTGAGTTGGGAGTGACCCTTCCGTCCGCAGCCACGTGCCGCTGAGCGAGGGCAATATTGAACCCTTGCGGACTGAACGAACTGACGCCGGCCGCAAACGTGAAGCCGTCGCAGTCCATGCAGAGGATACGGGAAGCGCCTTCACCGTCGCCGGCTATTCGCAAAGGTCCCTTCACCGAAATCGGGGACGAGATCTTGATGTCGGTATTCGGATGCGTGCCCGGGAGGTGAAGAGCCTTGCGTTCAGAGACCGCAGTGTCCACTGCAGCCTGCAATGCCCTGGTCAGATCCGGTGTGCCTCCGCCTGTTTGCAGCGCCTGGCGATCCGCTGGCCCCACGAAGTCCCAGAGTGACAGCCGTCCGGATTCCTGGTGGTCGTTTCCGGATATCCCGGGGCCGGGCGGGGCGCTGCTTCCCGCCAAGGGAGCGGTGAGAACCCCTCCCCCGATGGCGAACATAGCTCGACGGTTCATCGAATCAGATATCATCAAAACAACCTTGCACGGATATACTCGGTGTTTGGTGATGTACGCGTCCGTGGCCTACAAATGAAGAAAATGACGCATTCACGGACGCGCCGCCCGGCCCTTGAGCGACGGACCGGAATCCGTCGCACGAGGTTGGAGCCCTTGCTTGCATCCGGCCGAATAACCCGACAAAAGCCGCTATCGCGACAGGCAGTGGTTGCGCGCCGCCGGTCTCACCGACGGGGGACGCAACAAGGTTTTATCGACGGGGCCGCTCTTGGCGAATGTAACCATCACTTCAGCGACAATTCCGGACGTGAAGATCGTCCAACCTAGAAAATTCGAAGACGCCCGCGGGCATTTTCTTGAAACCTACAGTTTTAACGCCTTTGCCGATCATGGGCTGGACATCCTTTTTGTCCAGGACAACCAGTCGCTATCGACAACCGCGGGAACGCTCCGTGGACTGCACTATCAGTTGCCCCCCTTTGCCCAGGACAAGCTGGTTCGAGTAACGAGGGGGCGGATATGGGACGTGGCGGTCGATATCCGCCGCAGTTCTCCCACATTCAGGCAGTGGTTCGGCATCGAACTGAGCGATCAGAATCAAACGCAGCTTCTGGTTCCCAAGGGCTTCGCTCATGGTTTCGTGACGCTCGTTCCGGATACGGAAGTCGTCTACAAGGTCTCCGCCCCCTACAGCGGCCCCCACGACGCGGGCGTGGCGTGGGATGATCCCGAATTAAAGGTGGCTTGGCCACCGCTTGCCGACCAACCTGTGCTGTCGGCCAAGGATTGTTCTCAGCCTGTGCTTGCTGACGCGATCCTGTTCGATTGAGGAGAGACCAGAGGATGCGAGTTATCGTTACCGGCGGCTGCGGCTTCATTGGCTCTGCGGTATGCAGGCATGTTGTTCACGACCTGAGTTGGGACGTCCTCAACATCGATAAATTGACCTATGCGGCCAACAAGGCAAACGTAGAAACCATCGCGGCGTCCGGGCGGTATCAGCTGGCCGAGGAAGATATCTGCGACCTTCCCGCCATTCGCGCCGCCTTTGACCAATTTAGTCCCGACGCCGTGATCCATCTGGCCGCCGAAAGCCATGTTGATCGCTCGATTACCGGCTCGGCAGAATTCATCCGGACGAATGTGGTTGGAACCCACAGCATGCTGGAGGCCGCCCGGGAATACTGGTCGTCGCTGAGTGGTCAAGCGCGGGATGCGTTCCGCTTCGTTCATGTCTCGACCGACGAAGTTTACGGCTCTCTTGGGCCGACTGGCCTGTTCACGGAGACGACCCCCTACGACCCGCGATCCCCCTACTCCGCATCCAAGGCGGCTTCAGACCATCTCGCCAGCGCGTGGTTCGAGACCTATGGCCTGCCGACCTTGATCACCAACTGCTCGAACAACTACGGCCCGTATCATTTCCCGGAGAAGCTGATCCCGCTGGTGATCTTGAACGCGCTCGAAGGAAAGACCCTTCCGGTCTACGGCGACGGATCCAACATTCGCGACTGGCTCTACGTCGAGGACCACGCCAAGGGCATCGTGGCGGCGCTCACGAAAGGCTCACCCGGCCAGAAATACAATTTTGGTGGGCGGGCCGAGAGGCGGAATCTGGACGTCGTGGAGCAGATTTGCGACGTACTGGACGCGACCGTCCCAATGGAGCGGTCTCGCCGCGAGCTCATCACATTCGTTGCCGACCGACCGGGTCACGACCGTCGATACGCCATAGATTCCTCAAAAGCTGAAAGGGATCTCGACTGGACTCAGACCGTCAGTTTCGAGGAGGGCCTCAAACAGACCGTGGATTGGTACCTCCAGAACGAGACTTGGTGGCGCCCCGTTCGTGACCGCGTCTATTCCGGAGACCGGCTTGGGTTGGTGGGGGGTTGAGGGTCGCTACCGGACTGACCAGGAACGATCATGCCTGAGACATCGCATATACTCATAACCGGCGGGGCCGGCCAGATTGGCCGGGAACTGGCGCTCCGCGACTGGGGCCCTGACGTGTACCTCCATTTTCCCTCCCGTGATCGCCTCGATGTGTCGGATGCGAAGGCGGTGGCGGCCATTTTCAGGACGACGCCCTTCCGGGCGGTCATAAACGCCGGGGCCTATACCGCCGTGGACCGGGCGGAAACTGAAGCCGGTGAAGCCTTCCGCACCAATGCCTTGGGACCGGCAATCTTGGCGGAGGCTACTTGCGCCGCAGGCATTCCGCTCATTCAGGTATCAACGGATTATGTTTTCAATGGCCGTAGTCAGCGGCCCTATACGGAAGAGGACGCGACCGATCCTCTCGGAGTGTACGGCGCGTCAAAGTTGGCGGGTGAAATGGCCGTTCGCGCCGCAAATACCCGACATGTGATTCTGCGCACAGCCTGGGTTCTAAGTCCGCATAGAGCGAATTTCCTGAAGACCATGCTGCGGCTTTCCAACGAGCGGCCGCAATTGCGGGTGGTCAGTGACCAGAAGGGTTCGCCGACGTCTGCGGCTGATATAGCGGCTGCGTTGCGGACAATTACCTTGCGCCTTATCACTGACCCGGCCGCCCCGACCGGGACCTATCACTTCGTGAATGAGGGCGTGGCCAGCTGGGCAGACCTGGCGGAAGCGATCGTCGCCGGGAACGCAGCGGCAGGCGGAGCGGCTGCGCAAGTCGTCCGCATTTCTACCTCCGAGTATCCGACGCTGGCGCGGCGGCCGGCCAACTCGGTTCTCAATACGGCGAAGATCGGCAGCGATTACGGCATCACACCCCGGAATTGGCGGGACGCCGTAGAGGAAATCATCAGTGAACTGACCAAGCTTGAGGAGCGCGCATGAAGGGCATTATCCTGGCCGGCGGATCGGGTACGCGGCTGCACCCCATGACCCTCGTCACGTCCAAACAGCTGATGCCTGTCTATGACAAGCCGATGATCTACTATCCCCTGTCGACCTTGATGTTGGCCGGTGTCCGCGAAGTTCTGATAATTTCGACGCCGCGGGACACGCCCCAGTTCCAGGCCTTGATGGGAGACGGGGCCCAATGGGGGATGGAAATCCAGTATGCGGTCCAACCCAGCCCGGACGGCCTCGCACAGGCCTACATTATCGGTGCTGACTTTGTGGGGTCATCCCCCTCAACGCTGATCCTGGGAGACAATATTTTCTACGGACACGGCATCACGGATCTCTTTACGAGCGCCATGGGAAGACCCGACGGAGCGACGGTGTTCGCCTATCACGTCAATGATCCCGAACGGTACGGCGTGGTCGCATTCGATGAACGGATGCGCGCGGTGAGCATAGAAGAGAAGCCTGTAAACCCGCGTTCAAACTGGGCGGTGACGGGCCTTTATTTTTACGATGCCGACGTCGTGCATATCGCCCGTGATCTCAAGCCATCAGCCCGGGGTGAACTGGAAATCACGGATGTGAACCGGGTATATTTGGAGCAGGGAAAACTGTCCGTGGAGATGATGGGCCGGGGCTATGCCTGGCTGGACACCGGCACTCCCGAAAGCCTCCTTGAGGCAGCCGAGTTCGTCAGAACTCTCGAGAAACGCCAGGGGTTCAAGATCGCCTGCCCCGAAGAGATCGCCTATCAGAAGGGCTTTATCGAGCGGAGCCAGCTTGAGCGACTTACGGCGGCGCTCGGCAAGAGCGAATACGCCGCCTACCTCCGGGATACGGTACTCACGACCTGAAACACGGTGGCACGTCGGGTCAGGCGGGCGGTGAGCCGGTAAATCGTGACATCGTGGCCTGCCCCTCCGCCGACACGCCTTCTCTTGAGATGACCCGGGACACCGTCATCAGCAGGATTTTCACGTCGAGCCAAAGGGTGCGGTGGTCGACGTACCAAGTGTCCAAGGCGAATTTCTCGTCCCAGGAGATGCTGTTGCGACCGCTAACCTGCGCAAGTCCGGTGACGCCCGGCCGCACAAGATGACGCCTCGCCTGTTCGGCGGAATAAAGGGGCAGATATTCCATCAACAAAGGGCGCGGCCCCACAAGACTCATATCTCCCTTCAGGACATTCCAGAGCGCCGGTATCTCGTCGAGACTGGAAGATCGAAACCGGGCTCCAAAAGGCGTCAGGCGATCAGCGTCGGGCAGCAACTGCCCATCAGGGCCACATGCGCAGGTCATCGTCCGGAATTTCAACAGTCGAAACGGTTTCCCGCCCTTGCCGGGCCGGTCCTGCGAGAAGATGACGGGGCTGCCAAGCTTTGATCGCACCAGCAGGGCGATGATGGCGGCCAAAGGCACGGTAAGGGGCGCGGTAAGCAGCACCGCCAGAACGTCGATTGTGCGTTTGATCATTCGGCGGCCACCTCGCAAAACAGCTTTTCGAACCGTGCCGCGCCGACGGCGAAGGACAGTTCGCGCTCATAAAACATCCGCCCCTGGGCGCCGAGCCGGGCCCGCTCAGCATCACCCATGCCCGCCAGCAATGCCACTGCCGCGGCGATGGAAACCGGGTTGCCGGGTTCCGCCACGACGCCGGCTCCAGCGCGTTCGACCAGCTGTGCGCTGTCTCCCCGGGTAGCCATCAGAATAGGCTTGCCCGCGGCCAGATAGGCCTGGGTCTTGGACGGGATCGTAATAGCGAAAAGGGGATCGTCGCGAAGGTGAACCAAAAGCGCGTCCGCCTGATCGAATATGGCGGGCATTTCGGTGACGGGCACAGCAGGGCGGAAAACGACGTTGGTGAGCTTGCGACGGGCCGCCATGGCTTCAAGCGCTGCCCGCTCCAACCCGGATCCCACAAACACCAAATCGATCTCTGCTCGCGCATCCTGCAGGATTTCGGCGGCTTCGATAACTGAGGTCAGCCCTTGGCCTTTCCCCATGTTGCCGGCGAACAGCAGCTGGAAACGTCGCTTTGAAGGCGCGTGCCGACCGACTTGCGGCTCCATCGACGCGCCCGCCGCCTCATCGGCCCAGTTGAAGATGACCTCGATCTTTCCGGCGGGCACTCCGCGCTCGATTAGCCGTTCGCGAAATCCAGGAGAAAGGACGACGATCCTCGCCATCCGTCTGTAGACTCGATCGCACACCGAACCGACCAGTCGCATCAGAACGCCGTTCCGGATCATTCCGGTCGCTGAAAGCGTGTCTGGCCAAAGGTCCTGGATATCGTAGACGACCGGACTTCTGCGCCAGAACCCGGCGATAGCGGCTGCGATGCCGGTCGTCAGCGGAGGGTGATAGGCATAGATTACGTCTGGTCGACGGGCACCGAAGGTTGCGAACAGGGTCGCCGTGAACATGAAGCTCACATAGTTCAGAACCCGGGCCACGGCATTGGCGTCGCGGCTCGGAAACAGGAATACGCGGTTCAGCCGGAAACCGTCGACATCGGATCGCTCAAGCAGTTTCAGCCGGTAGCCCGGATAGATCCGGCCCGTCGGGTAGTTGGGAAACCCCGTAATGACCTCGACGTCGTGGCCTGCATCAACAAGAGACCGTGCGAATGCCCGCCCCTTGAGCGCCAACTCGGGATCGAACCATTGGGTGACAATCAGGATACGCATTGACCGGTCAGTCGTAGTTCCGCCAAACCACCCGGCGCACATAATCCACATAGCTGTGAATGATCCGGACGACCTTGCTGGATACGTTCGGCATCGAGTAATCGCCGACCGGCCGCACCAGCCGGGTCTTGCCCCGCGGCTGATCCAGCGCGATCCTCAGGCATTGCAGGACCCGTTCGACGCCGAGCCCGCACATCATGACCGACGCCTCTTCCATGGCTTCCGGCCGCTCATGCGCTTCCCGCAGATTCAGGGCGGGGAAGTTGAGGATGGAGGATTCCTCATTGATCGTTCCACTGTCCGACAGGACGGCGCGGGCATTCTTCTGCAGGTTGACGTAGTCGAGAAACCCAAGTGGCTTCAGCAGCCGGATATTGGGCGAGAAGGTTCGGGCCGCCGCCTCGATGCGCTTTCGCGTTCTCGGGTGGGTCGAAACGATAACCGGGAGACCGTATTGGGTCGCCACGGCGTCGAGGGTTTCGCACAGCCGACCAAAGGCCCTGTCGGATTCGATGTTCTCTTCGCGGTGGGCGCTGACCAGGAAATATTCGAAAGGCTTCAATTCCAGCCGCTCAACTGCGTCCGACGCGTCGATACGCGCGGCATTGTGCTGCAGAACCTCGAACATCGGACTGCCGGTCTTGATAACCCGGTCGGCAGGCCTTCCTTCCGCCAGTAGATAGGTTCTGGCGATGTCGCTGTAGGTCAGATTCACATCCGCGACATGATCCACGATGCGGCGGTTCATCTCCTCCGGCACGCGCTCATCGAAGCATCGGTTGCCGGCTTCCATGTGGAAAATCGGGATCCGACGTCTCTTGGCCGGGAGGACCGACAGACAGCTGTTGGTGTCCCCCAGGACCAGAAGGGCGTCGGGAGCCGCGGCTTCGAGCAACCGATCCATGGCGACGATTATCTGACCGATTGTTTCAGCGGCCGTCGCGCCAGCGCATTCGAGGAAGTGGTCCGGTTTGCGCAGACCCAGATCCTCGAAGAAGATCTCATTCAACTCGTAATCATAGTTCTGACCCGTGTGGACCAGGGTATGATCGCAGGTCCTCTCCAGCTCGCTTATGACGCGGGACAGGCGGATGATTTCCGGTCGGGTGCCGACGACGGTCATGACCCGGAGGCGGGGAATTTCAGACGGTTTGGGCATAGGTATCCGGTGCACTGCGATCGAAAATCTCGTTCGCCCACAGCATCACGACGAGATCGGCTTCCCCGGTATTGGTGATGTCGTGGGTCCAGCCTGGGATGGTCTCGACGATGCGGGATTCCACATCGGAGGTCTTCAATTCGATCAGTTCGCCGGTGATGAGATGGCGAAACCGGAAAAGACCTTCGCCACGCAGTATGAGGAATTTCTCGGTCTTGGTGTGATGGTAGTGACCACCTCTGGTGATGCCCGGGCCGGCGGTGAAGAACGAAAACTGGCCCGAATCCTTCGTCTTGAGCATCTCTACGAATACGCCCCGGGAGTCAGCGTGTCGGGGTACGGCGTAGCTGAACTCCGCGGGAGGCAGATAGCTCACATAGGTTGCGTAAAGGGCGCGGACCAGGCCAGTCCCGACCCGCTCGCTGACCAGAGACGCGCGGCTCTCCGCAAAGGCCCGCAACTGGGCGGCTAGATCCCCGATCCTGACTGTATACTGCGGTTCCACGTCAACGGTCCCGGCGCCCGTCGTCAGGCGGCCGTCGAGGATCTCGAGGAATTTGGACACCACGTCGTCGACATACACCGCCGTAAACGACGCGGCCGGATCGTCTATGCGGATGGGAAGACCCCGCGCGATGTTATGGCAGAACGTCGCAATGGCCGAGTTGTAGTCGGGCCGGGCCCATTTGCCGAAGACGTTAGGCAGGCGGAAAACGTAGACCGGAAAACCGGCCTCGCTTCCGGCGTCCGTCAGCAGGGCTTCGGCCCGGCGCTTGCTCTGACCGTAAGGATTATCGAGCGCTGCCTGGGTCGATGATGAAAAGACCACGGGCGTCAGATGGCCCGTTTCCGCGATCAGGTCGCAGAGGGTTCTCGTCAGGTCGTAATTTCCGGTCTCGAACTCGCCCTCATTGGACGGCCGGTTCACGCCCGCGAGGTGAAAAACGAATTCCGCCGCGCGCACGTGAGCGGCGAGCGTCGCTAAGCCGTCACGACGGGTGAACGGCAGAACCTCGACATCGGCCCGCTCCGCCAGATGAACCAGAAGATTTTTGGCGATGAAACCGTCAGAGCCCGTGACCAGAACCTTCACGGGTGGGCTCTCTGCGGAAGCGGTTCCATGTTCCGGATATAGGGTAGGGTTTTCAGAAGGGCGATCATGGCGTCCACGTCCAGCCGCTCGGTATTGTGGGAATTGTAATCATTGGCTTCGGAGATACGGGCTTCGCCCTGCTCGACGAACTTCGAGTAATTGAGATCCCGGAGATCGGGCGGGACGCGGAAATATCCTCCCAGATCTTCTGCAGAAGCCATTTCCTCACGGCTCAGCAGAGCCTCGTACAGCTTCTCCCCATGCCGGGTGCCGATGATCTCGATGGGATGATCGGGGCGACCGAGGACCGAAAGGAGGGCGCGGGCCAGCACCTCGACCGTGGCCCCCGGCGCCTTCTGGACGAACATGTCCCCGTTCGTCCCCTGGTCGAACGCGTAGAGGACGAGGTCCACCGCATCATCGAGCGACATCATGAAACGGGTCATGTTCGGATCGGTGATCGTAATCGGCCGACCTGCCCGCACCTGCTCCACGAAAAGCGGGATCACCGATCCCCGCGAGGCCATGACGTTGCCGTAGCGGGTTCCGCAGATGACGGTGTCATTCCCCGTCAACTCACGGGATTTCGCCACCATGACCTTTTCCATCATGGCCTTGCTGATGCCCATGGCGTTGATGGGATAGACGGCCTTGTCCGTGCTCAGGCAGACAACCCTGCGCACGCCGGCCCGGATTGCAGCCTCAAGCACATTCTCCGTGCCGAGGATGTTCGTCTTGACCGCCTCGAGAGGGTGAAACTCACACGAGGGCACCTGTTTGAGCGCCGCTGCGTGGAAGACGAAGTCCACCCCGCGCATGGCGCTGGCCGTACTCTGGAGATCGCGAACGTCGCCAATATAGAATTTCAGCTTCGGGTTGTCGTAGCGCTTGCGGAGGTCATCCTGCTTCTTCTCATCCCTGCTGAATATACGGATTTCCCGCAACGGCGTATCCAGCAGCTGATTCAGCACGGTTCCGCCAAACGATCCCGTTCCTCCCGAAATCAGAAGGGTCTGTCCGGCAAAATCGGATTTTCTCATACTACGGTCCGGGTTACAGCGATCATGGCGTCCTTCGCGGCCTGATCAGGGTAGTTGATCAACACGGCGCGCAACCCTCCTTTGTAGACGAACAGGCTGCCGGCAGCCGCGCCTACGATCCCGCATGCAGCGAGGAGGTCTTCTATGTGAGAGGGGGCTCCCGCGCCACCGAGAATGGTGAAGGGAATGTTCAGGGTGTTTCGAGCGGTTCGGGCGAGGTCAAGATCGTAACCCGCCATCGCGCCGTCGCGATCGATGGAGTTGAACACGATTTCTCCGGCCCCCAGACGGGCGGACTCGACGGCCGCCTCCATCACGTCGCGTTTCGTGTTTCGGGTTCCGTTGCGGGTGAAGACCTCGTAACCGCGCCCGAATGTGCGCTTACGGAAGTCCAGAACCACGACAACGCTTTGCCGGCCGATCTCCGCGGATACTTCGGAAATCAGCGCCGGGGCTTCGACGGCGGCCGTGCTGAACGCGACCTTCTCAACCCCGAGACCGACAATCCGGCTCGCCTGCTCGGCCGTCCTGACGCCTCCGCCGTAACATAACGGCATCCGGCATTCGGCCGCGAGACGTCCGATGAGTTTGTAGTCCGGCTCGACGCCGTTCACCGTTGCGTCGAGATCAAGGACAATGAGCTCGTCGGCTTCCTTCTCGTTGAAAATCTTCACGGCATTGATCGGATCTCCGAGGTATCGGGGATCGCGGAATTTGACCGTCTTTACCAGGCCGCCGTCCTGGATCAGCAGACACGGAGTTATCCGCGGCCTTAGCACAGAGGTTGCTCAGCAAAATTCTGAAGCATCCTAGAGCCCCAATGATGGCTCTTCTCCGGATGAAACTGAACCCCGAACACGAGGCCGTTGCCCACCGCGCAGGCAAAATCGCCCCCGTACTCCACGGTCCCCAATACATGCTCCGCTTGGGCCGGCTCGTAGTAGAAGGAATGCAGGAAATAGAAGCGCAGGTCGTCCATGCCGTCAAACAATCCCACACCAGGAACAGGGGTCACGTCGTTCCAGCCCATGTGAGGCAAGGGCATGGGGGCAGAATGATTTCGCCCGCCCAGGGACCGCACCCTGCCCGGCACCCAGCCCAGGCCGGCCCGCCGCCCCTCATCGCTCCCATCCGCCAGCATTTGCATGCCGACACAGACGCCGAGAACCGGGCAGCCCTCCTCGTGGACCAGTTGCTCCACGCGATCGCGCATTCCGCTGGCGTCCAGCAGATCCATGGCATGGTCGAAGGCGCCCACCCCGGGAAGAATGAGCCTTTCCCCCGCCCGAAGCTGGGCCGGGTCGGAAACCGCCCGCGCCTCTATATCCAGTCGCTTGTAGACGTTGAGGAAGGCTCGGACGTTGCCCAGTCCGTAGTCAAGTATCGTGATCATCTGAACAGCCGCTTCTCGAGGCCCAGCAGCCGCATCATGTTTGCGCCGATGCCGATCAGGAAACGCTTGTTGCGATAATCCCGGAACGTACGGTTGGGGCCCTCGAATATCTCTCTGAGTTGCTCGGACCGGAGATCCAGCTTGCTCGCCACGTAATCAAACTCCTTGGCGAGGAACTGTTCGGTCATCACTGGCGTCCTAAGCCTTTTCAAGGCCTCTGCCCTGTCGAGCTGACCGGTCATGATCAGGCTTGAGAAATGCGCACGGCGCTTCTCAAATCCGAACTTCCTCGGCATCCAGTAGTCTTCATAGAAACGCGTAAAGCGAGACTCGTGGTGTTTATGCTCGAACTTCTGCCACCCGAACTCCCGTCCCAGCATTTCTTCGACTTCGGACTTTACATACCGAACATAATTCAGCGGCTTCACAACCGTCATTCCATACAGATATTTGTCGATTATCTTGTATTGGATAATATCGACAAGAGGGAAGGTCTTCAGCTTCCTTTGGCCAAACCTGTTATGAATATCATGAAAAAGAGTCTTATCAATTCCGGGGTATGCGCCCCACTCCTCCGGCTCTCTACAGCATTCCGTTGAATAGTTCGCGCCCGTCAGAACATACTTTATTTTGTTTGCGCGCGCATATTTGTACAGCGAAGAGAAGAATGCACCGTCCTGCGGCATGTCCTGGTCGGCGATCTGGGATTTCAGGAAGGCGACCTGAAGGTCCGCCATTTCCTTCCAGTTGATAACGTCCGTGTAAAGATCAAGGCCCAAACCTTCCACGAGACGCTCTATATTGCCGACGGCCTGATCCGTATTCCAGCCCGCGTCGACGTGGTAAAGCAGCGGCTTCAGGCCCATCACGCGTACGGCGACGTAGGCGGCGTAGGAACTGTCCAGCCCCCCGCTCAGACCTATAATGCAGTCGAACTCGCGGTTCCGGCGCCGGCTGTCCGCCTTGATCTTCTCCGCCACATTCATGAGCTCGGGCAATCGACTGTTGTCGTTTGACCAGGTGGGCAGGATTTGCTCGTGGAAATTGGTGCAATATTCACATACACCATCGTCGCCGAACGCGATGTTCGGGTCAGACGTGTCCATGACGCAGGATGTGCATATCTGATAGGGGCGCGCACCGCGGCCCTCGGGAGCCAGCAGCGGGTTCAGATGGTGGTCCCCATCCCCGCCCCGGACGGGCGCGCCGTTCTTCACGTTATCCATAGCGTTCAAGGTACTCTCGGTAGACACGATGGGATTCCCGGCTGATTTCCCACATTTTTCGGCTGGGGACCTCGCCCGTGGTGGCATGGTCAAGATGCTGCACCACGATCGAGGGCTCATAATAGATTTGTTGGCCGATCTGTTCGATTTGTTTTGCGAGGAAGAATTCCTCTCCCATCAGGAATGTCGGAGCCCACAGCTCGCTGTAGGACCGGAAGAACATTGGCGTCAGAACGTAGCATGCGCCATAACCCTCGATGATCGGTCCTGCTTCCTGATGCAGATGATGGTCCGTCCGTTGCGTCAGACGCCTGGACACGCGGGATGCCGCCGCGATCACCTGAGCGAGAAGGTAGTTTGAAAAATAGAGCCGCCATACAAGGCGCCGAAGAGGCGTGATCGGCCGGCTCACATGCGGATTCTGATGTTCACCGTCCAGGCCCACCAGATCCGGACAAACGACGGGGAACCGCTGCATTACATTTTCGGCCCGTTCCAGCTGCCTCGCAAAGTCTGCCGGAAATTCGAGATCATTGTTGCCGACGACAACAAGCTCGGGGACGTCATCGCCGGTGCGCAACGCGCGGATCCCGATGTTTAGGCCTTTGAAATACCCAGAGTTTTCTGGGTTATAGATAACCGATACGCCGGGATAGGTCTGCTCAATGCGGCGCATTTTCTCGACCTCTGCAGGCCGGGAGGCATTGTCTACGAACACAACCCTCGCCCGCCCGTCGTTCAACAGCGGGGTCACGGATTTCACCAGCGCCTCGCTGAGGTCGCTGTTGTTGTAGTTGGTGAACGCAAAACCGACCTGCACAACGACCCCCGCTTGTGTCGCCATCTCTCGAGCAATGGGCGACGAACCCGCGCCTTACCAAGGCAGACGCGCCAGGGCAAAATGTTCTTCTGGTGGTCACGGCCTGATGCTTCGGCGTCCGCCTCGCCGGAGGGGTCGACGCGCCGCGTATCGCGTAGAAAGTGCTTCAAACTCATTGCGATGTGCTATAGCCCGAAACCTCTCGAATAGCGCGAGCCGGGCCAAGCGCGTCACTAATGCGGGACACGCGGGGCCGATCGGCCAAGGGCATTCAGGTTTCTACGGCTAATGATCAGACTCGCAAGCATGCTCGGCGGCCGGGACGGCCGCGTTCTTCGCAACCTCGTCTGGACATTGGCCGGAACCGGCCTCCCCATGCTCGCGGCGCTCATCGCCGTACCCGTCCTTATTCAAGGCATTGGCCTGACCCGCTTCGGCGTTCTGTCCATCGCATGGATCGTTGTCGGCTATTTCAGCCTGTTTGACATGGGACTGGGGCGAGCCCTGTCCCAGATCGTAGCACGCCGGTTCGGGCGGGGAGAGCGCACGGAGGTGGGCGAACTTCTCTGGACCGCGACCGTGATGCTGTCTGTTCTGGGCGTCGTGATGGCTGCAGTTCTAGCGGCATGCTCCGCCTGGATCGTCCAAACCAGGTTGAACATCCCGGCGGATCTCTGGTCCGAAACAATCGCCGCCTTCTATTTGCTGGCCACCACGATCCCGCTGGTCATGCTCACCTCGGCCTTGCGAGGAGTCCTTGAGGGCGATCAGCGCTTTGGCATCGTCAATGCGATCCGTGTCCCTCTCGGCGTGTTCGCCTATGCCGGCCCGCTGCTGGTCCTGCCTTTCACGTCGAATCTCGCCTGGCTGATTTCAGCGCTCGTCGTGGTGAGGATCGCTGCCCTGGCGGCCCACATCAGTGCGTGTGGAGTGCTGTATGCCGACATATGGAAGGCCAGATCCCTGTCTTGGGCGGCGAGCAAGGAGTTGATCGTTTTCGGGGGCTGGATGACGGTCAGCAATATCGTCGGCCCGCTTCTCCTCTATCTCGGCCGTTTTGCCATCGCCGTTCTGGTGTCCGTCGCCGCCGTTCCCTTCTTTTCCACCATTTATGACGTTTCCATCAACCTGCTGGTCATTCCCGGCGCGATCGCCAGTGTCATGTTCCCCGTGTTCGCGGCCACGCTGGACCACAAGATCGACACGGCGCCACAGGCGTACCATCGGTCGTTGTTCTGGGTGGCGCTCATCATGGCACCGCTCTGCGCTCTTGCTTTCGTGGCGATGAAGCCCGCGGTCAGCCTCTGGATCAGCCCTGATTTTGCCGAGCAAAGCTTCAGGGTCGGACAGGTGCTGGCCATCGGCATCTTCATCAACGCGTTCGGCCACGTCAGCCAGGCCTTCATCCAGGCCCGCGGTCGTCCAGACCTGACCGCAAAATTGCACCTTGCCGAGCTGGCGCTGTATCTTCCCTACATGTACTGGCTCACCGTAGAATACGGCGTGGTCGGGGCAGCCATAGCGTGGGCGGTTCGCGTAACCATCAGCACGGTGGCCCTGGCGCTTATCGCCCGGTGGACTATCAAAACCCACGCCGCTTCGCGTCTCGCTTAGGTTGCTCATGAATATCAGTGATATCGTTTCCAACGACATTTTTATGGATGAAGGAGACGTATGGCGCCTGAGGGGCCACGAGAATTTCGGCTACAGCGACGGGCGCGCTTCGGAGATTCACCTGGACAAGGTGTTCCGTTCCGCAAAGGACCTGTCCAGCACGTCCAGCGAACTGGAAGACCACATCGTCGACTGGGCCAGCGAATATCATCTGACCCGCAAGCGCGCCCAGCTGCTCTCCGGTTTCAAGTTCGACCCGGAAATGACCGTCCTTGAGGTCGGGTGCGGCTGCGGGTCGATAACCCGGCTTCTGGGTGAACGCTTTGGACGCGTCATTTCAGTCGAGGGGAATATCCACCGGGCGCGTCTGGCCCGCCTCCGGACTCGCGATCTCGACAACGTAACCGTGATCTGTGCCCCGTTCGAGGAAATCGTTTTCGCTGAGAAATTCGATGCGATCGCGTGCATCGGCGTTTTCGAATACTCTGGATCGTTTGTTAAGGCGGAAGACCCTTATCGGACCGTACTTCAGTATTTCAGCGACATGCTGCTCGATGATGGAGTGCTCATCCTCGCAATCGAGAACCAGTTTGGCCTGAAGTATTTCAACGCCGCTGACGAGGATCATTGGGGGACGCCCTACGTCGGCATCGAAGGTTATCACAAACGGCCCAACTCCGTCCGAACCTTCGGACGATCCGAACTTGGCCGTCTGTTGTCGGAGCGGTTCACGGAGACCCGCTACTTCTATCCGTATCCGGACTACAAACTCCCGGATGTTGTGATCGCCGAAGACTTTCTTCGATCCGGGGAAGCCGGAGAGATGGTCTCCCAGGTCCGGTCCCGCGACTATACCGGTCGGCGTCCTGGCAATTTTGATGAACCGGCCGCTGTGCTGGAACTGGCCAGAAACGACCTGCTTGCGCCGCTCGCCAACTCCTTTCTGGTTATTGCCGGCAAGGACGCCGTCAGGGGCGTGAGTTTCGATCAGGAGGCGGTCGCCTACTCCAGCGGCCGCAGCGAACCCTTTTCCACCCAGACCCGCATCCGTCGTGACGCCGGGAACAAGCTGAGCGTTCACAAGACGCTGCGCAACGGCTCCCCGGTTGCGTCAAACGGTCTGCTGGAACTCGCCAACTGCTCTTCGTCCTGGGCGGATGGTCTTTCGCTTCAAACCCTTCTGATATCCCGATCCTCCTCAGGAAGCACCGAAGTCGCGAAGCTCGTCGAACCAGCCCGGGCTTGGGCGGCGGCCATGACCGCCGAGGCGAAGGACCGCGACGGCCGAATGATGCTTTCGGGCGAGCACATCGACAGCGTGTGGGGAAATTTCTATCCGGAAGCCAATCCGCCCGCGTTCATCGATCGGGAGTGGGTGTGGAAGGAAGACATTCCGCTGAATGCGCTGGCCATCCGCGCCGTCTACAACTTCCTCGTACGGCTAGAAGATGCTTCGCCCGGCGCCGGGATTCTGAAACGGGCCAGCGGTCAGACCCTGATAAGGGAAATCTGCAGCGCGCTGGGTATGGAACCCGAGGACCGCGACATCGACGACTTCGTGACCCTGGAGACCCGCTTCCAGGAAATGGCTTACGGCCTGGATCCTGCCCGCTATGGGAAATATCTTCGTTGGTACCTGGCTCACCGCCCAAGCCTGAAGGCGGCCCGTGGTCTGAAGACTCTCGCGCATCGCGTCCACGCCTCCCTGACGGCGCGTTTCAGTCTGTTCCGCCATGCCTCAGGATAACCAGACCGGGACCGGGGCCGAACCGGAAAACTTCGCCCGGCTGCTCCTCACGCTGCCGCGACCGGTCAAACGGGGCCTGGCCTTGGCGATGGACATCGTTCTGGTCGCCGCTTCGGTCTGGCTGGCCATCAATCTGCGGATCGGCGCGCTGCCCGAGCTGAATGCGCCGCTCGCCATCGCGGTCGGGATTGCGGTTGCCTGCGCGCTGCCCGCCTTCATCACCATGGGCCTATATCGGGTGATTTTCCGCTCGGAAAGCGGGCCGGCCCTGGTCACGGTCCTGCGCGCGGTCTGCATTTCCAGCGTGCCTTTCATTCTGATCATCACTCTGATCGGCATCGACGGGGTTCCGAGAACTGTCGGGCTGATCGAGCCGCCAATCCTGCTGCTGTTTATTGCAGGCGCCCGCGCCGTGATCCATCGGCTCCTTGCGGCGCCATACAAGGCGCGTCTGGGCGCTGATCGCTATCGCGTGTTGATCTACGGCGCAGGATCGGCTGGCCAGCAGCTGCACGCAAACCTTTACCGCAGCCCACAATTCAAGGTGCTTGGCTTCCTCGACGATGATCCGGTTCTCCACGGCCAGATGCTGCGGGGAGAACAGATTTTCTCTCCCTCGGAACTGGGCGCCTTGCGGGACCGGCTGGGCGTGACGGACATTCTGCTGGCCCTGCCCGCCGCGACCCGGCAGAAGCGGGCGGAGATCGTCAAGCGTACGCGCGAACTCCGGTTGCGCGTACGCACCATACCCAGCCTCCATGACATTGCCGTGGGCAAGGTGACGATCGCGGACCTCAGGGAAATCGATATCGCTGAGTTGCTGGGCCGGGAAGCTGTCGCGCCGGATCAAACGCTTCTGTCGCGCAACGTTCTTGGCAAGACTCTGCTGGTGACGGGCGCCGGCGGCTCTATCGGGAGCGAGTTGTGCCGCCAGATTGTGCTCCTGCAACCGCGGAAGCTGGTCCTTGTCGACAATAGCGAATACGCGCTTTACGGCGTTCACGCCGAGCTATCGCGAAATCTCGAGGTCGAGATTGTCCCGGTGCTGGGCTCCGTTGCCGATGAACCGAGGATGGCCGCGGTCATCGAACAGCACCGCCCGCACACCATATTTCACGCCGCCGCCTACAAGCATGTCCCGCTGGTGGAGTCGAACCCGCTTGAGGGAATCCTCAACAACTCGCTGGGCACTCTCGTCGTCGCGGAAATCGCGGCGCGGTTCGAAGTAGAGACCTTCGTCCTCGTCAGTACGGATAAGGCGGTCCGTCCGACCAATGTGATGGGCGCGACAAAGCGTCTGGCCGAATTGATTTTACAGGCGCTTGCCGAACGCGAGACCAAAACCCGGTTCTGCATGGTGCGTTTCGGTAATGTGCTGGGCTCGAGCGGTTCGGTAGTACCGTTGTTCAGACGCCAGATCCTGGATGGCGGCCCGGTTACCCTGACACACAAGGACATCATCCGGTACTTCATGACCATCCCGGAGGCCGCTCAACTGGTCATTCAGACCGGGGCCATGGCCGAAGGCGGCGAGGTCTTCGTCCTGGATATGGGGGAACCCGTTCGCATCTACGATCTGGCCCGCAACATGATCGAGCTTTCCGGGCTGACCGTGAGGGACGAGACCTTCCCTGACGGCGATATCGAGATACTCATCACGGGCCTGAGGCCAGGCGAGAAGTTGTACGAAGAGCTCCTTATCGGGGCGAACTCGGCTCCCACGTCCCACAGCCGGATCCAGAAGGCTCATGAAGACTTCCTGGCGTGGGACACGCTTTCCCGCGAACTCGAGGTCCTTCGCAAATTGGTGCGCGAGCAGGATGCGGAACCAGCCATCGTCGTGCTACGCCGGCTGGTGCCTGAGTACTTCAAGAGCGACGTTGTCGCTGATGCCTCGCTCGAGTACCGAGCGGTCTGATCCCTCTTGCTGGCCGTTGAAATCGGCGGCCAGCCATCGACACAGTTCGCGGAACAACCTTGGAAAACCCACAGACAATCCATTCTGCGTTCACCGGGGCCGCGAAGCGGCTCAGTGTTTCCGCCGTCCTTCTCCTGACCACGATGATGACCATCCCTCGATCCTACGCGGGTGCGAAGATCGGACTCATCGCCCTTTTTGTGGTCCTGAACTTTCGATACGTTTTCCACACTCGCTACCGTCACGCCGATCGCGACATCGTGGTCTTCTATCTGCTGACGGCCGTCATCGGCATCATATGGGCCGGCATCGGGTTGTTAAACGGAGGTGCGATTGAGGGCATCGTAGACTATCTTCGGCTGTATGTAGGATGGAGTCTGGCCTACCTTATCATCTTGGTCATTCTTAAAACCGGTAATGTTTTTCTCGCGATCCACTGGTCTATTGTTATAGCGGGCATTATTATTGCGATAATCAATATTTTCGCGATCGCTGAATATCGTTTTTCTCTTGGCCTCATAAACCAGGAGATTATCGATCAGCTCGACATGCGCGTGGGCTTCCACGACGGATACATTCAGGTTGTTACCCAAAACATCGGGTCCCTGTTCTTTATATGCCCGTACCTGATCGCCTCCCAATTCAGGACCGACAAGGTGAATGTCGCGCCGAGGCTGACACAAATCTCTCTCGTGTTGACCGTCCTGATTGCTGTTCTCTCGGGCCGACGCGCGCTCTGGATCGTTTTGGTGCTGACGCCGCTCCTGATACTTGCCTATTCGTTTCTCACGCAGACCAGGGATCGAAACCGGCGGCTGGAATGGCTGTTCGCTCTGGGAGGGGCGGTGGCGATCATTTTTGCCCTCGTCGTCGTCCGGACCTATGGCATGGCGACGATCTCATTCCTGACCGATGCCTTCTCGTCCGTGGACGAAAGAACTATCCAGAGCAGATATCTGATCGACGGGTTCAAGGACTATCCCGTGTTTGGTTCCGGCTTCGGACTGGATGTCGGCTATATCCGAAGCAAGATGTCGCCCTGGCTCTACGAGCTCAGCTATCACCAGATCCTGTTCAATTTCGGCGTGGTAGGCACTCTGATCCTCGGGACCATTTTGTTCTACTACATGAAGAATTCCCTCCAGATGATCGCCCAGCGGATTCCGGGAACGGAGGGGGCCTTCTGCATCGTCATAGGCCTGTCGGCCTTCCTGGTCGGCGTATACTCCAACCCTTATCTGGGCTCGTTCGACTTCCTGCTCATTCTCGCAACCCTTCCTCTACTCGCATCGTACCGCATCACTGCGCATGACCTGAGTCCGGGGGCGCGAGCCTGATGCAGGAAGGCGTCACTGCGGTCATCATCAGTTTCAACGGCCGCCTGCATCCCGGCGAGTGCGCCGACAGCCTGTCCGGCCAGGTCGACCATATCGTCATCGTCGATAATGGGTCGGACGATACCTCTCGCCTGGACCTTCAGCGCTCGGCGGCGGGCAAGGACTGGGAGATTATTTGGCTGGAAACGAATCTCGGCATCGCCGCCGCGCTGAATATCGGGCTGACGGCTGCCGTCCGGCACGGATCACGCTGGATGCTCACGATGGACCAGGACAGCGTTGCGGCGCCCGATATGGTGAGCGCACTGAGCCAGACCCTGTCCGCGGAGCCTTCGGCTGCATGCGCGTCAGCAGCGCTCCCGGGCATCAATCCGGGGGGCAGCGGCACCATGCTTCGGTACGCCATCACGTCAGGAAACATGGTGCGGACTGACGTTGCAGTCGCAATCGGCGGCTATTGGGAGGAACTGTTCATTGACGGCGTCGATCTCGATTTTTCGCTTCGTCTGAGGGACGCCGGCCACAATATCTACCGGTCACCGAATGCGCAGATATTCCATCGCCTTGGAGACAGGGCGTCCCGTATTCCGTTTCACAGCTATCACTCCCCGCTGCGCCGGTACTACATCTTCAGAAACTACTGGGCGCTGATGGGACGCCACGCGCGCCGCCATCCGGGGTTTGCCGCGCGGCTTACGGCCTCTCATCTTGTGCAGCTGGTGACCATAGTGATCTTCGGCGAACAGCGCTGGCGCAGCCTCGCCGCGATTGCGCAAGGTTGCGTCGACGCCCTGCACAATCGGCAAGGAAAGTTCCAGAGCAGTCCGCCCAAGCCCGCGCACTCCTGATAGAGCGACGCAGGGCTTATGCCCTGCGCGCAGAGCCAAACACCCGGCCAATCGCATCGCACGTCGTCGCAATTTCCTCATCAGTCAGTGTCGGATGAACGAGGAAGGCGATGCTGGTTTCTCCCAGTTCCTTCGCCGCCGGAAGTCGCTCGGGAGGACGCCAGCCCGTCCCGTCAAAAGCGTGCTCCAGGTAAACTTCGGACGCCGATCCGTGGAAGCAAGGGACGCCCAGGGCGACGATCTCCTCGATCACCCGATTTCGGGTCCAAGCATCGGCCAACCCTTCTGGGCGAACGAAGGCATAGAACCGGTACCAAGCGTGATCAACGTTGTCGGGAATCGGCGCAACCCGCGCCATATCGCTGAACGGCTCGAAGGCTGACCTCAACGCACCCGCGACAAGGGTTCTGCGCGCCGTCCAGGACGGCATGAGATCCAGCTGAACCAGGCCGATCGCCGCCTGCATCTCGATCATTCGCCAGTTCGTCCCGAAGGTGTCGTGCACGAGGCGCGGGCCCGGCGGATGATCGCGTTCGTATACGGCCTCCCAGCTCTTTCCATGATCCTTGTAGGACCACATGAACGACCAGAGATCGGGATCCGAGGTGGTGACCATTCCCCCTTCCCCGCCCGTCGTCATGATCTTGTCCTGGCAGAAGGACCAGGCGCCGATGTGTCCGATTGAACCCACGCTTTTCCCGCGATAGAGGGCGCCGTGAGCTTGGGCGCAATCCTCGATGACCTTCAGGCCATGGCGCTCTGCGAGCTTCATGATCGGGTCCATGTCACAAGGCATTCCGGCCAGGTGCACGCAAATGATCGCTTTCGTACGAGGCGTGACGACCTGTGCGATGGTTTCCGCCGTGATGTTCTGACTGTCACGATCAACGTCCGCGAACACCGGCGTCGCTCCCGCCGTGACAATGCACGAAGCGGAAGCGAGGAAGGTCCTCGGCGTCGTTATCACCTCGTCTCCGGGTCCGATTCCGAGAGCCTTCAAAGCGACGTCAAGCGCGACGGTCCCGTTGGTCAGGGCGACCGCAAACCCTGAGCCGACCCAAGCCGCAAACCGGCGCTCAAACTCGCGGCAGAGGTCTCCCGTCCAGTAGTTGACTTTGTTTGAGGTCACAACGTCGCTGACGGCCCTCACTTCTTCGGCAGTATAACTGGGCCAGGGTGAAAAAGGCGTATTCAGCATTCGTTCTTCTCTTCTTGACTATTTCAGACCCGTTAAGTCGACGGCGCCCCCGGAAAACAAGGAGGCAACAAATCTGCTCAGCCGTCGCCTTGGGTGTTCGGCAAACCAACTTCACCATGGGCAGGAGATTTCCAAAGGCAATTCACAGCGTATTTCGAATTGTCCACGGCAGCGCTCGCGCGCTTCCCGACGTCTGTCAGCGCAGGGCGCCGTGCAGTCCGACATTGTGCGCCCTCAACCCGCGAGGTATACGAAATGCACGCGCCCTGGTTTTCGTTGGGGATCGATCCCGTCGATCCTCAAAATGATGCGCTCAGGCGATCAGACTAGAATTTCACGGTTTTCCAGAAGCTAATGTGTTTCCTCCCGGTTCCTTATTGCGATGCGCGCTGCGGACGCCGCATACTTCGAAGGGTTGAATACGTTCTGGAGTTGGCGGGGTGGGCGCGAAATATCCCTCCAAGGCCAATGCCTTGAAGGCGGGGAGTTCTTACGGCAAGTGACGCCGTCAGAAAACGTGACCCGGAACGGGCCAAGTGTGAAGTTCGGCGGATTGCTCGATCTGTGTGAAGGTATGCGCTAATCAGCCCTCGAATAGAGTGCGGGACAACCGCACAGGTGTGAAACGGATTTGAATATGTTCGAAGGCCACGCGGCGTCAAAAAACGGCCCGCACTCTAATAACGCCGAAACCGGTCCGGCTTCGATGTTCGCGCGCGACGGCCAGATCGGCCTGTCCCACACGCCTCCGGCGTTTGGCTTCGTCGATTACTGGCGGCTGGCCCTCAAGCATAAATTCGTCCTGTTGGGCTCGCTGCTCACGGCCCTGGTCCTGGGCACGACCGCGACCTTGCTGATGACGCCCATCTACACGGCGACCTCAACGATCCAGATCGACCGCGAAGCCGCGCGAGTGCTCGATGTCGATGAGGTCCAACCCCGTGAATCAATGATCCAGGGCGAAGAGTTTTTCCAGACCCAGTACGGAATTCTGCGCAGCCGCTCGCTTGCCGAGCGGGTCATCGACAAGCTGGGATTGGCCAGCAACGACGCCTTCATCCAACAGATGGGCGAAGAGCCCGTACAGCGCGATCGAGAGACGGCGACGGCCTTCGCGGCCAAACGTCGTCAGGCTGTGTTGAGGCTCATCCAGGACAACCTGGGAGTCGCGCCGATCCGGGGGTCGCGTCTGGTCAGCGTATCCTTCAGCAGCCCGGACGCGGCGCTGTCGGCAAAGGTCTCGAACGCCTTCGCCGAAAACTTTATCGAGGCCAATCTTGACCGCAAGTTCGAGTCCTCGGCCTACGCGCGCAGCTTCCTTGAAGACCGTATCGCACAGACCAAGGCCCGCCTCGAAGACGCCGAGCGGGAACTGGTCGGCTATGCGGCTAACCAGACGATCATCAACGTTCGTGAAGCCAGCGCCGAAACCGGTGAAGCTCAATCGCTGACGACCAACAACCTCGTTGCGCTTAACTCCGCGCTCGCACAGGCGCGGGCCAACCGGATCGCCGCCGAGGAAAAGTGGCGCCAAGCCCGGTCGGCCCAGCTCTACACCCTGCAGGAGGTCCTCCAGAATCCGACGATCCAGCGGCTCACCGAGGAACGGGCCAAGTTCGATGCCGAGTACCAGCAGAAACTCAGTATCTATCAGCCTGACTGGCCTGAAATGCGCCAGTTGCAGGCGCGGATTGCCGAACTGGACGCCCAGACGAATTCCGTGGCTGCGGGCATCCGCAGCTCCATCCAGGGCCAGTACGCCGTCGCGCTCAACCAGGAACGCTCGCTTCAGGGGCAGGTGAGCGGCCTTCAGGATGACGTCCTGGACCTGCGTAGCCGCAGCATCCAGTACAACATTCTGCAGCGCGAGCTGGACACCAGCCGGACGCTGTATGACGGCCTGCTCCAGCGCTACAAGGAAGTGGGCATCACCGCCGGCGTGGCGTCGAACAATATTTCGATCGTCGACAAGGCCACGGCGCCGCAGCGCCCGTCGCAGCCCCAGCTCCTCATCAATCTCGCCCTCGCCGCCTTGCTGGGGCTGGGCCTTGGCGTCCTGGGCGCCTTCCTGTTGGAAGCCCTCGACGAGACGCTCGCGTCTCCCGACGATGTCGAGCTGAAGCTGGGCCTGTCTGTGCTGGGCGTGATTCCGCTCCTGAGCCGGGGAGTCATTCCGCAGCAAGCGCTGGAGGATGTGCGATCCGGTTTCTCCGAGGCGTACTATTCGCTGCAGACGGCGCTTCAGTTCTCGACGCCGGATGGAGCGCCCCGGAGCCTTCTGGTGACGAGTTCGCGTCCCGCAGAGGGAAAATCCACGACCGCCTACGCCACCGCGCTCAACCTGGCCCGGGCGGGACGGAAGGTGCTTCTCGCCGACGGCGATCTTCGCAACCCGTCCCTGCACCGGCTCATGGGCGTCGAGAACGACGCCGGCATGAGCAACGTGCTCTCCGGCGGCGGCGACCTTGGCGGACTGGCCAAGCCAACCAAACAACCCGGATTGCATTTCATTCCGTGCGGACCGCTGCCGCCCAACCCGGCGGAACTCTGGAGTGGAGACCGCGTGCGCCGTCTGCTTGCAAGCGCGGGAGAAATTTACGACCACGTGGTTATCGATGGTCCGCCGGTCCTTGGTTTCGCCGATGCGCCGCTCCTCGCGGCCGCCGTTGAGGGGACCGTATTCGCGATCGAGGCCAAGGGCACTCGCCGCGCCCAGGCGCGGGGTGCGCTTCGCCGCCTTCGGATGGGCAATGCACGCATCCTCGGCGCCGTGCTCACCAAGTTCAACATGACCGCGACGCAGTACGGTGGATACGACTACGCCTACGACTACAACTACGGCTCAACCGAGACCGACAGGAAGAAGACGAAGAAGGACCGTCGGTCCTGACGGCTTCCGAAAATGACGGAAACGTTGCTGTCCGGGGCACCGGAGGACAGGGGCGTCTGACCGAGATACTGCGCTTCGCGCTCATCATCTGCGCGGTCTGGTTGGCCTGGGAGGTGACCAAGGCGCTGCTGGTGACGCGGGGGCCGCCCGAGCTTGCGATCCGCGTCGCCCCGACGTCGCCGGAAGCCCTTCAGCGTCTCGCGGAACGGGCGTTGACGAACGATCGCATAACCGAGGCCGCCAGTCTGTCGGAGCAGGCGCTGTCCGGCGCACCCTTCAGTATTCGCGCTCTTCGCGTTCGCGGACTTGCGGCCGCCAGAAACGGCGAAACTGACAAGGCCGAGCAGATCCTGACGCTGGCGGGTAACTGGAGTCTGCGGGATGATCCCGCACATGCTTGGCTCGTCGAAAACCGGTTGCGCAACGGTGATTACGGGTCGGCTTTTGCGCATGCGGACACGCTCGCCAGGCGCCGGCTTGAGATGCAGCCGGGCATCTTCAACCTGTTTACGACGGCTGCACTCAACGATCCGCGTTCTGTGTCGCCCTTGCTTCGTCAGATGGCGAATGATCCGCCCTGGCGTCTCGCCTATCTCGATTATCTGTATGAGCGCGACGACGGAGACGCGGTCCTGCTCACCTTGGCGACAGGGCTTGAGCGAACCAAAACTCCATTCACCCGCAACGAGCTGGAGAAACTCTACCTGTCGTGGACGGCCGATCGCCGGTACCTGGCGCTGCGGACGGTGCGAGGCATGCTGCGGCGGCCCCCGTTTTCTCCAGCGGTCGTCAACGGGGATTTCTCGGCCGATCCCCAGACCCAGCTGCTGCCCTTCACATGGCGGCTGGGCGCCGCGCCCGGACTCATCGCGGAGGTAGCGGAAGACGATCTTCGTCCAAGGAACGCTGCGCTCCGGATCGATTATGACGGCGTCGGGTCCGACATTTTCGCCGATCAGGTGCTGATGCTCTCTCCCGGACGCTATTTGCTCCGGGGCGAGGGACGAATGGAATCGAGTCCCGTTCCGGCCCGGATAACGGTGGAGCTGACCTGCGTCGAGAGCGGCCTGAGGCTGCTCACCTACAGGCCCGAAGCCGCGCCGGGATCATCGGCGGCTTGGCGCCGTTTCCAGGCGCCCGCGACAGTGCCCACCTCGGGTTGTTCGATCCAGATTCTTCACTTCGCGCCGGACCCCGGAGACGCCCCGGCGTCAACTATTGCCTGGTTCGACAATCTCGAACTGAATCCCCTCGCGCAATAACCCCTCCCTGAAAGGCCCTGCCTACAACCAAGGATATCGACCTCACACGCGAGCCGCGGTTTTTTGCTTGCGCAGGAAGGGTCTGAGCCATATAGATCGGCTTCTGCCATCCCGGTTCGGGAGGTCGTAATCACGTCTTGAAGGGGATTATCATGCGTAAGACTATCGCCGCCGTTACGGCGGGTCTGCTGCTCGTTGCTGGCCAAGCCGCCGCCGCTGGATCGCAAAGCGCTGTTGCTCGCGTTGGTGATCGCGTGGGTGCCGCTTCGGAACAGTCCAGTGAGTTCGCCGGCATTCCGCTTCCGGTCCTGCTGATCGGCGCCGCCGTTGTCGTGGCCACGATCGTGGTCGCCACCGACGACGACAGCGAGAGCGACTAAGAACCAACTCCCCCCGAGTAGCGAGTAACACGCTCCGGTGGGCGATTTAGGTAAGTACGTAAGGAACCAGCAGGGCGCCGTCGCAATCGCGACAATGGCCCTGCTGGTTTTTTCGTATCTGCTGGGCGGCGCGAGCCGGCAGAACGAAGTTCGTCTGGCCTTACTGGAATTGGCTGCGCTTCCGCTTCTGGTTCTCGCCCTGTTCGCCCTGTCCCGCCGATCCGATCTTGCCGGGCATCGCCTTGCGTTGGCTTTGATGGCGGGCGTCGCGATTCTGCCCCTAGCCCAACTCGTGCCGCTGCCGCCGCAGATCTGGAGGGGCCTTCCCGGCCGGGAACAGCTCGACCTCGCACTCTCCACGGTCGGCATTCCCGGTGGATGGGCGCCCCTCAGCCTGACACCTGACCGGACCTGGCGTTCATGGCTGGCTCTTCTACCCCCCATGGCGATCTTCGCGGCCTTGCTCGTGTGCCCCGCGAGTTTCAGGCTGCGTCTTCCCTTTGTGATCATAGGCGGAACGGTGCTGGCCATCGTTCTCGGCGCGGCGCAACTCGTGAGCGGCGGCGACGGCCTCTATCCTTGGCGTACAACGGACCCGGGCAACGTTGTCGGGTTCTTCGCCAACAGGAACCACCTCGCCACCTTCTGCCTGATGAGCCTGCCCATGGCCGCCATTCTGGGCGCCCGCGTCGTCAAGCGGCGGGGCTCGCCGCAGAAGTCCCTGCTTCCCTGGATTTCCATCCTGTTTGTTGCGCTTGTCGTCGTCGCGCTCGGAGCGATCCGGTCCCGAGCCGGCATCGCCTTGGTCGGCCCCGTTCTGGGCGCCTGTCTGGTGGCGGCTTGGGTCGCCGCCGGGCGTGGGCGTCCGGGCCCGGTCTTGCTTGGAATGCTGGGTGCGGCCAGCCTCGGCGCCTTGGCTATCGCCGTGTTCGCCCTTGGCCCGCTGCTCGTTCGCTTTGACACGCCTGGTGCCCGCGAGGGCCGATTCGAGAACTGGCCGATCGTGGCCGAGGCCGCGCAGGGCTATCTTCCAGTGGGCTCCGGGATCGGGTCATTCGACGCCGTCTACCGATCCGTCGAACCGCTTGAACAGCTGGACGCCACCTTCTTCAATCAGGCTCATAACGACTATCTCGAGCTGGCCCTTGAAGCGGGCCTCCCAGCCGTCGCTCTGTTCATCATTTTCGGAATCTGGTTTGTCCGACGGTCGTGGACGGCGTGGGGCGGTCGCGCCTCGGCCGAACGTGATCTGCAGCGTGCAGCGACCATCTGTATCGCAGTCGTGCTCGTGCATTCGGCCTTCGACTACCCGCTGCGAACGACCTTTATCGCCTGCCTGTTCGCGCTTTGCTGCGGGATTCTGGAACTCGCCTCCCGCCCGGAGTCGGACCTGTCCGAACCGGGACAGGGGCGTCACCGCTCCCGCGCCTGAGGTGCTGGCTGCATCCGGCCGCCCCCGGGTCGGTCGAATCAGCGATCACTCAGACGGCGCTGATAAGTGTGCGGTGCGAACGAGGATGTCTTCCGGCTGCGCCCCTGAATTGTCGCTCGGAGCGATCGTCTGCATTACGCTCCGTTCCCGCCCCGAAAGCCGAAGCGCGGTGAGAATCCCGGACTCATAGGCCTTGGTGTCGATGCCCACACGACGCTGGTCGGCATACACCTCGGCTGTCGGCGTATGGCCGTGCACGACAATCCGATCGAATTCCGTGGAACTGTCGAGGAACGACCGTCGGATCCAGAGAAGGTCCTCGGCCGACTGCCGATCGAGCAATTCGCCGGGACGGGCGCCGGCGTGGGCGAAGAAATAGTCTCCGACCGTAATGCTGAGTTCCTGGGCGTCCAGGAACGCGCGCATTTTTGAGGAGACCTTGTAATTCAGGTCGGCGGACAGATGGGTCCAACCCTCGGTCCGGTGCTTCAACGCAGGCGGGCGCAATCCGAAGGACCGCAGAGTCGCATCTCCGCCGTATTCGCACCATTTCACACCGACCGATGGATCGTCGAGAAACTCGATCATGGTCTGTTCGTGATTGCCTTTGAGGAAGCGCCATTCGATCCCGTCGACCGGCTCAAGCTCTGCAAGGTATTCGAGGACACCCCGGGAATGCGGCCCCCGGTCGATATAGTCCCCAAGAAATATAACGAGTTTTCGTGTTGCGATCGCCCCGCGAAGGTCTTCGCGGATCGCGTCTACCAAGGGAACTAGAAGATCCAGCCGGCCGTGAATGTCACCAATGGCCCATACCACCGTCCCGGTCGGAACGGCGGGGTCGGCGGGAGCCGTGATCGATTGTTTGCGCTTCAGAAGCTTTGAAAACATGGCTCTCTGTCAGATGCGCCTCCGACGCACCGCTATCCGCGATGAATATGGAGGTTGCCGCGCCCCAAGATAATCCGAACGGAAGTCCGGAAAAGGGCAATGGGCCGCCCTAACCCTCGAACACAGCACCAAAATCGGCGTTCGCCTGCGCATATTCGGTCGGGCGGCCGATGTCCATCCAGTACCCCTCCGCGCGCTGCAGCCGGACGGAGAGTCCGCGCGCGATCATGTCGGCGATGAGCGACGGCATGTCGTAGAAGGCGTCCTTCGGGATCAGGTCCAGCACGGCGGGGGACAGGACATAGACGCCCGCGCTGATGGTGTAGCTCTGCGTCGGCTTCTCATCGATGCGCGTAACCTGCGCGCCGTCGGCGTTCACGACGCCGAAGGGCACCTGCATCTGGTAGTCGCGCACCACGACCGTGGCCAGGGCGTCCGACTGCAAGTGGGAATCCAGCAGGTGGCTGTAGTCGGCCTTGGCCAGCACGTCGCCGTTGGTGACCACGAAGGGTTCGTCGGGCGGCGGCATCAGGCTGAGCGCGCCGCAGGTGCCCAGCGGCTTGTCCTCGCGCAGATAGTGGATGTTCAGACCGAGGGCTGATCCGTCGCCGAAATGGCCCTCGATCTGCTCGGCCTTGTAGTTCACGGCCAGCCAGAAATTGCGGAATCCCTGCCCGGCCAGATTGCCGACGATGGTGTCGAGGATCGGCCGCGAGCCGACGGTCAGCATCGGCTTGGGCGTGTCTCGGGTCAGTTCAGCCAGCCGCTCGCCCTTGCCGCCGGCCATGATGACCACCGGATTGGTGCGAACGGGGATGTTGAGGAAGTCCTCGACCGTGACCATGCCGACCACCCGGCGGGCGGCGTCGAGGATCGGCAGCTGGCGCAGGCTGTGCGCCCGCAGGGTGGCCAGCATCGCCGCGGGGTCCTGATGCTCATCGGCGCAGACGGGGTTCCTGTTGGCGGCGCCAGCGGCGCGGTCCTCCATCCCCGCGCCCCTGATCAGGGCGCGGCGCACGTCGCCGTCGGACAGGGCCCCCAGCAGCCGGCGGTCGCCGTCGACGACCAGGGCGATGCCGGCCCCGGTCGAGTCGATCGACACCAGGGCGTCGCGGAACGTCGCCTCGGGCCCGACCAGGGCCTTTTCCCATTGACGCATCACTGTGTCCCCTGCCCGTCCTCGACGTGCGCCTCCAGCGCATCGTCGGGCGCATAGTCGCGCTGCGCCGCCGTGCCGATCAAGCGCCATTCCTCCATCGGCGACAGACCGTCCGCGGGGCGTTTTGCGGTCATGGCGTCGGGCGTCAGGATCTCGCCCCGCCGGATCGACCGGGCGGCGACCAGCGAACGGCGCGCGATGGCCAGATTGCCCAGCTCGGCCGGCGCGGGCGCCTTCTCCGGCCGACCGAGCGCGATCTCCACGTCGCGGATGCCCCGGACCATGGCGGCCAGTTCGTCCGGCTCCAGCGAGGCCGGATGATCGGGGCCCGGCCGGCTGCGGCTGAGGGTGAAATGCTTCTCGATGACGCAGGCGCCGCGAGCCACGGCGGCGACCGCCACGGTCTGACCCAGGCTGTGGTCGGAGTAGCCGACCTTCAGGCCGAAGGTCTGCGCCATCGTGTCCATGGCGCGCAGGTTGATGGCCTCCAGCGGCGCCGGATACTCGGTCGTGCAGTGCAGCAGGGTGACCTTTTCGCGCAGGGCCGCCTGACCGTCGGCGAAGGCGCGTTCGAGGTCGGCGGCGCCGGTCGGATCGCCTTCACGCGTCAGACCGAAGGCGATGACGGTCAGGGCCTGACGCACCTCGTCCAGCGTGGCCATGCCGGTCGAGACGATCAGCGGCGGCCCCACGCGGGCGGCCGCCAGCAGCATGGCGCCCCAGGTCAGGTCGCCGGACGGGATCTTGATCGCCGGCATGTCGAGGCCGGACAGAAAATCCAGGCTCTCCATATCGAAGGCGGTCGACATGAAGCGTACGCCGCGCAGGGCGCAGCGGTCCGCCAGCACGCGATGGTCGTCCCGGCTCAGCGCCAGCTTGCGCACCATGTCCAGCTGGGTCCCGCCCTCGCCGGTGTTGGTCTCCTGATAGGCGGCCTTCATGGCGCGCATGGTAAGGACGGCCTCGGGGACGAAGGTCTGGAATTTGACGACGTCGGCGCCGGCCTCGGCGGCGACGTCGATCATCCGGCAGGCGTCGTCCAGCGACCCGTCATGGTTCACCCCGGCTTCGGCAATGATGAGGACGGGATCATGCATGGGGCGGCTCGCCGTCGAAGAACCGCTTGCGCAGCAGGATGTCGCGGGGCGGGGCGGAGATCAGGACCTGAACAATGCGCGCCGAGCTCTGGCCGTCGCCATAGGGATTGTCGAAGCCGGGCACGTCGCCGGCCATGGCCCGAGCGATGGCGGCCGAGATCGCCGTCGGGTCCGCCTCGCAATGGATGACCGAGGGACCGGCCAGCCGGCCCGCCTGCCGCAGGCCGACGTCGACCGTCGGGGTGCGCACGGAGGGCGCCTCGGCCAGTCCGCTGGACGAGTTGCCGATCACGGCGTCGCAGGCGGTCAGCAGCGGCAGATAGGCCGGGCCGAGTGCGTCGTGCAGGCTGACGTTGCCGCGACCGGCGGCGAAGGCCTCAAGCGCGGCGTTAACCGCCATGCCGCCCGGATCGGCGTTGGCGCGGGTGATCCACAGCGTCACGTCCGTCAGCGGCTCCAGCGCCTTCAGCAAGGCGTCCAGTTCGGCAAGCCCCTTGTCCGGCAGGGTCGTCACCGGATGGAAGGTCACGAGCAGATTGCGCGCGCCGGGCGGACGACCCAGCCGGGCCTCCAGCGCATCGCGGGCCATCGCCGGGGCGCGGGCCAGCATGTCCAGCCCGGGGTTGCCGACGACGTGAATCCGGTCGGGCGCCTCACCCATGCGGGCGACGCGGCGGGCGGCGTCCGCGTGGGTGACCAGATGCAGGTGGGAAAGTTTTGTGATGGCGTGGCGGACGCCCTCGTCGATCGCGCCCTCGGTCACGTCGCCGCCGCCGATGTGGGCGATGGAGACGCCGGCCAGCATGGCGGCCTGGGCCAGGACCAGGGTCTCGAACCGGTCGCCGAGCAGCATCAGCATGTCAGGTTGCAGGCGCAGCAGCGCCTCGACCGCGCCGGTCAGGCACGAGGCGCTGGAGCGGGCGAGGCCGGCGGGATCGTCGGCGGTCAGGCCCATGGGCACGCGGGCGTCGATGGCGAACCCGTCAGCCTCGATCTGACCGACCGTCATGCCGTGGCGCGCTTCGAGATGGGTCCCGGTGACGAGGAGCTGGAGCGACAGGCCTTCGGCGGCGGCGATGTCGCGCATGGGCCAGGTCAGCAGGCCGTAATCGGCCCGCCCGCTGGTCGCCACGCAGATTCGCCGAGTCCCCAATCGCGCCTCCATGATGAAGCTGTAGGCTGCGCGCCTTAGCAACCTGCTACCATGCTAGGCGTCAGCTGCTACAATGTCCGGGGAGGATCTCATGCGAATTGGTTTGTGCGGAACAGGTGGCTTCGGTCGGGAAGTAGCGCCGCTCGCTGTTGGACAGGCAGGCGCGAGCGAGGTCTGTTTCGTTACACCGGAGCCGGGCGAGGGCGAATTGAATGGCTTCCCGGTCATGAGACTCGAGGAAACCCCGGCTGAAGCGGCCATATCGATCGCCATCGCGGATGCCGCCGTCCGCCGGCGGCTGGACACGGAACTGAGGGCCGCGGGGCGGTCGTTCGTTTCCATCGTCGCCCCGACCTGCGTCTTCCG
Source organism: Brevundimonas sp. Root1423 (assembly GCF_001426805.1). Lineage (NCBI taxonomy): Bacteria > Pseudomonadati > Pseudomonadota > Alphaproteobacteria > Caulobacterales > Caulobacteraceae > Brevundimonas > Brevundimonas sp. Root1423. The sequence continues at coordinate 405,184 of NZ_LMFL01000023.1, forward strand.
CGGACCGTCGCAGATCGGAGAGGGCGCGATCCTCTGCGATCACGTCGTGATCACGGCCAACGTCGTGATCGGGCGGCATTTCCAGGCGAATCTGTTTAGCTACGTCGCCCATGACTGCGTCGTCGGCGACTTCGTCACCCTCGCTCCGCGCGTCTGTATCAACGGCAATACGGTGATCGAGGACGACGTCTATGTCGGCACCGGGGCTGTGCTCAAGCAAGGGACGCCAGACAAGCCGCTGCGCATCGGCCGCGGCGCGGTCATCGGCATGGGCGCAGTGGTGACGAAGGACGTGCCTGCCGGCGCCGTCGTCATCGGCAACCCGGCGAAGCCGCTGGACCGTCGGGGCCCGGCCTAAGCGGCGTGCACCGCCGCGAGGACTTGCTCGGACAGGCTCACAGCACGTACCGATCGGCCTTGTAGCGCGCCAGGTTCTCCGGATCGCTGAACCAGTCGATGGTCTGTTTCAGGCCGCGCGCAAAGCCCTCGCCGCCGCCGTATTCGGGCGACCAGCCTGTCAGGGACCTCATCAGACTGCTGTCGGCCCAGAGGCGTTCGACCTCGCTGGCCTCGGGGCGCAGGCGCTGGTCGTCGGTGACAATGGCCACGTCGCGGCCCATCAGGGCGATGATCTGGCGCGCCGTGTCGCCGATGGAGACTTCGAAGCCGCTGCCGGCGTTGACGGTCTGGCCCACAGCCGCGTCGCATTCCGCCAGCGCCTCGAACGCCCGCGCCGTATCGGCCACGAAGGTGAAGTCGCGGGTCGGATGCACGGCGCCCAGCTTGATCTCGCTCGCGCCCGCGGCGACCTGGGTGATGACCGTCGGGATCACCGCCCGCGCCGACTGCCGGGGCCCATAGGTGTTGAACGGCCGGATCACCGTCACCGGCGTGCCGAAGGCGGCGTGGAAGCTCAGCGCGATCTGGTCCGCGCCGATCTTGCTGGCCGAATAGGGCGACTGGCCCTGCAGCGGATGGGCCTCGGTGATCGGCACGAAGCGGGCGGTGCCATAGACTTCGCTGGTCGAGGTGTGGACCACCCGCTCGACACCCAGATCGCGCGCCGCCTGGACGATGTTCAGCGTGCCCAGCACATTGGTTTCGACGTAGGTCTGGGGCGAGTGATAGCTGTAGGGAATGGCGATCAGAGCCGCGAGGTGCAGCACCACATCGCACCCGGCCATGGCCGTGCGAACCCCGTGCGGATCGCGGATGTCGCCGGCGAAGACGTCCAGATTCTTGCGGATGTCCGCCGGGCTCTCGTCCAGCCAGCCCCAGCTTCCGAGGCTGTTGTACTGAACGAAGGCTCGCACGTCGCAGCCGCGCCGCACCAGCCGTTCCGTCAGATGCGAGCCGATGAAGCCATCCGCGCCGGTGACCAGTATGCGCTTGCCGTCCAGTCTCATGGGGTCCGTCCCGGGCGGCCGATGCGCCGTGGGGCCAAGGTGGTTGATGGCCGTTAAGGAACCGAAAAGGCGACGCTTGCCGCCATCGGGCTGCGGCGGAAAAGCGGGTTGCCTCCTCTGCGTCTATCCTGTTTCTGGGCGGGCCGGCTGTCCAATGCCTGCGATGCAAGCTGAACCATGCTGTCTCGTCGCCTGCTGTCCACGGTCCTCACCCTTGCGCTCGCTGCCGGCCTGACCGGTTGCGGGCAGGCTGCGGGCGGTTCGATGACCGCGGCGGTCGATGGGGCGGCTTCGCAGCGCCTGAGCACCCTGACCGCCCTCGATCAGCGCGTGGCCCGCGTGGCGCAGCGGTTGTCCGAGGCCAATGTCGAGCTGTGCCCCGCCGTCCGGCTGGCCGCTGGCTGGGCCCTGCATTCGGCCAGCCAGTACAGCAACGAGCTGCGGCCGCTCGTCCAGTCACGCTTCGGACTTGAAGGCGACCTGCCCGGCGTGCTGTCGGCGCCGCCCACCTCGGCGGCCGCCGAAGCCGGGTTGCGCGAAGGCGATCTGATCCTCGCGGTGAATGGTGCGGCGCTGAATACGGGTCCCGCCCGCATACAACCCGCCTTCGAAGGGCTGGCCGCCAATATCGCGATCCTCGATGGCGCCCTCGCCTCAGGTGCGGCCCGGCTCGATATCCGTCGGGGCGGCGAACCGGTGGTGCTGACCGTCGAGCCGCACCGGGCGTGCGGCTATGAGGTCCAGCTGAATCCTTCGGACGAGTTGAACGCCCGCGCCGACGGGCGGCGGCTGTTCATCAGCACGGCGTTGGCCGGCTTCACCCAATCCGACGACGAACTCGCCCTGATCCTCGGCCACGAACTGGCCCACCACGTCCTGCGGCACCGCACATGGAGCGACGTCGGCGGCGCGGGGCGTGAGGCCAATGAGGCTGCGGCCGTCAGCGGAGCCGGCGACAAGGAGACCCAGGCCGATCGCGTCGGCCTGTTCCTGACCGCCCGCGCCGGATACGACACCACGATCGCGCCTGCTTTCTGGCGCCGGTTCGGGGCCGCCAACTGGCGCGTCCGCTACCCGCAGCTGCGCCACGCCTCGGCGGAAGCCCGCGCACGCGCGCTGGAACAGGTTCAGGTGGAGATCGATGCGAAACGGGCGGCGGGCGGACCGCTGCTGCCCTGACTAGTCCGCAGCGCGTTCGGCGGCCAGCAGATCCTCGAGGGTGTCGATGTCGATCGAACGCTCGACCGGCATTTCATAGGCGGCCGTCTCGCCGGCCTTGCACAGGGTCCGTTCGGCCCTCAACCAGGCCAGATCCGCCGCATAGACGGCGCCGTTGATGCGGTACGCAGGCGGCAAATCCTGACGCCGCCAGCCCATGTCGGCCGGCTTTTCGACGAAGGGATTCAGCCGCCCCGCCGCATCCCGCTGGAAGATCAGATACGGATGGCATGGCGCTTCGCTGACCGACACGGCGCCCGGCGCGCCGCTTTCCGCCATCGCAGCCAGTGTCGCCTCGATGTCCGCGGCCGTCCTCAGCGGCGAGGTCGGCTGCAGCAGCACGACGACGTCATAGCCCGGCACGCGGTCGGCGGCGTCCAGCAGCACATCGATCGAGGCGGCCGTGTCGCCGGCCAATTCGGCCGCGCGCTGGAACGGCGCCTCGCAACCCAGCGAGCGGGCTGTGTCGATGATCTCCGGATCGTCCGACGACAGGATCAGCCGATCGATGCCCGGCGCACCCTGCGCCGCGCGGATGGTCCAGGCGATCAGGGGCGCGCCCCGGAACGGAGCGAGGTTCTTGCGCGGCAGACCCTTTGAACCGCCCCGCGCGGTGATCACGGCCAGAACGGAGCGGCCGCCGATCACGACCCGGCCTCGGCCGATCCGCCGAGCTCCGGCACGGCGCCCGCCGACGCCCTCACCTGCTCGTACGCGACCATGATGTGGTACAGCGAGCTGGCAGGCGCCGGCTCGTCAATGAAGCCGCCATCGGCTCGCATCTTGTCGCGCCACAGGCCCGACGGCTCGAGATAGCGCTGCAGTCCCGCCATGGCCTTGCGCGCATCGTCCACCATCAGGATCCGGCGACCGCCCTCGGCTGTCTCCGCAAGGATCAGCGCCGCCTTCAGTCGCTCGGTCTGGGGCCACAGCCGGGCCTGATCCGAGCGAACGGAAAGGTCCTCGTTGAGCGCATCTATGGCCACGCCGCGCGCCTGATCCACACCGCGCGCGCCGATGTCGTACAGCCGGATCGCCGCCTCCAGCGCCCAGGCCTCGCCGCGCAGACGGCCCCAGCGCGTCAGCAGCCAGGCCCATTCGAACTGATGCCCCGGCTCGACCAGCCGGCCGTCCTCGCCTGCCGCCGGCGTCCATGTCTCGTCGAAGAATTCGCGCAGGAAGCCGCCTGCCGGATCGATGAAGGCGCGTCGGGCGAGGGCGACGATCTCATCCGCCATGGCGCGCCATTCACGCCCGGGCTCGATCCCCTCCCACGCCATGCAGGCCTCGAGCAGATGCATGTGCGCGTTGGCCTGATACGGACGGTCGCCCGTCTCGCGCCAGCCGCCCGCCGGAACGCGCAGCACGGCAAGGGCCTCGCGCAGGGCGTGGGCCCGCTCGGACATCATCATCGGGGCGATCCCGGCCCTGGCCGCAGCCGCGAAGGCGAACAGGGCGAAGGCCTGATCGTAGAGCGAGGCGCTGTCGTCGAGCGCGGCGCCGTCCGCAGAGATCCGCGTGCGGTACAGGTCGTCCGGGCGCCGGTTGGTCGCCTCGAACCGTTCCAGCCCGCGACTGACCAGCGACCGCCACGGTCCGGCCCAGCCCGACGCCCCCGCGACCGCATAGACATAGGCCTGACGCGTCTGCACCCGGGCCCGGCGGAAGTCGCCGACGGGCCGGCCCGACAGGTCGATCGCCTCCCGGAAGCCCCCGTCCTCATCCACACCGAGGGCCGCCCACATCGGCAGGGCGTTCAGCCGCATCCAGCTGTCGAAATAGCGCGCCCGTTCGGCCAGCGTGCCGCCCGCCTCCCACCGCCCCTTCGCATGGGGCGGAGAGATGTCGCGCAGTCGTTCGACCAGCCCCTTCACCTCCTGCGCCCGGTCCAGACTGCAAACCAGAACGGCGTCACGCTCGGCGATGATGGCCAGATTCGTCACTCCGGCGGTGGCGACGACCATGCCTTCCGCCGCCCGCACCAGTCCGCTGTCGCCGTCAGCGGCGATCCAGACGCCGCGATCGCCGGAGCCGCCGTCCGCGACGGAGTCCCACGCCCCCAGATCCGACCAGTGGTAGTCGACCGGCAGGACCGAGATGCGGCGGCTGTGCTCCATGACCGCATAGTCGATGGAGATTTTCGGGGCGGTCCTGAAGACGTCGGACAGCAGGACAACCCGACCCGCGTCCTGTGGCGCGGCCGCGCGCGCGACACGGGCCACATCGGGCGCGAACGCCTCGAGCTCCTCCAGCAGGACCGAGGCCCGCACCATGAAGTTGCCGCTGTTCCACAGATAGCCGTCGCGCACATGGCGCTCCGCCAGCGCCCGGTCCGGCTTCTCGACGAAGGCCGCCACGGGCGACAGGCCCGGGCCCTCGGGCCGGATATAGCCGTATGACGTCGCGGGGCCGGTGGGCCGGATGCCGAAGGTGACGATCCGCCCGGCCTCGGCCGTCGGCAGGGCCTCCCGCACCGCGGCCCGGAAAGCCTCGGCGTCCGGTATGTGATGGTCCGACGCCACGAACAGCGCGACCCCGTCGGGCGCAGCGCGCGCGATCCACGCCGCCGCCGCCGCCATGGCCGGCGCCGATTCCCGGCCCTCAGGCTCAAGCAGGATGGTGGCTTCCAGTCCGAGCGCGGCCAGCTGGTCGTCAACGAAGCCGCGATGCGCCTGTCCGGATACGACCAGCAGCCGTCCGCCCCCGTGTGTCAGGGGCGCCGTCCGCAGCGCCGTCTCCTGGAACAGGGACAGATCGCTGGCCAGATCGATGAACTGTTTGGGGCGGGCAGGCCGCGAGGCCGGCCAAAGCCGCGTCCCGGCGCCCCCACACAGAATGACCGGAAATATCGCCACGCTTGCTCCCCTTTCAGGAGGCATAGCCGGGCGAACGGCCGGCGGCAAACATGCTCCCGCCGACCGCCACGGGCCCTAGAAGGTCTTTCCCCAACTTCCCATCAGGGTGAAGGTCGTCGGCGACGCCCGCACATTCTGGTCGTCGCGCGTGACCATGCCGCGCAGGCTCACCGCTGAACCGTCGCCCAGCCGGTGCACGCTGCCCAGCGACATGTCGATCTGACGCCCGCTCGGCGTCGCCGAGAAGGCGCGCTCCGAGAAGGTCAGTTCGTCGAAATAGCGGGCCGGCGCATCCGGCAAGTAAGCGCTGAACACGCCGCTTTCCGTCCGCAGGGGCTGGGAAACCGACCAGGTCAGGGTCTCGCAGCCGAGGCCCAGCTGCTTGCAGAAGGTCGTCAGACCCAGGGCCCAGGTCGAGCTGATCGCTGTCTCCGACAGGCTGAGGAACCGGCCTGTCAGGTCCGTGCGCGCCCAGCCCATTTCGGCGTTCAGGAACAGGTTGGAGCGCAGGGCGAACTGGCCGCCGACCGAGCCGAAGGTGGTGGTGCTGGGCAGGGCGAAGCCGGAGTCCAGAGGCGCATAGGAGCCGAGCGGCCCCATCTTCTCGTCCAGGCCTCCGACCGCGAAGCGCAACCGGCTGGTCGGGGAGGTCTGCCAATCGGCCGCGAAGCGCGCATAGCTGGAAACGTCTTCCTCACGCGCCTGGAAGGGCATGGCGCGGTCGCCCACGCCCGTGTCGGCCGTCAGGGTCACGGCCCCGACGGTCACGGCGCCCAGCCAGGCCCGGTCGACCTGGGCAAGGGAGGCGAAATTGTCGCCGGCGCCCAGCTGGAACGGCGAGCGGGCGCCGTTGCGGCCCTGCCAGTAGGCGACGGCCCCGCGTCCGGCCGAGAATTCCACCGTCATGTCCTCGCGGCGGCGCTCATCCAGCCAGGGCGTGATGACGCTGGTCGAGGCGGCCAGATCCCACGGACTGTCCTGAACCGCCGCGCTGGTGGTGAGGGACAGCCTCGAGCCCATCGGCCCCTCGGTGGTCAGCCGCGCCTGCTGGCGCGGCGCCTGGGGCAGCATGTTGGCGGCGCCGCGCGGGGCCATGCCGTAGCTGCCGGCCAGATCGACCCGGAACAGACGTTTGTAGTCGTCGTGTCCCACGGTCTGCAGGCCGCCCCCGGCTTTCCTGAGGGCGTCGCCGAACGCCGCGCCGGTGTAGGCGAACCGTTCAGCCGTCACCGACACGCTCCCGCTGCTGGTGCCGACCTGGGTCGAGCCAACCGGCTGGAAAGCCTTGGTCAGGTCCAGCAGGCCGCGGCCATAGACGGCGTCGATCCCGGGAGCGCCACCATCCCGCGCGGTGGTCAGAAGAATCTGGACCGCATCGCGGCCCGTCAGATTGGGGAAGGCCTGCAGCAGCAGGGCCAGGGCTCCCGCGACCGCCGGCGACGAGAAGGAGGTGCCGTTGACCCGGAAGCAGCTGGTGCCGTCGCAGCCGGTGATGATGTCGACGCCCGGGCCGCTGAGATAGCCCGCCGCCGCCACCCCCGCGCGATTCGAGAAGCCGGCCATGACGTCGGAGCTGTTGTGGGCGCCCACCACGATGATACTGCCGGCGAAGCGGGGATCGACGGCGTAGCGGCCCGGCCATTCCGGATTTCCGCCGTCAGCGCCGGCTCCGTCATTGCCCGCCGAGATGGCGAAGACCAGACCGGCGTTGACCGCGCGCAGCAGCGCGGCCTCGAAGGCCGGCGTCAGGGCGTCCGGGCCGCCCAGCGACATGTTCACGACCCTGACGTTGTTGGCGATCGCATAGTCGATCGCCCGGGTCAGGTTGGCGGAGCCGAAACAGACATCGTCCTCGGGATCGTCGTCGCAGTCGCCGGTCGTATCGGCGCGGATCGACACGATGGTCGACTCATAGGCGACGCCGACGGTGCCGAACCCGTTCACCGCCGCGGCGATAACCCCTGACACAAGGGTCCCGTGGTCGTCAGGCCCGTCCGGCGTGAGCCGGCCCACCACGACGTCTGTCGATGTGGTCGAGATGCGCCCGGCGAGATCTGGCTGGGAAAAATGGATGCCGGAATCGATGACGCCGACATTGATCCCCAGACCCGTCGCCCCTGCGTTCCAGGCGGACATCGCCCGGATATTGGCCACGCCATAGTTCCGCAGATACTCGGCCGAGCTCGAGGACGGCGGCGGCGTCACCGGCGGCGGAGGGGGAGGCGGCGGCGGAGGGGGCGGTGGCGGCGGAGGCGGGGGTGGGGGGGGAGGAGGCGCCGGCGGCGTGACGATTCCGCCCCCGCCTCCGCCGCCGCCACCACCTCCACAGGCCGCGAGCGGGGTCAGAACGGCGGCGAGAAAGAGAGCCCGGGACACCAGTCCCACGGAAAATCGGCTGCGCATGTAATTACCCGACCTGGCCCCACAACGACCCTAGAGGCCGTATTGCCGGTTAGGCAATGGTTACAATGACTTTCACCGCGGTAAACATATTGCGAGTTCACCCCTCGCCGACCGTGCTCAGACCCATGGCGCAGGCGTGATCGCTGGCTCCGGAGCCGGCGCGGGCGCCGACGTCTCCCGCCATGCCGCCGCGGGATTCAGGGCCGCCGTCGCTTCCAGAAAGGTCCCCGGCTTCATCGACGGTTCCCGCGCCGTCCGGAGACCGGCGACCCGCGCCAGATCGGCGATATAGCTGATGCAGTTACGACGCCGCAGGTCGTACAGCGACCCCTCCGGCCCGTTCCACCATTCCGAGCGCGCGCGCACCGCCCGGTAGACCGCGTCGCTGACCGTCAGTCTCAGATAAGGCTTCCCCTCCCCCACATAGCGGGCCTCGGGCGTCGCCACGATGCCCGGACCGTTAGCCAGCAGCAGATGGGGGCCGGGATATTTCGCGGTGAAGCCCGCCGCCCAGTCGACGGGGTCGCCGCTGTCGTCCAGCGTTCCCGAGGCGTGGACATAGGCGTGGGGGAACAACAGCTCTCCCCCCCGCACGCGCGCGCCGGGATGGGCGTAGAAGGTCAGGGTCACCGCCGCCCAGGCGGGGGCGGCCATCAGGGCCAGGGCGAGACCCAGCAGCCCCGCGCGTCTCATCATGGCGATCATTCAGCTCTCCGCGCCCCGCGCCCCGCGCCATCCTGCGAGACCGGGACCCAAACGCGCAAGGGCCGCCGACGATGCCGCCGGCGGCCCTGCCGTGTCGTTTACAGCCTCAGTGGCCGCCGGGCGTCGCCGCGACGGTGGTGTTCCGGGTCTTTGCGCGCGAGGCGGCGATGGCGAAACCGACCAGCAGCAGATAGCCGACCAGCGGTACATAGAAGACCGGGTTCAGCGTGGCTGCATTGTCGGCGATCTGGCCAGCGACCGGCGGCAGGACGGCGCCGCCGATGATGCCGAACACCAGCAGCCCCGAGGTCGCCGGAACCGGCGCCGTCGACCGCTCCAGAGTCAGGGTGAAGATGGTCGGGAACATGATCGAGTTGAAGAAGCCGATGGCTATGGCGGCATAGGCCGCGGTAGTCCCGCTGGTCTGGGTGACGACGAGGCACAGGGCCGCCGCCACGGCGGTGTTGACGATCAGGATGGTCGTGGCCGGAATCTTTGTCAGCATCAGCAGTCCGCCGACCAGACGCCCGACCATGGCCCCGCCCCAGTACCAGGCGACCATGCTGCCGGCGGCGGCCAGCGGGATGTTGAGAATCTGCGGGCTGTGCAGGAAGTTGGTCAGCAGGTCGCCGATGGTCACTTCGGAACCGACGTAGAAGAAGATGGCCAAGGCGCCGAAAACGGCCCACGGCGACTTCAACGCCACCAGCGGCGACATGCGGTCATCGGCGCTCGGGGCCGGGGCGGCGGCGTTGATGGTCTTGCGCGCGCTGAAGATGAAGCCCGCCACGACGGCGAAGAAGACCGCGACGGCGAGGAAGGCCAGATCGATGCTTCGCAGCGACTCGGCGCGCGATGCCGGGTCGGTGATCACCGCGTCAGCGGCGAAGACGCCTCCGGTCAGCAGGATCGGCGCCGCTATCAGCGGCCCGAGCGTCGTGCCCAGCGAGTTGAAGAACTGCGAGAAATTCAGCCGCGCGTGCGAGCTCTTCTGCGCCCCCAGCGCCGCCACGAGCGGATTGGCGCCGACCTGCAGCAGGGTCACGCCCGAGGCGATCACGAACAGGGCGATCAGCACGCCGGGGTAGAAGTCGGCCAGGGTGGCGATCGGCACGATCAGGCAGCCGGCCACCATGGTCACCAGCGCCACGATGATCGCCTTGCTGTAGCCCAGCCGGCCGAGGATGGCGGCGGCGGGGATCGAGGCGATGCCGTAGGCGATGAACCAGGCGAAGGTGGTCAGCGTCGCCTCGGTATAGCTGAGCTCGAACACGCGCCGGACCGCCGCGATCAGCGGTCCGATCAGCGAGGTCACGAAACCCCAGGCGAAGAACAGCGTGGTCACATAGGCGAAGGCGAGGCTCGTGCCCTTGCGCGGCGCGCTCTGGTTGTCGGTCATATCTCTTCCCTGGGATCGCCGCATCGTCCCCGCGTGCGGCTGTTGGCGTCTTTGGTTTCATCCGTGGGCGGTCTCGTCCAGCAGTTTGAGCCCGATCGTAACCAAAAGTGGCCGCCGCCGGCGTCACGCGCCCTCGCGGCCGGAGACGGAGGGATGATCTGGCGCATCCCGCCGGGCGGCGCTAACGAAGGTCCATGAGCAACGGTCCCGTCCTCGTCACCGGCTCGGCCGGCTTCATCGGCTTTCACACCGCGCAACGTCTGCTGGCGCGCGGCGAGACCGTGATCGGCGCCGACAATCTCAACAGCTACTACGATCCGGCGCTGAAACAGGCGCGGCTGGACCGGCTGTTGACCCAGCCGGGCTACATCCATCATGGACTGGATCTGGCGGACCGCGAGGGCATGGCCGCCCTGTTCGCGAAGCACGCGCCACGCCGTATCGTGCACCTCGGCGCCCAGGCCGGTATCCGGTACAGCGTCGAGAACCCCGAAACCTACATCGACTCCAACGTCGTCGGCTTCCTGACCGTGCTGGAGGGCGCGCGGGCCACCCGCGCGGAGCATCTGGTCTTCGCCTCCACCAGTTCGGTTTTCGGGGCGAACGCCGCCCTGCCCTTCTCGGTGCAGCAGGGCGTGGCCCACCCCCTGAACGTCTATTCCGCCACCAAGATCGCCAATGAAGCCATGGCCCACGCCTATGCCTACATCTTCGGCATCCCCAGCACCGGCCTGCGCTTCTTCACCGTCTATGGACCGTGGGGCCGGCCCGACATGGCCCTGTTCAAATTCACTCGCTCGATCCTCGAAGGCCGGCCGATCGACGTCTATGGCGCCGGCGCCATGGAGCGGGACTTCACCTATGTGGACGACATCGTCGACGGCGTGATCGCCGCCCTCGACACGCCTCCCGCCAAGGACCCCGACTGGAAGGCCGAAGCCCCGTCCCCCGCCACCAGCGGGGTGGCGCCGTGGCGCGTCCTGAACCTGGGTGCCGGTCGTCGGGAGAAACTGGCTCGCTACATCGAGGTTCTCGAACAGGCCCTCGACCGCAAGGCCGTCCTCAATGTCATGCCAACGCAGGACGGCGAGATGACCCGCACCGAGGCCGATGTCGACGAGACCCGCGCCCTGCTGGGCTACGCCCCCTCGACGCCCATCGACGTCGGGGTAAAGCGGTTTGTCGACTGGTACCGCGACTTCTACCGGGTCTGACCCACGAGAAAGGGCGGGACCGTCCCCGGCCCCGCCCCCATCGTTGATCCGCCGAGCCTACTGGACCGGATTGCCGTAGATATCGACCACCTGCACATCGGCGAAGCCGAGCGCGCGGATCTTGGGCTCGATCGACGCCCGGTCGCCGACCACCACCCAGGTCGTGGGTCCCGAGCCGACCACAGCCTGGGCGGCCACGGCCGCCTGGGCGGCGGTCATGGAACTGACCGTCCCGGCATAGGTGTCATAGTAATTTTCCGGCACGCCCCAGACGACCATGTTCGAAAGCTCGCCGGAGATGGCCGCATTGGTTTCCCAATTGCCGGCCAAACCCTGCACCATGTTCGCCCGGGCCGCCTCGATCTCGGCCTGGGTCAGCGGACGCGTGCACCTCGGTCAGTTCGCGGCGCAGTTCGGCCAGGCTCTCGGCCGTCTTGTCCGACTGCACCCCGGCGCTGACCGAATAGATCCGGTCGCCGCGGCCGTACGGCACGCCGCCGCCGGCGCCGTAGGACCAGCCCTTGTCCTCGCGCAGGTTCATATTGATCCGGCTGGTGAAGGCGCCGCCGAGGGCGGTGTTCATGGTGTCGATCGAGGCTTCGGTGGCCGGATCGAATGCGGGGGCGATGCGGCCGGCCAGGATGGTCGACTGCGGTCCGGCGCGGTCCACGATCAGGATGCGCGGCTGGCCCGAGTGCTCGGGCGCATCGGCCAGACCCGGCCGGGCGGGCATGGGCGCCGACGGCGCCCGCCAGCCGGCGAAGGCCCGCTCCAGCTTCGGCGTCAGCTCGGCCAGGGTGGTGTCGCCGACCACGACCAGCGTCGCATTGTCGGGGCGGAACCAGGTGCTGTGCCAGGCCTCGGCGTCGGCCGGGGTCAGGCTCGCGACCGTCTGCTCCGTGCCGGAGCCGGGACGGCCGTAGGGGCTGGTCGGGCCGTACATCTCGCGGCTCAGCACCCGGGAGGCGATCGCGCCGGGGGTCCGGTTCGACTGCTGGATGGCCGCGACCTGAAGGGTCCGCGTCCGCTGGAAATCCTCCTGCCGGAAGGCCGGATTCAGAACCACGTCGGCGAACAGGTCCAGCGAGGGATCGAGGCGGGCCGACAGGGCCGTCATCGTCACATTGGTCGAGTTCGTGCCCGAACCGGCGCCGAGCGTGGCGCCCAGCAGCTGCAGCCGGTCGCTGATCTCGATCGCCGTCAGATCGTCGGTGCCGTTGGTCATGACCTGCGGCGTCAGCTGGGCCAGCCCCGCCTTGTCGTCGCTGTCGACCACCGCGCCGGCGTCGAGGATCAGGTTCATGCTGACGGTCGGCACGCTTTCGCGCCGCACGAACATGACCTTCATCCCGTTCGACAACTGCGCCCGCTCGATGCTCGGGAACACCGCCTGCGGGGCCGCGCCGACCGCCGGCACGCCGGCCGTGCGGTCCACGCCCTGGGCGACGGAATAGTCGGGGAAGGGCAGGACCTCGAGGGAATAGCTGCCGTCCGTCAGCCAGCGGCGGCCCGCGTCGGTCAGATTGCCCGGACGGGCGTCGACGACGCGCTGATAGCTGTTCCGCCACGCCGCCGGGCCGCCGTAGAAGACCTGCGACTGGGCCAGCAGATCGGACTTGCCGCCGAAGCCGCCGATCCGCTCCAGCCCGCGGATGTAGCCGGCCGCCGTCTGGGTGCGCACGCGCTCCAGCTCCTCGGCGGTCGGACCGTCGCGCAGCAGGCGCGCCATTTCCTCGTCGACGATGGCCTCGATCCGGTTCAGGTCGCCGCCCGCCTTGGCCGTGGCCGTGACGATGAACTGGCCCGCGATCTGGCGTCCGCCGGCGCCGGCGGAGACCGCCGTGGCCAGTTGCTCGTCAATGACCAGCCGCTTGTAGAGGCGCGACGAGCGACCGGACGCGAGCACGTTGCCCAGCATGCCCAGATAGTCGGTGTCGGCCTCGCCCGACGGGGTGCTGTTCCAGACCTTGTACAGGCGCGGCTGGCCGACGCGGTCATACATGACCTCGCGCTGGGCGCCGACCATCGGCACGACCATGCGACGCGGCTGGGTCACGGGCGGGCCCGAGGGAATGTCGCCGAAATAGCGCTCGACCTTCTCGCGCGCCTGCTCCGGCGTGATGTCGCCGGCCAGCACGATCACGGCGTTGGCCGCGCCATAGTAGTCGCGGAACCACTGCTGCACGGTCGGCAGGTCGGCGGCGTTGAGGTCCTCCATCGAGCCGATGACGGTGTGGCCGTACGGATGCTCGTCGGGCCAGGTCGCCGCGGTGATGGCGTTGAAGACGCGGCCATAGGGCTGGTTCTCGCCCTGGCGTTTTTCGTTCTGCACCACGCCGCGCTGCTCATCGAGGCGCGCCTGGTCGATGGCGCCCAGCAGGTGGCCCATCCGGTCGCTTTCCAGCCACAGCATGGCGTCCAGCGCCGAGGTCGGGACGTTCTGGAAATAGTTGGTGCGGTCGGTGTTGGTGGTGCCGTTCTGGTCGGTGGCGCCCAGCAGCTCCGTACCCTTGAAGAAGTCCGTGTTGTAGTTCTCGGACCCGTTGAACATCAGGTGTTCGAACAGGTGGGCGAAGCCGGACCGCCCCTCAGGCTCGTTCTTGGAGCCGACGCCGTACCAGATGTTGACCGCCACGATCGGCGCCTTGTGGTCCTCATGGACGATCAGGGTCAGGCCGTTGTTGAGGACGAATTTGGTGAAGGCGATGTCCACCTCGGGCAGGGGCGCCAGGCGCTCCTGCGTGGCGGGCGGGGCGATGGCGGCGGCGGACGGCGGCGCGGTTTCGGCGTGGGCGGCGGCGGCGATCAGCAGGGTCGATGCGACCCCTCCAAGCAGGGCGAGACGGCGGGCGTTGCGCATGGTGTTTCCCCAGAACTGCGATAACGGCGAATGGCCGGAAGCAGTGACACCCGGACAGCCCCAGCGCGCAATATGTGAATCATTGCAACTCCGTAATGAATACCGCAGGTGCGATGCTTCCAGGTCGGTTTGTGCTCGGAGCCACCGGCTTGGCCCAGCTGACGCAGCGTCACCGCGAAATATTGCGCCGCACACGAAATGAATTGCCTTGTGCGCTGCAATAGGCTCCTTTCCATTTCCGCGGCGTCGAACGCGGTTCGGGCCGACTCATTCTGACTCCGGACCGGAACCGCGATGAACGCTCGCCTCCCCCTCGCCGTGTCGACCATCAGCGTCGGCGCCCTCGCCGCCGGTCCTGCCCTCGCGGCTCCGACCCTGCTCGCCCATCAGACCCCGCTGGTGCTGAACGAGGCCGCGACGGCGTGGATCCTGACCTCCACGGCGCTGGTCCTGCTGATGACCCTGCCCGGTCTGGCGCTGTTCTACGGCGGCATGGTGCGGCGCAAGAATGTCATCGCCACCATCGCCCATTCGACGGCCGCCCTCGCGATCGTCACCGTCCTCTGGTTCATCGTCGGCTACAGCCTGTCCTTCGGCTCCAGCGGGCCTGCGACCAACGGCTTCATCGGCGGTCTGCAGGCCGCCTTCCTGAACGGCGTCACCCCCTCTACCGCGCACAGCCTCGCGGCCGGCCTGCCCGAGTTCCTCTGGATCGCCTACCAGCTGACCTTCGCCATCATCACCCCGGCCCTGATCGCCGGCGCCTTCGCCGAGCGGATCAAATTCTCGGCCTCCATCCTGTTCTTCGTCCTGTGGCACCTGCTGGTCTATGTGCCGATCTGCCATCAGGTCTGGGGCGGCGGCTGGATGGGCTCGCTGGGCGTGCTCGACTTCGCCGGCGGCTCGGTGGTGCACGTCAATGCGGGCGTCGCCGGCCTCGTCTGCGCCCTCGTGCTCGGACCGCGCCACGGTCACGGGCGAGACAATATGGCGCCGCACAACCTCGCCTTCACCGCCATCGGCACCGGCCTGCTGTTCGTCGGCTGGCTGGGCTTCAACGCCGGATCGGCCTGGGCCGCGGACGGCATCGCCGCCATAGCCGCCTTCAACACCATCCTCGCCGCCGCAGCCGCCGCCATCGGCTGGACCGTCGTCGAGTGGATCGACCACAAGCGCCCGACCCTGCTCGGCCTGCTGTCCGGCATCGTCGCCGGCCTCGTCGGCATCACCCCGGCCGCCGGCCTCGTCGATCCCAAGGGCGCCTTCATCATCGGCATCCTCGCCGGCCCCGCCTGCTACGCAGGCGCGGTCTGGCTGAAGCGCACGTTCAGATACGACGACAGCCTCGACGCCTTCGGAGTGCATGGCGTGGGCGGCATCGTCGGCGCCCTGCTGACCGGGGTTCTGGCCACCGCCGCCATCAACCCCGCCGCGGCGAACGCCAACCTGCTGAACCAGTTGATCGGCCTGATCGCCGTCATCGCCTGGAGCGGGATTGGCACCTTCCTGATCCTGATGATCTGCAAATTCACCACCGGCCTGCGCGTGGCGAAGGAGGAGGAGATCGAGGGCCTCGACTACACCCAGCACGGCGAGACGATTCACCAGTAAGGGCATGTCGGAAAGCCGACGCAACGCCGCACAAAGCTTGGCGTTGAGTCGGCCATGGCAGCCCGCGGCGAACTCAAGACATATCAGGCCAAACGGAGCTTCGCGGAGACGCCGGAGCCGAAGGGCCGCAAGGGCAAGGCGAAGACCACCGCCCTGACCTATCTGATCCAGCGCCACGCGGCGACGCGCCTGCACTACGACTTCCGCATCGAGGTCGACGGGGTGCTCAAGTCCTGGGCCGTGACCAAGGCCCCGTCCCGCGACACCTTGGTCAAACGCCTCGCCGTCGAGGTCGAGGACCACCCGCTCGACTACGGCTCGTTCGAGGGGACCATCCCCGCCGGCAACTACGGCGCCGGCACGGTGCAGATGTGGGACCGCGGCACATGGGAGCCGCAGGAGCCCGATTCTTCCAGCGTCTTGCCCTGCAGGCTCNGAGGTCGAGGACCACCCGCTCGACTACGGCTCGTTCGAGGGGACCATCCCCGCCGGCAACTACGGCGCCGGCACGGTGCAGATGTGGGACCGCGGCACATGGGAGCCGCAGGAGCCCGATCTCGATGCGGCCTTTAAAAAGGGCCAGATCAAGATGGTCCTGCACGGCGAGCGGCTGAAGGGAAAATGGGCCCTGATCCGCCTGCGCGCCGACCGCGGCAAGCCGTCGAAACGCAACAACTGGCTGCTGATCAAGGAGCGCGACGAATACACCGTCGAGGGCGAGGGCGACGCCAATATGGAGATCGACGCCTCCATCGTCTCGGGTCGGACCATGGCCGAAATCGCTGGCGGTTCGAAGGAATGGAAGTCGTCGAAGGCGACCACCCGCAAGGCCCCGCCCAAACCCGCACCGACCAGGGCCGCCGCCAGCAGTTCGAAAAAGCCGCCTGCCTTCGTCCCCATCCAGCTGTGCAAGATCGCCGACTATCCGCCGCGCGGCGCCGGCTGGGCCCATGAGATCAAGTTCGACGGCTACCGCATCCAGATCGGCGTCGGCGGCGGCAAGGCGACC
This sequence comes from Brevundimonas sp. Root1423, assembly GCF_001426805.1. Lineage (NCBI taxonomy): Bacteria > Pseudomonadati > Pseudomonadota > Alphaproteobacteria > Caulobacterales > Caulobacteraceae > Brevundimonas > Brevundimonas sp. Root1423. Next base: position 421,864 of record NZ_LMFL01000023.1, read on the forward strand.
CTGCGCACCCGCAAGGGCCTCGACTGGACGACGAAATTCCAGGCCCACGCCGACGACGCCGCCCACTGGCCCGACGCCGTCGTCGACGGCGAGTTGTGCGCCCTGGCCGAAGATCACATGCCCGACTTCTCGGCACTTCAGGCGGCCATCTCGGAAGGCAAGACCGGCGAACTGATCTATTTCGCCTTCGACCTGCTGTTCGAGGGCGACGAGGACTTGCGGGGCCTGCCCCTGTCGCACCGCAAGGCGCGGCTTCAGGCGTATATCGACCGCATCCCGAAGAGCGCCGCGAAACGCATCCGCTACGTCGACCACTTCGCCACCACCGGTCAGGCGGTGCTCGACAGCGCCTGCCGCATGGATCTGGAAGGCGTCATCTCCAAATCGCTGGACGCCCCCTACACCCCCGGCCGCTCGACGACCTGGCTGAAGTCCAAATGCCGCGGCCGCGACGAGGTGGTCATCGGCGGCTGGACGTCGGAGGGCGACCGCTTCCGCTCCCTGATCGTCGGGGTGCAGGACGTGGACGCGAAGGACGGCAAGGGTCTGCGCCATCTCGGCCGCGTCGGCACCGGCTACGCTCAACCCTTGCTCAAGACCCTGCTGCCCGCCCTGAAGAAGGCGAAGACCGACCACAGCCCCTTCGTCGGCAAGGGCGCCCCGCGCCGTTCGGCCGCCGCGGGCCAGACCATCCACTGGGTCACCCCCACCCTCGTCGCCGAGATCGAACACGGCGGCTACACCGACACCGGCTCCCTGCGTCAGGCGTCTTTCAAGGGGCTGCGCGAGGACAAGACCGCGCCCGAGGTGACGGAGAAACCGCAGGCGCCATCGAAGCCGTCGAAGGCGACCGGCAAGGTCTCCGCCCCGCCCCAGCTTCACATTCCCGGCGAACCGCGCGGCAAGCAGAAGCTTGTCGTCGCCGGCGTCACCATCTCCAACCCCGACCGCATCCTGTGGCCCGCCGCGGACGGCAAGCCCGCCCTGACCAAGGCCGACCTCGTCCGCTATTACGAGATGGCCGCCGAGCGCATCCTGCCCCACGTCGCCGACCGGCCCGTCTCGATCATCCGCGCGCCGGAAGGGATCACCGGCGAGAAATTCTTCCAGCGCCACGCCATGCCCGGCTCCAATCCGCGGCTGAAGCTGATCGATGTGAAGGAGCGCAAACCCTATGTCGGCGTCGTCGACGTCGGCGGTCTTGTCGCCATCGGCCAGTCCGGCGGGCTGGAGCTCCACCCGTGGGGCTGCAAGCCCAACGACCCGGAAACGCCCGACCAGATCACCTTCGACCTCGACCCTGACGAAGGCCTGAATTTCGCCGACGTCATCGCCGCCGCGAAGACGGTTAGGAAGGAGCTGGAGTCCCTGGGGCTCAACGCCTTCGTCAAGACCACCGGCGGCAAGGGTCTGCACGTCGTCGTCCCGATCAAGGCCGACGCGAAAAGCCGCATCGAATGGGATCAGTGCAAGGCTTTCGCCAAGGCCGTCAGCGAGCGCGTCCGCGCCGCCGACCCCGACCATTTCACCACGACGCTGGCCAAGAAGGCGCGCGGCGGGAAGATCTTCCTCGACTATCTGCGCAACGGCCGGATGGCCACGGCGGTCGCCCCGTGGTCCCCCCGCGCCCGCCCCGGCGCGGGCATCGCCTTCCCCCTGTCATGGTCGCAGGTAAAGACCGGTCTCGACCCCCGCGCCTATTCGATCCACGACGCCGCCGCCTTGCTGAAGAAGCCCGACCCGTGGAAGGATTTCCGCGACGGGGCGGTGAACCTCCGGCCGGTGATCAAGAAGGTTCTGTAGTCTCTCACTGCCGTCATCCCGGCGAAGGCCGGGACCCAGCGGCGCCGCGACGGCGGCGAAACCGGCTGGCCGAAAAGTCGCACCCTCGGCCAAGCTCCCGACAGGTTCGCGCTCACGCGCGCCGCTGGGTCCCGGGGTCGCTGCGCGCCCCGGGATGACGACAAGGCAGGCGAGCTCTGCCCTTCTCCCCTTCCCCTCGACAGGCTATCTCCGAGGCATGATCTCCGCCCCGCTTCCCGACGCCGGTTCGAACTGGGTGGACCGCCACGCGCCGGAAGGCCTGAAGCCCTGGCTCAAGCTGGGCCGCTTCGACCGCCCCGTCGGCATCTGGCTGCTGTTGCTCCCCGGCTGGCAGGGGATCGCTCTCGCTTTGGCCGGACGAGCCCCTGACGCCTACGACGTCTGGCTGTTCGCCGGCTTCGCCACAGGCGCCTGCCTGATGCGGGCCGCCGGCTGCGCCTTCAACGATATCGTCGACCGCGACATCGATGCGAAGGTCTCCCGCACGGCGATGCGGCCCATCCCGTCGGGCCGGATCAGCGTCAAACAGGCATGGGCCTTTGTGATCGGCTGCAGCCTGATCAGCCTGCTGATCCTGCTGACCCTGAACGTGTCGGCGGTCCTGCTCGGCGTGGCTTCACTCGCCCTCGTCGCCGCCTACCCCTTCATGAAGCGGATCACGTGGTGGCCGCAGGCCTGGCTTGGCCTGACGTTCAACTGGGGCGCGCTGATGGGTTTCGCGGCGGCTACGGCGCTGCTGGCCGCCAGCCTGCTCCATGAACCCTATGTCCCCGTCGAACTGCGCCCGTTCGTACTCGAACCGTGGCCGACCCTTCCGGCTGGCCTGCCCCTCGGTTCGGTCCTTATGCTGCAGGTCGCCGGCGCCCTTCCCGCCCTCCTGCTCTACCTCGGCGGCGTCTTCTGGACCCTCGGCTACGACACCATCTACGCCCTGCAGGACATCGAGGACGACGCCATGGTCGGGGTGAAATCCTCCGCCCGCCGTCTGGGATCGAATGTGTCGCGCGGGGTCGCGATCTTCTACGCCCTCGCCGTGGCCTGCGCCGCGACCGCGGGCTGGATGGCCGGCCTTGGCCCCCTCTACTGGCTCGCCCTCGCCGCCTACGCGGTCCACCTCGCATCGCAGGTACGCCGCGTCCGCACCGACGATCCCGCCCTCGCCCTGCGCCTGTTCAAGTCCAACCGCGATGCAGGCCTGATCCTGCTGGCCGCGATCGGCCTCGGAGCCCTGACCCTGTGAACGCCCGACCCGCCCTCCCGCGCATCCTGATAGCCGCGATCTCGCTGCTGTCCGCAGCCTGCGCCGCTGCGCCGCCAGCCATGGGTCCCGTCGATCCGCAGCCGATCGCCTACAAGCTGGAAGACGGCCGCATGACGACCGAGCTCACGCTCGATCCGGCCTTGCGAGCCCATCCGCAACTGCGCGCCCGCCTCTACGCCGACGGCATGGCCGCCGTCCGCGAGTTCGAGGCCGACGTCCGCAGGGCCCAGTCAGAGGAAGGCGGCGAGCTCGATTACAACATGGACCTGATCCTGCGCTGGGACGCCCCTGTCGAGACCGGACGACTTGTCAGCGCCGACGGCATGGTCTGGTCCTTCACCGGCGGCGCTCACGGCAATCCCGGCTTCCACGCCATCCTCTGGGACCGGGCAGCCCAACGGGCGGTCGCCCCGGCCGAGCTGTTCCGCGTCGGCGCCGACCTGTCGAAACTGGACCGCGCCCTGTGCGACTCCATCAACGCCGCCAAGGCCGCGCGCGGCGGCGATCAGGCCTGGGACCCCGCCCCGTATCGCGGCGAACAGGGTGACGGCATCTGGGTCTGCCCCGCGGCGCTGGACATGCCCTTCTCCCTTGCGCCCGGCGACACGGCCGGCAAGGCCGGCGGGCTGGTCTTCCTGATCGATCCCTATGTCGTCGGCCCCTATGCCGAGGGCGTCTACACCGCCGTGGTGCCCGCCGCCGCCTTCTCCGCCCTGCTCTCGCCCGAATGGGCCGATCAGTTTGGCGGGGCCCCATCGCCGGAATACCTTGACCAACTACACGCCGATCAGGCCCCCTGACCGTGACGCCCCGGGAGATACGCATGACCTCGACCGCCACGCCGCCCCTCCGACTGCTGCTCCTGACCGCCGCTCTCGCGACGACGCTCGCCGCCTGCAACCGCGACCGCGAGCCGGAAGCGGACGCGCCGGTCGCGCCGGGAGCCGCCGCAGTGGTCACCCCCGCGGACGCCGCGGCCCCGATGTCGTTCGATAGCAAGACGGCCTGGGCCGACGTCAGCCTGACCCTGCCGGCCGGCATCAAGCCCCAGGGCGACCTGCACGCCCGTCTCTACGCCGAGGAGGTCCGTCGCCTGCGCCAATTCACCGAGGGCGCCCAGGGGGAACTGACCGAGGCCGGGGCCGACACCGACCGTCCCAAATACCAGAAGACCATCACCATCACGGTCGCCGCCGAGACCGCCAAACTGCTCAGCCTCAAACGCTCCGATTTCGACTATTCGGGCGGCGCCCACCCCAACACCCTCACCGACGGCCTGCTGTGGGACAAGGCGCTGAAACGCCGGGTCGGCGTGGCCGATCTGTTCGGCAAGGGCGCGGACCTGTCCGTCCTCGATCAGGCGCTCTGCACGGCGATCAACGCCGCCAAACGGGCCCGCGCGCCCGAAAGCGCCAGCGTAATCCTGGGCGGCGGCAAGACGTTCTCCTGCCCCCGCGCCGCCGACACCCCGTTCGTGCTGACGGCGGGGGATACGCCGGGCAAGGCCGCGGGCCTGACCTTCCTGATCGGCCCCTATCAGGTCGGCCCCTATGTCGAGGGCGCCTATGAGATCGCCATCCCCGCCACGGTCTTCCGCTCCCTGCTGGCCGTCGCCTACGCCAGCGAGTTCGGCGGCCGGCTGGTCAAGGCCGGGGACGTGACTCCGGTCGCCGCTCCCGCACCCGCCGCGCCTGCGATCTAGTCCGCCAGGAACTGATCGACGATCTCCGCGAACCGCTCCGGCTGGTCGGCCATGATAAAGTGCCGGCTGCCGTCGACCCGGATCATGCGCACGCCCGGCAGGGCCGCATACTCCCGCGTCCACAAGGCGTCGGCCATGGCCGCCGGGGCACCGCCGTCCTCGTCGGCGGCGTAGATTGCCCAGACCGGCGTCGTCATTGCGGCCAGACCCGGCCGGAGATCGGTCGTCATCACGTCGCTGATCGCCGAGGCCATCGCCTGTCGATCCGAGGCTACCGACCACTCGACCATGGCGGCCCGTGTCGCCGGCGTCCGCGAATAGCCGATTGCTCCCTGGGCCTGACCAGCGCGGAAGCCTGCCTCATCGGCCGCCAGGATTCCCGCCGCCGCCTGCTGCGCGAACGGCCGCGCGCTCTCGACGGTCGCCGTCGGCCCGAAGAGGGCCGAAAAGAACGGCAGGCTGTCGACGCTCATCACCCGGCCGACGAAGTCGGGATGCCGCTGGGCCAGCATGACCGCGCTCATCCCGCCCATCGAATGGCCGATGATCGCGGGCCGCTGCAGTCCGCTGTCACGGATATAGCGGGCCAGCGCCTCGACCGCCGGCTCCACGAAGGGCCCGTCGCCATGCGTCCACGGCTCTCCCGCGAACCCGGCCAGTTGCACCAGATGCACCCGGTGCGTCGCCTTCAGCCGTTCGGCCTCGGCGCGCCAGACCTCGCGGGACGAGGCGAAGCCGGGGATCAGGATCACGTCCGGTCCCTGCCCTGCGACCTCCACAGACAGACGGTCGGACGCAAGGACGGGCGAACTCTGGACGACCGGTGCGGCCTCCGCGTGCGTGGCGAGGACGACCCCGCCTGCGACCGCAAATGACGCAGAGGCCAGCAACAATACGCGCAGGGTCGAACGCCCGACGAAGTGACGGAGGTGCAGCATGGCGATGTCCTTTGAACGACGACCGACGGAGTCAGCCGTGCGGGTTTGCGAAGATGTCTTCCACGGGCCGCGCGAACAGCACGGCGATGCGGTAGGCCAGATCAAGCGACGGGTCGTGTTTCTCGGTCTCCAGGGCGTTCACCGCCTGACGCGAGACGCCCAGCGCCTGCCCCAGCTGTTCCTGGGTCCAGCCGCGCTCGACGCGGAGCAGTTTCAGCTGGTTTCGCATCAGTTCGACGACTTGATGAAGGGCGCGATGACGCCCAGCGAGGCCCAGAACAGCGGATAGATCAGCCAGCCCTCGGCGTGCGGCGCGTTTGCGAACGATTCCGCAAACCCCCAGGCCGTGAACAGGGCCATGGATATCCCGGCGGCGAGGATGAACTGCTTGGCCATCACCGCCCGCACGAACTCGTCCGAGTCCCGCATCACCGCCAGTGTGGTCCAGATCTGCCCGACGATCGGAGCCGTCACCGTCAGAGCCAGCCCCCAGGCGGCAGGGGTGCCCTGAATGTCGTCGAACGCCCCGAAGATGACCGCGACCATGATGGCGACATAGCCGCCCATGAAGGCCATGGTGCGGATCACATATTTGCGTTGGGCTGTGGTTGTCGGTCTTGCGATCGTAAGCATGGTTTCAACTCCCTTTGTAAGGCCAACCTTACATCGTCATAATGTCATGTCAACCTGACTTTTTGTCAGGATCGCGTGACAGACGTCGCACTTGGAGCGCAGCCGCTGCGGACGTATCCTGACGTCATGCCCGCAGCGCCCCGCATCCGGCCCGCCGACCTTTTCAGCCCCGAAGACTGGGCGCCCTTCCAGTCGCGCCGCATCTGGGTCGGCCCCCTGCTCGTGGCCCACTGCTGGGGCGTCATCGCGCTTGCGGTTGTCGCCGGCGTTCTCTGGCCGTTGCTCATTCCGCTATGCGTCGCCGTGATCGGCACGCGGCAGCTCGGGCTCGCCATACTGATGCATGAGGCGGCGCACGGCGGCCTGTCCTCCGACCGCCGGCTGAATGACTTTCTCGGGCACTGGTTCTGCGCCGTGCCGGTCGGAGCGTCGCTGAACGCCTATCGGCCCTACCATCTGGCGCATCACAAATACGCCCAGCAGGTCGAGGACCCGGACCTCGTCCTGTCGGCGCCCTTCCCCGTCAGCCGCGCCTCGCTGCGCCGGAAGATGGTGCGCGACCTGACCGGACAGACCTTCTTCAAGCAGCGCGTTCTGCTGCCTCTGGCGGGCCTGCGAGGTCGCGCCGCACAGACCACGACCGACGACCACGCCTATGAGGCCATTGTGACCGGCCGTTCGGTCGCGCCCTTCCTGCTGGTCAACGCCGCCCTGCTGGCGACCGGCGTCGTGGCGGGCGTCTGGTGGGCCTTCTTCGCCCTGTGGCTGCTGCCGATGGCGACCTGGTTCCCGATGGTGACCCGTCTGCGCAACATCGCCGAACACGCCTGCGTCGAAGGCTCGGCCACCGACCCGTTCCGCGCCGCCCGCACGACCCGCGCCTGCTGGTGGGAACGCGCCTTCATCGCCCCCTACTGGGTCAATTTCCACGCCGAGCATCACCTGTTCATGCATGTGCCCTGCTGGAAACTGCCGGCCCTGCACAGGGCCGTCCGCGCACGGCCCCAAGGCGAGCGGATGGAAGTCGCCCCCGGCTATCTCTCCGTGATCCGGGACGCTTCGCGAAAACCTGAGACGTCGCCGGCGAATTGACTCACGCATAGCTCATTGGTTATGAGTTCTATCAATAGCCATAGAGTTATGGATTGATGACTGAAACCGCCGCCGACACCTTGTTCAGATCGCTGGCCGATCCAACCCGCCGGGCCATTTTCGAGCGTCTGTGTCACGGCGGCGAGCAGACGGTCGGGGCGCTCACCGCCCTGTCCGGCGTGTCCCAGCCGGCGGTCTCGAAACATCTCGGCGTTCTGAAGCTGGCCGGGCTGGTCAGCGATCGCCCCGAAGGTCGGCAGACCCACTACCGCGCCTGCCCCGGCGCTCTCTCTCCCCTGCTGGACTGGACGACACAGATGGCCGGCTTCTGGGAGGGCAAGTTCGACGGCCTCGAAGACCTGCTGAAAAGGATGGACCAGTGACCCCGACCGCCCCCGAAACCCGCTCCGTCGTCGTCGAACGGGAGTTCGCCTTCCCGCCCGCAAAACTCTGGCGCGCCCTCACCCAGCCGCATCTGATGGAGGCCTGGCTGATGAAGAACGATTTCCAGCCCGTGGTCGGCCATGGCTTCAAGCTGACCGGCGAATGGGGCGGCGTGCTGGACTGCGAGGTCCTCGCCGTCGAGCCGGAGAAGATCCTGTCCTACAGCTGGGATTTTGCGAACGACGATCCGGCCTACAGTCTGAAGAGCGTGGTGACCTTCACCCTCACCCCGACAGGGTCCGGCACGCATCTGCGCATGGAACAGGCCGGCTTCCGGCCCGACCAGAAGCAAGCCCTGGCCGGCGCAGTGGCGGGGTGGGGAGAGATGTTCGGCAAGCTGGAACAGGTTCTGGCGCAGGGCGACTAGGGAGAGGTCATGAGCGACAAGCCGAAAGACGCCGCGCCCGTCCTGCTTTCCGGCGGCAACCCCCAGATCGCCAAGGGCTATGGCGACGCCCCCGTGCAGGCGTGGATCGCAGCCGCGCCGGGCTGGAAGGGCGAGGCCGGGCGCCGGATCGACGCCCTGATCGAGCGCACGGTTCCGGGCGTGAAGAAGGCGGTCAAATGGAACACGCCGCTGTACGGACTCGAGGACAATGTCTGGTTCGCCAGCTTCCACGCCTTCGACCGCTATCTGAAGGTGGCCTTCTTCCGCGGCGCGTCGCTGGACCCGATACCGCCCGTGGGGTCGAAGCAGAAGGACGTCCGCTATTTCCACATCCACGAGGACGATCCGGTTGACGAGGCTCAACTCGCCGAATGGATCAGACAGGCCAGCCGGCTGCCCGGCGAACGTATGTGAGCTGACAAACCCATGGGAAAGATGACCCCCGACCCCAATGAGGACGGCATGACCGCCTCCCAGCGGATCGATGCGAGGATCGCCTCGTTCGACGACTGGCGCGGCCAGACGCTGGCCCGCATCCGCGCGATCATCCATCAGGCCGACCCCGATGTGGTCGAGACGGTGAAGTGGGGGCGTGTCCCCGTGTTCGAACACGACGGGATCCTCACCACCGCCGAGACCTACAAGACCGCCGTCAAGATGACGTTCGCCAAGGGGGCGTCGCTGGACGACCCGTCAGGTCTGTTCAACTCCAGCCTCGAGGGCAATACGCGCCGCGCCATCGATTTCCACGAAGGCGACCCGATCGACGAGGCAGCGCTGAAGGCGCTCATTCGCGCAGCCGTGGCGCAAAACACATCGACCCACGCCGCGAAGAAGGCCAAACCCGGCGCTGTATGACCCGCATCGCCGACCCCGCCGCCTTCATCGCCGCCAACACCCGCCTGCAGCCGGTCCCGCACGCGCCGGAGATTTCGCTGTGGCTGGCCGATGAGGTCACGCCGATCTGGCGGCTGACCGAGGAGGAACTGGGCGAGCAGGGCCTCCCGCCGCCGTTCTGGGCCTTCGCCTGGGCGGGCGGCCAGGGGCTGGCGCGTTGGTTGCTGGACAATCCGGCCGAGGTGTCGGGCAAGCGGGTGCTGGATTTCGCGGCCGGCTCGGGACTGGTCGGGATCGCGGCGATGAAGGCGGGCGCGGCCTCGGCCCTGTGCGCCGACATCGATCCCTTCTGCGGCGCGGCCGTCGCACGCAACGCCGCGGCCAACGGGGTGACGCTGGACTTCACCGCCGCCGACCTGCTGGACGCCGCGCCGCCCGAGATCCAGGTCATCTGCGCCGGCGACGTCTTCTACGAACAGCCCATGTCCGGCCGGGTCCTCGACTGGCTTCGTCTGGCCGCCGCCCGGGGAACGCGGGTGCTCGTCGGCGATCCGCTGCGGACCTATTTCCCGAAAGACGGCTTCGACCTGCTGGCCGAATACGCCGTGCCGACCACGCGCGAGCTCGAGGACTCCGCCGTCAAACGCACCCGCGTCTGGACCCTGTCAGCAAAGCGTTGAGGCCGGATCGTCGCGGCCACGCTTGGAGCGTGCGCGGTCCGGCGCCATCTTTCTCCCCATGAACGCCGCCGGTCCTCTGACATTCATGCTGATCCTCGCCGCCGCGCCGGTTCAGGCGCAGGTTCCGCAGGTGCGTCCCGGCCTCTCCACGCTGGACCTTCACCGCTATCAGGCCGACCAGCATCGTTACGAAATGGACCGGCTGCGTCTGCAGGCCGACCAGCGGGAGATGAACGCCCGCCTCCACGAGACGGAAACGCGTCTGAACCGCCTGCGCATCGAAGCGGCGCGCCAGCCGGCGCCCGTCCTGCCGCCACCGTACCGCCCTGTGCGCTCGCCGGAAGAGGAGCGGGCCCTGCGCCTTTCCGCCGAAGAGCGAAATCGCGCCATGACGGACGGGGTCGGCCAGATCGACGCCTGGCTGGATCGTCAGCCCGACTGAGGGGCCTCTCTGCATCCCTTCCGTTCCCTCCGCGTTCCTGCCTCGCCTGAATCAGGGACGGGAGAACGACATGCGGTGGCAGGGTGGACGGCGCGGCGGCAATATCGAGGATCGGCGCGGCATGGGCGGCGGGGCCGTCGGCGGCCTCGGCGTCGGCGGACTGGTGCTGGCGGCCATCGGCTATTTCGTTTTCGGCATCGACCCTTCCACCACGACCCAGCTGGCCAGCCAGTTCGGCGGCGTCGGCGCGGCGGAACAGGGGAAGTTGGGCAGCCCCGAGGATCAGGCGGGCGCCTTCGTCGACGTGGTCGGCTCCAATGTCGACGACGTCTGGAAGACCAAGCTGCAGGGCTATCAGCCGCCGACCGTCACCCTTTACGAACAGGGCACCTCGACTGGCTGCGGCTTCGGCCAATCCGCCATGGGGCCGTTCTATTGCCCCAACGATCGCAAGGTTTACCTCGACCTCGCCTTCTGGCGGGACATGGAAACCCAGCTTGGGGCCTCCAGCGCCGACTTCGCGCGGGCCTACGTCATCGCCCACGAATACGGCCATCACGTTCAGACCCTGACCGGCGCCTCGCAACAGGTGCAGCAGGCCCAGCAGCGCGCTTCGGGTCAGGCCGAGGCCAACCGCTATTCCGTCGCGCTCGAGCTACAGGCCGACTGCTACGCCGGGGTCTGGGCCGCCAATGCTGCGGCCGTCTCGAACGGCGAGGTCGCGGTGGACGCCCGGGATCTGGAAGCCGGCATGCAGACCGCCTCGGCGATCGGGGACGACACCCTGCAACGCCGTCAGGGCGGCCGGGTCCAGCCGGACGGCTTCACCCACGGTTCGTCGGCCCAGCGGGTCGAGTGGCTGCGTCGCGGCTATGAATCCGGCGACCCCGCCACGTGCGACACCTTCGCGTCGCTCTAGCCCACCGTCAGATCCAGCGGCCGGGACACGTGCAGCGTCCCGGCCCCCAGATCCATCGCCACGCGCCGGCCCGCGAACGCCTCCATCCCCACCAGTCCGCCCGGGAAGTTGGGCAGGGGCGGCTGGTCGAACACGCCCACCGGCACGCGCCTGTATAGCTGGTCGGCGAACGTCACGGTCCGGGCCTCGATGATCGCTGTCCGCGCCGCGCCTCCGAGCACCAGATGCATGCCGCTGGTCTGGGGCCGTCCGTCCAGCAGGCCGACACGATCCGCGGTCTCGCGGTTCAGGCCCAGCAGGGACGAGGCCCCGGTGTCGACCACCGCCTCGATTATCGCCCCTTCAACCGTCACCTCGGCCGTCAGCGCACGACCTGCGCGCTGAACCGGGGTCTCGGCCAGATCAGCCGGGCGTACGAACGCGTCGCGCGCGACCAGCCGGCTATGCCGCCGCGCCGGATCAAGCGCCAGAACGGCCTCGCCCAGCAAATCCTGTCCCAGGACCAGCGGCGTCCCCAGCCACTCGCGCGAGGCAAGCGGCCCGAGGTCGAGGATCGCGGCCCTGAGTCCGCTGACTCGCAGTCCCGCCAGGTCGATATCGAGCGCCGTGCCTCGCCCCACCTGCGCGCCGCCGCCCACGCCATAGGCCACCAGCGGCATGTCGAACAGCGATCGCCCGGTGTCGGGCAACTCGGCGAAGAGGCCGCGATCGATGACGGAATACTGGGCCCCGCTGTCGATCAGGGCGACGACCTGCCGCCCGCCCAGCCGCACCGCCACGGTCGGGGAAGAGCTCCGCCGCGCATAGGGCATCCACGGCGTCGCGCCGCCTGCCGCGAAGGCGAGTCCGGGCTTCGGCCACAACAGATGATCGCGCGCCCACCAGGCGCCGCCGAGGACGGACGCCAGACCGGCCGTGCGGATCAGAAGGGAGCGGCGGTTCATGCTGGCGCAAAGATGGCGTGGCGTCTGCCCGGGCGCCAGCGGCGCCTTTGTCGCGGCGGTGGGAGACGGCCCGATCCGCGCCCCCCGACGCAGACCGGACCGCCACCTCGCGCCCATCCCCCGAGGGACGCGGTGCAGGCGGGGAAGGACTCACCCGCCAGCTGGGCCGCAGGTGGCCTTGAGATGACAGCGGTGTCCATACGGTTCCCCGACCGCGCGAAACGAAGTCCGGCTACCTGTTGCCGAAGGGAACCACCTTGTTCTCGCGGTCGTGGCCGATGTCCGCCGTCCCGAGATACGGAATTCCCGACCTCTGGCACCAGTAGCGGGCGATTTCCTCGGCTGTCAGGCCAAAGTCGGGATCGTTCTCGACGATGTCCGACACCCGCCCCATACGGATGCCGGCCACGCGCCGGATCGAGGCCTGACCGGTCAGGTGGAACATCATCCGGTCGATCCGGTACATCGGCTCGGACACGTCCTCCAGCATCAGGACGTGGCCCGTCAGGTCGGGCTCGAGCGATGTTCCCACCAGAGCGTCCAGAATGCTGAGATTGAAGGCGACGGCCGGCCGCGGATCGTCCGCCAGCGACGGCTCCCACGAGGACGGGTCGCCCGATTTCAGCCAGTTCAGGGCCCGCCAGGCGGTCGCGTCATGCCGCACCGCGTCCGACGCCAGCGGCCCGTGCGCCACGTGCGGGAAGCCCGCCTTGTACAGGACGGCCAGAATGCTGCCGGCGTCGGAATAGCCCAGATAGCGCTTCTTCCTCGCGATCGGCTCCAGCCGGGGCAGCACCGCTTCCGCGATCCGGCAGGCGCCATAGCCGCCGCGGGCGAACCAGATGGCGTCCAGCCGCGGATCGTTTGCGTATTCGACGAAGGCGGCGGCCCGGCTGGCGTCGTCGCCCCCGAAATGACCGTGCTTGCCGAAGCTGGCGGGGTGAAACACCACCTTGATCGAGCCATCCGGAATATTAGTTGCGAACCACGCCTCGACGGCCTCGGCCCGCGCCCGGTTGAAGCGCGAACTGGCGTTGACGATGCCGATCTTCATGGACGTGTCTGGCCTCTGGCGTCGCCCGTGCTAGTCAGGCCGCCGGACATTCCCCGGTTTCGCCCTCATGAATCAAGACGACTATTTCTTCTGCGGCATCGGCGGGTCCGGAATGTCGAGGGCTCGGACCGGTCGCGGGACCAGGGCCGCACACCCGAGAAATTCGCCTGGCTGGAAGCGCATGGAGTGACCCTGCACCCGCAGGACGGCTCGGGCGTGACTCGCGCCAACCAGATTGTCGTCGCTACCGGCGCCATCGAGGACACAGTCCCCGACATCGGGGCGGCGAAACGCGCCGGCGCTCGGGTCGTCACCCGCCCTGAACTGCTCTCGCAGTTGTTCAACGCGGCGCCGGCCTCGATCGGCGTGGCGGGAACCAGCGGCAAGTCGACCATCACCGGCATGATCGCCTGGATCCTGCATCAGGCCGGCCGCGAGCCCACCGTCATGAACGGCGCGGTGATGAAGAATTTCGCCGACGCCGACCACCCGTTCGCCAGCGCCCTGATCGGCGGCCCCGACCTGTTCGTGTCCGAGGTCGACGAATCCGACGGCTCCATCGCCCGCTACGACCCGACCGTGGCCGTGGTCTCCAACATCTCGCTGGACCACAAGTCGATGGAGGAGTTGCGCGACCTGTTCGGCGGCTTCACCGGCCGGGCGAGCAAGGCCGTGCTGAACCTCGACAACCTCGAAACCCAGGCGCTGGCCCAGACGCTGCCGGGCGACAAGGTCATCACCTTCGCCCTTGGTGAAGAGTCCGCCACCCTCAACGCCCATGATCTTGAACCCCTGCCCACGGGCATGCGCTTCAATTTGACGGAGTTGGGCGGCGCGCCATTGCCGGTCATTCTGAACGTCCCCGGCGCCCACAATGTCGCCAACGCCCTGGCGGCCATCGGCGCCGTCCGCGCCATCGGCGTACCCTTGGCCGAGGCGGTCGGCGCGCTCGAGACCTTCGCCGGCATCCGTCGCCGCATGGAGGTGGTCGGGACCGCCAATGGCGTCACCGTCATCGACGACTTTGCGCACAACCCGGACAAGATCGCCGCCACCCTGAAGACCCTGCACGCTTTCGACGGCCGGCTGCTGGTCCTGTTCCAGCCGCATGGCTTCGGCCCGCTGAAGCTGATGAAGCACGAGTTCATCGACGGCTTCGCCGGCCTGCTGCGCGAGGACGACGTGCTGTTGATGCCCGAGCCCGTCTATTACGGCGGCACCACGGACCGCAGCGTCGGGTCGGAGGACATCGCATCCGGCGTTCGCGCCGCCGGCCGCAACGCAGAGGCGCTGCCGACCCGGGACGCCTGTGGAGACCGGCTCATCGAACTGGCCCGCCCGGGCGACCGGATCATCGTCATGGGCGCGCGGGACGACACCCTGTCCGTCTTTGCGGCAGACCTGCTGGGTCGCCTGAGTCGTCCGCTTACAGATTGATTTTCAAGACAATCTCGCAAAACATTCACGTACGGCAAAGCTCACGTTAAGGGCTGGACCCTATCCGTCTGGCTCCTGAGCAGGAGTTGCGTATGGCCCGGATCGGAGACTTCGCGAGCGCCCCGGCCCCCATAGGGCCGGACACGCCGGGCGCCGATGTCTTCGACCGTTTCCAGCGTGAGCCCGACACCCTCGTCATCGCCGTCGTCGACGCCGATCGCCGCCCCGTCGGACTGATCGAGCGCAACACCTTCACACTGAGGATGGCCGCCGAGTTCGGCCGCGCCCTGTACGCCAGACGCCCCGCCGCGACCTTCATGGACGCCGAGCCGCGCGTGCTCGATGCGGACGAGGACGCCGAAATCCTGTTCCAGAGCATGGACGCCGCCAATCTGGGGGCCCTGCTCAACGGCTTCGTCGTCACCTCGGGCGGCCGCTATGTCGGCGTCGGCGCCGGGGTGCATGTGCTCCAGGCCGGCAGCGCCATCCACCGCCGCCGCGCCGAGGAAATGGGCGTCCTGATCCGCGATCTGGCCCGCGCCGAGGCCGAGGCCCGGGCTTCCAGCCGGGCCAAGTCGGAATTCCTCGCCGTGATGAGCCACGAGATCCGCACCCCGCTGAACGGCGTGCTGGGCGTCGCCGCCCTGATGGAGCGCGAGCTGACGCAGAAGGCGATGAAGCCCTATGTCCGCACCATCCTCGACTCCGGCCAAAGCCTGCTGCGGCTGCTGACCGACGCGCTCGACATGTCGCGCGCCGAGGCCGGACAGATGGGGCTGGAAGCCGCGCCGGTGCACCTGGACGCGCTGGCCGCCGACCTGCTGGCCCTGTGGAGCCCCCGCGCGCAGGAGAAGGCCCTGACCCTGACTGTCGTGCACGAGGCGGACGGGCCCGAATGGGTCCTGGCGGATGAGATGCGGCTGAAACAGCTGTTCAACAACCTGATCGGCAATGCGTTGAAATTCACGCCCGATGGCGAGGTCGCCGTCCGCATCGCCAGCCGCTGGCAGGACGGCGCCGTGGCCATCACCGGCATCGTCGACGACAGCGGACCGGGCATAGCCGAGGATGTCGCCGCAGCGATCTTCCAGCCCTTCAACACAGGCCGCGCGGGTCGCGAGGGCGCCGGCGCCGGGCTGGGTCTGGCGATCTGCCGGCAACTGGTCGAACGGATGGACGGCGCGATCAGCGTCGGGCCATCGCCCCTCGGCGGGGCGCGCTTCCTGTTCGCCCTGAGCCTGCCCGGCGCGGGCGCCGAGGTGCTGGCGGGAGCCGTGAAGGTCGTCGAGCCCACGTCGCACGAAACCCTGCATGTGCTTGTGGTCGACGACAATGCGACCAACCGCTTCGTCGCCGGCAAGGTGCTGGAGCTGTTCGGCTGCACCTCCGACACCGCTGAAAATGGTCTTGAGGCTGTCCGGCGGGTCCAGGAGACGCCGTTCGACCTCGTCCTGATGGACATCAAGATGCCGGTCATGGACGGCGTCGACGCGACCCAGACCATCCGGGCCCTGCCCGGCCCCGTCAGCCGCATCCCGATCCTCGCCCTCACCGCCAACGCCGATCCCCGGGACGAGATGGAATACGTCGCCGCCGGCATGGACGGCGTCTCGCAGAAGCCGATCGAGCCCGACGCCCTGCTGAACGCCATCCGCACGGTGCTCAGCGACGTCGCGTCACGCACGCCGGCGGCCGAAGCGGCTTGAACCCGGCGGGGCCGTCTGGCCTAGGTGGGACACATGCAGATTCCGCCGCCGCCCCAGCTTCCCGATGTCGTGGTCACCAGCGCGCGGCTGCCGCCCTCAGGGGGAGAGGCGGCGTTTTCCGTCGTTCGTCTGGATGCGGACGATCTGCGCGCGCAACAGCGGCTGGATGAAGCCCTGGCGACCGTGCCGGCCGTGTCCCTGTTCCGGCGCAACTCCAGCCTGGCGGCCAATCCGACCACCCAGGGCATATCCCTGCGCGCCATCGCGCCGTCGGGCGCCGGGCGGACGCTGGTCACCCTCGATGGCGTCCCGATGAACGATCCATTCGGCGGCTGGGTGATCTGGTCCCAGGTTCCCACGGAAAGCCTGTCCGGCCTCGACATCGTCCGTGGATCGGGCGCGGGCCCGTATGGAGCCGGGGCCCTGACAGGCGTGATCTCCCTGCGCGAGCGCGACGCCGGCTCGGTACTGGACGCTTCCATCGCCGAACACGGCGGGGCGCGTCTGTCGGGTTCCGGCGCGACGACCGTCGGCCCGGTCCGGATCGTCGCCTCCGGCCTGTACGAAACCAGCGACGGCTACGTGCCCGTACGCGGCGCCTCGGCGGGGACCGCCGACACGCCGCTCGACCTCGACGTCCGCAGCGCCGCCCTGCGCGCGGACCTGCCCCTCGCCGCTGCGGTCCTCTCCCTTCGCGCCTCGACCTTCGAGGAGGATCGCGGTTCCGGTCTCGCCGGGGCCCGCGCGACCGCCAGCGGCTCCCTGCTCTCCGCCACGGCGGCCCTCCAGCCCCGCGCAGACCGCCCCGGCTGGCGGCTTCAGGCGTGGCGGCGCGAGAGCGATCTGGCCAATACCTCGGTCGCCGTCTCCGCCGACCGGGCGACGACCACCCCCGCCAACGACCAGTACGAAACCCCCGCCACCGGCTGGGGCGTCAACGCCGCCGTGCGCCGGATCGTCGTCACAGGCATCGCGCGGGTCGAATGGGAACTCGGCGCCGACGCCCGTTTCAACGAGGGCGAGACCCACGAACTGTTCCGTTACATGGCCGGCGCCTTCACCCGGGACCGCGTGGCCGGAGGTGAAACCTCGGTCGCCGGCGTCTACGCCGAGGGCGCATGGGACAGCGGGCCGTGGCTGGTCGCAGGCGGCCTGCGCTACGACGGCTGGCGCAACGAAAACGGCCGCCGGCTCGAACGCGACCTCGCCACCGGCCTGCCGACGCTCGATGAGACCGACCCCAATCGCTCGGGCGAGGTGGTCAGCGCCCGCCTCGCCGCGCGCCGCGATATCGCGGGCGGGCAGGCCCTGCGCCTCGCCGCCTACACCGGCTTCCGGCCCGCGACCCTGAACGAGCTGCACCGCCCCTTCCGCGTCGGCAACGACCTGACCGAGGCCAATGCGGCGCTGGAGCCCGAACGCCTGACCGGCGTCGAGACAGGCTGGGCCTGGACCAGTGACCGCGCCTCCCTGACCGCGACGGCCTTCTGGAACCGGATCGAGGACGCCGTCGTCAATGTGACCATCGGGCAGGGACCCGCGACCTTCCCCCGCGCCGGCTTCGTGCCCTTGGGCGGGGTGCTACGCCAACGACAGAACGCCGGAACCATCGAGGCGACCGGCGTCGAGCTGGACGGCCGGTTTGACCTGACCGACACCCTGTCCCTGCGCGCGGCCCTCTCCGCCACCGACGCCCGTGTCGACGGCGGTATACAGGCGCCGCAACTGACCGGCCTGCGTCCGGCCCAGGCCCCGATCTGGAGCGCCGTCGCCGGCGCCGACTGGCGGCCGATGGACCGGCTCAGCCTCGCCGCCGACCTGCGCTGGGAGAGCCGCCGCTTCGAGGATGACCTGAACAGCCGCGTCCTTGAGGCCGCCGGCACGGTCGACCTGCGCGCCGAATGGGCGATGACCCCGTCCGCCGCCCTCTGGCTCGCCGCCGACAATCTGTTCGACGCCGAGATCGAGACCGCCGAGACCGGAACAGGGGTCGCCAGCTTCGGCCCGCCCCGCACCCTGTCGATCGGCGTCAGACTGTCGCGCTGACTTCGCGGCCTGAAGCCATTGCAAATCGTTCGCAACTTCGGCACAAGCCGGTGGTGACTGACGCCGCCCCCGCAAAGCCCAAGCCGGCCCTGAACGCCAAGCGGTCGTTCTGGCTGAAGCAACTTCACCAGTGGCACTGGATTTCGGCCGCCGTCAGCCTGATCGGCCTGTTGTTGTTCGCGATCACGGGGATCACCCTCAACCACGCCGCCCAGATCCCGGCGACCCCGGCGACTGTCGAACAGACCGGCCAGCTGCCCGCGCCCCTGCTGGCGCGTCTGGCCGAACTGCCCGAGGAAACCACCGACCCCGTTCCCGCCGCCGTCGCGCGCTGGGCGTCGGAGACCTTCAAGGTCCAGGTCGACGGCCGCGCGACCGAGACCACCGCCGACGAGGTCTACATCTCCCTGCCCGAGCCCGGCGGCGACGGCTGGCTGACCATCGACCGCGCCACCGGGGAAGCCCTGCGCGAACGCACCACGCGCGGCGCGATCGCCTGGCTGAACGACCTGCATAAGGGCCGCAACACCGGACCGGTCTGGTACTGGTTCATCGACGTCTTCGCCGCCGCCTGCATCGTCTTCGCCGTCACCGGCTTCGGCCTGACCTGGCTGCACGCCCGCCAGCGACCCTCGACCTGGCCCCTGCTTGGCCTTGGTCTGTTGATACCCGCCGTCATCGCCCTTCTGTTCATTCACTGAGTAACCGATGCGCCAGCTTCCCCTGATCCTCACCGCCACAGCCGCCGCCGCCGTCGCGGGCCCCGCCCTGGCCGCCGACATCACGGTGTCCGTGGAGGTGCCGCGCCTGTCGGTCGCCGCCTATCACCGCCCCTATGTCGCCGTCTGGATTGAGCGCCCCGACAACACCCCCGTGCGCACCGTCGCCGTCTGGTACGAGGTCTCCAACGTCGCCGAGGGCAAGGACTGGCTCAAGGACATGCGCACCTGGTGGCGGCGCGGCGGCCGCTCGCTGAGCCTGCCCATGGACGGCGTCTCCAGCGCGACCAAGGCCCCGGGCCGTCACGCCGTCAGGATCCCCGCCGCCCGCCTGCGCGACATGCCCGCCGGCGACTACGTCATGGTCGTCGAGGCGGCCCGCGAACTGGGCGGCCGTGAAGCCGTCCGCGTGCCCTTCCGCTGGGGCGCCGCCAACACCGCCCGCGGCGCGGGCTCCACCGAACTGGGCGCCGTCAGCGTCGCCGTCACCCGCTAAGGAACCGAACCATGAAGAAGCGCATCGCCCTGCTGGCCGCCCTCGCCGCCTTCGCCCTGCCGATGTCGGCCCAGGCCCACCGGGCCTGGCTGGCCCCGACCTCGACCGTCCTGTCGGGCACGGACGCCTGGGTCGGCTTCGACGCCGGCATGTCGAACGGGGTGTTCATCGCCGACCACGCCGCCATGAACATGGCCGGTCTTGTCATCACCGCCCCGGACGGTTCGAGCGCCGCCCCGGTCAACGCCATGACCGGCAAATACCGCTCGACCTTCGACCTGCACCTGACCCAGGCCGGCACCTGGCGGATCGCCAACGTCTCGGGCGGCGTCATGGTCACGTACAAACAGGGCGGCGAGGCCAAACGCTGGCGCGGCGCCGAGGCCGACATGGCCGCCAACATTCCGGCCGACGCCACCGACGTGGTCGCCACCCGCTCGAACAGCCGCACCGAAACCTTCGTAACCCTGGGCGAGCCCTCGGCCATCACCGCGACCGGCCAGGGCATCGAACTGCTGCCCGTCACCCATCCCAACGATCTGGCGGCGGGCGAGGCGGCGACCTTCAAACTGGTCCGCGACGGCCAGCCGGCCGCTGATCTGGAAGTGACCATCGCCCGCGGCGGCACGCGCTATCGCGACAATCCGGAAGAGATGACGGTCCGCACGGGCGCCGACGGCTCCTTCACCGTCACCTGGCCCGAGCCCGGCATGTACTGGATAAACGCCTCGGTGCGCACGCCCGCCTCGGGTTCGCAGATGGCCTCCAGCGCCGCCTACAACGGCGCCGTGGAAGTCCTGCCCTGACCGGAACACCGCCCGACTCCCGCGCCGCCCCGCCGCCGATCACCATCGGCGAGGCGGCAGCGCAGCCGGAGAACCGCGTCCTGATTCCGGTCCACGGCCGGACGCCCGAACTGCCGACGTCCGACCTGTTGTGGGACTTCGCCGGCGAGAGCATGGGGACCGGCTGGGCCGTCCGGCTGGTCCCGCCGCCGGGGCCCTCGCGCGCCCTCTTCCAGAGCGCGATCGAGGAAGAACTGGCGGCGATCGTCGCCCTGTTCAGTCACTGGGACCCGACCTCGGAACTGGCCCGGTTCAACGCCGCGCCGGCCGGGTTCTGGGCGGTGTCCGAGCCGTTCTGGACCCTGCTGAACACCGCGCTGGATCTGGCCGACGACACCAACGGCTCCGTTGACCCGACGCTGGGCGCGCTCGTCGACCTGTGGGGCTTCGGCCCTCCGGGGCCCCGCCCGGATGCGCCAACCGATGAAGACATCGCTGCGGCTCTCACCGTCAGCGGCTGGGGCGCCCTGCGCCTGAACCGCGAAGCCCGCGCCATCCAGCAGCCGGGCGGCTTGAAGCTGGACCTGTCCGGCATCGCCAAGGGCCACGCCGTCGACAAGGTTTCCGAACGCCTGACCGCCATGGGCGCCGTCCACCATCTGGTCGAGATCGGCGGCGAGCTGCGCGGCGCCGGGGTCAAGCCTGGCGGTCATCCGTGGTGGGTCGAGCTGCAACAGGCGCCCGGAACCCCGGCGCCCCGTACCGCCGCCGCCCTGTTCGACATGGCCGTCGCCACCTCGGGCGACTGGGTCCGCCGGTTCGAGAGTCAGGGCCGGACGTACAGCCACACCATCGACGGCCACACAGGCCGACCGATCGACAACGGCGTCGCCTCGGTGACCGTGCTGGCCGACACCGCCCTGTACGCCGACGCCATGGCGACCGCCCTCACGGTCATGGGTCCTGAGGAAGGTCCGGCGTACGCCGAGGCCCTGAACATCGCCGCCGCCTTCGTCATCCGCACCGGGACCGGGTCGATCGAGATCGTCTCCCCGGCCTTCGCCGCCATGGCCGCCGAGGGCGCGTGACCGCCGATCCCGAACGCTGGCTGTGGACGGCCGTCGCCGTGGGCCTGTGGCTGCTTGTGGTCGCCGCCGTCGCCTGGAGCCGCGCCCGCGCCCGTCGCGCCGCCACGGAACGCGCCGGTGCGCTCGCCTCCGGCGCCGACGCCGTCACGGTCGCCTTCGCCAGCCAGACCGGGCTCGCCGAGGAACTGGCCTGGATGACGGCGCGCAGCCTGTCCGACGCCGGGACCGGCGCCCGCGTCGTGCCGCTGGGCGAGCTGGACGCCGCGGCGCTCAGCCAGGCGGGCCGCCTGCTGATCGTCGCCTCCACCACCGGCGAGGGCGACGCCCCCGACGGCGTATCCCGCTTCATGCGCCAGACCATGAGCGCGCCCGCCGATCTGTCGAGCCTGAGCTACGGTCTGCTGGCGCTGGGCGACCGCACCTATGCCGACTTCTGCGGCTTCGGCCGCGCGCTGGACGGCTGGCTGCAGCGCTCGGGCGCCGAGCCCCTGTTCGACCGCGTCGAGGTCGACAACGGCGACGCCGGCGCCATCCGGCACTGGCAGCATCAGCTGGGCCTGCTGACCGGCTCGACGATCCAGGCGGACTGGACGCCGCCCGCCTACGACCGCTGGACCTTGGTCGAGCGCCGCCATCTCAATCCGGGCAGCCCCGGCGGCGAGGCCTGGCTGCTGGGCTTTGCACCCGCGGGCCACGACCCGGTCTGGACCGCCGGCGACATCGCCGAGATCGGCCTGCCGCCCGCCGCCGACGGAAGCGACCCGGGCAGCCGTGAATACTCCGTCGCCTCCCTGCCCTCCGATGGTCGCGCCGATTTCATCGTCCGCCGCATGACCCGGCCGGACGGCTCGCCGGGCCTCGCCTCAGGCTGGCTGACGCACGATCTCGCCCTCGGTGCTGATGTCGACATGCGCATCCGCGCCAACCGCAGCTTCCATGGGCCGGCGGCCGGGACGCCGCTGATCCTGATCGGCAACGGCACCGGTCTGGCGGGTCTGCGCGCCCACTGGAAGGCCCGCGCGGGTCGGTCCCACGGCGGCGCCTGGCTGATGTTCGGCGAGCGCACCCGCACCCATGACGCCTTCCTCGACGACGAGCTTCAGACGGCCCTCAGGACCCGCGACCTGACCCGCCTCGACCGCGTCTTCTCGCGCGACGCCGCCGACGGTCGCTATGTGCAGGCGCTGATCGCCGAGCACTCCGATACGCTGAGGGACTGGGTCGACCGCGGCGCGGCCATCCTCGTCTGCGGCAGTCTGGAAGGCATGTCGAAGGGGGTTCAGGCGGCGCTGACCGACGCGCTGGGCGCCGAACGTCTGGCGGAACTGACCGAAACGGGCCGCTACCGCCGGGATGTCTACTAGCGATTCCGCTCATCCCGGCGAAAGCCGGGACCCAGACCTGTCCAGCGTAACGCCGGCGCTTCAGGACAAGTGATTGATCTCAACTGCAAGACCGCTCACCCGAAGCACTGGGTCCCGGCTTTCGCCGGGATGCACGGATGGGTTTGTTCAAGCCTCGGCCCAGCGCCGCAGCAGGTTGTGATAGACCGCCGTCAGCTCCAGCACCGCCGCATCCTGCGGCCCCTTGTCGGCGCTGACCCGCTGGATGGCCACGTCCAGCCGGAACAGGGTCTCGCGGTCCGCGTCGTCGCGCACCAGACTCTGGATCCAGAAGAAGCTCGAGACCCGCGCCCCGCGCGTCACCGGCGTGACGCTATGCAGACTCTTGGACGGATACAGCACCATGTCCCCGGCCGGCAGTTTGACGCTCTGCGGGCCGTACATCTCCTCGATGACCAGTTCGCCGCCGTCGTAGTCGTCGGGCTCGGACAGGAAGAGCGTCGCCGACAGGTCGCTGCGGATGCGGATAGCGCCCCGCTGGCGGATGGCGTTGTCGACGTGCAGGCCGAACCGCTCGCCGCCCTCATAGCGATTGAACAGCGGCGGAAAGACCGTATGCGGCAGGGCCGCAGACACGAACATCGGATTGGCGTTCAGCGCCTGCCGGATCAGCGCCCCGACATCCAGCGCCTCGGCGCAGTCCTCGGGCAGCTGGCGGTTGACCTTGGCCCCCGCCGACTGGTGGCCCGAGGTGACGTTCCCGTCCACCCATGGCCCCGCGTCCAGACGCGCGCGCAAGGCCGCGACCTCGTCCTTGGTGAAGACGCCTGGAATATGCAGCAGCATGCACCGCCTCCTTGGGTCGCGCCGGAAATGCCGGACGCGGAAAAACCCGGGTCAGGCCATCGGGGAGACGCCTGAACCCGGGTTCTACGCTAATCGGCCCTCGGGCGAATGGCCTAGTAGCGCAGATTCAGCGTCAGGATGGCCTGACGGGCCGGCGCCACATCGGCGTGGTGCACGCCGTTGGTGCGCATGATGTATTCCTCGTCCGTCGCGTTTTGCACGTTCAGCTGCAGCGAGGCCGTGTCGGTCAGGTCATACGAGGCGAACAGGTCCACGCGGGTGTATTCCGGCGCATAGATGCGGTTGGCCCCGCCCCCTGCGCCGCCCTGGTTGCCGCCGAAGCTGTCGGAGACATAGTAGACGCCGCCGCCCAGGCTGAGGGCCCGCGTCACGCGATAGGTCGAGAACAGGCTGAAGGTGTGCTCGGGCGTATTGGCCAGCGGATCGCCGACGTTGACGTTGTTGTAGGCGCCCGAGACCAGCTCGCTGTCCATCCAGGTATATCCGCCGAACACCTGCCACTGACGGGTGATGTTGCCGGACACGCCCAGTTCGATCCCCTTCACCTCGGCCTCGCCGGCCTGCTCATAGACGCCGGGCGCGGTCTGGATCTGGGCGTTCTCGCGCTTCAGCATGAAGGCGGCCGCCGACAGGGCCAGGCGGTCGTTGAACAGATTGGCCTTGGCGCCGATTTCGAAATTGGTCGACTCTTCCGGGTCCAGCACCGTCGTCACCAGATTGCCGGTTCCCGTGCCGCCCGAGGCGTTCTGGTCGCCCGCCGACAGCGTGGGCGGGGTCGAGGCCGTGGCGAACGATGCATAGACGCTGGAGTTGGCGGTCGGCTTGTAGACCAGCCCGATCTGGTAGTTGACGAAGTCCCACTGGCGCTCCGGCAGGACGACAATGCCCGGCGTAGCCGCGGCCTGGCCGTTCAGGGTCCAGACGCCGTTCGCCTGCGTCCCGGTCAGATTTGCGCCGTTGACCGTATACTGGTCCCAGCGGACGCCGAGGTTCAGGATCAGGCTTGAGGTAAGGCTGATGCTGTCCAGCGCATAGACGCCGACCGTGTCGGTGACGTTCTTGCTGATCGGCCCGCGATTGATGACGCCCGCCCAGGAATCGTCCGTGTTCGGCGCATAGACGCGGGTGCAGTCGCCGGCGCCGAGGTTGGCGAGGTTCGCCGCCGACATCACGAACCCGACCGGACAGGCCGAGCCCGCCGTGGTGAAGGTCGAATACGAGGCGTTGCTGTTCTTCTCGGTGGCCAACTCCAGCCCGAGGTCGAACTCATGGCCGATCCCGCCCGTCGTGAACGAACCGCGCAGGTCGGTGACGTTGGCGACTGTCGTAACCGGGTTCCAGCGCGACTTGGTGGCGCGCTTCATCCACCATTCGCCGCCGATCAGCTGGGCCGCGCCGCCGTCGCCGGGGTTGGTGACGATGTAGTCGTTCAGCGTCTCGGAATAACGGCTGACGTTCCGCAGGATCAGGTTCTCGCTGAAGGCATGCTCGAAATCGAAGGTGAAGGTGTCGACCGTATTGGTCAGAAAGTCCCTGTCCTTGAGCCCGTAGAAGCTGTTGTACGGCACATCCAGAATGCCGCTGTCCGTCGTGCGCACGCCGGTCTTGGTGAACAGCGGGATGCCGTAGTCGGGCATCTGGTTCGACGTCAGGTGATAGTAGCTGAAGGTCCCGGTCGTGGACGTGCCCAGACCCGCGGCCAGCGAAAGCCCGAGGCCCCATTTGTCATAGTCGACCGTATCGCGGCCGGGCACGGCGCCCTCCGAGCCCATCAGGTTGATGCGCAGGCCGGCCGTCTCGCCCAAATGCCAGTTCTGGTCGACCGTGGCGCGCAGATAGCCGTCGGTTCCGGCGCCGAGGCCGAAGCGGGTGAAGTCGGTCAGTCGCGGAGACTTGGAGCCCAGATTGATGCTCCCGCCGCCCGAGCCGCGGCCCGAATGGACGCTGTCGGGACCCTTGATGACCTCGACCTGTTCGAGGTTGAACACCTCGCGCTGCTGGCCGCCGCTGTCGCGAATGCCGTCGACGAAGACGTTGTTGCCGGAGGACTGACCGCGGATGAAAGGCCGGTCAGCCAGCGGCTGGCCGCCTTCGCCGGCGCCGAAGGTGATGCCCGGCGAGGTGCGCAGGATGTCCTGCAGCGAGGTCGCCGCCGTCTGTTCAATGATCTGCTGCGGAATGATGGTGATCGACCGCGGGGTGTCGACCAGCGGCGCCACGAACTCGGGGCTGGTCGGCTCGCGCTTAACGGGGCGACCGTCGACCGTGATGGTCTCCAGCGTCGTCGCTTCCTGCGGCTCTCCGTCAGGCCCCGGCTCGGCCAGAGCGGGACCGGCCATCAGCATTCCGGCGGCGCTGGAGGCGAACAGAAGGGCGCGAAGGGCGTCAGCGCGGGAGGTCATAGGGTCAGTCCGGGGAGGCTGGAGTTGCGATCAGGTCGCAATATCAGCTTTGCCGGACGACGCAATGAGAATTGCGAATAAGTCGCAATATTGTTCCGTGTGGTCCTAGCGGGTGACGATATCCCGCCGCATCGGCGCCAGTTTGGCCAGGAACCGGTTCTGGATGTGGAACGCCACCCCTTCGGCCGCCATGGCGTTCTGGAGATGCTCGACCAACGCCCCCATGTCCGCCGGCTGCAGACCCAGATCGTCGTGCGCGTCGACCATGGACCGGCCCGTGTAGCCGCAGTCGCCGCCCAGCACGTAGCAGAACTGCTCCTTGATGGTCCGCCGCAGCCTGACCATGTCGGTCGCGACGAAGATGCCGGCCGTGCGCGGATCCGCTTTCGCCTGATCCAGCATGCTGTCGACGATCCGGTCGATACCCGGCTGCCCGTGGAAGGCCTCGAACATCGCCGTGCCCGTGAAGGGAGTCGCGCCGGCATTGGCGTCGGCGACGGCATAGGCGTCGACGGCTTCCTCGCCGGGGTGGTGGGCCGGATCCTGCGCTGCGGCCGCGCCGGCGGCGAACAGCGAGCCGGCCAGAACGGCGGTGAATACGGATCGGTTGATCATCAGAAGCCCGCCTGCAGGGAAATATAGACGCCGCGCTGGTCGTCGAAGGTGGCGATGGAGCCCAGGTCGGCCCAGGCCGCCGTCACGGACAAATGCTTGTTGACGGCGTAGGCGGCATAGACGTCGAACCAGTCGTCTTCCGACGCGAACGACAGATTGTCCGGCTTGGTCCGGTATTCGGCGCCCACGACCAGATTACGGCTCAACAGCCAGCCGACCGACCCTTCGAACTGGGCCTCGCGGTCGTCATTGGCGTCGCCGCCGAAGCCGAGGAGGCCCGTCTGGTTGGCGTTTGTGTACCGCACCGTTCCCGACACCAGTACGCTCTGCGCCAGGAACAGCTTCGTCGCCGCGACATAGAACTCCGTACCTTGATCGTCCTGCCCGCCGACGGCCGTGATGATCGCGCCCTGATCGTTCTGCTTGTGCTGAACGCCGACAGCGATCTGCGGCATCCACCGGTCCTGATCATAGACGGCGTCGCCCGTCAGCCTGACCTTCGCCCCGATGACGTCCTGGGTGAAGGTAAAGCCCTGACCCAGCCCCAGCAGGGCGCCCGTGTCGCCGGTGTCGAACTCCTGCCGCGCCGCTGACAGCTCGACCCGGTCCCACAGACCGATCGCGACGCCCGCCGTGCGAAACTGATAGTCGGGCAGGTCGATGAAGGTGGCGTGGGCGTTGCCCCCGACGCCGTCTTCCTCGCCATAGCCGGTGACCGTGGCCCAGGTCGCGATGCCGCCCCCGCCTGACCCTTCGATCGTCGAAACGCCGCCGGTCAGCAGCAGTTTCCCGCCGCTGCGGGCGTCCGGAATGAAGGACTGGGCGTGGGCGCCCCCGGCCGCAGCCGAGAGCAACAGCGTCAGTGCGATGGCTCTTCGGTTCACTTTAGGGTCTCCAGCTGCGGATACCGGCGATACGAAATCGTGGTTAAGCAGGAGTAAAGGCGACCTAGCTTGACTGTAAGCGCCACGGCGAAAAGCGGACTAACGGTGAGTAATTCCGCAGAGAATTATGATTTACCTCGATTTCATCTTGGTTTCGTACAAGCGGACGGATGCGTTTCCTCCTCGCTCTCCTTATTGCGCTTTCGTACACAGCTCCGGCCCTTGCCGGAGACCTGACGGTGAGCGTGCGCGACGCGGCAGGACGGCCTGTCCGGGACGCTGTGGTGACCGTGCATCCCGCCGCCGGCGTGCCTCGTGGACCTATCCGTTTCCCCTGGGCGCTGCGCGTCGCCCAGCAGGACGTCCAGTTCCAGCCCTATGTCCTGATCGCGCCCGTCGGTGGGACCGTCGCCTTTCCCAATCTCGATCGGGTCCGGCACCACGTCTATTCCTTCTCGCGCGGGGCCCGTTTCGAACTTGAGCTGTACGGCCGCGACGAGACCCGCAGCCATGTCTTCGCCAACGCCGGCGTCGCCGCCCTCGGCTGCAACATCCACGATCAGATGCTGGCCTACATCAAGGTCGTCGACACGCCCTGGGCGATGAAGACCGACTCCACCGGCGACGCGGTTCTGCGCGGCGTCCCCGCGGGCGGGGCTACCCTGCGCGTCTGGCATCCGCGTCTCGCGGGCCGCGGCAACGAGATATCCCAGACCCTGACCGTCGCCGCCGCTGCGGGGCGCCGCACAGTCTCGGGCGACTTCAGCGCACGGGCGGCCGCGCGATGAAACTGTTCGGGCTGGTCCAGCGCCTGCTGACCTTCCGCAATCTGCGGACCCGCCTGACCCTGCTCTACATGGGGCTCTTCGGCCTCGCCCTGATCTTCAGCGCCGTCGCCGTCGTCACCGCCGTCACCAGCAGCGCGCGCCATATGGTTCGCGACGAGATGACATCAGCCGGCGCCGTCTACGGCCAGCTGTGGGAGGCCCGGTCCGCCCAGTTGCGTCAGGGCGCGGCTGTTCTGGCCCAGGACTACGGCTTCCGCGAAGCGGTCGCCACGGACGACGCGCCCACGGTGCGGTCGGCGCTGGACAATCTGCGCGCTCGTCAGGGCGTCGACGGCGCCCTGATCCTCGGCGTCGACGGCTATGCCACATCGACAGGCGTCACCCCGGACGAAGCCGCCCTGGACGCCCTGTTCAAGGGTCTCGATTCCGGCGGACTGGAAAGCGGCGTCCTGACCATCGGCGGTCAGCCGTTCCAGGTCGTCGCCGCCCCCGTCAACGCGCCGGTCCTGATCGGATGGGTGGTCTTCGCCGAACGCCTTGACGCCGTGCAGATGCGCAATCTGGAGCGCCTCTCGGCCATCCCCCTGTCGGCCGCCGTCGTTCTGAACCCGTCTCAGGCTTCGATGGGTCAGCCTGTCACCGTCGAGACCGGCGAGGGTCCGTCGATGCAGCTGGCGCACGCCCTGCCGAGTTTCGACCCGACCGCCCGGGCGGCCCTGGTGCTGACCTATCCGCTGCACCGGGCCATGAAGGCTTACGATTCCCTGTTCCTGTGGCTGACCGCGATCGGCGCCGCCGGCCTGGCCCTGCTCATGGGCGGCACCTGGATTCTCTCGCGCGGCCTGACCAAACCCATCACCGCCCTGGACGCGGCCGTCCATCGTCTGCAGCAGGGCGAATACGTCGAGGCCCCCGTCACCTCGGCGGATGAGATCGGTCGTCTCGCCACCAGCTTCAACGTGATGATCGGCGACCTGAAGGACCGCGAGGCCCGGCTGACACACATGGCCCTGCACGATCAGGAGACGGGCCTGCCCAACCGCCTGTCGCTTGAACGCCAGGCCGGCGGCCACGCCGACGCCTGGGTGGTCCTGTTCGGCGTCGACCGCTTCGAGGTCGTCCGCAACGCCATCGGCTATGACTCCATGGGCCGGCTGCTCGCCGTGCTCGGCGCCCGGCTGTCGGCCCTCGCCGACGGCGCTCCCATGGCCCGGGTTGGCGCGGGCGCGCTCGGGCTGGTGATCATCGCAAAAAACAAGGCTGAAGCGCTGGAGGCCGCCGAGCATCTGGCCGCCGCGGCGCAGGCGCCGATCAACGTCAACGGCGCACCGGTCGACATCGCCCTGACTGCCGGCGTGGCGGGTCACGGCGCGGCCGGGTCCGACCTGACCTCGCCCGTCGACCGGGCCGCCATCGCCCTCGATCAGGCCCGCGCCGCACGGCGCACGGCCGGCGCCTTCGACGAGGTCGCCTACGGCGATCCCGCCGGCAATCTGTCGCTGATCTCTGAACTGATGACTGCGCTCGCCGACGGCGAGGTCTCCCTGGCCTATCAGCCGAAATACGATTTCCGGGCCCAGGGGATCACCGGCGTCGAGGCCCTGATGCGCTGGACGCATCCGCGTCGGGGCGCCGTCTCGCCTGACCTGTTCATCGGCATGGCCGAGGAGACGGGCCACATCCGCCCCCTGACCGAATGGGCCATCCGCCGCGCCATCGAGGACCAGAAGACCATGGCCGCCGCCGGCCACGTCCTGACCGTCTCCGTCAACATCTCGGGCCGCCTGCTGTCCGACGAAAGCTTCGCCGACTTCGCCGTCAACGAGGTCGCGACCTCGGGAGCCGATCTCTGTTTCGAGATCACCGAGACGGCCGTGATGGACAATCCCGAGATGGCGCTGCGCATCGTCGACCGGTTCGCCGACGCCGGCATATCCGTCTCGCTGGACGACTACGGCTCGGGCCTGTCGTCCCTGGCCTATCTGAAGCGGATCCGCGCCGACGAGCTGAAGATCGACAAGAGCTTCATCCTCGGTCTCGATAACTCGGCCCGCGACGGCCTGCTGGTGAAATCCACCATCGACCTGGCCCACGGCCTCGGCCTCAAGGTCACGGCCGAAGGCGTCGAGACCCCGACCGCCCTGGCGCTGCTGCGCGGCATGGGTTGCGATCTGGCCCAGGGCTATCTGATCGGCCGGCCCGTCGCGATGACGGCCCTGCTGGACCGGCTGGCCGCCCCCGCCGAAGAGCCCAGGGCCGCGATCCGCTAGCCGGCGGCGACCATCTTCATCGACACCGACAGATCGGCCAGCTTCGCCGCGTCGACCGGCGTCGCCTTGCCGATCATCATCCGCCCGGCCATGAATTCCGCCGGCGCGTTGACGGCCTCGACGCACAGGATCCTGTCGCCTTGCAGATGGAAGACGGCGAACGAGGCGCCATCGCCAATCACGCCTGGATCGCCACGCACGACCTGACGGTCCGCGCCGTCCGGCAGGCCGGCGATCTGAAGCTTGAGGTCGTACTGGTCCGACCAGAACCACGGAACCTCGGGCGTCGGCGCCGCGCGCCCGACGATCGCGGACGCCGCCTGTTTCGCCTGTTCCAGCGCGTTCGGGACGCTCTCCAGCCGATGCCGCCGCCCGCCATGCACCGGAATGGGCCGGAAGGTCATATCGCCGACGGCCCAGATCGCCGGATCCGAGGTCTGTGCGTGCTCGTCCACCACCACGCCGTTGCCGCAGTCCAGACCGGCTGCGCGCGCGAGGTCGTCGGCGGCGAGCGCGCCCACGCCAACCAGCACCGCATCCGCCTCGATCAAGCGGCCGTCCGCCAGCCGGACCCCCGCGTCCTGGAACGCCGTCACCTCCGCTCCGGTCAGGATCTCGACGCCCTCGCTGCGATGACGGGCGGTGAAGAAGGTCGACAGCGCCTCTGACGCCACCCGCGCCAGCACCCGGTCCATCCGCTCGATCACGACGGCCTCGGCGCCCAGCGCCCGCGCCGAGGCCGCGGCCTCCAGCCCGACATAGCCGCCGCCGACGATGGCCAGCCGCCGCCCCGGCCCCAGCGCCGCCTTCAGCCGTTCCGCGTCGGCCAGCGTCCGCAACTCCATCAGTTCCGGCCGGTCCGCCCCCGGAATGGCCAGCCGCCGCGCTGTCGAACCCGTCGCCAGGATCAGGGCGTCATACGGCTCGACCGTTCCATCGGCGAAGGCCACCGTCCGCGCCGCCCGATCGATCCCGGTCGCCGTCACGCCGGTCCTCAGTTCGATCGCGTGTTCCGCATAGAAGCTCTCGGGGCGCAGCAGCAGCGCCTCCAGATCCGCCTCGCCCTTCAGCCAGGCCTTGGACAGGGGCGGGCGCTGGTAGGGCGCCGCCGGTTCCTCGCCCGCCAGAACGATCGGCCCCTCATGGCCATATTGGCGCAGCAACGCCGCCGCCGTGCCGCCCGCGTGTCCCGCGCCGATGATGAGCACCCTGTTCGCCATTCAGGCCCTGTATCCGGTTTTCCGCGTGGCCGCAGCCGCCTCTGGTCCGGGGTACGAAAAACACACCCGTCCGAAAACCCCGACTCTTCGGGAAACCTGTAGCCGGCCGCGTGGTTATGACGGGTACCCGACATTCATGGGGCAGTCGCCTCCCCGGTTCCTATGAAGATATCTCCCGAGTCCCCCTCCTTCTCCGAAGAGGATTTGGATACCGCGGCGGAAACGCTGAAATGGCAGGCCGCCTCCGCCCGCGCCGCCGGCGCCAAACACCGCGCCCGCCTCATCGACCAGCTCGGGTCGCAGGAGTCCGAAGCCCCGTCAGACGAGGACGCCGCCTCCCCTGCGTGATCCGCTTGACTGTTCCAATGTTACAGCCTAGTGGAACGGTCAATGACCGACAAACCCTCCAGCAAGGCGCTAGCCAAAGCCGCGAAGGATCGCATCGCCCTCTATGACGCGCTGCTTTCGCTGCAGTCGCGCGAGGAGCTCGACGCCTTCCTCGCCGATCTCTGCACGCCGTCCGAACTGCGCGCCTTCGCAGAGCGCTGGGCGGTCGCCCGTCTCCTCGATGCCGGCGGCAAATCCTATCGCGAGATCGCCGTCGAGGCGGACGCCAGCCCCACCACAGTCGTGCGCGTTGCGCGGTTCCTCAAAGAGATGCCGCACCAAGGCTATCGCCTCGTCCTCGACCGCATCAAATCCTGAGTAGAAAAACATGAGTACCGTCCAGGGCCGGCTGCGCATCGCCGTGCAGAAATCCGGCCGCCTGTCCGACCGCAGCCTCGACCTCGTCCGCGACGCCGGCCTGCGCGTGGTGAAGGGGAACAACGACCTGCTGTACCGGGTCGAAAACTATCCCATCGACCTGCTGCGCGTGCGTGATGACGACATCCCGACCTTCGTCGCCGACGGCGTCTGCGACCTCGGCATCGTCGGCGAGAACGTGCTGGAAGAGGTGCGCAACGGCGGCCCCGTGGCCGAAGTCCTGATGCCGCTCGGCTTCGGCCGCTGCACGCTGAAGATCGCGACGCCGCCCACCCTGGCCTACGACGGTCCGTCGTCGCTGGCCGGCCTGCGCATCGCCACCTCCTATCCGAAGATTCTGCGCCGGTTTCTCGATGCGCAGGGCGTCCAGGCCGACATCGTCACCATGCGCGGCGCCGTCGAGGTGGCCCCGCGCCTGAAACTGGCCTCGGCCATCTGCGACCTCGTCTCGACGGGGGCGACGCTCGAAGCCAACGGCCTCGGCGCGAAGGAGACCGTTCTCGAAAGCCAGGCGGTGCTGATCAAGTCGCCCGTCGCGCCCGAGCCCGGCCTGCAGCACCTGCTGGACAGCATCATCGAGCGCATGGCCGGCGTCGTTTCCTCGCAGGGCGCCAAATACGTGATGCTGAACGCGCCCCGCTCCGCGCTGGCCGAGATCACCGCCATCCTGCCCGGCGCCGGCGCCCCGACCGTCATGCCCCTGTCGGGCCGCGACGACGCCGTCGCCGTCCACGCCGTCTGTCAGGAGGCCGTCTTCTGGGAGACCCTCGAACGGCTCAAGGCCGCTGGCGCCTCGGCCATCCTCGTCCTGCCCATCGAGAAGATGATGTAATGAAGCGTTTCGACTGGAACACGCTGGACGCCGCCGGCCGCGCCGCCGCCCTCGCCCGCCCGCGCCGGCGCACCGAGGCCCGCGTCACTGATACAGTCCGCGAAATCCTCGAGGACGTGGCTGCGCGCGGCGGCCAGGCCGTGACCGACTGGAGCGTCAAACTGGACGGCGCCCCGCCCCGCCGCATCGTCCTGACATCCGACGTGGTCGCCTCCGCCCGCGACCAGTTGCGTCCCGCCGACACCCGCTCCATCCGCATCGCCGCCGAGAACGTCCGCATCTTCCACGAGGCCACCCGTCCCGAGGACTCCGACTGGGTCGAGATCACCCCCGGCGTCCGCTCGCGTCTGGTCTGGCGGCCGCTGCGATCGGCGGGCCTGTACGTGCCCGGAGGCTCGGCGCCCCTGTTCTCCTCCCTGCTGATGATGGCCATTCCCGCCGCCGTCGCGGGCGTCGGGCGCCGCGTCGTCGTCACCCCGCCATCGAAGTCGGGCGAACCTCACCCCGCCATGATCTACGCCGCCGCCGAAGCCGGCCTCGACGCCCTCTGGCTGATCGGCGGTGCCCAGGCCGTCGCCGCCCTGACCTTCGGCGCCGAGCTGGACGACGGCGTCATCGAACCCTGCGACAAGCTGTTCGGCCCGGGCAACGCATGGGTGGCCGAGGCGAAGAAACAGGCCGCCGCCCGCCCCGGCGGCCCCGCCGTCGACATGCCCGCGGGCCCGTCCGAACTTCTGGTCATCGCCGACCGCCGCGCCGACCCCGTGCTGGCCGCCGCCGACCTGCTCAGCCAGGCGGAGCACGACGCCGACGCCCAGGTCATGCTGGTCTGCGACAGCGAGCGGATGATCGACGAGATCCTGGCCGAGGTGGAGGAACAACTGCCCTCCCTGCCGCGCGCCGACATCGCCCGCGCCTCGCTGGCCGAGGGCCGCGCCATCCGCGTTGCCGACCTCGACACCGCCTGCGCCGTCGCCAACGCCTATGCCCCCGAACACCTCGCCCTTCAGACCGAGGACGCCGATGATCGCGTGGCGAAGATCACCGCCGCCGGCGCGGTCTTTCTCGGCGCCTTCGCGGCCGAGACGCTGGGCGACTACGCCGCGGGTCCCAGCCACGTCCTGCCCACCGACGGCGCCGCCCGCACCCTGGGCGGCCTGTCCACCGCCAGCTTCATGACCTCCATGTCGGTCCAGAGCGTCTCTGAAACTGGGGCTGCAGAACTGGCCCCCATCGCCGCCCGCCTCGCCCGGCTGGAGGGCCTCGAGGCCCACGCCCGCGCCGCCGATCTGAGGACAGGCGAATGAACAACCTGCCCGCCCCGTTCGCCCCGCTCGTCGCCGGCGGCGACGGCCTCGACCGCTATCCCGCCGAGCCCCGCGCCCTCGCCGCCCGCATGGCCGAGGTCTATGGCGTCCCCGCCGACAGCGTCCTGCCCGTCCGCGGTCTGACCCACGGCCTCGAATTGGTCTTCCGCCTCGCCGCCCGCGACGGTCAGGCCGTTGAAGCGCCTGAGGCCGAGCCGTACCGGACCCTGCGCGCGCTCTACGCCGCACCGCCCGCGGACGCGTCCGTGGCCGCCGTCGTCCTGCGCGCCCTCGGCTCGCCGGAAGCGGTATCCGAGATGGCCGAACGCATCGCGCCCGCCCTGCTGGTCGTCGACGAGGGTCTGGCCGAGTTCGCCGACGCTCCCTCCGCCGCGACCGTCATCGGCGACCACGCAAACCTCATCGTCCTGCGCAGCCTGTCGCTGGCCTACGGCCTCGCCGGCGCCCGCGTCGGCGCCGCGCTCGGCCAACCCGGAACCCTCGCCCGCCTCTCCGCCGTGCTCGAACCCTGGGCCGTGCCCGAGGTGTCGGTGCGCCTTGCCCTTCAGGCGCTCGATCCGTCGCGGATGATGGAAAGCGGCGAACGTCTCGCCGCCGTCCGGAGCGAGCGGGAGCGGCTGATCAAGGCCTTGTCCCGCGAGATGGCAGTCGAACCCGGATTCGGCCCCGTCATCATGGCGCGTCCCGCCGACCCGGACGCTGTCGTCGCCGCCCTCGCCCGGCTGGGCGTCGCCTCCGAGCGCGCGGGCGAACGCATCCGGCTGCCGGTGTCGGCCAAGGCCCAGGTCAACGATCGTCTGTTGGCCGCGCTCGGTCTCGGCTCCGCATCGAGCCGTCCGCACCGCACGGGACAGGCCGTCCGCGACACGAAGGAAACCCGCATCGTCTGCGCCGTCGATCTCGACGCGACCGGCCCGGTCTCCATCGCCACCGGCGTCGGCTTCTTCGACCACATGCTGGAGCAGGTCGCGACCCACGGCGGCTTCTCGCTGCGGCTCGCCTGTGAGGGCGACCTGCACACCGACCCGCACCACACCATCGAGGACTCCGCCATCGCCCTCGGTCAGGCGCTGAAACAGGCGCTCGGCGACCGCAAGGGCATCGCCCGCTACGGCTTTACCCTGCCCATGGACGAGGCCAACGCCTCGGTGTCCATCGACCTGTCGGGCCGCCCCTATCCGGTGTTTGAGGGGGCCTTTTCGACGCCCTTCATCGGCGACTACCGCACCGACATGACCGCCCACGTCTTCCGCTCGCTGGCCGAGGCCATGGGCGCAGCGGTCCATGTCTCGGTCACCGGCGTCGACGACCACCACAAGACCGAAGCCGTCTACAAGGCCTTCGGTCGCGCCCTGCGTCAGGCCATCTGCATCGAGGGCGACGCCGTGCCGTCGACCAAGGGCGTGCTGTGACCGAAGTCACCGTCCTCGCCTACGGCGCCGGCAATGTCGCCTCGGTCCGGTTCGCGCTCGAGCGGCTCGGCGCGACCGTGCGGCTGACGGCCGACCCGGACGAGGTCGCCCAGGCCGAACGGCTGATCCTTCCCGGCGTCGGGGCAGCCGGATACGCCATGTCCCGCCTCCGAGACCTTGATCTGGTCGAGGCCGTCCGTGTTTTCCAACGCCCCCTCCTCGGCGTCTGCCTCGGGCAGCAGCTGCTGTTCGAGACCAGTGACGAGGGCGGCGGGACCGAACTTCTGGGCTTGATCCCGGGTCGCGTTACAGCCCTCACGCCCGGACCCGGCCTGCCGGTCCCGCACATGGGATGGTCGCGCCTGTCCCAAATCAGGGACGACCCGCTTCTGGAAGGCGTACCGGACCAGGCCTACGCCTATTTCGTGCATGGCTTCGTCTGTCCGGACGGTCCCGCGACCTTGGCCCGGGCTGACTATGGCGGGCCGGTTCCGGCGGTCGTCCGCCAAGGCAATCGCTGGGGCTGCCAGTTTCATCCGGAACGATCGGCGGCGGCCGGAGCTCGCATCCTGAAGAATTTTCTGGAGATGCCGGCATGATCGTCTACCCCGCCATCGATCTGCGTCAGGGCGCCTGCGTCCGCCTGATGCACGGCAAGTTCGATGAAGTGACCCGCTACGACGACCAGCCTGCCGTGCGCCTCGCCGCCTTCGCTGCGGATGGCGCCGCCTGGGCGCACATCGTCGATCTGGACGGCGCCGAGGCCGGTCGCGCCGTGCAGCACGCCCTGATCGGCGAACTGGCCGGCGCCATCGACATCCGCATCCAGTCCGGCGGCGGCGTCCGCTCCGCCGACGACGTGCAGGCCCTGCTGGACGCCGGCGTCGCCCGCGTCGTCGTCGGTTCTCTGGCCGTGTCCCAGCCCTGGGCCGTCGCCGACTGGCTGACCCGGTTCGGCGCCGACCGCGTCACCCTCGCCATCGACGTCAAGGCGGACGGCGACCGCTGGATTCCCGCCCTCAAGGGTTGGACCGAAGCCGCCGAGGTCGATCTGTGGGCGGCGCTGGATCGCTATCCGCCCGGCCTCGCCCGTCATCTGCTGGTCACCGACGTCGGTCGCGACGGTGCCCTGACAGGTCCCAATATCGAGCTGCTGGGCGAGATCGCCCGCCGCCGTCCCGACCTCAGGGTCCAGGCCTCCGGCGGCGTGTCTCAGCTCTCCGATCTGACCGCCGCCCGCGCCGCCGGCTGCGACGGCGTCATCGTCGGCCGTGCTCTCTACGAGAACCGCTTCACCGTCGCCGAAGCCCTGGCGGCGACCGCATGACCGCCCGCCGCATCATCCCCTGTCTCGACGTCAGGGACGGACGCGTGGTCAAGGGCGTCCGCTTCAAAGACCACACCGACATGGGCGACGCCTCGGAGCTGGCCGCCCGCTATCGCGATCAGGGCGCCGACGAACTGGTCTTCTACGACATCACCGCCAGCCCCGAGGGCCGCACCCTCGACTACGGCTGGGTGCGCGACATCGCCCGGCTGCTGGACATCCCCTTCAGCGTCGCCGGCGGCATCCGCTCGGTCGATCAGGCCGCGCGCTGCCTCGATCACGGGGCCGACAAGGTGTCGATCAACTCCCCCGCCCTCGAACGCCCTGCGCTGATCGGCGAAATGGCCGACCGCTTCGGCTCGCAATGCGTCGTCGTCGGCGTCGACTCGAAACGCACCGGCGACGATTGGCTGGTCCACCAGTACACCGGCGACCCGGACGCCAGCCGAGGCGCCGGCCGCCGCACCCTCGACTGGATCGTCGAGGCGCAAGCCCTCGGCGCCGGGGAGATCGTCCTCAACTGCATGGACGAGGACGGCGTCCGCCGCGGCTACGACATCGCCCAGCTGTCCGCCGCCCGCGAGCGCCTGACCATTCCGCTGGTCGCATCCGGCGGCGCCGGCGCGGCCTCCCACTTCCTCGACGTCTTCGAACAGGCCGACGTCTCGGGCGCCCTCGCCGCCAGCGTCTTCCACACCGGCAGCCTGGCCATTCCCGACCTCAAGGCCTTCCTGTCGGACGCCGGGCAGGAGATGAGACTGTGATCGACGCCACCGCACTCGATTTCGACAAGTCCGGCGGCCTGATCCCCGTCGTCGTCCAGGACGCCGCCACCCTGCAGGTCCTGACGCTCGCCTATATGGACCGCGCCGCCCTCGACGAGACGATCACCTCGAAGGAAGCGACCTTCTTCTCCCGTTCGCGCGGCGGCCGCTGGCGCAAGGGCGAGATCTCGGGCGACCGGCTGCATGTCGTCTCGATCACACCCGACTGCGATGGCGACGCCCTCGTCCTCAAGGTCCGCCCCGTCGGCAACGCCTGCCACCTGAACCGCATCAGCTGCTTCGGAGACGAGGACGCCCCGGGTCTCGGCCGCATCGCCCGTCTCGAGGCGACCATCGCCGCCCGCGCCGCCGCCGACCCCTCTGAAAGCTGGACCGCCCGCCTGCTCTCCGAAGGCCCCAAACGCGCCGCCCAGAAAGTCGGCGAGGAGGGCGTCGAGACCGCCCTCGCCGGCGCGGCGGGCCCCGATACGGAACTCGCATCCGAGGCCGCGGATTTGGTCTATCACCTGCTGGTGCTGCTGCGGGCCCGTAACATGGTGTTTCAGGACGTCCTCGACGTCTTGGCTCAGCGGGCGGAAGCGGCCAGACAAACTGACGGTCCGCCCGGGACCTGAACGAAGGAGAGCGCATGGCGGCCCTGGTGCTGTTCGGCGGCGGCGGCGACCTCGCCATGCGGATGCTTCTGCCCTCGCTCTATTTCCTCGAGCATGACGGGCTGCTGGCCGACGGCCTGAAGATCATCGGCGCCGCCCGCTCGGATGAGAGCCGCGACGAATACGTCGCCAAGGTCCGCGCCTCGGTCGAGGGCAAGGCGAAGGCCGACGACGCCTGGTCCGATGAGGCCTGGAGCCGGATGGAGGCCCGCCTCGACTACCTCGCCGTCGACGCCACGAGCGCCGAAAGCCTGAAACCGCTCAAGGACAAGGTCGGCGACGGCGCCTGCACCAGCTTCCTGGCCGTCTCTCCCTCGCTCTACGCCCGCATCGTCACGGCCATGCGCGCCGCCGGACTGGCCGAGGCCGATGACCGGGTCGTGCTGGAAAAACCGGTTGGTCGCGACCTCGAGACCTTCCGCGAGATCGACGACGCCGTGGCTGACGCCTTCTCCGAACAGCAGGTGTTCCGCATCGACCATTATCTCGGCAAGGAGACGGTCCAGAACCTGATCGCCCTGCGCTTCGGCAACACCATTTTCGAGCCGCTGTGGAACAACCTCAGCATCGACCACGTCCAGATCACCGTCGGCGAAACCGTCGGGGTTGGCGATCGTTGGCCCTATTACGACGAGTACGGAGCATTGCGCGACATGCTCCAGAACCACATGCTCCAGCTGCTCTGCCTCGTGGCCATGGAGCCGCCGTCGGACCTCGACCCGGACTCGGTCCGCAACGAGAAGGTCAAGGTGCTGCGCTCGCTTCGTCCGGTCACGCACGAAGAGGCCGAACGCGTCACCGTCCGCGGCCAGTACGTCGCGGGAACCGTCGAGGGCAAACCGGCGAAAGGCTATGACGAGGAACGCGGCGCCGCCTCCGACACCGAAACCTTCGTCGCCATCCGCGCCGACATCGACAACTGGCGCTGGGCCGGCGTGCCCTTCTTCATGCGCACGGGCAAACGCCTGCCCGAAAAGCGCACCGAGATCGTCATCCAGTTCAAGCCGCTGCCCCATTCGATCTTCGACAACGACCGCGGTCAGGTGCAGGCCAACCGCCTCGTCATCGCCCTCCAGCCCGAGGAAGACATCTCCCTGTCGGTGATGAACAAGAAGCCGGGTCTGGACCAGCGCATGCAGCTGCAGCCGATCCAGATGTCCCTGTCCTGGGGCCAGAACGACAAGGAGTCCAGACCGCCCCGCCGCCGCATCGCCTATGAGCGTTTGCTGCTCGACGCCCTGAACGGCGACTCCACCCTGTTCGTCCGCCGCGACGAGGCGGAACAGGCGTGGAAATGGGTCGACGAGGTCTCTGACGCCTGGGAAGGCGCGGCCTTCAAGCCGAAGGACTACGCCGCCGGAACCTGGGGCCCGCAGGAGGCGCAATATCTGCTCTCCCGCACCGGCCGCCAGTGGAACACCGGCGATGCGTGACATCGAAACCTTCGCAGACGGCGCCGGCTGGGCCGAGGCCTGCGCCGTCCGCCTGACCGACACCCTGTCGGCCGCCCTCGCCGAAAGCGGCAAGGCCATGTTCGCCGGCTCCGGCGGCTCGACCCCGGCCCCCATCTACCGCCGCATGGCGCAGACCGATCTCGACTGGTCGAAGGTCGCCGTCACCCTGATCGACGAGCGTTACGTCCCCGAGACCTCGCCCGAGTCCAACGCGGCCCTGATCAAACAGACCCTGATGACCGGCCCGGCCGCCGCCGCCCGCTTCGTGCCGCTCTACCATTCCGAGGTCACCGTCGACCGCGCCGCCGCCCTCGCCGCCCATGCGCTCGCCCATGAGGGACGACATCTCGACGCGGTCCTTCTCGGCATGGGGGAGGATGGCCATATCTGCTCGATGTTCCCGAACAGCCCGACCCTGAAGACCCTGCTCTCCCCGACCCTGCCGCCCACCGTGCTGGGCGTGCCCCACGGCCGCGACGGCGCGGCGCCGAGCCTTGAGCGGCTGTCGATCAACCTGCCGTATCTGATGCAGGCCCGCCGCGTCGTTCTGGCCCTGACCGGCGCCGCCAAACGCGCCGTGTTCGAGCGCGAGGCCGCAGGCGATCAGCGGGTCCAGCCCATCGCCGCCCTGATCGCGGCCAACGTCCCGCTCGATGTTCTGTGGACGGAGAAAGCGTGATGCCCAACCTGCACCCCGTGGTGGCCGAGGTCACCGCACGCATCGTTGAACGCTCGAAAGCCACCCGCGCCGACTACATCCGCCGCATGGACGCCGCCCGCGACTCCGGCGCCGGCCGCGCCAAGCTCAGCTGTGCCAACTGGGCCCACGCCTTCGCCGGCGCCCCGGTGAAGGACAAGCTGAACGCCATGTCGGGGACCCAGCCCAATGTCGGCGTCATCACCGCCTACAACGACATGCTGTCGGCACATCAGCCGTTCGAGCGCTTCCCGCAGATCATCCGCGACGCCGTGCGCGAGGTGAACGCCACCGCCCAGGTCGCCGGGGCCACCCCCGCCATGTGCGACGGCGTCACCCAGGGGCGTCCCGGCATGGAGCTGTCGCTGTTCAGCCGGGACGTCATCGCCATGTCGACCGGCGTCGGCCTGACCCACGACGCTTTCGACGCCGTCGTCGCCCTGGGCGTCTGCGACAAGATCGTGCCCGGCCTGTTCATGGGCTCGCTGGCCTTCGGCCACCTGCCCGTCGTCTTCGCCCCCGCCGGTCCCATGCCCTCGGGCATTCCGAATGCGGAGAAGGCCCGGGTCCGCGCCCTCTACGCCCAGAACCAGGTCGACCGTCAGACCCTGCTGGAAAGCGAGATCGGCAGCTACCACTCGCCCGGCACCTGCACCTTCTACGGCACCGCCAACTCCAACCAGATGATGATGGAGCTGGGCGGCCTGCACCTGCCCTCGACCGCCTTCGTCCATCCCGAGACCGGCCTGCGCGACGCCCTGACGGCCGCCGCCGCGAAACGCGCCGTCGAACTGGCCCGGACCGGCCAAGGCCGGATGGCCGACGTCATCTCCGAGAAGTCCGTCGTCAACATGATCGTCGCCCTGCTGGCTACCGGCGGCTCCACCAACCACGCCATCCATCTGGTCGCCATGGCGCGCTCGGCGGGTGTGCTGATCGACTGGACCGACATGGATCAGCTGTCGTCGGTCACCCCCCTGCTGGCCCGCGTCTATCCCAACGGCTCGGCCGACGTGAACGCCTTCCAGGCGGCTGGCGGCGTCGCCTTCGTGACCCGGGAGCTGGCCCATGCCGGCCACATCCATTCCGACGTCACCACCATCATGGGCGAGGGCATCCACCACTATTTCCAGGAGCCCGTCATGATCGACGGCGAACTGGTCTGGAAAGACGGCGTCACCGAGAGTCTGGACACGGACATTCTTCGCCCCGCCTCCAATCCCTTCGACACCGAGGGCGGTCTGCGTCTGGTCCAGGGCGATCTCGGCCGGGCCGTGATCAAGGTCTCGGCCGTCAAGCCGGAGAACCGCATCGTCGAGGCCCCCGCCGCCGTCTTCGA
The DNA here is from genome assembly GCF_001426805.1 of Brevundimonas sp. Root1423. NCBI lineage: Bacteria > Pseudomonadati > Pseudomonadota > Alphaproteobacteria > Caulobacterales > Caulobacteraceae > Brevundimonas > Brevundimonas sp. Root1423. Next base: position 464,280 of record NZ_LMFL01000023.1, read on the forward strand.
AACACAGGAGGACGCGCTTCAGGCCTTCAAGGACGGGCATCTGAACCGCGACGTCGTCGTCGTCCTTCGCTTCCAGGGGCCCAAGGCCAACGGCATGCCCGAACTGCACAGCCTGTCGCCCGCCCTGTCCGTGCTGCAGGACAAGGGCTTCAAGGTCGCCTTCGTCACCGACGGCCGCATGTCCGGCGCCTCGGGCAAGACGCCCGCGGCCATTCACGTCAGCCCTGAGGCCCTCGCCGGCGGACCGCTGGCCCATGTCCGCGACGGGGACATCATCCGCCTGGACGCGGACGCCGGCGTCCTCACCACGGTCGGCGTGCCGGACCTCGCCGCCCGACCCGCCGCGCAACGCTCCGAGACCTATGCCCTCGGCTCGTCCTGGGGCTATGGCCGCGAGTTGTTCGGCGCCTTCCGCCACATCGTCAGTACGGCGGAAGAGGGCGCTTCGGTCTGCTTCGTCGCGCCGACCGGCGGCCCGTCCCGCGTCGACACCCCGCCCGATCCCAATGTTGTCGACCGCGCGGTGGACGCATGACACCCCTTCAAGCAAAAAGCCGCCGTGCGGCGAGCGTCAGGGAAACAAGATGACCATCGCCTGGGACAAGACCCTGCTCGTCGGCGACGTCGGCGGCACCAACGCCCGCTTCGCCCTGGCCCATATGGTCGAGGGGAAGCCGGTGCTGGAGCATCACGACAGCTTCCCGGCGGAGACCTATCCGACCTTCCTTGAGGGGGTACGCGCCTTTCTCGACGGCTGCTCCGTAAAGCCCACCGGCGGCGTCATCGCCGTGGCCGGACCGGTCATCGACGGCGAGATCGATCTGACCAATTCGCCCTGGCGGGTGTCCGAGACCGAACTCCAGACTCTGGGCCTGAACCCCGTCCGGCTGATCAATGATTTCGAGGCCCTTGCCTGGGGCGCGCCTGTTGTGCCCGCCGACATGCTGGCCTCGCTGGGCGGTCCGGCGGAAGGCGAGCCCCACACCGCCATCGCCGTGCTCGGCCCCGGCACCGGCTTCGGCGTCTCGGCCTTGGCCCGTGATATCCACGGCGCCGAAATCGCCATGCCGTCCGAGGGCGGCCACGCCTGCTTCGCCCCCGGCGACGCCGTCGAGGATGAGATCCTGCGCATCCTGCGCCGCCGCTATGACCGCGTCTCGATCGAGCGTCTGATCTGCGGCCCGGGCCTGCTGAACATGCATCGCGCCCTCGCCGAGATCGACGGCCGGGAAAGCCATATCGACGACCCCGCCCAGATCACCACCGAGGCGATGGAGAACCCCAACAGCCCCTGCGGCGCCACCCTCGCCCGTTTCTGCGCCATCCTCGGGGCCGTGGCAGGCGACATCGCCCTGACTACAGGCGCGCGGGGGGGCGTCTATATCGCGGGCGGCATCGCCCCGCGCATCCTGCCCTTCCTCAAGGCCAGCCCCTTCCGCGAGCGGTTCGAGCGAAAGGGCCGGTTCCAGGATTACATGGCCGCGATCCCGACAAACGTGATCCTGCACAAGCACGCCGCCCTTCTGGGGGCCGCCCGGGTTGCCTTCGCCGAGAAAAATTGACGTTCCAACACTTTTTTCTCACGCGACCGTGAACCGAAGCGTCGCGGCAGAGTTATCGAGGTTCCACTCTGGAAGGATATCCTCATGCGTAAACTGATCATCGCCTCCGCCGCCATCTTCGCTCTGGCCGGCGTCGCCGCCTGCGAGAGCCAGGCCGACAAGACCGCTGAAGTCCAGGCCGACGCCCTGGAAGAGCAAGCTGCTGCTGCTCCGACCGAAGCCGCTGAAACGGCCCTGAACGAAAAAGCCGACATGATCGAGCAGCAAGCCGGCAACGCCGACGGCGGCGCGACCACCGCCAACACGCCGAACACCTCGCCGTCGACGGCGAACCCGGGCCAGTAAGCCCCGGACGCCGGGGCCTTCATGACCCCCGGCGACCTTCGGAAGAGTCAGCCCCCGTCGCGCAAGCGGCGGGGGCTTTTCCGTTGGGCGACTACTTCAACGGCAGGAACAGCTCCGCCGCCGCGCCCTGCTCCGGTTCGTCCAGGAAGAAGCGCTGGCAGTAGATCGGAAAGTCGCGCATCTCCTCGCCGCTTGTCGGCAGCCAGTCGCGGTAGAGATACAGGGCCGCGGGCTCCAGATTATGGGTGTCGCCAGTCACTCGCAGCACCGCACACCGCCCTCCGGGAATTTCGCCGGCCCGGACGCTCCCGCCTTCGGGCTCGATAGCCTGATCGGCGTCGACGCCGACGCACAGGTCCATATGGTAATCAGCGGGATCGGCGGGACGACGCTCGGTATACCAGATGTTGAACGTCGGATTTGTCTTGGGCGAAAGCCCGGCGGACCGTCGCCAGGCGATGAAACGCTGGATGGTCCCATCCATGGTCTCGGGATCGCCGCGGTGTTCGAACATGGCGACACGGGTCGGCGCCACGTCGCGGATGGTGACCTGATCGGGGGTGAAGGTGGTCTGCATGAGCTTGCTCCGCGCTCTGTTGAGCGGCCCGAAGGCCTGAAGCCACGGCTCCCAGTCGGGAGATTTCCGGAAGCCCGACGGCGATTGCCCGAACCTTTGGCGAAAGGCGCGCGCGAAGGCGTCCGGCGTCTCGTATCCGGCGGACAGGGCGATGTCAGTGACGCTTGGCCCCTCGCCGTCGGCCAGCTGGTGCGACGCCTGACGCATGCGGGCCAGCTGGACATAGCGGTGAAGGGATACGCCGAACGTCGCCTTGAACTGCCGGTGGAAATGGAATTTGGAAAACGCCGCGACGCTGCTCACCGTCTCCAGATCCAGATCGCTGTCCAGATGCTGGTCGATATGATCCAGCACCCTCTGCATCCGTGCATGATAGTGATCGAGCGCGGTCATCTTCCTCGTCCCTGTGGCGACCCCCGTTTGGCGCGCGGGATGGAAATGCGCTCGACCGATCTTGCGGTAGTGGCCCTCAACCTCTCTTCGGCGGCCACGGGATGAAGGCGCTTGTGCGCCGGACATAGTCTTCATAGCCCGGCTTGGACTTCGCCGTGGCCTTCTCGGTAATCCCGATCCCCGACCAGCGCGTCAGGGTGAAGGTCAGGAACACCGGCCCCAGGATCGCCCACATGCCCGGCCCGGTCTCGGCCGCGATCAGATACAGCCCCCACCACACGCAGGCGTCGCCGAAATAGTTCGGGTGCCGGGTCCAGCGCCACAGGCCCGTATCCAGCACCTTGCCCCTGTTCTTCGGGTCCTTCTTGAACGCCGCCAGCTGGGCGTCGCCGATGCTTTCGAAGCCGATGCCGACCACCGCCAGCACAGCTCCGGTCCAGCCGATCCAGCCCACCGGCGGATCATAGGCGACCTGCCCCAGCTGCACCGGCAGGGAGGTCAGCCAGCCCAGCACCGCCTGCGGCAGGAAGACGAACAGCAGCGCGGTCTTGCCGAAGGCCCACCCCTTGGCCTTCTCCTGGTTCTCGACCAGTTCGACATAACGGCCGTCCGCCCCGTTGCGCCGCCACCGGCCCAGCAGATGCCAGCCCAGCCGGATCGCCCACACCCCGACCAGCCAGATCAGAAGCCATTTGCGGATCGGATCGCCGTCGGTGCGCGGGAAGGTGACCAGCGCCAGCATCAGCATGCCCAGCGGCCAGACGCCGTCGACGAAGCTGACGTCCTTCAGCCGCAAGGCGACCAGCCACAGGCCCAGCATCACCGCGACGATCAGGGCCAGGTTCAGGCCCAGCAGGGCGGCGATCTCGGTCAGGCTCATGGTTCAGGAACGGCGCCGGTCCGACTTCGGATGCAGGGTCAATCGATGCAAAGGGTGGCCTCGGCCTTGCCGTCCTCGACCCGGGTGAAACAACCGAACCGGTTGCTGTCAGCCTGACAGATCCCGGCGACCGCCGCGCCCTCCGCGGGCCGCGCCGTGACATCCGCCGTCCGGCATTCGCCGGCGCACTGGTCGCTGTCCGTGCAGCGCTTGCCGGCGTCGGCGTAGCGGACCACGCACTGCATCGTCTGCATCCGTCCGACCGGCTGCATGGTCCCGTTGCGGGCAATGCAGTCCGCCGCCGCCGCGCTTTCCGGCACGGCCACGGGCGCGGGCTCGTTTCCGTAACCGAGGTCGCCCTTTTCAGGCACGGGCTGGCAGGCGGCGGCCATCAACAGGGCCGCGATCATGGCAAGACGCTTCATTCCACTTTTCCCTTCCGGAACCCGGTCCAGACGTCATCGTAATCGAGTTGCATCGTCGGACTGGTTTGCGCCCATTCCGTGGTCCGGATCGGCATCCGCGTCTCGAACATGAAGGCCAGGGTGTCGCTGATCCTGACCGGTTTCAGATCGGCCGCGACCGCCTTGTCATAGGAGGCCTGATCCGGCCCGTGCCCGCTCATGCAATTGTGCAGGCTGGCGCCGCCGGGCGCGAAGCCGCCCTCCTTGGCGTCATACTCGCCGGTCACCAGCCCCATGAACTCGCTCATGACGTTCCGGTGGAACCACGGCGGACGGAAGGTGTCCTCCGCCACCATCCAGCGCGGCGGGAATATGACGAAGTCGCAGTTGGCCGTCCCCGGCGTGTCGCTGGGCGAGGTCAGGACCGTGAAGATCGACGGGTCCGGATGGTCGAAACTGACCGTGCCGATCGTGTTGAAATTGGCCGTGTCGTATTTGTACGGCGCGTTGTTGCCGTGCCAGGCCACGACATCCAGCGGGCTGTGATCGAAGGTGGTGGCGTACAGCCGGCCGCCGAATTTCTGCACGCACTGGGTCGGCCGGTCGACGTCCTCGAACGCGGCGACCGGGGTCAGGAAGTCCCGCGGATTGGCCAGACCGTTCGACCCGATCGGCCCGAGGTCCGGCAGGCGGAACGCCGCGCCGTAATTCTCGCAGACATAGCCCCGGATCGGCCCCGTGCATTCGACCCGGAACCTCACCCCGCGGGGGATGACGACGATCTCGCCGGGCCGGGCGTCAATACGTCCCATTTCCGTGACAAAGACCTGATCTCCCATCTGCGGGACAATGAGCATCTCTCCGTCAGCACAGTAGAAGACGCGGTCCGTCATCGACCGGTTGGCGGCATACAGATGGATGCCGGTCCCGGCCCCCGCATCGGCCTCGCCGTTGCCGCCATAGGTGACCAGACCCTCGACCCAGTCGGTCGGTTCGGCCGGCATGGGCAGCGGGTCCCAGCGCATCCGGTTCGGCGACGGCGGCGCCTCATGGAACGGCCCGGATCGCACCTTGCCCTGGGTAAACGGCTGATAGGCCGGATGCTGGGCGCTGGGCCGCAGCCGGTACAGCCACGACCGGCGGTTCTCCGACCGCGGCGCCGTGAACGCCGTCCCCGACAGCTGCTCCGCATACAGACCCATCGGCGTCTTCTGCGGCGAGTTCCGCCCTTCGGGCAGAGCCCCGGGGGCGGCCTCGGTCGCGAAATGATTGCCGAAGCCGGATTGGTATTGAGGCGCGTTGGCGCGAGTCATGCTGCGTGTCTCCCGTGGGAGAGGTTTAGGGCGCCCCGCCCCCGACCGCTAGAACCCCTGCGACCGGGCCATCCGCTCCTGATGGAAGCCGGCGTCGCCCAGCAGTTCGTTCAGCACCCGCACCCGCTTCATGAACAGGCCAACGTCGAATTCGTCGGTCATGCCGACGCCGCCGTGCATCTGCACCGCCTCCTGCACCGCCAGGTCGGCCACCCGCCCGGCCTTGGCCTTGGCCACCGAGACGACCAGACCCGCGTCCTCGCGCCCGGCGTCCAGCGCGTTCAGCGCGCCCATCACCGCCGCCCGTGCGATCTCGATCTCCGAATACAGATGCGCCGCCCGATGCTGCAGGGCCTGGAACTCGCCGATCAGCTTGCCGAACTGTTTCCGCGTCCGCAGATATTCCAGCGTCGTCTGGAAGGCCTGATCCCCCGCCCCGTTCAGCGACGCCGCCGCGCAAGCCCGGCCCAGATTCAGCGCCCCTTCCAGCAGCCCGTCGCCACCGTCGACCGCGCCGATCACGGCATCCGCATCGACCTCGACATCCGTCAGCGTCACCCGCGCCGCATTGTGCGCGTCGACCATGACCGTCCGCTCGATCTCTACCCCCGCCGTCTTCGGGTCGACGAGGAACAGCGTCAGCCCCGTCTCGGTCTGCGCCGCCACGATCAGGGCGTCCGCCACATGGCCGTCCAGCACGAAGCCCTTGGCCCCGTTGAGCTTGAAGCCGTTGCCCGACCGCTCCGCCGTCGTCGCGATCCGCGCCGGCGCGTGTTTCGGCCCCTCGTCGACCGCCAGCGAGACGATCGCCTCGCCCGCCGCGATCCGGGGCAGCCAGGCCGCCTGCTGCTCGGCCGATCCGCCCTTCAGCACCGTCGCCGACAGCACCCCCGAACCAAGGAAGGGCGACGGCGTAAGCGTCCGCCCCAGCGCCTCGGCCATGACCCCGGCCTCGACCGCGCCCAGACCCGAGCCGCCGTGTTCCTCGGGGATGAGGATCCCCGCAAATCCCATCTCTCCAAACGCGCGCCACAGGTCGCGCGATACCCCGTCGCCGTCCTTGCTGTCGCGCAGCTTCCTCAGATGGGCGATCGGCGCATGCTCGTTCAGGAAGCCGTCCGCGGCCTCCTTCAGCATCGTCTGCTCTTCGGTGAGGATCAGCGGCATGTCAGGCGCCCGGCAGTTGCAGCAGGTGTTTGGCGATGATGTTCAGCTGGATTTCGCTGGTCCCGCCCTCGATGGAATTGGCCTTGGTCCGCAGCCAGTCGCGCGCCGCCGCCCCGTGGCGCGAGCGGTCGCTCTCCCACTCCAGCGCGTCCGAGCCCCCCGCCGCCATCAGCAGTTCGTGCCGCCGCTTGTTCAGCTCCGAGCCATAGTATTTCAGCATCGAGGCGATGGCCGGATGCGCCTGCCCCGCCTTCACCTGATCGCCGGTCCGCTCCATGGCCAGACGGAAGGCCGCGGCGTCGATCTCCAGCTCGGCGATCCGTGCACGGAGCATGCCGTCGTCCAGCCGCCCCTCGTCGTCCAGCCCGATCGATCCGGTCGCCACCTGGCCCAGCGGCCGTCCGCGTCCGACCTCGCCCATGGCCCCGATCATGGTCCGCTCGTGCGCCAGCAAATGCTTGGCCACGTCCCAGCCGCGGTTCAGCGTGCCGACCAGGTTCTCCTTCTCGACCCGCACGTCGTCGAAGAAGGTCTCGCAGAACGGACTCTTGCCGCTGATCAGGGTGATGGGCCGGGTCGAAACCCCCTGCGTCGCCATGTCGAACAGCACGAAGGAAATGCCCAGATGCTTGGGCGCCTCCGGGTCGGTCCGCACCAGACAGAAGATCCAGTCCGCCTTGTCGGCGTAGCTGGTCCACACCTTCTGGCCGTTGACGATCCAGTGGTCGCCCCTGTCCTCCGCTCGCGTCTGGATCGCCGCCAGATCCGACCCGGCGCCCGGCTCGGAATAGCCCTGGCACCAGCGTATCTCGCCGCGCACGATCTCCGGCAGGAAGCGCTGCTTCTGTTCCTCGGTCCCGAAGGCCAGCAGCGCCGGCCCCAGCATCCAGACGCCGAAACTGTTCAACGCCGGCTGCGCCTTGATGCGACGCAGCTCCGACCCCAGCACCTTGGCCTGTTCGCGGCTCAGCCCGCCGCCGCCGTACTCCGCGGGCCATTCCGGCGCGGTCCAGCCGCGGGCGCCCATCCGGTCCATCCAGAGCTTGTGCGCCGGCGTCTTGAAGACCGGATTGCGACCGCCCCAGATGGCGTCCTCATCGTCGCCGGGCCCGCGACATTCGGCCGGGCAGTTCGCTTCCAGCCAGGCGCGCGTCTCCGCGCGGAACGCATCAAGATCGGTCATGGGAACCTCCGTCCCCGCAACCCTAGCAGCGATTCACGGGTGACGCTGCGTCAGCCCCCGCCCGGCAGAAAGGGCGAGAAGGTGATGACCGTGAAGGTGTCCCGGATGTTGGCGCGCGTCTGCACCGACTTCGTCACGAAGGTGCCGATGTCCATCTCCTTCGGCAGCTGGAACTTGGCCAGCAGGTCGTACTGGCCCGAGGTCGAATAGACCTCCGAGACGTATTCGACATTGTCCACCATGTCGGCCGCTACGTCGTTGGCGTGGCCCAGCTCGCATTTGATGAAGACGAAGATGGCGGTCATCATGGCGGCGGTCCTTCCGGGTTCGGGAGGTGTGTAGCGGATGGATTCGTGACAGGCGAGATCGACCTCGAGGCCGAATACAACAACCGCGCCCGCGTGCCGGACCATCCGGCCGTCATGGCCATGTGGCGCGAGACCGCGGAGGCGGCCCGCGCCGCCCATCCGCCGGTGGAGATCGCCTACGGCCCGGGCGAGCGTGAAGTCATGGATCTGTTCGACGCCGGCCCGGACGCGCCCGTCGCTGTCTTCCTGCATGGCGGCTACTGGCAGGCGCTGGACAAGGACTGGTTCAGCGGCATCGCCCCGTCCTTCCTCGCTCACGGCGTCAGCCTGGCCATCCCCTCCTACGACCTTGCCCCGACCGTCCGGCTGGGCGCCATCCTGCATCAGGTGCGCGCGGCGGTGGAGGCGATCCGGGCCCGCGCCGGCGCCCGGCCTGTCGTCTTCGGCCACTCCGCCGGCGGTCACATGTCGGCCGGCATGCTGTCGGAAGGCCGCGCCTCCGCCGCCGTCGCGATCAGCGGCGTCTTCGACCTGCGCCCGCTCGTCTCCACCTCGCTGAACAAGGCCCTGGATCTCGACGAGCGGGAGGCTGCCGCCCTGTCTCCGGTCTTCTGGCCCGTGCCCAACGGTTCAACACCGGGCGGCACCGTCCTCGACTGCGTCGTCGGCGGCGACGAGAGCGCGGAGTTCCTGCGCCAGTCGCGCATGATGGCCGACCACTGGGGCTCCCAAGGGGTCGAAACCCGCTACGAAGCCCTCCCCGGCCTGAACCATTTCACCGTGCTGAACCCGCTGTTCGATCCCGACAGCGCGCTGGTGAGGCGGCTCGCCGATCTGGCGAAGGCCGCCCCTTCCCCCCGCGCCGCCTAGCGGCGGGTGGCCTGACCGGCCACCTGACCCACCGTGCCGACGGTGTTGTCGACGACCCCGCCGGGTTGCAGCGTCGTATTCGCCACCCCGCCGACGGTATCGACCGTATTGTCGACCGTGGTCAGCAGCCGCTCCAGAATTTCCGGATTGCGGTCGATGGTCGTCAGCGTCCGATCGATGATGGCCTGCACATTGTCCAGCCGCACCTTCAGCAGCACCTGCGCCTGCACGCCCTTGATGCTGATCTTCACGTTGTCGACGCCGATGTCCGCCCCCGCGCTGAGGTGCAGCAGATTGGCCAGCCGCGCCTCGAGCGCGATCTTGGCCCTGAGGTTCTCGACCTCGATGGTGATCTCCTCCACCGACAGGTTCGGGATGTCGAGCAGGACGTCCGGCTCGGCGGACGGGTCCGACGGCGCCGAAGCAGGCTGGGCCGACAAGGGCTGCACAGGCTGGACCTGGGGCATGCCGCCGGGTTGCGACTGCGCCGCGGCCTGACCGGCGGCTGCGAGAAGGATAACGGCGGCGCCGCTCGCCAACAGATGCTTCATCGGGGATCTCCTTGGGTTTGATCAGAGGCTGGCGCGTCGGCTGGACGCGATTCGGAAGCGGGCGGAGCCGCGGTTTCATCGGGGACTGCGATCGTCGCCGCGGCGTTGAGATTCCACTGGACGTTCCGGAACGTGCGCTGACCCGGGATCGGCCGGGGCAGGCCCGTCGAGAGGTTTTCCTCGATCACCGAGCCGGACGGCTCAGCCCAGGCCCGGACCGATACGGTCCCGACCTGCCGCCATCGAGCCTGATCGACCTGCGCCGAGATCGACAGGCTGATATCCGGTTCCGGGATTGTGACGGGCGGAGCGGCCGGGGGCGCGGTCTGGGTCCCGACCGCGAGAAAAAGTGACGACAATGCGGCGATCATGGGGACACAAAGCCCTCGGAACCGTTCCGGTTCCGCCTCGAACCTACAAGCCTGTGCCCGGGTATGACGCACCAGTTGGCGGCCTGGCAGCGGCATTTCATCGCTGCCCGACCCGTATTCATCGTTTGACCCGTGCGACGAATAATTGTGTGTGCGCCTGATCGGCCGAATCCTCGCGACCGATCACCGTCAGCACAACCGCATGTAGCTCCCCATGATGCGCGCTCTACGAAAACTTATCCGTCAGCTGCGCTGTCGCCGTCACCGCTGGCGGCCCGACCGCCGCGTGGCGGGACGCGAGTTCTGCGACCTGTGCGGCGCCAGGCGGCAAATGGCCTGAGCCTCGAAACACAAAGTTCCACATCCGCCCGCCCCGCCGCTTTCCCGGAACGCGGCGGGTGGGATAAGCATGGTGGGCTGCCGGACGCCGGCGGAGGAATCAGACCATGCGCCACGACCGTCTCGCCGTCCTCACCGCCCTTGAGACCCAGGGCGTGGCCCCGGTCTTCTATCATCCCGATCCGCAGGTCAGCCTGAACGTCATCCGCGCCTGCGCCCGCGGCGGGGCGAAGGCGATCGAGTTCACCAACCGCGGCGACTTCGCCTGCGACCTGTTCGGCGACATCGCCCGCGAGCTGCAGCAGACCGACCCCGACATCATCCTCGGCATCGGTTCTGTGGTCGATGCAGGCACGGCCAGCCTCTACCTCAACCGCGGCGCCCGCTTCGTGGTCAGCCCCTGCCTCGTCCCCGACGTGGCCAGGGTCTGCAACCGGCGCATGACGGCCTACTTCCCGGGCTGCGGCTCGGTCACCGAGATCGGCCAGGCCCATGAACTGGGCTGCGAGATCGTCAAACTCTTCCCCGGCGCCAGCGTCGGCGGCGCCGACTTCGTCAAGGCCGTGCTCGGCCCCATGCCCTGGACCAAGATCATGCCCACCGGCGGCGTGGACCCCGATGAGGCCTCCATCGCCAAATGGTTCGGCAGCGGCATCGTCGCCGCCGGCATGGGCTCGAAACTGGTCACCGACGCGGCGGTCAAGGCCGGCGACTGGGCCGGCATCGAGGCCAATGTGCGCAAGACGGTCGACGCGATCGCGTCGTTCCGGGCGCGGTAGAAACTCCGATCATCCCGCCGAAGGTAGGGATCAGACACATAGTCTTCAACGCTCGCGGGTGCGCGCGCCTCGTCTTCCCGCATGGTGTCCTTCATCTGGATCCCGGCATTCGCCGGGATGCGCGGAGGACGAAATGGCGCGTCAGGCCTATGCGGGAATCCGGTGCGACGGCGGCCCGATCGGCTTCTGGGTCTACATCATGGCCAGCGACCGCAACGGTACGCTCTACATAGGCCAGACTGACGACCTCGGCGCGCGCGTCGCCGAACACCGCACCGGTCTGCGCCCCGGCTTCACCCGTCAGTACGGCTGCAAGACCCTCGTCTGGGCCGAATGGCATGAAACCCGCTCCGGCGCCTTCATGCGCGAGCGCCGCCTCAAGGAATGGCGTCGAAGCTGGAAGGTGCTTCTGATCGAGAAGGACAATCCGACATGGGCCGACCGTCTAGACCACTACCTGACCTGAAACTTCACCGTGCATCCCGGCGAATGCCGGGATCCAGATGTCATGACGCCGGGGTTGGCCGAAACGCACGTCTCTCATCACCAGCAACCGCGCTCGTGATCTGGATCCCGGCATTCGCCGGGATGCACGGAGATAAAACTACAATCCCAGTGTCGCGCTGTTCAGGTCCAGCTGCGCCGACGGAATCACCACCACATCGGGATGCGCCGCCCGCAGCGCGTCGATGAACATCGCCGACTGGCCCACCACCACGACATAGGCCTGATCCGACCCGACCGCCTGCGCCGCCGCCGTCACGCCCTCGGGCGTCGTGGCGTTGATCTTGCCGACATAGGTTTCGACCTCGGTCAGCGGCAGGCCATAGGTGACCGCGTCCGACAGCACCCCGCCCAGACCGCCCGTGGTCTCGACCGCGCGCGAGAAGCCGCCGGTGATGAACGCCTCGCGGTCGGTGACCGCCTGCTCGGTCACCGCCTCGGTCTTCAGCCGGTCGAACTCGGCCAGCACCAGGGCGACGACCTCGGCCGCGCTCTCGTTCTTGGTCTGGGTCGCGGCGCTCAGCAGGCCGCCGTCCACCCGCGCGCCCAGCGAGGAGTTGGCGCCGTAGGACAGGCCGCGCTTGGCCCGCACTTCCTGGAACAGGTGGCCGTTCTGGCCGCCGCCGATGACGCTGTTGACCACCGCCAGCGGATAGAAGGCGGGGTCCGACCGGCGCGGACCGCGCACGGCCGCAGCCACAGCGGCCTGACCGGCGCCGGGCAGGTCGACGACGACGATGCGCGGCGCGGGTCGCTCGCCAGCCCGGTTCGAGATCGTCGGAACCGCGCCCGACGGCTTCGCCCAGCCGCCCAGCGTCCGCTCGGCGAAGGCGAAGGCCTGTTCCGGCTCCATCCCGCCTGTGATGATCAGGGCGGCGTTGTCCGGCCGCCACCAGCGGTCATGGAAACCGACGATCTGGTCGCGCGTCAGCGTCCCGACCGAGGCCGGCGTCCCGGCGGCCGGGGCGCCATAGGCGGCGCCCGCGAAGGCCAGCCGGTTCAGGACCTGCGAGGCCAGCGAGCCCGGATCGCGCAGCGCCACCGTCAGGGCGGTGACCGTCTGCGTCCGGCTGCGCTCCAGCTCCGCGGCGTCGAAAGCCGGCCGCTGCACAACATCAGCCAGCACCGCTCCGGCCTGATCGGCCGAGGCCACCGGCGCGGACAGGAACAGGGTCGTGGAGTCGGCCCCCGCCCCGCCGCCGATATTGGCGCCCAGCGCCTCCAGCGTGCGCGCAATCTCCGGAGCCGAGCGGCCCCCGGCGCCCTCGGTCGCCAGATTGGCTGTCATCGAGGCCAGACCCGCCTGGCCCGCCGGATCGCCCGCCGCTCCGCCGGCGATCACCAGCTGGGCGTTCATGATCGGCAGGTTGGTCGACTTCGCCACGATGACCCGTAGCCCGTTCGACAGCGTCCGCTCGACCACCCGCGGCGTGGCCATGGCCCGCACCGCGCCCGGCGCCGGCGGCGCCATCCGCTGGCCCTCGGGCAGCAGTTCATTGGCCGGCAGGATGGCCGGCGGCACGGTCAGATAGGTCGGCACCGGCGCCGGATTGCGCCAGCTGTCCTCGGGCACGCCGGAGGGCCGGGCGCTCTCGTCCTGATAGCGCACCGCCACCCGCGCCTGATCATTCAGCCAGGTCCGCGCCACCCGCTGCACATCCGCCGCGGTCACGGCCTGCACCGCCGCCAGCCGCGCGTCGGGCGCGCCCGGGTCGTTCTCCGAGACGATGGCCTGGCCCAGGATGAAGGCCCGGCCCGACGCCGTCTCACGCTGCCGCAGGGCCGCCGCCACGATCTCGGTCTTGGCCTCGGCCAGCTCCGCCGCCGTCACCGGCTCGTCGCGCACCCGCGCCAGCTCGATGTCCAGCGCCGCCTCCAGATCGGTCATCGACTTGCCGCGCGCCACCGTGGCCGTCACGCCGATGGAGCCGTCTTCCTCCATGCTGTTGGCGCTGAAATTGGCGGTCGACGCCAGCTGCTTGCCGTAGACGAGGGCCTGATACAGCCGCGAGCTGTCGCCGCGCGACATAATCCCCTGCAGCACGTCCAGCGCCGCGGCGTCGGCATGATTCGCCGCCATGCCCGGATACAGGACGCCCACCGCCGGCATCGGCACGTTCGGTGCATAGGCCTCGGCCATGCGCGGCGCGGTGCGCGGCGTCTCCACCGGCCGCTCGAACACCGGCACCGGGCGCTGCGGGTTCGTGATACCGGCGAAATACTGATCGACCCAGCGGTCCAGCTGCGCCGGATCGAAATTGCCCGACACGATCATGGTCGCCGTGGCCGGGCGGTAATAGGCCTCGTGGAAGGCGCGGGCATCGTCGATCACCGCGGCATTCAGCTCCTCAAGCGAGCCGATCACGCTGCGGCGATAGATGCTTTCGTCGAAGCTGTTGTCGCCGATCACGAACCGGCCGAACCGGCCGTACGGAGGGGCCAGCACCCGCTGGCGCAGCTCTTCCTGGACGATCGAACGCTCGGCCTGGAACACGGCGTCGTCGACCACCGGCCGCGCCATCCGCTCGGCGTGGGTCCACAGCATCGTCTCCAGATACTGCGGCGGCACCGTCTCATAGTAGTTGGTGAAGTCCTGACCGGTGGAGGCGTTGCGCGACCCGCCGGCGTTCTCGACCAGGGTCGAGATCTGGCCGTACGGCAGGTTGACCGTCTTGCGGCTCAGGATGTGTTCGAACAGATGGGCGAAGCCGCTGCGCCCCTGCGGATCGTCCTTGCCGCCGACATCGTACCAGAGGGTCACGGTGACCGTGCCCGCCGTGGCGTCCGGCATGGCGTAGACATCCAGCCCGTTGGCCAGCTCGCGGTGAGAATATTCCAGCGGCGGCACCGAAATCGGCGCGGCCGACTGGGCGAAGGCCGGAGAGGCGAGCGCGAGCAGCGAGGCTCCCAGAAGGGCGGCGGTGCGTGTCATGTCGGCGGTCCCCGGTTCGGCGTCTGAACAGAAGCGGGGACCCTATCAGTCGATCCCGCCGGCCAAAGTTACGTCGCCGTAATGATCGCCCAAGCGAAATCGGAGATTTCGCTCAGGCATCATGGGAGAGCCTGATTCACGGCATCAGCGGAATCGCGAAGCGATTCCACCTCAACCGATCAGGCTCTCGACCTCGGCCCGCGTCGGCAGGGACGGCTGCGCGCCGGGCCGCGTCGCCGCCAGCGCCCCGGCCGCGCAAGCGAACCGTAGCGCCTGTTCGGGCTCCTTCCCCTCCAGCAGGGCGACGCAGATCGCGCCCACGAAGGCGTCGCCCGCTCCCGTCGCGTCCACCGCCCTGACCCTGGGCGGAGCAGCGCGTGCAAGCTCCTGCCCGCGCTGGTACATGACCGCCCCCTTGGCGCCTTCAGTCACGACCACCCGCCCGCCGCCGTGATGCAGCAGGTCGCCGTAGAAGGCCGCCTCGGTCTCATTGACCACCAGCAGATCGGCCCGCCGCAGCAACTGGTCCGACACCGGCGCCGCCGGGGCCAGGTTGACGCAGACGAACTCGGTCGCCCGTCCCACCGCCGCCTCGACGGTCGAGATCGGCAGCTCCAGCTGCACGATCAGCGGACAGTCGATCCGCGCCGGCAGCTGTTCGGGCGTGACCCGCAGATTGGCGCCGGCGCAGACCACGATCTGGTTCTCGCCCTCGTCGTCGACGGCGATCAGGGCCACGCCGGTCGGCTCGGCGATGTCCGTCTCGACCCCCGACAGTTCGACGCCATAGGCCATCAGCAGGGCCATGGCCGCGCCTGACATCTCGTCGTCGCCGACGCAGCCGGTCAGGCTGACGTCCGCCCCCAGACGCTGCGCCGCCAGCGCCTGATTGGCGCCCTTGCCGCCCGGATGCCGCGCCAGCGTCGCCCCGGTCACCGTCTCCCCCGCGCGCGGCAGGGACGGAGAGGTGGCGACGAAATCCAGATTGATCGAGCCGACGACGTTGATCCTCACCGCACCGCCTCCGTGATCAGGGCGAAGACGCCGTCGGCGTCTGCGGACACCGCCCAGCGGTGCGGCGCCTCCGCCGGATCGACCCGGAACTCGACCGCCGTATGGCCCCGCGTCAGCTCGCTCTGGAACTCGACGGCGATCCGGCACGGCTTCAATTCGAACAGCTCCGGCTTCAGCAACCAGGCGACGGGACAGACGTCATGAACGGGCGGCGCGTCCCAGCCGACGATCTCGCGCTCGACCTTCTGCGAGAACCGCATCATCGCGGCCGCCGTGTCGCCTTTCGGCGTTCCGATTCCGGCGACGGCGGCGATCCGCTCTTCCGTGGCCCGCACCTGATGGGTCGCATCGAGGCCGAACATCGTGATGCGGCACCCGCTGCGCATCACCTCGTCGGCGGCTTCGGGATCGGCCCAGACGTTGAACTCAGCCGACGCGGTGATGTTGCCGCCCTCGCTGCGCGCGCCGCCCATGATCGCAACAGGTCCCAGCCGTCTCGCCAGGGTCGGCTCGCGGCGCAAGGCGAGCGCCAGATTGGTCATCGGACCCAGCACCGCCAGCGCCACCGTTTCCGGCTCGCGCGCCATCACGGCATTGATCAGGGCGTCGACGCCATGGCCGTCAGCGACACCCTTCGCCGGGGTGAAGGGCGTCATGAAGCCCAGCCCCTCCTCGCCGTGAAACTCGCCCGCCCCGGCCGGCTTGCGCCGCAGCGGCCGGTCCGCCCCGGCGTGCACGGGCACGTCCTCGCGCCCGGCGATCTGGCGCAGCATCCGCGCGTTCCGCGTCGTCTTCGCCAGGGGCACGTTTCCGCCCACCGTGGTGACGGCCAGCAGTTCCAGCTCGCTCGACCCGAAGGCGAGCATCAGCGCTACGGCGTCATCTACGCCGGGATCGCAATCGATAATAAGGGACAGGGTTTTCACCCGCCGAGGTTTGGAACGCGCCGCCCGTCCCCGCAACCCCTCGTCGCGCCGGATGTCAGGTCCGCGCGGGCGAATGCACGATCAGCTGGATCTCGACGATGCCGCCCTCGCCCAGCAGGCCCGAGGTGCCGACCGCCGTCCAGGCGGGCCGCGGCCCTGTCGAGAACTCGCGCCAGACGCGGGCCATGACCTCGATCTGCTGCATGCGTTCGCCGGTGAAATTCGGCCCCTCCCAGACGTGGAAGCTGTTGACCAGCGCCACGTCGTCGAAGGTCGCGCCCGCCGCCGTCAGCGTCCGGTTCAGCTGGCTCATGGTGCGCCGGACCTGCGCTTCGAACGCCGCCAGGTCATTCCCCTCGCCGGGGGCCTGAAACACGATGGCGCCCGAGACATACAGGGTGTCGCCCGCCCGCCGCGCCGGGGCGTAGCCGACCTCGTCATGCGCATTCCGGCCGCGCGCATTGTGGATGATGACCTCGCCGCCCGGGGTGGGCAGCAGGACGGGGTAGGCAGGCGCCTCCTGAGCCATCGCCGCCGAGGGCAGGACGGCGGACAGAAGAAGGGCGGCGAAGAGTACGCGCATGGCTCGGCTCCGTTTGGGACGACCCTTCGTGCTCCCGGCGGCGCCCGCGTCAACTTACGCTTTGGTCAGAAGCCGGACATCATTTGCAACGGTTCACGCAAACCTGCGCCAGCACCTCGGCGGAATCCACCAGCGGCACGGTCACGTCCTCCGCTCCCAGCAGCAGCGGCACCTCCGTGCATCCTGCGATCACCGTCTCGGCGCCGGCCGCGACCAGCATGGCCGCCAGACGGCGCATCTCGGTGCGCGGACCCTCGCCCAGATCGCCCCGCTTTACCGCATAGACGCAGGCCATGAAGGCCTCGCGCGCAGCCCCGCTCAGGCGCACGATTTTCACGCCCTTGGCCTGCAGCGCGCGGGCGTACAGGGCCTCGCCGCCCGGCGTGGCCAGCACCCCGATCTTCTTCGCCCCGCCGGCCGCCGCGGCCTCGGTCGTCTCGGCGATCATGTCGATGAAGGGCAGGCCGACCTTCTTGATCCCCGCCGCCTGCGCATGCGCCGTGTTGCACGGCATGCACAGCACCTGCGCGCCGGCGTCGCGCAGCCGCATCGCCATCTGGCCCAGCGTCTTCTCCGCCGCGTCAGGCTGGCGGTTGCGATCCGGCACCTGCGGATTGATGTCGGCCAGAATGCGGATGTGGTCCTCATCGCCCTGCGCCGGCGTCAACGCCTGCACCCGCTCAAGGAACGCCACCGTCGCGGCGGGGCCCATGCCGCCCAGAACGCCCAGAACCTTCGCCATCAGAGCGCTCCCTCGATCTCACCCTGGTAGCCGAACAGGCCTTGCGCCCCGCCCGTGTGCAGGAACACCACCGTCTCGTTCTCGAACCGCCCGGCCTTCGCCAGCGCGATCAGCCCCTTCATCGCCTTTCCCGTATAGACGGGGTCCAGCACGATCGCGTCCGTCCGCGCCGCCAGTTTCAGCGCCTCGATCACCGCGTCGTCGACAAGTCCGTAGCCCTCGCCGACGTAGTCGCAGTCGGCCACCACCATCCCGTCCGTCACCGCGTCCGGCCGTCCCAGCAGGGCCGCCGTCTCGCGGGCCAGCTTCAGTACATTCTCTTCCTGCTTCGGCCTGGGCGCGCGCACGCCGATGCCCAGCACCGGAATGTCCGCCCCCATCACCGCCAGCCCGGCCACCAGACCGGCGTGGGTCCCGGCGCTGCCCGTCGCCGTCACGATCCGGTCGACCTGCATGTCCAGCTCGTCCGCCTGCACCACGATCTCGCGCGCGCAGTCGACATAGCCCAGCGCCCCGATGGCGTTCGAGCCGCCGCCCGGGATGATGTAGGGCTTGCCGCCCCGCGCCCTCACCTCCGCCGCCGTCTTCTCCAGCTCGGCGTTCATGTCGGTCCCGCCCGGGACGGTGCGCATGCCCGCGCCGAACAGCCGGTCCATCAGGACGTTGCCGTTGCGCGTGTAGTCGATGGCTTTCGAACCCGTCCGCTCTTCCAGAATGACCTCGCTGGCGAACCCGTGAGCCGCCGCGGCCGCCACCGTCTGGCGCACATGGTTCGACTGCACTGCGCCCTGGGTCACCAGGGTGTCGGCCCCCTGTTCCATCGCGTCGCCCAGCAGGAATTCCAGCTTGCGGGTCTTGTTGCCGCCGCCGGCCAGGCCCGTGCAGTCGTCCCGCTTGACCCAGATCTCGACGCCCAGCGCCTCGCTCAGGCGAGGCAGCGGTTCAAGCGGCGTGGGCAGATGGGCGAGGCGAACGCGCGGAAAGCGGGCGAGGTGCATGGGTGGGCGGCTCCGGTGTGCGCCCCTTCTAGACGGGTCCGGACGATTTGCCGAACCGGTTCGGCATTGTTCCCGCCGAAGCCTCCGGGTCGTCAGTAAACCGGCTGATCCCGCGTCCGGGCCGCATCGGCCTTCTGGACCGCGTCCAGCAGGATCCCGATCACCTGACGCGGCGTCCGGTCGTCGTCGTCAACGAGGCTGTCCAACGCCGCGCCATGATCCGGCGTGATCCGCGCATTGGCCATGCTCCAGCCGCTGAAGAGGCGTTCGGCGATGGGCTCGCGGTCCAGCAGGGTGACGTCGCGATGCCGCGGATCGCTTTCCAGCCGCCGCAACAGGGCGTCCAGCGCCTGGGCCGGCCCCTCCACCACCTGGATATAATGATTGCGGTGGGCGGCCAGTGCGCCGGTCAGGCCGTCACGGTCGTTGTTGCGTTGGGACTCGGCGAGGATCACCGCCAGGTTGCCGATTGACTCGGTCGTCCCGGTGGCGGTGCTTTCGTAGACCAGTCGCTCCAACGCCAAACTCATGGTTACCCCTCAGATCCGGCCCTCTAATGCAGATGCAACCTTTCCGGTTGCATCTGTGTAAATATTTGTCTTCGAACGGAAACGTCCATTACCGGACACAGGGTTTTCCCTGACGAAGCCCGACTGCCAAAATTATTTCCGAGACCCGGGAACGGAGTTGGGGGACCGCAGTTTTCCCATCGGACCTTGCGGCGATGCGCGCTCGACAGAGTCCTCAGCGGCCCGGTCTCTGCCACGCCCCCCGACGCAGACCGGGCCGCATCTTCTTCCCCCCTCACCGCGATCCATCCGCCCCGCTTGCCGACTCACCTCGCGCGGCCTGATGCTGGCCTCATGGCCGAATCGCCCGTCCCCGCCGTCGCCAAGCTGCGCGACCGAAGCGCCACCGAGGCCGCCATCGTGGCGGCGGGTGAGCGCATTCTGCTGCGCGACGGCTTTCCCGGCCTCAACGTCCAGACCCTCGCCGCCGAGACCGGCTGCGACCGCAAGCTGGTCTACCGCTATTTTGACGGCGCTGACGGGGTCGTCGACCGCATCGCCGCCCGCGCCCACGCCGGACTGGCCGCCAGCCTGGCCTCCATCCCGCTGGTCGACACCGCCTCCCTGCGCACCTTCGCCCGCATCAGCCTTCTGACCTGGCTGGCCGCCCTGCGCGCCAGCCCGCTCAGCCTGCGGCTGATGGCGTGGGCCCTCGTCGAGGACTCCGACCTGCTGCGCCGCATCGAGGCCGACCGCGCCGCCGTGCTGCAAAACTGGATGCGCGAGCGCCGGCCGCGCCTGCGCGTCCCGCCCGAGGGCGACCCTACCGCCCTCAACGCCGTCCTGCTGGCCGCCGTCCAGCAACTGGCCCTGTCCGCCGAACGGCGCGGCGGCGTCGCCGGCCTGAGCCTCGACGCCGAGGGTTGGCCCCGCGCCGAGGCCGCCCTCGACCGCCTGCTGGTCGCCTTCCCCGACTGAAGCTGGAGCTTTGCCGCTCCACGGGCGTTGGGGACGCGATGACCGCCAGGCTCGCCATCAACCCGAACCGGGAACGCGCCTACGCCGCCGGCCTCGGCCGGGCCTTCGGCGGAGCCCTGATCTTCGCCTTCCCTCTGCTGATGACGATGGAGATGTGGGCGCTCGGCCTGGCCATTCCGCCCGTCCGGCTGCTCGCCTTCGTCCTGCTGACCCTGCCCCTGCTCTACGGCCTGTCCGACTACGCCGGGTTCAACGCCCAACGCGGCTGGCGCAATGACGTGTTCAACACCCTGACCGCCCTGGCCGTCGGCTTCGCCACCTCGGCC
This sequence comes from Brevundimonas sp. Root1423, assembly GCF_001426805.1. Lineage (NCBI taxonomy): Bacteria > Pseudomonadati > Pseudomonadota > Alphaproteobacteria > Caulobacterales > Caulobacteraceae > Brevundimonas > Brevundimonas sp. Root1423. Next base: position 484,834 of record NZ_LMFL01000023.1, read on the forward strand.
GCCTTCCTCGCCCTGTTCGGCCTGCTGGGCCCGGACGTGAGCGCGGGCGAGGCCATCGGGCGCATCACCATACAGGGCGCACCCGCCGCCATCGGCGCCACCCTCGCCCGCCGCCAGCTCAGCGCGGGCGCAGAAGAGGGCGACGAGGACACTGCCCCCTATTACGGCGAACTGTTCCTGATGGCCGCCGGCGCCCTGGTTCTGGCCTTCAACGTGGCACCGACCGAGGAGGTCATCCTGATCGCCTACCAGATGGCCGGCTGGCAGATCCTGCTGCTGGCCGTGGTCTCGATCCTCCTGCTGCACCTGCTCGTCTTCACCGTCGGCTTCGCGGGTCAGGAGTCCGCCAGCCACCCCGGGACGGCCCTCATCCGGTTCACGATCGTCGGCTACGCCATCGCCATTCTGGTCAGCATGTTCGTCCTGTGGGTCTTTGGACGGCTGGACGGCCAGACGCCGGCGATGATCGTCTCCACCACCGTGGTGCTCGCCTTCCCCGCCGCCCTTGGGGCCGCCGTCGCGCGGCTGCTGGTATAGTCTCATGGCTCGAAAACCCGCCCCCGTCGCCCCGACGTCACGCCCCCTGCTCGAGTGGGCCGTCGCCGGCCTCGGTCTGGCGGTGACCGCCGGAGTGCTGATCGTCCTCGTCCTGGCCGCCCTGACGCCCGCGTCGCCGCCGGAGCTCTCGGCCCGCGCCGCCTCGGTCACGTCCGTTCCGTCCGGCTTCCGGGTCGAGATCGAGGTCGCGAACACCGGTCGCCAGACGGCCGCCTCCGTCGAGGTCGAGGGCGTCCTCACCCCGCCCGCCGGCGCCCCCGAAACCGCGGCCGCCACCCTCGACTACGTCCCCGGCGGCGGCGTCGAGACCCTGCACCTGCTGTTCCGGGAAGATCCGCATCAGGGCCGCCTCGAACTGACCGTGCGCGGCTGGTCGGAACCGTGACCATCGGCGTTGATGCGCGCGCCGGTCGGGCGTAGGGTCGCCCCGTTCTCCGGGGGGTCGCATCCAAGCGGCTGAGATTGAGGTGTTCCTCTGACCCGTCGAACCTGATCCGGGTCATGCCGGCGAAGGGATGAGTAACGCTGGACCCCGCGTGGAGTCCCTCGCCCGACGTCGGCGGACCTCAACACCAGAGGCCGCCATGAACATCTCCGTCACGCCCCCCGCCCTTCCCGAAGAGCCCAACATCGACCTGGCTCTGAAAGACGCCCGCGATCAGGTGATGAAGGAGACCGGGACCATTCCGACCGGCGAACGCGCCGGTTCGCGCAAGGTCTATGTCGCCGGCGAACTCTACCCCGACATCCGCGTCCCCTTCCGCGAAGTGGCGGTGCACCCGAGCGCCAACGAGCCGCCGGTCACCATCTATGACTCCTCGGGCCCCTACACCGACCCGACGGTCACCATCGACATCAAGCGCGGCCTGCCGCTGGTCAAATCCAGCTGGCAGCTCGACCGCGGCGACATCGCCCCCGTGCTGAACCCGCGCGAGGTCAGGCCCGAGGACAACGGCCACGCCTCCGGCCGCCATCTGGCCCCTCGCTTCGACACCTCGCACCACAAGGTCTTCAAGGGCGTCGAGGGCCGTCCGGTCACCCAGTACGAATATGCGAAGGCCGGGATCATCACCCCGGAGATGGAATACGTCGCCATCCGCGAGAACCTGCGCCGCGAACAGTCCGCTCCCTGCATCCGCGACGGCGAGGACTTCGGCGCCGCCATCCCCGACTTCGTCACCCCGGAGTTCGTGCGTCAGGAGATCGCCCGCGGCCGCGCCATCATCCCGCACAACATCAACCACCCCGAGGTCGAGCCGATGATCATCGGCCGCAACTTTCCTCTCCAGCGTCGACGACGAGGTCGACAAACTGGTCTGGGCCACCCGCTGGGGCGCCGACAACGTCATGGACCTGTCGACCGGCCGCAACATCCACAACATCCGCGACTGGATCATCCGCAACTCCAGCGTCCCCATCGGCACCGTGCCGATCTATCAGGCGCTGGAGAAGGTCAACGGCATCGCCGAGGACCTGACCTGGGAGGTCTATCGCGACACCCTGATCGAACAGGCCGAACAGGGCGTCGACTATTTCACCATCCACGCCGGCGTCCGCCTGCCCTTCGTGCCACGCGTCACCGGCATCGTCAGCCGCGGCGGCTCCATCATGGCCAAGTGGTGCCTGTCGCATCACCGCGAGTCCTTCCTCTACGAACATTTCGAGGACGTCTGCGACATCATGCGGGCCTATGACGTGTCGTTCAGCCTCGGCGACGGCCTGCGTCCCGGCTCCATCGCCGACGCCAATGACGAGGCCCAGTTCGCCGAACTGCGCACCCTCGGCGAGCTGACGAAGATCGCCTGGGCCAGGGGCTGTCAGGTCATGATCGAGGGGCCCGGCCACGTGCCGATGCACAAGATCAAGGCCAACATGGATGAGCAGCTGAAGCACTGCCACGAGGCGCCCTTCTATACGCTCGGGCCGCTGACCACCGACATCGCCCCCGGCTACGACCACATCACCAGCGCCNATGGATGAGCAGCTGAAGCACTGCCACGAGGCGCCCTTCTATACGCTCGGGCCGCTGACCACCGACATCGCCCCCGGCTACGACCACATCACCAGCGCCATCGGCGCGGCCATGATCGGCTGGTTCGGCACGGCCATGCTCTGCTACGTCACGCCCAAGGAGCACCTCGGCCTGCCTGACCGTCAGGACGTCAAGGACGGCGTCATCACCTACAAGATCGCCGCCCACGCCGCCGACCTGGCCAAGGGNCCGACCATGGGCGGGCTGATGATCCTGGCGGGGATCGCGGTGGCCATCCTGCACGCCCAAGGAGCACCTCGGCCTGCCTGACCGTCAGGACGTCAAGGACGGCGTCATCACCTACAAGATCGCCGCCCACGCCGCCGACCTGGCCAAGGGGCACCCGGCCGCCCGCATGCACGACGACGCCCTGTCCCGCGCCCGGTTCGAGTTCCGCTGGGAGGACCAGTTCAACCTCGGCCTCGACCCCGAGACGGCCCGCAAATACCACGACGCCACCCTGCCCAAGGAGGCCCACAAGACCGCCCACTTCTGCAGCATGTGCGGCCCGAAATTCTGCTCGATGAAGATCAGCCAGGACATCCGCCGGGATGCGCAGGCGCAGAACGACGCGGGCGGTTCGCTGGTGGATGCGGAGGCCGGCATGGCGGAGATGAGCGCGAAGTTCCGGGCCGGCGGCGGCACCATCGAGGTGAAGGTCTAGGCCCGGCCGGCGACGTCCGGACCAGGGTCGATCGAGTCCCCGGCCGGCGTGAGCGCCAGAGGCGGGAGACCCGCCGCGTCGGGTTCAACCGTCCCGGAGTCGAGGGCGTGCACCGCCTCGTCCGCAGCCTGAGCCGGCGCCCTGCTGTCTGCGGCGGCCGTCAGCGCCGCGGCGACGTCCAGATCGTGCTGGACGGCGTCCAGCGTCGGCGGCGGGGCGCTCGCGGCCGGATCCTGCCGCGCGACAAAGGCTCCGGCGGCGCCGATGACGATGTACACGGCCGCGGCGACGGCCAGGATCAGACGCAGCATGGCCGCCTCCCGGTTGCGAGCCGGGCTCTCTAGGGCCTGAACACGGACGGCGGCGCGCGCTGCGACGAAACTTCGATCAGGCCCGCGCAGGAGAGCGCTCGTCGCATCTTCGTCGCCCCGCCCGTGCGAAGCCGCGCGGCGGCCGTCAGAATGGCCGCATGACCTTTTCAGCCCTGATCGCCGCCGCCTTCCTCGCCGTTTCGCCGCCACAGACCGGTGTCCTCGGCTCTGACGGCATCACGCTGGTCGGCGCGCCCGGCGCCCTGAAATTCGGCGCGACCGAGGCCGAGGCCCTCGCCTACGCCGGCGCCGTCTTCCCCGGCGCGCCGACGCGGGCGCAGGAAAGCAATTGCCGCAACGGCGTCTTCAGCCACGCCGACTGGCCGCAAGGGATCCGGCTCACATTCCAGGACGGCCAGTTCGTCGGCTGGAGCGCCGACCGCGTCCTGCAGGGCGACTATTCCACCGCCGCCGGCCTGAACTTCCGCGACAGCGTCAGCGCCCTGCGTCAGGGCCGCGGCGGCTTCATGCTGTCCGACGCCGTGCAGGGCCGCGAGTTCGCCTACGCGGGCGTCTGGGGCCGCGTCCTCCAGCCGGGCGGCCAGGCCACCATCGACCGCATGTGGTCGGGCAAGGTCTGCGCCCGCCGCTGAGCCGGCCTTAGTCGGCCGCTTCCACCACCACGTCCCAGTGTTCCTCGACCAGCGAGAACCGCCGCGCCTCCTCGGCGGTGTGCCCGGCCACATCCGTATACAGCCGGTCCATCTCGGCCGCCGCCGCCGCGCCATAGGCCGGACCCAGCGCCGCCTCGGCGTCGCGATAGGTGACGGTCACCCTCAGGTCCCAGCGCTGGTCGCCGGCCATGTGGGTGAAGGGCTGTTCGATCTCGATCCCGGTGATGAACCCCCGCGCCTTCATGGCCTCCAGCACCGGCGCATGGTTGCGCCGGTACAGCGCCATGAACTCGCCCATGCCGCCCCAGCGGATGCGATAGTAGGACTCCACCGTCACCGGCTCGGCGGCGGCGACGGGAGCCGGCGTCTGCGCCCCCGCCGTCAGGGGCCAGGCCATCAGGCCCGCGACGATCATCCGCTTGAGCATCCGTCCTCTCCCGTATGGGCGGGACAGTGTTCTCTCAAAGCCCGATGGCTACAAGACCGCCATCACATTCAGGGTTCGACGTGCGGGTTCGCCTGCCGGAATCTGGTCCATCAGCCGCAGCTTTCTCCGGCGATCGCTGCGATCAACTGGTCCCGCAGCGCCCGCTGCTGGTCGATGGCCGCGCTCACGTTCGCGCCCGGGGCGGCGCTGTCCTGAATGCTTTTCACGGACAGTTCGTGCTGGGCCAGGATCTGCCGGATCATCGTCGCCTGCTGATCCGGCAATTTGGCGAGGCAGGTCGACCAGTCCTCATATTCCTCGCGGTTGACCTCGGCCTGTTCGGCATCGACCTGGCGCGGCTGGTCCCGACCTTCGCGGACAGCGCGGCGATACGCCTCCAGACGGCTGCTCTCCCGACGCGCCTCGTCCGCCTCCTCGGCCTCCATCCGGTCCAGATCGGACTGCACCGCCTCCAGCCGATCGGCCTCGGACTGCGTCATCGTCTGACCCGCCTGAAGCTCCTGCGCCGCGCCGGTCCCGGCCCAAAACAGGGCGCCGGCCAGGGCGACAGGGAGGAATGCGCGCAAGATCATGATCGGCTCCGGACGGTCGTTCGCCGACACACACCTAACGGCCCGTCCGCCCACAGGGGTTTTTCGCGACGAACCTTCGACCGGGCCGAGGCCTCAGCCCCCGGCCGCGATCTTCCGCAGCGCCTCCTCGAACACGGCCGCCGGCTGTCCGCCCGAGATCAGATACTTCCCCTCCACCACCACCGCCGGGACCGCATTGATCCCCCGCGCGCGCCACAGCTCCTCGGCCGCCCGCACCTCGGCGGCATGGAGGTCGTCGGCCAGCACCTCGACCGCCTTGTCCCGGTCCAGCCCCGCGGCGGCCGCCGCGTCGGCCAGCACCCCGGCGTCCGTCAGCCGTTTCCCGTCGGTGAAATGGGTCGCGAACAGCGCCGCCTTCAACGCCCTCTGTTCCGCCGCCCCCACCGTCCCCGCCCAGTGCAGCAGCCGGTGGGCGTCGAAGGTGTTCCAGATGCGGCTGTCCGGCCCCATCCGCATTTCAAAGCCCGGCATGGCCTCGGCGGCGCGCTCCGTGATCATCGCCCGGTTGGCCGCCGACTGTTCGGGGGTCGAGCCGTATTTGCGGCCGATGTGCTCGACGATGTTCTCGCCCTCGGGCGGCATCTGCGGGTTCAGTTCGAACGGCTGGAAATGAATGTCCGCCCCGATCCCCTCGGCCTTGAGCGCATCAAGGGCTGTTTGAAGCCCGCCCAGCCCCACCACGCACCAGGGGCAGACGACGTCGGAGACGAAGTCGATGTGGAGGGTCTTTGTCATGGGGCGTCTCATGGCTTGAGGTGCGTCGGATATGGGTCGATAGGCGCGCCGCGCTACCCCTCCGCCCCACGCGCGACTGACGTGCGCCTTGCTCGAATACCACCGATCGCCTACGCCTTCAGGACCATCCTGGGGAGGATCCAATGTTCAAACGTATTCTGGCGATCGCCACGCTCGCCCTGACGCTCGCGGCCTGTGTGCCGGCGGGCGGCATTCCCGGCGCCGAATTCCTCGGCACCTTCGGCCAGCCGACGGGCAACCACCCGTCGCAGGTCGAGGCCGTCATCACCCGGGTCGAGGCCGGGGCCGGCGCGGCCCAGGCCGGCGGCTGCAGCGCCGCCCCGACCGGCGTTTGCGGCGGCTGCACCGCCGTCTGCCCTGTCGGAGCTCCGGCCCGCTGCACGACCGGCGTGACCCGCTACGCCGCGCCGGGGTCCGGCGGCGCCTCGACCTGCAGCCGGGAAGCCGTCTGCGCCTGCGGCTAGGCCGTCCGGCCCACTCGTCTTGCCGTCCCGAGGCCTCGGCCTTTCCCGTTCGCCAACCCGCAATACGGTGCCTGATGAAACAGCTTGTTCCCGCCGCCTCCGCCCTCGCCCTGATCCTCGCGGCCTGTTCGCCCGAGGCTCCGCCCCCCGCCGACGCCCCGGCCGCCGCAGCGCCCGCGCCCGGAGCTCCGGCCCCGGCCGGGATCAGCACGGCTCTGCTTGAGGCCGACGGCGTCACCCTGGCCAATCCCGCGGGCGGCGCGGACCGCAAGCTGACCTTTGGCGAAGCGCAGACCGAGGCGGACGCCGTCGCCTTCGTCGCCGGCCTGAACGGCGGCCAGCCGCTCCGGCGCGGCTCCAATGAGGAATGCGGCGCGGGGCCGCTGACCTTCGCCTACCTCGGCGACTGGTTCGAACTGGCCTTCTCGGACGGCCAGCTGGCGGGCTGGACCGCCAGCGAGGGCGCCCCGCGCGGCTTCGCCACCGCCTCCGGCGTCCACGTCGGCTCCACCCTGGCCGAACTCCGCGCCGCCCATCCCGACGTCACGGTCACCACCGACACCCTGGGCCCCGAGTTCGCCGCCGGCGAGATCTTCGGCTTCCTGTCCGGAACCACCGACGCCGCCACGGTCACCTCGATGTGGGCCGGGGTGAACTGCGTGTTCCGCTAGGGGGAGCAGACGGTCGAACCGCTTCCTCTTTCGTCATCCTCCGGCAAGCCGCGAAGCGGCGCAGGCCGGGGGACCCAGCGGCGCGCGCGAGCGCGAATCTGTCGCGGACACCCTGCCTGAACAGATCGCCTTCGGCGCCGCTGGTCCCCCGGTCTCGCTGCGCTCGCCGGAGGATGACGAAAGGAAGGGCGGCCGAACTTTTTCCTGCACCCCCGAAAAACCGCCGCGACCCGGTGATTCCAGCCCGTCACCCGCCGCTACGCCCCTCCAACCTCGCACGCCCCGAGCCGGCCGTATGATTCCCCGTCACAAGACGGAGAACCACCATGCCCGATGGCTCACATCCCGCCCCCGCCGACGCCCTTCCGGCGCCGTTCGAATTCCCGCCCGTGCTCCAGAACTGGCGCGGGGACGGCTCAGGCCGCCGCCTCGTTCCCGACGAGGTCTGGGCCGCCGTGCGCGAGGACTATCTGGCCGGCCTGTCGGCGTCCGAGGTCTGCGAACGCCATGACGTCCGGCTCAGCACCCTGCGCCGACGCGCCGCGCAGGAGGGCTGGCGGCGCCGCGACCAGCCGTGGGTGCCACGCAACCGGCTGGACCCTGACGATGAAGGCGTCGAACTGGAGGCCCGCGTCGGCGGCGATCTGGACAAGGTCGAACTGTGCGAACTGTCATACGTCGCCGCCCGCCGGATGATGCGCGCGGTGCTGCGCGGCGACGCCGCCGGGGCGCTGCGCTGGCGGCGTGTGCGCGACGCCATGGATGCCGAGGAGGCCGAGATGGATCGGCTGTCGGAACAGCAGGACGCAATCTGGGCCAGCCGGCGCGGACATGCGTCCGACCCGGCCGATGAGACTCATGAGACTCATGAGACTGTTTTTTCTCCGCCCGCCGACCCGGCTATAGGGGCGCCATGACCTTCCCCGGCTTCGCCCCCGTCGACCTGGCCTTCCTGTCCAGCCTCGCCGCACACAACGACCGCGACTGGTTCATCGCCAACCGCGCCGTCTATGACGAGACGCTGAAACCCGCGCTGGGCGCCCTGATCGCCGACGCCTCGACCGCCTGCGCCGCGCGCGGCCTGGCGCTGGGCGGGGACCCGAACAGGAGCCAGTTCCGCATCCACCGCGACGTCCGATTCTCGAAGAACAAGGCGCCGTACAAGACCCACCTCTCGGCCGTCCTGACCCGCGACGGACTGAAGATGTCGCCCGGCATGGCCTATATCCATATCGAGCCCGAGGGCGGATCGCGCGTCACCGCCGACAGCTTCGACTATGACTCCATCGACCCGCTGGATCCCTCGACCCATCCGGGCGCGCGGCTGTCAGAGCCCGAGGCGGTCGACCCGGGGGCGGGTTCGGCCGGCATTCCTGACGTCGAGGACGCCCACGGCCGCGGCCCCTATGTCTCGGCCGGCTTCTTCCTCTACGACCGCAAGAACAGCGAGCGCGTCCGCCGCGCCATCGTCGCCGACCCCGCCGCATGGCTGGCCATCGAGAAACACCTGACGAAGAAGGGCCTGCGCCTCGCCCCCGGGCTCGCCGTCAAGCGCATGCCCAAGGGCTATGAGGACCACGCCGGCGGCCCGCTGGAAGCCGCCCTGAAACGCACCCAGTGGTACGCCCGCCGCCCCCTCACCGGCGCGGAGATTTCGAGTCCGGACCTGCCTGAAACCCTCGCCGGCTTCATCGCCGACATGACCCCCCTGCTGCATTTCGGATGGGGGGCGCTCGACAAGGTCTGAGCTGCGTGGGCGCCCGCGCTTCGTGAACGAACACCCGCCGCCGTTCGCGAACGGACAGCGCCGGATCCCGCAATCCGCATGGCGAGGCCGCCGGCCCCGCCTGACGGTCGGTCCATCGAAACGGCCCGGTCGTCGGGCCCCGTTTGAAAGGACCTCGCCGTGATCGCCCTCGCCGCCGCCCTCATGCTCCTGACCCAGACCGCCCCCGCGAACGCCAGCGTGGTCGTCACCTTCGAAACCGGCGCCACGACCGGCTCGGTCATGGTCGCCCTCTACAACTCGGAGGCCGCATACGGAGGCGGCGCCCCCGTCGCCGCCATGGCCGTCCCGGCTGACGGCCCCGTGGTGGCCCGCTTCGAAAACCTCCCCGCCGGCGACTACGCCGTGAAGGCCTTCCACGACGTCGACGGCAACGGGGAAATGAACACCAACCCCTTCGGCATCCCCATCGAGCCCTATGCCTTCTCCAACAACGCCGTCGGCAACATGGGCCCCGCCCGCTGGGCCGCCGCCCGCTTCCCCGTCTCGGGCGACACGGCCCAGACCATCACGATCCGCTAGGGGCCGCCTGATGATCGCCTCCCGCCGTTCCTTCCTGATGGGCGCCGCCGCGCTCTCCGCCGCCGTGGTCACGACCGAAACCGTCCGCGCCATGGCCGCCATGCAGGCCTCCGCCGACTGGGCCCTGGCCACCGCCGACGTCGAGGCCGACATCGCGCCCCGCGCCATGCGCCTCGTCCACGGCCGCGCCCCGGCGGGCCTGACGGGGACCCTGTTCCGCAACGGCCCGGCCAAATTCCGTCGCCCGGGCGGCTCGGCCACCCACTGGTTCGACGGCGACGGCATGATGCGCGCGTTCCGGATCAACGAGGGCCAGGTCACCCTCGACGCCCGCTTCGCCGACACGCCCAAGCGCCGCTGGGAAAGCGAGATCGGCGCCGTCGTCACCCCGGGCTTCGGCACCTCCGGCGACGCCCGCGCCCGCGTCGGCTCCAATGACGACGCCAACGCCGCCAACACCTCCGTCATGGTGGCCGGCGACGAGATCTGGGCCCTTTGGGAAGGCGGCTCGCCGCTGGCCATGTCGGCTGCGGACCTGTCGACGAAGCGGTTCGTCACCCTGCGCGACGACCTCAAGGGCATGCCCTTCCAGGCCCACCCCCGCTATGACCCTGACGGCACGATCTGGAACATCGGCCTGAACGGCGACAAGGCGGTCGTCTGGCGCCTCAACGCCGACCGCAGCCTGCACACGGCACAGGTCATCGACCTGCCCCGCGCCAGCTTCATGCACGACTTCACCGCCACGGCCCGCCACCTGATCCTGGTGCTCCAGCCCTGGGTCTTCGACCACCGCGGCATGCCCTACGCCAGTCAGTTCGCCTGGAAGCCCGAGCTGGGGACGCAGATCATGGTGGTCGACAAGGCCGACCTGTCGCGCCGCCGCCTCTTCGACCTGCCCGCCTTCAGCTATTTCCACGTCGGCGACGCCTGGGAGGATGTGTCAGGCACGATCCGCTTCGACGTCGCCGCCGGCAAGGACGTGGCCTTCGCGATCGATGGAGCGAAGGTTCTGGTCGAGCAGCGCGGGGTCGTCGCAGGAGAGCCCGCGGTCCTGAAACTGGTCACTCTCCACGCCGACGGCCGCGCCGAACTGACCTCCAGCGGCGTCATCGCGGAATTCCCCCGCAGCGACCCGCGCCGCGCCGGCCTGCGCCGCCGCCTGACCGTCCACACCGCCGGCGAGCGCGCCGACCAGCCCCTGCCTTCCGGTATCGCGACCTGGGACTGGGACAGCGGCCGATCCGACGCCTTCACCTTCGGCGCGACGCAGATCGTGGAGGAGGCCGTGTTCGTGCCTCGTGGCGCGGACGAGAGCGACGCCTGGCTGATCGCCCCCTCGATCAACCTGCGCCAGGGCGTCACCGAGTTGCATGCCTTCAACGCGGCACGGGTGGCCGACGGCCCCGTCGCCACCTGGCGCGCCGACGTGGCCCTGCCTGCGGGCTTCCATGGCGTCTGGGCGGGCTAGGAAGTGACGGCGGGTTCAGTACCAGCCGGCTTCGCGAAGGGCCTTGGCGTACCGCCGGCTTACCGGCGCCTCCAGCCCGCCGTCCAGCGTCAGGGTCGCCCGGCCGTCGCCCCGGCTCACCCCGCGCACGGCATCCTTCGCCACCCACCAGCTGCGGTGCGTCTGGGCGCCCTCCAGCCCTTCCAGCTCGGTCAGGGCGTCGGACAGTCGCATCAGGATCAGGTCCGAGCCCCGGTCGGTGTGAATGCGCAGATAGTGGTCTTCGGACTGGACGGCCCGAATGACCGCCCCCCTGAGCTTGAGGGGCAACCGGTCGAGGAAGCGCGCGGGCCGGGCGCCCGCCGCCGCCGCATGGGTCTGCACCGGCGTCCGGCCCAGAAAGACGTTCAGGGCGCTCAGGGCGCCCGTGACCACCAGCACGGGTCCAAGGAAGTCCGGCAGCCGCGCCAGAACCACCGATCGGTCGTCGTCAAAGAACCAGCCGGTGATGGCCCAGACCATGACCGCCAGCGGGCCGGAGATCACCAGGGTCAGCGTGGCGACCGTCAGCCAGGGCCGCCTGTCCATATCGACATGCCGCTCGACCAGCCGCGAGCACAGATGGCCCCAGAAGGCGCCCAACAGCATCATCGGCAACCAGTACCCCAGCCGGAACAGAAGCGATGTTCCGCCCATGCCGAAGGCCTCGGTCAGGGCCAGCAGCACCCCCGCGGCCAGCGCCACGCCGAGCCCGCGCAGCAGCCCGCGATCGATGGAGAACCGCACCACATCCTGCGGGGTCTCGCTTGCGCTCATGCCGGATCAGGCCTTCGCAGGCAGACACACCGCCCGGAACCCGGCCGCCGCGAACCGCACCATATAGTCGCAGGCGCTCTCCAGATCGCCCGAGCGGCACAGCCCGCCCGACAACCGGTCCAGCCGCCCCGTCTCGCCCAGCGTCAGGGTCAGCGCCCCCGACAGGTTGTGATAGGCCCAGTACAGGTCCACCTCCCGCGCCTCGGGCATGATCACCTTGACCAGTTCGATCAGCCGGCGGATCGCCGGGTCGAAATAGCGGGCCATGGTCTCGCCGCCGAAGGTCGGGTTGGCGTTGGTCTGGGCCACGAGGGCGGAATAGTGTTTCCAGCCCGGTCCGCCCTTCAGCGACCACTGGAACGGCGGCCGCAGGAAAGCCTCCAGCAACCCCTCCAGCGTCATCCCGCCGTCGCCGGCGTCGCGCGCATAGCGGTTGATGGCGTCGACCCGCTCGTTGTTCCAGACCTCGGCCCGCCTGAGGAACACGGCGTCGAACAGCCCCCGCTTGGCTCCGAAATAATAGTGGACCAGCGCCGTATCCACGCCGGCCTCCCGCGCCACCTCGCGAATCGTCACGCCGTAGAAGCCGTGCTTCGAGAACAGGTCCTCGGAGGCGTCCAGGATCAGGTCGCGGGTGTCGGCGGAACCGGCCGCCTTGGCCTTGGGTGGGCGGCCGCGTTTGGCCGCCGGCGCGTCAAGCTTGGTCATGCGCTGAAGCTAGGCCTCATTCGCCCGCCTGTGCAACGGCGCCACAGGTCGGCGCGCGGCTGACGCGACGGAAGCTGCGCCGTTTGACAGGCGGCTGAAAACGATTACGTTCCGCGAAAATCATTGAACGCTGAATAAAAGCGTCTCGGCTGGAAATCACAGGATTGGGGTACCCATGAACCGCTACATCAAGACGGCCTTGCTGGCTGGCGCCGCCTGGAGCGCGCTTTCGTCCTTCGCCATGGCGCAGGACGCCGCGCCTCAAGACGGAGCCACGACGGTCGATGACGTCGTCGTCACCGCCCGCCGTCGCGCCGAAGTCCTGCAGGACGTGCCGATCGCGGTGACCGCCATCGGCGCCGAGGCGCTGGAAAACCGCGGCACGGCGGACATCACAGAACTGGCGCGCACGACGCCCAGCCTGACGCTGAACTCGGCCCGCGGCTCGAACTCGACCCTGATTTCCTTCATCCGCGGCGTCGGCCAGCAGGACCCGCTGTGGGGCTTCGACCCGGGCGTGGGTCTGTACATCGACGACGTCTATGTCGCCCGTCCGCAGGCCGCCGTTCTCGACATCTTCGACGTCGAGCGCATTGAAGTGCTGCGCGGCCCGCAAGGCACCCTGTACGGCCGCAACACCATCGGCGGCGCCATCAAATACGTGACGCGCCGGATCGGCGACGAGTCCCTGATCTCCATGAAAGGCGCCTACGGCAGCTACGACCAGTTCGATGCGATCGGCACCGTCTCGGGCCCGGTCAGCGACACCGTCGGCTTCTCGGCCGGCGTCGCCCGCTACCTGCGCGACGGCTACGGCACGAACCGCAACACCGGGACTGAGCATTACAACAAGGACGTCACTGCGGCCCGCGCCAGTGTGGAATGGACTCCGGACGACAGCCTGTTCTTCCGCCTCGCCGGCGACTACGTGAAGGACAGCTCGAACGCCCGTCACGGTCACCGCGAGTTCGCGCCGATCCCGGCCAACGAATACGACACCTTCGCCGGCGCCGGCGACAAGAACGAGGTCGAGACGCGCGGCATTTCGCTGACCGGCGAGTGGCAGGCCAACGACTGGCTGACGCTCAAGTCAGTCACCGCCTATCGTGACGGCTCGACGCGCGGCAACATCGACTTCGACAACCTGCCCGGTCCGATCCTGGACATCCCGGCCCAGTACGACGACGATCAGCTCAGCCAGGAGTTCCAGGCGCTGATGGAAGGCGACCGCTGGTCGGGCGTGGCAGGCGTGTTCTTCCTCGACGCCACCGCTTCCGGCGCCTTCGACACTGTGGTGGGAGCCTTCAACCTGACGACCCTTACCTCGGGCAGCGTCGACACCAAGAGCTGGTCAGCCTTCGGCGACTTCTCCTACGACGTCACCGACCAGTTGTCGGTCTCGGTCGGCGGGCGCTTCACCCATGACGAAAAGACGGGCACCGTTTACCGTCAGCAGTACCTCGGCATCCGCAGCCCCTACTTCGGCAACTCATCCGCGATCCCCCTGCTCCCGGTCCGCACCAACTACACGGATACCAAGGAGTTCGAGGAATTCACGCCGCGCGTCAGCGTCACCTATGAGATCACGCCGGATCTGACGACCTATGCCTCCTGGGGCCGCGGCTTCAAGTCGGGCGGTTTCGATATGCGCGGCGACGCGATCGCCTATCCCGCCACGGTCGACGGCTACGATCCGGAAACGGTCGAAACCATCGAACTGGGCATGAAAGGCCGCCTGTTCAACAACTTCACCTTCGCTACCGCTGTCTTCGACTCGGCCTATGAAGATCAGCAGATCACCACGCAGTATCCGTCGGGCGCGACGATTACCTCGGTGGTCGACAATGTTGGTTCATCGTCCATCCGCGGCTGGGAGTTCGAGGGCCAGTTCCGCGTCACAGACAACCTCGTCCTGAACGGGATGCTGAGCTACATCGACGCCCAGTTCGACGAGTTCCTCGCCTACGTTCCGACCCTTTCGGGCAATACGACCTGCCCGACCCTGCCGGGCTGTTTCATCGATGTGGCCGACCAGCGCGACTTCCAGAACACGCCGGAATGGACGGGCGCCATCAGCGGGACGTACACCCACAACTTCTCGGACGGTTCCTATCTGAACTTCACGCCGTCCGCGGCCTATCGCGGCGCGTACCAGCAGTTCGAGATCGCCGCCCCGCTGCTGGATCAGGAATCCTACTGGATGTACGACGCCAGCGCGGTCTGGACCTCGGCCAGCGACCGCTGGACGGTGGCCCTGAACGGCAAGAACCTCAGCGACGAGCGCTACAAGACGGGCGGCTACAACTTCCCGGGCGTCCCGACCGGCAACTCGATCATCGCCTTCTACGGGGCGCCGCGGACCTATACCTTCTCCGTCGGCGTGAAGTTCTGATCGGCACGACTCCTGAAGCCTGATCGCATCTGATCACGGGCGGCGGTTCTCCTGAGCCGCCGCCCTTTTTCTTTGGCGCTGTACGAAAGCGCCGCTACCGTCCCAGCCAACAAGAAGACCGTCGGGGAAGATCATGACGACCACGGACACCGCCGAGCCCGCGATCCGGCCGGGCTATCGCTACTATGTGCTGGCCATCCTGATCCTGGTCTACATGCTGAACTTCCTGGATCGGCAGATCATCGGCATCCTTGCCGCACCCCTGAAGGCCCACTTCCAGCTCAGCGACCAGCAGTTCGGACTGCTGGGCGGCATCGCCTTCGCCTCGGTCTATTCGACGCTGGCCATCCCCATCGCCTGGCTGGCCGACCGTTTCAGCCGCGTCTGGATCATGACCGCGGCCCTGACCGTGTGGAGCGGCTTCACCGCCCTGTGCGGCATGGCCGGTTCGTTCGGCCAGTTGTTCCTGTGCCGCATGGGCGTGGGCGTCGGCGAGGCGGGCGGCGTGGCCCCGTCCTATTCGCTGGTCGCCGACTATTTCCCGCCGCATCAAAGGGCCCGGGCGCTGGCCGCCTACGCCTTCGGCATCCCGCTGGGCACGGCCGCGGGCACGCTCGTCGGCGGACTGCTGGCGGCTAAATTCGGCTGGCAGACGGCCTTCATCGTCGTAGGACTCGCCGGTCTGCTGCTGGCGCCGGTGCTGCGCCTGACGGTCAAGGATCCGAAGCGCGGCGGCATGGAAAGCGCCGCGGCCCACGCCGCGATCGCCGCCGCCGCCGCCGGTCCCGCCGCCTCTCGCAAGGTCGGCCTCTATGTCGCCCTCGCCCTGTTCATCGTCGCCGGCCTCTGTGCCGCCTGGGCCGTGGCCAAGGGGATCGCCCCCTTCCTCAGCGGACCCGGAACCGTCTGGATGTTCGCCGCCGGCCTGCTGGCGGTGATCGGCCTGTCGGTCTTCATCTCGCGCTCCACCGCCTCGGTGGTGATGAAGAAGAAGAGCTTCTGGCTGCTGGCGCTTGGCGCGGCCTCGTCCTCGGTGTGCGGTTACGGCGTCGCCGGCTGGCTGCCGCTGTTCTTCATGCGCAGCTTCGGCCTGACCCTGACCCAGGTCAGCTGGTACTATTCCGGCATCGCCCTTGTCGGCGGCATCGCCGGCATCTGGCTGGGCGGCATGGTCGCCGACAAGCTGGGCAAGCGGTCGAAGGGCGCCTATCCGCTGGTGCCCGCCATCGCCTTCCTGATCTCGGCGCCCTGTTTCATCCTGGCCATGAACTCGGGCTGGCTGATCGAACAGGTCATGCCCGGCGCCGGAGGCAACAGCGCCGCCGCCCTGACCATGGCCTTCCTGATCTTCCTCATCCCGACCGGGCTGAACCTTGTGTGGCTGGGGCCGATCACGGCGGCGGTCCAGCACCTCGTGCCGGCGCC
The DNA here is from genome assembly GCF_001426805.1 of Brevundimonas sp. Root1423. Classification (NCBI taxonomy): domain Bacteria; kingdom Pseudomonadati; phylum Pseudomonadota; class Alphaproteobacteria; order Caulobacterales; family Caulobacteraceae; genus Brevundimonas; species Brevundimonas sp. Root1423. Next base: position 501,104 of record NZ_LMFL01000023.1, read on the forward strand.
CATGCGGACCACGGCCTCGGCCCTGTTCCTGCTGATCAACAACCTGCTCGGCATCGCCGTCGGCTTCTTCTATTTCGGCTGGATGAGCGATCTGCTGGCCCCGCGTTTCGGCGACGAGAGCCTGCGCTGGGCCATCTACACCGGCATGGGCTTCTATCTGCTGGCGTCCGCCCTGCTGATCGGCGCTTCGCGGACCCTGACGAAAGACTGGGTGGACTAGGGTGACGACACGGTTGCGCCTGCGAAGGCGCAGCCCCTATAAGCGCCGCAACTCTTCCCCAGCGTTGTGGCGGCTCCTCCCATGAACATTCACGAATATCAGGCCAAACAGGTCCTGAAGGGCTTTGGCGCGCCGGTCGCCGAGGGCGTGGCGATCACCTCGGCCGATCAGGCCGAAGCGGCTGCGAAGCAGCTGCCCGGTCCGCTGTATGTGGTGAAGTCGCAGATCCACGCGGGCGGCCGCGGCAAGGGCAAGTTCAAGGAACTGGGCCCTGACGCCAAGGGCGGCGTGCGCCTCGCCTTCTCGATCGAGGACGTGATCAAGAACGCGAAGGACATGCTGGGCAACACCCTGGTGACCGCCCAGACCGGCGACGCCGGGAAACAGGTCAACCGCCTCTACATCGAGGACGGCGCCGACATCGCCCGCGAACTGTACTGCTCGCTGCTGGTGGATCGCGAGCACGGCCGCATCGCCTTCGTCGCCTCGACCGAGGGCGGCATGGATATCGAGGCCGTCGCCCACGACACGCCCGAGAAGATCCAGACCATCGTCATCGACCCGGCCACCGGCGTGACCCCCGCCGACGTCGACAAGCTCAATGCTGTCTTCGAGCTGACCGGCGAAGCCGCCGAGGACGGCAAGACGCTGTTCCCCCTGCTCTACAAGGCCTTCGTCGACACCGACATGTCGATGCTGGAGATCAATCCGCTAATCGTCATGGAGAACGGCCGCCTGCGCGTGCTGGACGCCAAGGTCAGCTTCGACGGCAACGCGCTGTTCCGCCATCCCGAGATCAAGGAACTGCGCGACGAGACCGAGGAAGACGCCAAGGAGATCGAGGCCTCGGAATGGGACCTCGCCTACGTCGCCCTCGACGGCAACATCGGCTGCATGGTCAACGGCGCCGGCCTGGCCATGGCGACGATGGACATCATCAAGCTGTACGGCAAGGAACCCGCCAACTTCTGCGACGTCGGCGGCGGCGCCGGCAAGGAGAAGGTCGCCGCGGCCTTCAAGATCATCACCGCCGACCCGAACGTCCAGGGCATTCTGGTCAACATCTTCGGCGGCATCATGAAGTGCGACGTCATCGCCGAGGGCGTGGTCGCGGCCGTGAAGGAAGTGGGCCTGAAGGTGCCGCTGGTCGTCCGCCTCGAGGGCACCAATGTCGAGCTGGGCAAGAAGATCCTGAACGAGTCGGGTCTGGCCATCACCAGCGCCGACGACCTCGACGACGCCGCCCAGAAGATCGTCGCGGCGGTCGGCTGAAGCATCGCTTCGCCACCGACCGTCCCGCTGACCGAATAATCAGAGCAGACCCATGTCCATCCTCGTCGACCGCAACACCAAGATCATCGTCCAGGGCCTGACCGGCAAGACCGGCGGCTTCCATACCGAACAGGCGCTGGCCTATCACGGAACGAAAATGGTCGGCGGCGTGCACCCGACCAAGGGCGGCCAGACCTGGACCGGCTCGGGCGGCGAGACCCTGCCGATCTACGCCTCGGTGGCCGAAGCCCGCGATGCGACCGGCGCCGACGCCTCGGTCATCTATGTCCCGCCGGCGGGCGCCGCCGACGCCATCATCGAGGCCATCGAGGCCGAGATCCCCTTCATCACCTGCATCACCGAGGGCATCCCGGTGCTGGACATGGTNCCCGCCGGCGGGCGCCGCCGACGCCATCATCGAGGCCATCGAGGCCGAGATCCCCTTCATCACCTGCATCACCGAGGGCATCCCGGTGCTGGACATGGTCAAGGTGAAGCGCCGCCTCGAAGGTTCCAAGTCGCGCCTGCTGGGCCCCAACTGCCCCGGCATCATGACCCCGGACGAGTGCAAGATCGGCATCATGCCCGGCTCCATCTTCAAGAAGGGCAATGTCGGCATCGTCTCCCGCTCGGGCACCCTGACCTATGAGGCGGTGTTCCAGACGACCAACGAAGGCCTCGGCCAGACGACGGCCGTCGGCATCGGCGGCGACCCGGTCAAGGGCACCGAGTTCATCGATGTGCTCGAGCTGTTCCTCGCCGACGACGAGACCCAGTCCATCGTCATGATCGGCGAGATTGGCGGCGGCGCCGAGGAAGACGCCGCCCAGTTCCTGATCGACGAGGCGAAGAAGGGCCGCAGCAAGCCCATGGTCGGCTTCATCGCCGGTCGCACCGCTCCCAAGGGCCGCACCATGGGCCACGCCGGGGCCGTCGTCTCGGGCGGCAAGGGCGACGCGGAGTCCAAGATCGCAGCCATGGAAGCCGCCGGCATCCGCGTCTCGCCCTCGCCCGCGCGCCTCGGAACGACGCTGGTGGAAGTCCTCAAGGGCTGATTTCTTGTCCCGATAGCGGGACAAGAAACGTACGAATTTCACCCCAAATGGGCGATTTTCGACCCTTTCGCCCCCATTCGGTCATGACCGATAAGGAAACAGCGCCTATATCAGCGGCGCCGGTTGCGCGCAGGCGTGCGCGCACCGCTGCAAGGGACGTGACGATACGATGGCTGACGACGCCGGTAGGCTGAACCAGGTCTTTGCAGAGACCAGCTTCCTGTATGGCTCCAACGCCTCGTTCATCGAGGACCTGCACGAGAAGTGGGCCGCCGATCCGGCGTCCGTTTCGGCCGAGTGGCGCGCCTTCTTCGACCAGCTGCGGGACAACGCCGACAGCGTCCGCGCCTCGGGCGCCGCCGGCTCGTGGGGCCGTTCGGTCAACGCCGAGCCCACCGAGGCCTCCGCCGTCTTCGACGGTCGCTGGCCCGCCCCCAAGCCCGATCCGAAGAAACCCGGCGCCGCTCCGGCCGCCGCAGCCCCCGCCGCAGCCGCCCCGACCGTCTCGGCCGAGGCGATCCGCGCCGCCGCCCACGATTCGATCCGCGCCCTGATGCTGATCCGCAGCTACCGCGTCCGCGGTCACCTGCAGGCGACGCTCGACCCGCTGGGCATCGAGCAGGCGACCAACAACCCCGAACTGACCCCCGAGTTCTACGGCTTCACCGAGGCCGACCTGGACCGCCCCATCTATCTGGACGGGGTGCTGGGCCTGCAGACCGGCAGCATCCGCGAGGTGCTGTCCATCCTGCGCCGTACCTACTGCGGCAATATCGGCATCCAGTTCATGCACATCGCCGAGCCGGAGGAGAAGTCCTGGCTGCAGGCGCGCTTCGAAGGCCCCGACAAGTTCGAGCAGAACGCCTTCACGAAGGAAGGCAAGCTGGCCATCCTGAACAAGCTGATCGAGGCCGAGGGCTTCGAACGCTTCCTGCACAAACGCTTCCCCGGCACCAAGCGGTTCGGTCTGGACGGCGGCGAGGCCATGGTCCCGNTTTGGCGGCTACAACAAGCGCGACAAGTTCGAGCAGAACGCCTTCACGAAGGAAGGCAAGCTGGCCATCCTGAACAAGCTGATCGAGGCCGAGGGCTTCGAACGCTTCCTGCACAAACGCTTCCCCGGCACCAAGCGGTTCGGTCTGGACGGCGGCGAGGCCATGGTCCCGGCGCTGGAACAGATCATCAAGCGCGGTGGCGCCCTGGGCGTCGACGAGGTCGTCTTCGGCATGGCCCACCGCGGCCGCCTGAACACCCTGGCCGCCGTCATGGGCAAGCCCTATCGCGCCATCTTCCACGAGTTCCAGGGCGGCTCGACCGTGCCTTCGGACATCGANGTCGACGAGGTCGTCTTCGGCATGGCCCCCCGCGGCCGCCTGAACACCCTGGCCGCCGTCATGGGCAAGCCCTATCGCGCCATCTTCCACGAGTTCCAGGGCGGCTCGACCGTGCCTTCGGACATCGAAGGATCGGGCGACGTCAAATATCACATGGGCGCATCGTCGGACCGCGAGTTCGACGGCAACACCGTCCACCTGTCCCTGACCGCCAACCCGTCGCACCTCGAGATCGTCAACCCGGTCGTGCTGGGCAAGGCGCGCGCAAAACAGGCCTTCGACATCCGCGAGGCCCGGGCGGAGGACGGCGAGGCGGCGGCCGAACAGGCGCTGGACCGCGCCAAGGTCATGCCGCTGCTGATCCACGGCGACGCCGCCTTCGCCGGCCAGGGTGTGGTCGCCGAATGCTTCGCCCTGATGGGTCTGAAGGGCTACCGCACCGGCGGGACGATGCATTTCGTCGTCAATAACCAGATCGGTTTCACCACCAGCCCGCGCAACTCGCGCAGCTCGCCCTACCCGTCAGATGTTGCGCTGATGGTCCAGGCGCCGATCTTCCACGTCAACGGCGACGATCCGGAAGCCGTGGTCTTCGCCGCCAAGGTGGCCACCGAGTTCCGCCAGAAATTCCACAAGGACGTGGTGGTGGACATGTTCTGCTACCGCCGCTTCGGCCACAACGAAGGCGACGACCCGACGTTCACCCAGCCGCTGATGTATTCGAAGATCCGCGCCCTGCCTTCCACGCGCGAGATCTACTCAAAGCGTCTGGTGACCGAGGGCGTGATCACCCAGGCCGACGTCGACGCCGAGGTCGCCCGTTTCGAGGCCTTCCTCGACGCCGAGTTCGACGCCGGCAAGGCGTTCGAGGCGAAGAAGGCCGACTGGCTGGACGGCCAGTGGCAGGGCATCGGCCTGCCCGAGGGCGACGACCGTCGGGGCGCCACCTCCGTGCCCGCCGCCAAACTGGCCGATCTCGGCCACCGCCTGACGCAGATCCCGAACGACGTCGACATGCACAAGACGCTGAAACGCGTCATCGACGGCCGCCGGGAGATGATCACCACCGGCCAGAACATCGACTGGGCCACGGCCGAAAGCCTCGCCTTCGGTTCGCTGCTGGACGAGGGCTTCCCGGTCCGCCTGTCCGGTCAGGACTCGGTGCGCGGCACCTTCTCCCAGCGTCACTCGGGCATCGTCGACCAGACCACCGAGGCCCGCTACGTCCCGCTGAATCACCTGCGCGAGGGCCAGGCCGAGTTCGAGGTCATCGATTCCGCCCTGTCGGAGGAAGCCGTCCTCGGCTTCGAATACGGCTATGCCCTGACCGACCCCAATACGCTGGTCATGTGGGAAGCCCAGTTCGGCGACTTCGTGAACGGCGCCCAGGTCGTGATCGACCAGTTCATCACCTCGGGCGAGCGCAAATGGCTGCGCATGTGCGGCCTGACCATGCTGCTGCCGCACGGCTATGAGGGTCAGGGGCCTGAACACTCCTCGGCCCGTCTCGAACGCTTCCTGCAGCAGTGCGCCGAGGACAACATCCAGGTCGCCAACTGCTCGACGCCGGCCAACTATTTCCACATCCTGCGTCGCCAGATGCACCGGCCGTTCCGCAAGCCGTTGATCATCATGACGCCCAAGAGCCTGCTGCGTCACAAGAAGGCGGTCTCGACGATCGCCGACATGGCCGAGGGCAGCTCGTTCCACCGCGTGCTGCACGACGACGCCCAGACGCGCCCGGAAGTCTCCGGCATCAGGATCAAGGCGGACAAGGACATCCGCCGCGTCGTCCTGTGTTCGGGCAAGGTCTATTACGACCTGCTGGACCGCCGCGAGAAGAACGTGGCCGACGGCAAGGGCGGCGAGGACGTCTATCTGATGCGCCTCGAGCAGTTCTATCCGTGGCCGATGAAGTCGCTGATGACCGAACTGGCCCGCTTCTCCAACGCCGACCTCGTCTGGTGCCAGGAAGAGCCCAAGAACATGGGCGGCTGGACCTTCGTAGATCCGTGGCTGGAGCTGACGCTCGAGAAGCTGAACGTGAAGGCCAAGCGCGCCCGCTACGTCGGCCGCCCGGCCTCCGCCTCGACCGCCGCGGGTCTGATGAGCCGGCACCTGAAAGAACTCGACGCCTTCCTGACCGACGCCTTCGCCTGAACCGCCTTCAACTGACTAACGAGACCTGGAACCGACCATGGCCGACATCCTGACCCCCGCCCTCGGCGAATCCGTCACCGAAGCCACGATCGGCAAGTGGACGAAGAAGGCCGGCGACGCCGTGAAGAAGGACGCCGCCGCCGCGCCGTCCGCCGAAGCCCCCAAGGCCGAAGCAAAGGCAGCGCCGGCCGCAGCCGCTCCGGCCGCTGAATCCGCGCCCGCCGCCCCGGCCCCGGCCGCCGCCTCGGGCGGCGCCGTCCCGATCATGACCCCGACCATGGGCGAAAGCGTCGCCGAGGGCTCGATGGGAACCTGGTTGAAGAAGTCGGGCGACACCGTCGCCAAGGACGAGATGCTGGTCGAGATCGAGACCGACAAGGTCGCCGTCGAGGTCTCCGCCCCAGCCGCCGGCGTCCTGACCATCGTCGCCGAGGCCGGCTCGACCGTGACCCCCGGCCAGCAGATCGGCAGCATCGCCGCCTCGGGCGCCGCCTCGGCCGCCGCGCCGGCCGCCGCCCCCGCCTCGGGCGGTTCAGCCAACGCCGGCTCGGCCCAGATGAAGTCCGGCGATCCTCACCTGTCGCCCGCCGTCCAGCGCGTGGTGACCGAGAACAATCTTGATCCCAAATCGCTGGCCGCAACCGGTCCCAAGGGCAACATCACCAAGGCCGACGCCGTCGCCGCCATCGGCGCCGCCGCTCCGGCTCCGGCGGCCGCGGGCCCCGCTGCTGCGCCTGCCGCCCCGCGCGCCGACCAGCCGCGCGAGGAGCGGGTCAAGATGACCCGCCTGCGCCAGACCATCGCGCGCCGCCTGAAGGAATCCCAGAACACTGCCGCCCAGCTGACCACCTTCAACGAGGTGGACATGACCAACGTCATGGCCCTGCGCGCGCAGTACAAGGAAGTCTTCGAGAAGCGCCACGGCGTGAAGCTGGGCTTCATGTCCTTCTTCACCAAGGCCATCGTCCAGGCCCTGCACGAGATCCCGGCCGTCAACGCCGAGATCGACGGCACGGACATCATCTACAAGAACCACTACGACATCGGAGTCGCCGTCGGCACCGAGAAGGGCCTCGTCGTTCCGGTCCTTCGCGACGCCGACCAGCTGTCTCTGGCGGGGATCGAGAAGGGCATCGCAGCGCTCGGCAAGGCGGCCCGCGACGGCGCCCTGACCCTGGACCAGCTGCAGGGCGGCACCTTCACCATCACCAACGGCGGCACCTACGGTTCGCTGATGTCGACGCCGATCCTCAACGCGCCGCAATCGGGCATCCTCGGCATGCACAACATCGTCCAGCGCCCCATGGCGGTGAACGGCGAGGTGCTGATCCGTCCGATGATGTATCTGGCCCTCAGCTACGATCACCGCATCGTCGACGGCAAGGAGGCGGTGACCTTCCTCGTCCGTGTCAAGGAACTGCTGGAAGACCCGGCGCGGGCCCTGCTGGACCTTTAACAACCGGCCCGATCGAACCGAATGCGGCGGGCGTCCCGGGACGCCCGCCGTTTTCAATTGGCTGCGGCGTGCTAGCTTCACCGTATGAGCCTCGTCGAGATCGCCCGTTTCAATGACGTCTACGAGGCCGATCTCGCCGCGGCGTTTCTGGAATCGCAGGGCATCCGGGTCTTCGTGACCGAGCGCCACCAGACCACCATCGATCCGCTGATGCAGCGCGCCCTGGGCATCCGCCTGCTGGGCGCCCTGTCGAACGTCGAGGAGGCGCGATCCCTGTTGAGCCGGGCCCGCGCCGGAGAGTTCGCCACCGACGAAGGCGACCACATCGCTCCAATGGACAACGGAACCCGGGCGGCCGGCGCCGTGATGGCGATCGCCGCCTTTGCGACCGGCGGCTTCTGGGGGACCAGTCTGCCGCGACGGTTTCGGGCGCCGTCCTGGCAAGGCATGCTGATCGCCTTCGCCGTCTTCGCCTTGGGCGCGGCCGCCATTCTGACCGGCGCCGAGATGCTTCTGAACCCGCCCTAGCGGGTCACGTCCGGATTTGACGTATGCGTATGCTCTTCTGACCGACGCCCCTTGGGCCGGTCTTTGACAATCGAATACGCGAGCCGCCGACGACCTCTTCAGACGGTGTTTTTCAGGGGCGGATGAGACTCATGAGACTCATGAGACTGTTTTTTCCGTCCGGACCCGCAGGCTCTGGCCTCAGGTCTTGAGCCCGCCCAGCACCTCGTCCGTATCCTGTCCCAGCGCCGGAGGGGCCCGGTCATAGGCGACAGGCGTCACGGACATCCGGATCGGCGAGGCCACCGTGCGCACCGGCCCGGCCAGGTCGGCCCGAGCCTGCGTCACCTCCAGCCCCCGATGCTTCGCCTGCGGTTCGTCGAACACCTGATCGATCGTGTTGACCGGCCCGCAGGGCACCCCCGCCGCCTCCAGCGCCGCCATCAGGCCGTGCATGGTCAGGCCCGCCGTCAATGCCGACAGCTCGGCCGTCATCGCCGCGCGGTGCTCGATCCTCCGGGCGTTGGTCAGGAAGCGCGGATCGACCCCCATGCCCTCCACCCCCAGCGCGCCGCACAGCGCCCGGTACTGGCCGTCATTGCCCACGGCGATCACCACCATCCCGTCGGTGCAGGGGAAGGGCTGGTACGGCGCGAGGTTCGGATGCGCATTGCCCATCCGCGTCGGCGCCTTGCCCGAGACGAACCAGTTGGTCGCCTGATTGGCCAGCATGGCCGCCTGGACGTCGAACAGGGCGATGTCGACATGCTGCCCCTGCCCCGTCGCCCGCGCATGCATCAAGGCCGCCAGAATGGCGTTGGAGGCGTAAAGGCCGGTGAACAGGTCCACGACCGCCACGCCCACCTTCATCGGCTCCGCGCCCGGTGCGCCGTCGGGCTGACCCGTGATCGACATCAGCCCGCCCATGGCCTGGATCATATAGTCGTAGCCGGCGCGGTGCGCGTCGGGCCCGTCCTGCCCGAAGCCGGTGATCGAGCAATAGACCAGCTTCGGATTGACCGCCGACAGGGCCGCATGGTCGAGGCCGTACTTCTTCAGCCCGCCGGTCTTGAAGTTCTCGACCACGACGTCGCAGGTCTTCGCCAGTTCGCGGATGACCGCCGCCCCCTCGGGCGTCGCCAGATCCAGCTCGACCGACTTCTTGCCCCGGTTGGCGCACAGGAAATAGGCGGCGTCGCCCTTTGACCCGTCGGCCTTGGTGGTGAAGGGCGGGCCCCAGTGGCGGGTGTCGTCGCCGACGCCGGGCCGCTCGATCTTGATCACCTCGGCCCCGAGGTCGGCCAGCATCTGCGTCGCCCACGGCCCGGCCAGCACGCGGGACAGGTCGAGGACGCGAACGCCGGAAAGAGGGCCGTGGGTCATGCAGGCTGCGTCAGAGACCCGGGTCCCAGACGCCCGCATCGCGCATGCGGCACTCGCGCGCCTCCTTCGCCCGGCCGTCCAGCTCCTCGGCCATGCAGCAGACCGCCCGGGACACCGTCGCCTTGTGCACGCCCGGAACCAGCGCATGCATGAAGGCGCAGCCGGCCAGCTTCAGCAGGCGGAAGCCGAATCGCGACGAGGCCGCCATGTGGTGGAGATAGCTCTCCTCCACCTCTCGCGGGTGATCGACGAACAGACGGTTCAGCGTGCGGATCATGGCGTCAGTCTAGCTTGCGACGAGCCGGCCCACTACCCGTCCGGGCCATTCTGGCCTAAACCGCGCGTCAGAACAGGGGGCCGGCGGTCAATTCCGCTCACGATCGCGCAAGGCCCCGGACACGCTCAGGAAAGACGACCCATGGCCGACGGCGCCCCCGCTTCGCACAAGACCTTCCGCTGGGACGACCCGCTGGACCTGTCCGGCCGCCTGACCGACGACGAGCGGATGATCCAGGACGCGGCCCGGGCCTATGCCCGCGAGAAGCTGCTGCCCCGCGTGGTCGAGGCCTTCCGCGACGAGACCTTCGACCGGGCCATCATGACCGAGCTGGGCGAGATGGGCTTCCTCGGCGCCATGCTGCCGGAACAGTACGGCGGCTCCTCGGTCAGCCACGTCGCCTATGGCCTGATCGCGCGCGAGATCGAGGCCGTCGACAGCGGCTATCGCTCGGCCATGTCGGTCCAGTCCTCGCTGGCCATGTACCCGATCTACGCCTTCGGCTCGGAAGAGCAGAAGATGCGCTTCCTGCCCCGCATGGCGGCCGGCGAGCTGGTCGGCTGCTTCGGCCTGACCGAGGCCGACGGCGGCTCCGACCCCGCCTCGATGAAGACAAAGGCCGTCGCCGTGGACGGGGGCTACAGGCTCAACGGCGCCAAATACTGGATCACCAACAGCCCGATCAGCGACCTCGCCATCGTCTGGGCCAAGCTGGATGACGTCATCCGCGGCTTCATCGTCGAACGCGGCATGGACGGCTTCACCACCGACAAGATCGGCGACAAGCTGTCCCTGCGCGCCTCCATCACCGGCGACATCGGCCTGAACGACGTCTTTGTGCCGGAAGAGAACCTGCTGCCCGGCGTGAAGGGCCTGCGCGGTCCCTTCTCCTGCCTGAACAAGGCCCGCTATGGCATCGCCTGGGGCGCGATGGGCGCCGCCGAGGCCTGTTTCCACCTGACCCGCGACTATGTCGGCGAGCGCATGCTGTTCGGCCGACCGCTGTCCTCGCGCCAGCTGGTGCAGAAGAAGCTGGCCGACNATGGGCGCCGCCGAGGCCTGTTTCCACCTGACCCGCGACTATGTCGGCGAGCGCATGCTGTTCGGCCGACCGCTGTCCTCGCGCCAGCTGGTGCAGAAGAAGCTGGCCGACATGCAGACCGAGATCTTCCTCGGCTTCGAGGGCGCGCTGGCGCTGGGCCGGCTGCTGGATCAGGGGGCCTGGGTCCCCGAGGCCATCTCGATGATGAAGCGCAACAACTGCGGCAAGGCCCTGGCCATCGCCCGCGAGGCCCGCGACATGCACGGCGGCGCCGGCATCACCGGCGAAATGCACGTCATGCGCCACGCCATGAACCTTGGTGGAGGAAACCCGGCTGGCGCTGTCGGCGCTGCAGGNCGAGGCCATCTCGATGATGAAGCGCAACAACTGCGGCAAGGCCCTGGCCATCGCCCGCGAGGCCCGCGACATGCACGGCGGCGCCGGCATCACCGGCGAAATGCACGTCATGCGCCACGCCATGAACCTCGAGACGGTCAACACCTACGAGGGCGCCCACGACGTTCACGCCCTGATCCTGGGCCGAGCCATCACGGGCGAAAGCGCCTTCTAGGTTTCGCTTCGACAACCCGTCGTGTCCCGCGCTAGGGTCGGGCCATGACGGGAAATTCAGCGATGCGGCGTTTCAATCTTCGGGCCGGCGGACTGTCCATGCTGGCGCTCGCCGCCGCGGTTCCGCTGCTGGCGGCGACGCCCGCTGCGGCCCAGCAGTCGCCCGTGCCCTTTGACGCCCAGCGCGGGGTCTTCTCATTCGCCACCGGCCTCGAGCGCGCCCTGCCCGCCGTGGTGCAGGTGACGACGCTCGGCCAGTCCGAGGGCCCCAGCTCCGGCGAGAATGAACCCCGCCCCGTGTCCAGCGGCTCAGGCGCCATCATCGACGCCCGCGAAGGCATCGTCGTCACCAACAACCACGTGGTCGAGGGCGGGCGGAAGTTCACCGTCGACATGACCGACGGCCGCATCTTCGACGCCACCCTGATCGGCACCGACAAGGCCACCGATCTGGCCGTGCTGAAGATCGAGGCTACCGGCCTGTCGCAGATCGATGTGGTCAATTCCGATTCCCTGCGCACCGGCGACCTCGCCTTCGCGGTCGGCTATCCCTTGGGTCTGGACCAGACCCTGACCATGGGCGTGATCTCGGGCCTCGGCCGTTCAGGCATGGGCGACCGGATCGAGGACTATATCCAGACCGACGCGGCCGTGAACTCGGGCAACTCGGGCGGGCCTCTGCTGGACAGCCGGGGCCGGCTAATTGGCATCAACACCTCCATCCTGTCGGGCGGCGGCGGCGGCAACGACGGCATCGCCTTCGCCGTGCCCAGCCGCATCCTGATGTATGTCGTGGCCCAGCTGCGCGAGACCGGCGAGGTCAAGCGGGGGACCACGGGCGTCATCCTCGGCTCCCTGAACGCCGAGCGGTCGCGGGAATTCGGCCTGGGCATCGTGCGCGGGGCCGTGGTCGAGGACATCAAGCCAGGCTCGTCGGCCGAGCGGGGCGGCCTGCGTCGGGGCGACGTCATCACCCGCATCCAGAACCGGCCCGTGTCGAACGCCGGCACGGTTGGCGCGACGGTCGGCATGGCCGCGCCCGGAACCCAGGTCGAGGTCGTCTACCTGCGCGATGGCCGCGAAGGCCGCACGACCATCACCGTCGAGGCCCCGAGCGACCGCCCGGTCATCTCCGGCGCCGACGCCGTGATCGCCCGCGGCGCCGCGGTTCGTCTGGCGAGCGACGGGCTGCAGGTGTTTTCCGTGGAAGGCGGGTCCGCCGCGGCCGCGGCCGATCTGCAGGCGGGCGACGTGATTCGCTCGGTGGACGGTCAGGCCGTTGCAGACCTGGCCGCTCTCGCAGTGGCGATGGACGGAAGCGGCGAACGGACGCTGTCCGTCACGCGCGGCGAGGAAACGGTCGAAATCCGCCTGCCCTGATCAGCCGGACGCCAGACAGCAAAACGCCCGCTCTGCCGGAGGGGGGAGGGTGGCGGAGCGGGCGTCTCGCTTTGGAGGAAGCATCGGCCCGCCGGAGCCCTTGATGGAGAAATCCAGGAGGGGCTGGGGGGGCTGTTCAGGATCCGGAACTGCTCCGAACTCCAACGAGCCGATGTCCCAGACTTCACCTCGCAAGGGGGCGGGCGATGGGCGGAAGCGAGGCGATTTCGTGTTCCGGACGATTTCCGCCTGATGCTGTTCTTGCCGACACAGTGTTCGCCGAAGAGGCCTCAACGGGAGTCTGGCGTTTCGCGATCGTCGGCGTAACCTGATGCTGATGAGCGACGCGGCGGATTTGCAGTCACAGCCCGGGCCGGTCTTCTTCGACCGCAAGGAACTGGATCTGATTCTCAGGGTCTACGGCCGCATGGTCGCCGCCGCCGAATGGCGCGACTACGCCATGGTCGGGCACCGCGACGTGGCCGAATTCGCCGTCTTCCGCCGCTCGGGCGACGCGCCCCTCTACCGGATCGAGAAACGCCCCGCCCTGCGCTTGAAACAGGGCCAGTGGGCCGTGATCGGCGAGGGCGGGCATGTGCTGCGCCGGGGCCGCGAACTGGCCCATGTGCTGCGGGTCTTCGACAGCCGGAAATTCACGATCGTGGATTGAAAAAGGCCCCGGCGTTTCCGCCGGGGCCCTTCCGTGTCCGCTTGTCAGCGAGGCCTCAGCGACGTCCGCCGAAGATCGCCAGCAGGAACTGGAACATGTTGATAAAGTTGATGTACAGGCTCAGCGCACCGTAGCTCGTGGCCACGCCCATCGCGTTCTGGTTACCGCCCAAGGCGTAGTAGGTCATCTTCAGCCGCTGGGTGTCGTAGGCGGTCAGGCCCGCGAAGATCAGTACGCCGGCGACGCTGATGATCAGCTGCATCATCGAGTTCTGCAGGAAGATGTTCACGACCGAGGCGATGATCAGGCCGATCACGCCCATGATCAGGAAGCTGCCGAAGCCGGTCAGGTCCTTCTTGGTCGTGTAGCCGAACAGGCTCAGCGCGCCGAAGGCGGCGGCCGTGATCAGGAAGGTCTGGACCACCGAGGCACCGGTGTACATCAGCACCACCGTACCCATCGAGGCGCCGATCAGCGCCACGATCAACCAGTACAGCGCGCTGGCGCCGCCCGAAGTCGGGTTCTTCATCACGAAGTTGGAGCCGAGCAGGATCACCAGCGGCGAGAAGGCCACGATCATCCCCAGCATGGTCAGACCCGTCAGGCGGGTCACGCCGTCAGGGAATACCGCCGTCGCGTACATTAGATCGCGAACCGGCGGGTAGGAACCGGTGATGTACGCCAGCACGGCCGACACCAGCAGGCCCAGGGCCACCTTGTTGTAAACGCCCAGCATGAAGCTGCGCAGGCCGGCGTCCACCGACATGTCGGCTGTCGCGGGCGCCGTATAGCCGTTTCTGAAATCGCTCATGGCGAGTTCGGTCCTCCATTTGACCGGGCGATCCCGGCCGATGCACAAATATCGGGCCGCTCCGCCCCTTCCGCAAGGAAAACCGGACTTGGGTCGGCCGTTCCCACCCGCTACCAAGGGTCGCATGATCCGGCTCTTCACCGCCCTGTCCGTTCCCGACGACGTGGCCGAGACGCTGGCGCGCCGCCAGACCGGCCTGCCCGGCGCGAAGTGGCGCACGGCTGAACAGTTGCACATCACCCTGACCTTCTATGGCGAACTGGACGGGCACAGGGCCGATGACCTCGCCACAGAGCTGGAGCGGGCCGCAGCTGGCGGGCCGTTCGAGATTGCACTGCAGGGCGTCGGCGCCTTTGGCGACGGTCACCGGACCCAGACCCTGTGGGCCGGAGTCGAGTCCAATGAACGCCTGTCGGTTCTGGCCAACCGCACCCGCAGCGCCGCCGAACGCGCGGAAATCCCCGTTGAACGCCGCGACTACCGCCCGCATCTGACGCTGGCCTATCTCAAGCCTCACGCCAATCCGGACCGCATCGGCGCCTGGATCGCCGGGCATAATCTGCTGCATTCGCCACCGATCCGGATCGACCGGTTCGGCCTTTACTCCAGCGTCCTGACCCACGACGGCAGCCATTACGAACTCGAGCGGGAGTATCTGCTTTGACCGGACCGGTGCTTGAAACCGAACGCCTGACCCTGCGGCCCATCGCGCTGGAGGATTTTCCCCGCTGGGCCGAGATGATGGGCGACGCTGAAGCCGCGAAATTCCTCGGCGGCGCGCAGCCGGCCGCGACGGCCTGGCGCGGTTTCATGACTATGGCGGGCGCATGGAGTCTGACGGGCGTGTCCATGTTCTCGCTGGTCGAACGGGAGACCGGCCGGTGGGTCGGCCGCATCGGCCCCTGGCAGCCTCATGGGTGGCCGGGAACGGAGGTCGGCTGGGGCTTGCACCCGGACGCCCAGGGCAAGGGCTATGGCGTAGAGGCGGCGACGGCGGCGATCGACTACGCCTTCGACGTCCTGGGCTGGACCGAGGTCATCCACTGCATCGACCCGGAGAACATCCCCTCGCAACGGCTGGCCGAGCGCATCGGCTCGCGCAATCAGGGTCCGACCCGGTTGCCGCCGCCCTTCCATGAGCTGACCATCGACCGGTGGGGCCAGAGCCGCGAGGAATGGCGCGCGCGGAAACGAGGCTGAACCCGCCGACGCCGCTCGCGCGTTAGACGGTCAAGCTTTGACCCCGCCCCGCCATCCGCTAGGCAGGTGTCATAATTACAAGGGATGCATGATGCGCGTACTGGTTCTGGGCGGCGACGGTTTCTGCGGCTGGCCGACAGCCTTGCACCTGTCGGCGCGGGGCTGGGATGTCTGCGTCGTCGACAACCTGAGCCGGCGCAACATCGACAATGAGCTGGAGGTCCAGTCCCTGACCCCCATCCGGACGATGGGCGAGCGGATCGCCGCCTGGACGGATGTCAGCGGCAAGACCATCGAGTTCGTCAACATGACGGTCGGCAAGGAGTTCGACCGGCTGGTCGCGCTGATCAAGGAATGGAAGCCCGACAGCGTCGTCCACTTCGCCGAACAGCGCGCCGCGCCCTATTCGATGAAGTCGGCCCGGCACAAGCTCTACACCGTCGACAACAATCTGAACGCCACCAACCACCTGTTGGCGGCCATCGTCGAGAGCGGGCTGGACGTGCATCTGGCCCACCTCGGCACCATGGGGGTGTACGGCTACACCACCGCCGGCCTGCGCATCCCCGAGGGCTATCTGAAGGTCACGGTCGACACCGATTTCGGCCCGGCCGAGCAGGAGATCCTGTTCCCGCCGAACCCCGGCTCGATCTACCACATGACCAAGACGCAGGACGCCCTGCTGTTCCAGTTCTACGCCAAGAACGACGGCGTTCGGATCACCGACCTCCACCAGGGCATCGTCTGGGGCGCCCAGACCGAGGAGACGCGTCTGGACGAGCGGCTGATCAACCGGTTCGACTATGACGGGGACTACGGCACGGTCCTGAACCGGTTCCTCATGCAGGCGGCGGTGGGCTACCCCCTGACCGTGCACGGCACCGGCGGGCAGACGCGGGCCTTCATCCACATCCAGGACACAGTGCGCTGCGTCGAACTGGCGCTGGCCAATCCGCCCAAGTCCGGCGAGCGGGTCAAGATCCTGAACCAGATGACCGAGAGCCGCCGGGTGCGCGACCTGGCCGCCATGATCGCCGACATGACCGGCGCCGAGATCCACAACGTCCCCAATCCCCGCCTGGAAGCCGACGAGAACGAACTCGTCGTCGCCAACGACCAGTTCCGCGAACTGGGTCTCAAGCCGATCACCCTGGCCGAGGGTCTGATGCAGGACGTGACCGAGATCGCCCGCCGCTATGCCGACAGGGCTGACCTGACCAAGGTGCCCTGCGTGTCCAGCTGGAACAGCAAGCGCGCGAAGGCGGTGCAGAGCGAACCCACTGTCACCGTCCCGCCCAAGGCGCCCGTGCACGCGCGGTCGGCCTGACTGCTTGATGTCTGAAACCCCTTCATCCCTGCTGGTCTTCGGCGGCGGCTGGCTGGGGCAGGCCGCGGCGCGGGAGATGCTGGGTCGCGGGGGCCGGGCGGCCCTGACCAGCCGCGACGCCGAAACCCGCGAAGCCCTGACGACCGATGGATTCACCGCCGTCGATCCGGCGGATCCGGCGGCGCTGGCGGCGGCGGTCGCCGACGCCTCCGCCATTCTCGTCACCGCCCCGCCCGAGGCCAACGGCTGCCCGGGGCTGAAGGCCCTGTTGCCCGCGATCACGGCGTCCGGGTCATGGCCCGACTGGATCGGTTACGTCTCATCCACGGCGGTCTACGGCGACCGCGCCGGAGGCTGGGCGCTGGAAGACAGCGAACTGAACGCCGCCAGTCTGGAAGGCGCCCGGCGGGTCCGCGCCGAACGCGACTGGCTGGACGCGGGACAGGGCATGGGACTGACGGTGCAGGTGTTCCGTCTGCCCGCCCTCTACGGCCCCGGTCGTTCGCCGCTGGACCGGCTGCGCGACGGCACGGCCCGGCTGGTGAGAAAGCCGGGACAGGTGTTCAACCGCATCCATGTCGAGGACGCGGTCTCGGGCCTGTTCGCCTCCATGGCGCGGCCCCGGCCCGGCGCGGCCTATATCCTGTGCGACGACGAGCCCGCGCCTGCGGACGTGGTGATCGAGGGCGCCGCCCGGCGTCTGGGCCTGCCCGTCCCGCCCGAGGTCGACTGGCACGATCCGTCGGTCAGTGACTCGATGCGCCGCTTCTATCTGGACAGCAAACGGCTCTCGAACGCCCGCGCCAAGGCCGAACTGGGCTGGCGGCCGCGCTATGCGACATGGCGCGAAGGGCTGGACGCCCTGATCGAAGGCGAGCGCTGAGCGACCTCTAGAAAGGCAGCAGGTTCCGCTGGCGGCTGTAGGCCATGGTGCCGACGTTGGCGCCGAGGCGCAGGCCGACCCCGGTGCGGATCGGAGCCAGGACGATGCCGTCGGCGCGCTGATAGTTCACGCCCAGACCGCCGACCAGATAGGCCGAACCCTCCACGCCGGGGTAGCGGCGATAGATCATGTCGGGGTGGAACAGGCCGTAGACGAGGGTGAACACCCGGCTGGCGTTGCCGCCGACATCCCAGCCAATCGAGATACCCTGCCAGAACACCTCCTGCGAGGCTGACAGATCCTTCATGTGCAGGGCGCCGCGGCCGTAGCGCAGGCCGACGCCGGCCGCGCCCGCACCCTCTTCGCCTGCGATATAGGCTGTCGGGCGGTCGCCCTGTTCGGCGAAGATGCGCTCGATGGCGCCGCCGATGGCCTCGGCGGCGATACCCAGTTCCCGCGATCCCGCCGCGACCAGTTCGTCCGCCGTATAGGCCTGGGCCTGCTGATCGGAGGCGATGGGATAGTTGGGATCGGTCGCCTGGCCGTTGGTGGCGCAGGCGGACAGGCCCGCGGCCCCCGCAGTGGCGGCGAGACCGGACAGGATCAGTTGGCGGCGGTGCATGGCGAATCTCTCAACGCGGGCGGGACAACGGGACCGTCGCCGCCTTTTGCGTCAGCCTTGCGGCGGCAAGGTTAACGAGAGATTGCCGACCCCGCCGACCTATGTCCGCAGCGTTGCGCCCAACTTGCCCGCCGCCGCGACGATGCGCGCCGAAAGGGCCTCGATTTCGGCTTCTGTCAGGGTCGCTTCGACCGGCTGGATGACGACTTCCAGCGCCACCGACTTCATGCCCTCGGGCACGCCGGCGCCGCGGTAGACGTCGAACACCCGGATATCGGCTATCAGGGCCTTGTCGGCCCCGGCCACCGCGCGGGTCAGGTCGCCGACCGCTTTGGCGTCCTCGACAACGAAGGCGAAGTCGCGGGTCAGGGGCATCAGATTGGCGAGGTTGGCGGGGCCGCGCGCCTTAGACTTCGCGCCGCGCGGTTCGGGGACCGCGTCCAGCACGACCTCGAAGGCCAGCATCGGTCCGTCGGCGTTCAGCGCCTTGAGCACGCGCGGATGCAGGGCGCCGAACTCGACCATGACGGTCTTCGGACCCAGTTGCAGGCGCGCCGAGCGGCCGGGATGCCACCAGTCGCGGTTCTGACCCTGCGTCAGTTGCAGGGAGCCCACGGGCGCGCCGAGCTCTTCCAGCAGCGCCAACAGGTCGCCCTTGAGGCCGAACAGGGCGTCGTCGGCCCCGCCGCCCCAGTGACGCGCGGACCGGGGCGCGACCAACCCGGCGATGACGGTGCGCTGACCGGTCGGGCTGTCGTCCAGATAGATGGGGCCGATCTCGAACAGGGCGGCGTCGGCATGGCCGCGCGCGGCGTTGCGGGCGGCGGCCTGGATCAGGTTGGGCAGAACCGAGGGCCGCATGCAGTCCAGATCGGCCGCGATGGGGTTCTCCACCAGCAGCCGGTCATCGCCGCCGCCGAACAAGGCCGCGGTCGACTGTTTGGTGAAGGACCAGGTGACGGCCTCGGCATAGCCCATGGCGGCCAGGGCGCGGCGCGCGCGGCGGACGCGGGCCTGACGCGGGTTCAGGACCCCGCGCGAGGGCGCGCCCTGATCGGGCAGCGGGGTCGAGGGCAGGTCGTCGAAGCCCTGGATGCGCGCGACCTCTTCCACCAGATCGGCGGGGCCCTCGACATCGCGACGCCACGACGGCGGCGTCACGGTCCAGGAGGCGCCACGCGCAATCTCGAAGCCCAGTCGTGTCAGGATTTCGGCGATCCGGTCGTCCTCGAGCGACAGGCCGGTCAGCTGGCCGACACGGGCCGGATCGAAGGCGAAGGGCGCGGGATTGGCCAAGGCCTGCCCGGCTACCACGACCTCGGACGGCTCCCCGCCGCACAGGTCCATGATCAGGCGGGTGGCCAGCTCAAGGCCCGGAACCATGAAGGCCGGGTCGACGCCGCGCGCGAACCGGTACTGGGCGTCGGAGCTGATCGTCAGGACGCGGCCGGTCTGGGCCGTGACGATGGGGTCGAACCAGGCGCTTTCGAGGAAGACGTCGACGGTGTCGTCCGAACACCCGGTCGACTCGCCGCCCATAATGCCGCCGAGGCCGATGGGGCGTTCGCCGGCGGCGTCGGCGATGACGCACATCGCCGGGTCGATCGTGTAGGTTTTGCCGTCCAGGGCGATCAGGTGCTCGTGCTCGCCGCTGTCTTTCGCGACCTGTCCGCCACGCACCACGATCTCGCCGCCGACCAGTTTGGCGGCGTCATAGACGTGCAGAGGCCGGCAGCGGTCGTAGGCGATCAGGTTGGTGACATCGACCAGCCGGTTGATCGAACGCAGGCCGATGGCCGTCAGCCGCTGCTGCAGCCAGTCAGGCGAGGGACCGTTCTTCACGCCGCGGATCATCCGCCCGGAGAAGGTCGGGCACAGCTCGGGCGCCTCGATGCGCACGGTGATAGGCGAGGGATAGCTTCCGGCCACCGGAACCACCGACGGCGTCTTCAACTGGCCCAGGCTGGCCGCCGCGAGATCGCGGGCGATGCCGGCCACGCCCAGCCAGTCAGGCCGGTTCGGGGTGACCTCGAAATCGATGACAGGCTCGGCCCCGAACACCCCGGCCGCCGGGGTCCCGACCGTCAGGTCGTCCGCCAGTTCCAGAATGCCGTCGCTCTCGTCGGCCAGTTCCAGCTCGGACGCGGAACACAACATGCCGTTCGAGACCACGCCGCGCACCGGCTTCTCGACCAGGGTCACGCCCAGTCCGGGCACGAAGGCGCCGATGGGCGCATAGATGGTGGTCAGACCCGCGCGGGCGTTCGGCGCGCCGCAGACGATCTCCTTCATCCCGTCGACGGTCTCGACCTGACAGACCTGCAGGCGATCGGCGTTGGGATGGCGTTCGGCCGAGACGATCCGGGCCACCGTGAAGGGGGCGAGCGCCGCGATCGGATCGTGGACCTCCTCCACCTCCAGCCCCGCCATGGTCATGGCGTCGGCCACGGCCGCGATGTCGGCGTCCGTGTCGAGGTGTTCCTTCAGCCAGGAGAGGGTGAATTTCACGTCGCGCTCCCGGCGACCGGTATGGAGGCCAGCTCGTTCAGAATGGACTCCGGTCCCGTGAAGCTGACGTAGATGAAGGCGCAGTTGTCGAACTGGCAGTCCCGCATCGGAATCGTGCCGAGGGCGCGTTGGCCCATGGGCTTGAGAAGCAGGTTCCGCATGTCGCCGGCGCTGTCGCCGAAATTGGTGTCCCTGAAGGTCACGCCGGTGGAGATCAGCAGGGTCGCGGGCCCCTGAAGGCGGCAGTTGCGGAACGTCCGGCCCTGGATGAGCCCGGGCTGGATGCCGCCCACCACGGCGACGTAGAGGTCCAGCAGATTGATGTCCGCATCCTCGAAATGCGTCACGGTCAGATCGGGCGCGAGGCGCGCCGGACGGTCGATGGGAACATAGGCCATCAGCCGGCGAGCCCCTTCAGGCTCTTGCCCATGTCTTGCAGAAACTTCGGCGATCCGGTGTAGGCGACTTCCACGAAGCGGCAGCGCACGAAACGGCAATCCTCCAGCCCGATAGCTCCGACAAGATGCGGGCCCTGGGGCGCGAACAACATGGATCGGGGATCGCTGGCCGCGCCCATCGTGCAACCGTCGAAGGTCGTGCCCTTCAATACCGCCACCAACGCCGGCCCCTGGATGACGCAGTCGGTGAAAGTCTTGCCGCGCACCACGGGCTCACCCGCGTTCAGCAGATGCATGGCCAGCAGGGGCAGCCACACGCCCTCCTTCTCGAACGTGTCGCGGGCGGCGATTTCCCGGCCGAAGGCCTCGGACATTACGTCGGTCATGACAGGGTTCTCTATCAGCTGAGGCCGGAGGCCGGATTGGGCGCGGCGAAGGCGGAGAAGCCGTAGTGCGCCAGCCAGCGCGTATCGGCCTCGAACATGGGGCGAAGGTCGGGGATGCCGTATTTCAGCATGGCCAGGCGATCCACGCCCATGCCGAAGGCGAAGCCCTGGTATTCGTCGGGGTCGATGCCGCAGTTGCGCAGCACGTTCGGGTGAACCATCCCGCAGCCGAGGATCTCCATCCAGCTGTCGCCGGTATTCAGCTTCAGCTCGCCGCCCGAGCGGTCGCAGCGGATGTCCATCTCGGCCGACGGCTCGGTGAACGGGAAATGGTGCGGGCGGAAGCGGGCGTCGACGCCGTCCACCTCGAAGAAGCGGGGTCGCAGCGGATGTCCATCTCGGCCGACGGCTCGGTGAACGGGAAATGGTGCGGGCGGAAGCGGGCGTCGACGCCGTCCACCTCGAAGAAGCGGGCGACGAAGGTTTCCAGCGTCCACTTCAGGTGGCCCATGTGTATGTCGCGGTCGATGACCAGCCCCTCGACCTGATGGAACATCGGCGTGTGGGTGGCGTCGGAGTCCTTACGGAAGGTCCGGCCCGGCGCGATGATCCGGATCGGCGGCTTCTGCGTCATCATCGTCCGCACCTGCACCGGGCTGGTGTGGGTGCGCAGAACCTTGCGCTCGCCGGTCTCGGGATGGGGCTTGAGGAAGAAGGTGTCGTGCATTTCCCGCGCCGGATGTTTGGGCGGGAAGTTCAGGGCCGTGAAATTGTGGAAGTCGTCCTCGATGTCCGGACCTTCGGCGACGGCGAAACCCATGTCGGCGAACAGGGCGATCATCTCATCCATCACCTGCATGGTCGGATGCACCGAGCCCTTGCGGCGCGGGCGGGCCGGCAGGGTCAGATCGATGCGCTCGGCCTGCAGGCGAATCTCCAGTTCGGCGGCTTCCAGTTCGGCCTTGCGGGCGGCCAGGGCCGACGACACCCGGTCGCGCAGGCCATTGATGATGGGCCCCTGCTCACGCCGTTCATCCGGGCTGAGGGCGCCCATGCCCTTCAGCAGGCCGGAAATGGAGCCGGACTTGCCCAGCGCCGCCACGCGCAGATCCTCGACCGCCGCGGCGGTCTCCGCCGAGCCGATGGCGTTGATGAGGTCGAGTTCGAGTCTGGCGAGGTCGGTCATGTCGGCTTCGTCTAGCGGTTGGAGCGCAAAGCAAAAAGCCCCCCGGCGCGAACCGGAGGGCTTTTGCGTTTCCGTGGCCGGAAAAGCTTAGGCGGCCTTCAGCGCGTCGCGGACCTTGTCGGCGATGGCTTTAAAGGCGCCCTCGTCGGCGGCCATCGAGGCCAGGACCTTGCGGTCCAGTTCGATGCCGGCTTCGCCGAGGCCGTGGATGAACTGCGAATAGGTGAAGCCTTCCAGACGGGCGGCGGCGTTGATGCGCTGGATCCACAGGGCGCGGAACGAACGCTTCTTGTTGCGGCGGTCGCGGTAGGCGTATTGCCCGGCGCGATCGACGGCGGCCTTGGCCGTGCGGATGGTGTTCTTGCGGCGGCCGTAGAAACCCTTGGCCTGCTTGAGAACCTTCTTGTGCTTGGCGTGGGACGTTACGCCCCGTTTGACGCGAGCCATGTCGCTATCCTTTCAAATTCAGTGTGGAGATCAGTTCGAACAGCGCGCGCCGATCAGGCGTACGGCATGTAGGATTTGATCTTCTTGGCGTCGGCGTCGGCCATGACCGAGGTGCCGCGGTTCTGGCGGATGTATTTGCTGTTGTGGCTGATCAAGCGGTGACGCTTGCCCGCAACGCCGGCTTTCACCTTGCCAGTGGCCGTGAATTTGAAGCGCTTCTTGGCGCCCGACTTCGTCTTAAGTTTCGGCATTTTCACTCTCTTTTTGAGTGGGTTACTTTCCCGTCGGACCTTTTGAGCCCTCAGATCTGAAACCCTGATGAGAACTGCCCAGGCATGCCTGTTCGCCCGGCAGTTCGGTACGCGAAGGCGCGGCTTCTAGGCTGTCCGGCGCTCAAACGCAAGCGGAGTCTAGCGGACGGCCTCAGGAACGGCCGCTTCAGCAGCCTGTCCGCGCCGGAGCGCGCGGCCTGCGTTGATGGCCATGACCGCCGCCGGAACCGTCAGGGCGGCGCCGACCAGGAAAGGCCAGTCGTGACCGACGCCGGAGAACAGCGCCCCGGCGAACATCGGCCCGAAGATCCGCGCGATTGAGCCTGAGGCCATGTTCAGCCCCAGCATGGCCCCTTGCCGGTCCGGCGGGGTGGCGCGGCTGATCATGGCCGAGATGTTCGGCATGGCCATCGACATGCCGCAGGCGCCGACCGCCATAATGATCGGAATGCTCCAGCCCTGAACGATCGGCAGGGTGATGGTGCCGAGGTCGAGCGTAAGGGCCGGGAACCAGGCGACAGGCGCAAGCACCTGAGCGATCAGCGAGACGCCGAAAAGCAGCATCCCCGTCGCCAGCACGCGGGTCTCCCCAAAGCGGCGCGCCAGCCGCCCGGTCAGGATTCCCTGATTCACCGCCGAGACGATACCCACGACCATGAAGCTGAGACCCACCTCGCGCGCGCCCCAAGCGTAGCGGCTCTCGGCCCACAGGCCGAAGACGCTCTCCATCGCGGAGAAGCCGGCCATGTAGATCAGGGTCACCAACAGTACGCGGGACACGACCGGATTGGCCTGCGCGTCCTTGAGGCCCGCGAGGAATGCGGGACGCGGTGCGGCCGGATCGGCCTTCGCCCGGCTCTCTTTCAGGAATACGACCACCCCGACCGCGGCCAGAACAGCCAGCCCCGAGGCCACGAAGATCGGCAGCTGATAGCCGAGGTGGCCCAGCCGCGGCTGGGTCAGGATGCCGCCCAGTCCGGGTCCGACGATGAAGCCGAGACCGAAGGCGGCGCCGATCATGCCCATGCGGCCCGCGCGCTCCGCGGGCGGCGTGACGTCGGCGACATAGCCCTGGACCGTCGAGATGTTCCCGGCCCCGAGCCCGGTGAACAACCGCACCGCGATGGCCAGCCAGATGTTGGGCACGAAGGCCAGCGCCAGATAGCCGACGGCGTTGGCGATCAGGGTCATCAGCAGGACCGGCTTTCGCCCGATCCGGTCCGACAACCGGCCCCAGAAGGGCTCGGCGAAAAACTGGCCCAGCGAATAGGCCGAGAACATCAGGGTGATCTGCCAGGCCTCGGCGTCGAGGGTCTGGGCGAAGAAGGGCAGCAGGGGCACTACCAGCCCGAAGCCGACCAGATTGATGAAGACGGTCAGGAACAGCACCATCAGGGCCGGCGCCCGGGGCTTCACGTACGACGGCTCGCTCTGGCTCATGGTCCAGCCTTAGCCTGTCGCGGCGGATACGAAAACGCCCCGGCCGTTTCCGGTCGGGGCGTCCTGCAATCCTGAAATCTTCGGGCCTATTTCGGCGCGAGGATCATGATCATCTGGCGGCCTTCCATACGCGGCGCGTATTCGACCTTGGCGATCTCGTCGAAGTCGGCCTGGACCTTGTTCAACAGCTTCATGCCCAGTTCGGGGTGGGCCATCTCGCGGCCGCGGAAGCGCAGCGTCACCTTGACCTTGTCACCCTCGTCGAAGAAGCGGTGCATGGCCTTGGCCTTCACCTCATAGTCGTGGGTGTCGATGTTCGGACGGAGCTTGATCTCTTTCAGCTCGACGACCTTCTGGCGTTTGCGCGCCTCGGCCTTCTTCTTCTGCTCCTGGAAGCGGAATTTGCCGTAGTCCAGAATCTTGCAGACCGGGGGCTCGGACGTCGAGACGATCTGAACCAGATCCATGCCGGCCTCTTCGGCGGCTTCCAGCGCGGCGGACGTCGGCATGACGCCCTGTTTCTCGCCGTTCTGATGCGCGGCGCGCGGATATCCTGGTTCATGGGGGGCCCGTCCTTGACGGGCGGCTGGTTCATCGGACGGCGAATGAGCGTCGGTTCCTTGCGTGGAAGAAAAAGCGGAGTTCTGACAGGACAGAGTACGCGACGGTTCGCCGCGTTCCCCTCCAGCGGCCCTATATGACCGCGAAAGCCCTTCTCTTCAAGGTTTGGCGGGCTTAGAGGCGCCGATGAAGGCTGTATGGAGGTCGATCACGGCGTCGAAGACACGTTCGGTAGTCAGCGCCTCGATCGGCGCGAACTCGCCGCGGGTCTCATTGGAGGCGGCGGTTCGGGTCTTGGGACCCCACGGTCCGTACAGCCACCACTCGGTCGGACCGAACAGGCCCAGCGTGGGTCGGCCAGCTGCGGCCGCCACATGCATCAGGCCGGAATCGTTGCCGACGAACAGCGCAGCACGGTCGATGGCGGCGGCCGAAGCCAGAATGTCGCCCTTGCCGACGAAGTCGATGCCGCGCTCTCCCGCCGCTGCGAGGGCGGGCGCCGCCGGCGGGTGATCGCCCGGCCCGCCGACCAGCATGAAGCGCCAGCCGTCGAACCGGGCGTCGGCCTTGAGCATCTCGACCAGCCCGGCCCAGCGATCCGCGGGCCAGCTCTTGCCCGGCTGATGCGCAATCGGAGCCATAGCGATGATGGGGCCCGGCGCCGGCGCGAGTTGGGGATCGATCACGGCGGCGGCCTCGGCCCGCGCCTGATCGTCGAGGAAGATTTCCGGGTCCAGCGAGGCAGCGGCGCCCATCAGCCGCGACACCATCTCGACCTTGCGCACCCCGGTCTCCCACGACCGGTTGTAGACCACGCGGCGCTTTGCCGGGATCAGATAGCTGAGCGCCGAGCCGCGGATGTCGATGACCAGATCCCAGCGGGTCGTGACCGCCTGCTTCCACAGGTCGACCCAGTGTCCGGCGAACTTCCGCTTGTCGAGGATGATGACTTCTTCGACCCCGGGCGCGGCGCGGAACAGGGGCGCGGGGGGACGGCCGCTGGCGACGGTGATCCGGGCGCCCGGGAGCTGGCGGCCGATCTCGCGGATCACGCCTGACGAGATGACGCAGTCCCCGATCCGGTTGGAGGTGACGAACAGAACCTTGGGGGCGGTCTTCGGATCGGGCACGCGCTTTGGCCTTCGCTAGGTATCCCGGGTTCGCTATCAGTCCGCGACGGTTTTCGCGAGAGGCGGGTCATGAGCGACGGCATTCAGCGGCTGCAACGCCCGGACGGCGAGAGCCTCGCCTTCCGGCGGATCGAGGGGGACGGCCCGACGGTGGTCTGGGTTGGCGGCTTCCGCTCGGACATGGAAGGAACCAAGGCCCTGGCGCTGGACGCGGCGGCGCGGGGGCGGGGCTGGAACTACGTCCGCTACGATCATTTCGCCCACGGCCGGTCGAGCGGAGACTGGCGGCAGGCGACCATCGGCCGCTGGCGCGAGGACGCCATCGCCCTGATCGACAGCCTCGAAGGTCCAGTGATTCCGGTGGGATCATCGATGGGTGGGTGGGTCGCGCTGCTGCTCACCTTGACGCGGCCCGAGCGGATGGCGGGGCTGGTGCTGGTCAACCCGGCGCAGGATTTCACCGAGCGGCTGATGTGGCCCGGCCTGGCTGACCACGAGCGTCAGGCGATCCTCCGCGAGGGCGAGACGCTCATCGTCGAGGAGGGGCTGGGCGAATACGTCCTGACGCGCCGGATGTTCGAGGAGGCGCGTGACTGGCTGGTGCTGGACGCCGCGATTCCGGTCGGTGCGCCGGTCCATATCCTTCAGGGGCGTGCGGACGACGTGGTGCCGTGGACGCACGCGATCCGTCTGGTTGAGCGTCTCACGGGCGGCGACGTCCGGCTGGACCTGGTCGAGGGCGGCGATCACCGGCTGTCCAGCCCGACCGACCTCTCCCGCCTGATCGAAGCGATTGAACGGATGCGTGGTTGAGCGCTTAATCAGGATGCATCGCAAGGAGGTTTCCCATGCGCATCCTGATCCTCACGCCCGCCCTGCTTCTGTTCGCCGTCTCTGGCTGCGCGCCCACGACGGGTCCTAGCAACTACGACACTGAAATGAGGCGTCTGTCGGAAACTTGCGCCGCACAGGGCGGCGTCCTGTCGCCGACCCGATACCAGACCGGTCGGCCCCAGACGGAGAACGTCTGCAAGATCACCGGCGGAGCGTCGCGTTTGCCGAGAGGCGACCAGCCTCGCTAGAGAAGCGCGGCGATTGCTGCGCGGGCGGCCTCGCCGAGGTCCGGCCGTTTCAGCGCCAGGGCGACATTGGCGCGCAGCAGGCCGATCTTGTCGCCGCAGTCGTGGGTGACGCCGTCGTATTCGACGGCGGTGAACGCCTGGTCCTTCATCAGCCGCGCCATGCCGTCGGTCAGCTGGATCTCGCCGCCGGCGCCGCGGGGCTGGTTTTCCAGGATGCCGAAGATTTCCGGCTGCAGGATATAGCGGCCCGAGATCGAAAGGTTGGAGGGCGCCTCGCCGCGGGGAGGCTTTTCGACCATCCCCTTCATGCGGATGTGGCGGCCGTCCCGGTTTTCGGGGTCGACGATCCCGTATTTGTGCGTCTCGGTCTCGGGCACCGCCTCGACGCCAATGACGTTGCCCCCAACCTCGGCATAGACGTCAGCCAGCTGTTTTAGGGCGCCGGGCTGGGAATCCACGATCACATCGGGCAGCAGCACGGCGAACGGCTCGTCCCCGATGATGTCCCGCGCGCACCAGACCGCATGACCCAGACCCAGCGGCTGCATCTGACGCGTGAAGCTCATCTCGCCGGCGCTGGCCAGTTCGGCGTTCATCATGTCCAGGATGTCGGTCTTGCCCTTGGCCAGAAGCTGGGCCTCGAGTTCGATCTGGTGATCGAAATAGTCCTCGATCGCGCCCTTGGACCGCCCGGTGACGAAGACGATGTGCTCGATCCCGGCCTCGCGCGCCTCTTCCACGATGTAACTCAGGATTGGCCGGTCGACGACGTTCAGCAGTTCCTTGGGCGTGGTCTTGGTTCCGGGCAGGACCCGGGTTCCCAGACCGGCGACGGGGAGAACGGCCTTGCGCAGGCGGCGGCTGTGGGCAGTCATGCGGAATCCTGAAAGGCGAGGTCGGGCAGCCTAACGCATTCGCGGCCGGAAGCGATCACTCGACGGTGACGGACTTGGCCAGATTACGCGGCTGGTCCACGTCCGTGCCCTTCTGGACGGCCGTGTAATAGGCCAGCAACTGCACCGGAATGGCGTAGATCAGGGGCGCGATCAGGGAGTGGCACTCCGGTGCGTCGACACGGCGAATGCCGGCGCCGTGCGGATCGGGCGCGGACTTCGGCGCGATCATGATCACCGGTCCGCCCCGCGCGGCGACTTCCTGGAGGTTGGAGGCGGTCTTCTCGAACACCTCGTCCAGCGGGGCGAGGGCCACGATCGGGGTCAGTTCGTCGACCAGGGCGATCGGCCCGTGCTTCAGCTCGCCGGCGGCATAGCCCTCGGCGTGGATGTAGCTGATCTCCTTCAGCTTCAGCGCGCCTTCCATGGCCAGCGGGAACATGGCGCCCCGCCCCAGGAACAGGACGTCGGTGGCCTTGGCGATGTCGTGGGCGACGGCCTTCAGGTCGTCTTCCATGCCCATGGCCTCGGCGATCAGGCGCGGCGCCTCGAACAGGGCCTTGACCAGTTCGGCCTCGCGCACGGCGTCGATGTGGCCGCGTTGGACGCCGGCCGCGACAGCGAGGGCCAGCAGGGCCGCGACCTGGGCGGTGAAGGCCTTGGTCGAGGCGACGCCGATCTCGGGGCCTGCGTGGGTCGGCCACAGATGCCCAGCCTCGCGCGCCATGGAGGAGGAATGCACATTGACCAGAGCGGCAGTCTTCAGCCCCTTGGCTTTGCACCACGACAGGCTGGCGAGGGTGTCGGCGGTCTCGCCCGACTGGCTGACCGCGACGGCCAGCGTCCCGGGCGTGAGGGCCGGATTGCGGTAGCGGAACTCGGAGGCAATCTCGACGTCGCAGGGCAGGTTTGCCAGCTTCTCGAAGGCGTAGCGGCCAATCTGGCCGGCGTAGAAGGCGGTCCCGCAGGCGACGATCTGAATCCGGTCGATGGCGGCGAAATCGGCGGAGTCCGTCTTGGTCTTGCCGTTCACGAAGTCGAGGTAGTGCGACAGGGTGTGCTGGACACTGTCGGGCTGCTCATGGATTTCCTTCTCCATGAAGTGCCGGTACTCGCCCTTCTCGACGAGCGCCGACGAGGCGGAAACCTGCACGATCGGCCGTTCCACGGCATTGCCGCCCACGTCGAACATGCGCGCGCCGTTCCGGTCGACGCCGACATAGTCGCCCTCTTCCAGATAGCTGATCTTCTGGGTGAAGGGTCCGACCGCCAGGGCGTCCGAGCCCAGGTACATCTCGCCCTCGCCCCAGCCGACCACCAGTGGACTGCCGCGCCGGGCGCCGAGGATCAGCCCGTCCTCACCCTCGATCAGCACCGCCAGCGCATAGGCGCCGGTCAGCCGGTCCAGCACGGTCTTGAAGGCGACCAGCGGATCATTGGCGCGGTCGAGTTCACGGTCCAGCAGATGGGCGACGACCTCGGTGTCGGTCTGGCTTTCGAACACGTGACCGTCCGCGGCCAGTTCGGCCTTCAGCTCGGCGAAATTCTCGATGATGCCGTTGTGGACCAGCACGACGCGGCCCGCCTTGTGCGGGTGGGCGTTGGCGGTCGTGGGCGCGCCATGCGTAGCCCAGCGTGTGTGACCGATGCCGATCGTGGCCTTCAGCGGCTCGGCGGCGAGCACCGCCTCCAGCTCGCGAATCTTTCCTTTGGCGCGCCGCCGTTCGATGCGTCCGTCAACGAGAGCGGCTACGCCCGCGGAGTCATAGCCCCGGTATTCCAGCCGCTTCAGGCTGTCGATCAAACGGGGAACCGCCGGGCCGACGCCCGTCACACCGATGATGCCGCACATGGATTAAGTCCCTCGGAAGTCTGCCTTTCCACGCTTTGCGCGCGGACGGGTAACGGTCTAAGCCGGGCCCGGCTGTTTGGCGCCGATGTAGGCGACAGGCGCCCCGATTTGCACCTAAAAAGCGGTTTCGCAAGGTTTCTGCGACCGCGACGAGAGGAAGACGACCCTTGGGCGAGAGACGCTATTTCGGCACAGACGGCATCCGCGGACGCGCCAACACCCATCCCATGACGCCCGAAGTGGCCCTCCGGGTCGGGCTGGCGGCGGGGCGGATGTTCATGTCGTCCGATGACCGACGGCACCTTGTGGTGATCGGCAAGGACACCCGGCTGTCGGGTTATATGATCGAGCCGGCGCTGGTCGCGGGCTTCGCCTCCGCCGGCATGGACGTGCTGACCTTCGGGCCGCTGCCGACGCCGGGCGTGGCCATGATGACCCGGTCGATGCGGGCCGACATCGGGGTGATGATCTCGGCCTCGCACAACGCCTATCTCGACAACGGCATCAAACTGTTCGGCCCCGACGGCTACAAGCTGTCGGACGAGGTCGAGCTGAAGATCGAATCCATGATGGACGAAGCGCTGGACGCCGGCCTCGCCCCGCCGGACCAGCTGGGCCGGGTCAAGCGGATCGACGACAGCCAGGCCCGCTATATCGAGATCGCCAAGGCCAGCTTCCCCAAGGGTCTGAGCCTGCAAGGCCTGCGCATCGCGATCGATTGCGCCAACGGCGCCGGCTACAAGGTGGCGCCGACAACGCTGTACGAACTGGGCGCCGAGGTCTTTTCCGTCGGCGTCGAGCCCAACGGCCTGAATATCAACGCCGACTGCGGATCGACCCATCCGCAAGCCCTGGCGGAGGCGGTCAGGCGTCACAAGGCGCACATCGGCATCGCGCTGGATGGCGACGCGGATCGGGTCATCATCTGCGACGAGAACGGCCAGATCGTCGACGGCGACCAGATCATGACCATGGTGGCCCTCGACTGGGCCAGACGCGGCCTGCTGGTCGGCGGCGGCGTGGTCGCCACCGTCATGTCCAACCTGGGGATGGAGCGCGCCCTGAACGCCGCCGGCCTGACGCTGGAGCGGACGCAGGTTGGCGATCGCTATGTCATGGAACGGATGCGCCAGGGCGGGTTCAACATGGGCGGCGAACAGTCCGGCCACATCATCCTGCACGACTACGCCACCACGGGCGACGGCCTGATGTCGGCGCTGCAGGTGCTCGCGGTTCTGGTCGAGAGCGGCCGCGCCATGAGCGATCTGGCCCGGCAGTTCGAGCCCGTACCGCAAATGCTCGAGAACGTCCGGTTCACGGCCGGCAAGCCGTTGCAGGACGCGGGGGTCAAGGTCGCCATGGCCGCCGCGGAGGCCCGTCTGGACGGGGTCGGGCGGCTGCTGGTTCGGCCTTCGGGCACAGAAAAACTGATCCGCGTCATGGCCGAGGGCGACGACGCCGCGCTGGTGAAGTCCGTGGTGGCCGATGTGGTCGCGGCGGTGAAGGCGGCGGGCTAGGCGCCAAGCGCTTTCGTCAGATCCTCGATACGCTTGCGGATGTCCGGCACGGCGGTTGTCTCCCAGAAGGACGCGAACGCCGGCGGCCCCAGAACGAACAGGCGATCATCCGGCGTGCCGTCAGCCCGGATCGCTCGCCCGTCGGCGGTCAGGTCCAGCCCGAGCCCCAGGGGTTCGAGCCGCACCCGCCCCTCGGCGAGCAAGGCGGCGGTGAGGGGTGTTTGCGCCGCCGCATGCCCCGGCCCCGTACAATCGATCAACCAATCCGCGCTCATGGGCGGCTGCTGCGAGCCGTCTCGCGGTCGCCAGTGGACGGAGACGCGGTCCGTGTCCGCATCGATCCCGCTCACCCGGCCGGCTGAGACGTCGAGGCGGCCCGCGGCCTCAAGGTTGGCCATCGCTTCGTCGATCTCCGGTGGGATCCGGTGACGATGCACGTCCCACCAGGGCCGCAGATGGCGCAGCCAGCGCGCGCGGGTCTTCGGCGCCGCCTCCGTCCAGAGCTGTGTGGTCCGCGGCCGAAGCCCCTCCATCACTCCGCGCCAGCTACCGGTCTCCCCCGCGAGCCGTCGGGCCTCGCGCAGTTGCGCCGACGGCGCCCCTTCGAGCAGTGTGCCGGTCGGCGGCGTCGGCGCGTCGTGGTGTTCGCCGTGCGGGCGCGGCTTCAACCCGCGCCGCGACAACACCCTGATCCGCCCGGTGCGGCCGTTGGCGTCCAGCCAGAGGACCATGTCCACCATGGTCAAGCCGGAGCCGAGGATGATGACCTCGTCGTGCAGGCCGATCTTTTCGAGCGCGCCCGCCGCCCACGGGTCCGGGATGATGCGCCGCGAACCGTTGCGTGCGATCTTCGGCGCCGGATTCCCCGTCGCCAGCACCACGGCGCGCGCCGCGATCCGCCGGCCGTCCGCCAACCTGACCCCATCCGGTTCCACAGCCGCCACCTCCCCGGTGGCCAGTTCGATCCGGCCGGGATGCGCCAGCCGGGCGGCGTTCAGCCGGTGCTGCAGGTATTCGCCGAAATAGCGTCGGGGCGCGAAGCCGTCCGGGTCGGCGCGCCAGCCCGCGCTGGCCCTGAGCCATTCGACAAAATCATCGGGCCGTCCCTCAACCGCGCTCATCCGATTGGCCCGCACATTCAGCAAATGGCCTTCGAAGGGCGTGGAATAGGCCAGCCCCGGCCCGAAGGCGCCCGTCCGGTCGATCAGCACCGAGGGTACGCCGCACTCGGCGAGATGGGCGGCCAGCATCGCGCCCGAAAAGCCGCCGCCGATGATGGCGATGCGACCTTCGGTTTCGGTGCTGTCCGCGCCGGTCATTCGTCTCAGTCCCGCTGGACGCACATGGCGACGCCCATGCCGCCGCCGATGCACAGGGTCGCCAGACCCTTGCTGACCCCGCGCCGCTTCATCTCGTAGAGCAGGGTCGTGAGGATGCGGGCGCCGGACGCGCCGATCGGGTGGCCGATGGCGATGGCTCCGCCGTTGACGTTGACCTTGTCCGGGTCGAGCCCGAGTTCGCGAAGCACGCACAGGCTCTGTGCGGCGAAGGCTTCATTGGATTCGACGAGATCGAGATCGGCGACCCTCCAGCCGGCCTTTTCCAGCGCCTTCTTCGAGGCCGGGATCGGACCGGTGCCCATGACGGCAGGGTCGACGCCTGCGGTGGCCGAAGAGACGATACGAGCGAGCACTTCCAATCCGCGGGCCTTTGCCTCGTCGGCGCTCATCAGCACCAGCGCCGCCGCGCCGTCGTTGAGGCCCGAGGCGTTGGCGGCGGTGACCGAGCCTTCCTTTGTGAAGGCCGGGCGCAGCTTCTCCATGGCCTCAAGGGTCGCGCCGTGGCGGATGAACTCGTCGGTGTCGACGACAACGTCGCCCTTCTTCGAAGCGATGGTCACCGGGGCGATCTCGTCGTCGAAGCGGCCGGCCTTCTGCGCCGCCTCGGCCTTGTGCTGGCTGGCGACGGCGAAGGCGTCCTGATCGGCGCGGCTGATGTCGAATTGCTCGGCGATGTTCTCGGCCGTCTGACCCATGTGGTAGCCGTTGAAGGCGTCCCACAGGCCGTCCTTGATCATGGTGTCGATCAGCGACAGGTCGCCCATCTTCTGGCCCGTGCGCAGGTGCTGGGCGTGCGGGGCCTGGCTCATGCTCTCCTGACCGCCGGCGACGACGATCTTCGCATCGCCGAGGGCGATCTGCTGGGCGCCGATGGCGACGGCGCGCAGGCCGGAGCCGCAGATCTGGTTCAGACTCCAGGCCGCCGTCTCCTTCGGAATGCCGGCACCCATGGCCGCCTGACGGGCCGGGCCCTGCCCGGCCGCGGCCTGAAGCACGTGGCCGAGGATGACCTCGTCGACATCGGCCGCATCCACACCCGCCCGCTCCAGCGCCGCGCGGATGGCGACCTCGCCCAGCTTCGACGCCGGCAGGCTGGACAGACCGCCGAGGAAGGCGCCGACCGGCGTGCGCGCGGCGGAGACGATGACGACGTCGATGGACATTTACGAACCTCTGGAGCGGGTCCGCGCGGGGGAGCGCCGGACCATGAACGAAACCTCTACGACCCATGTGGGCGTCAGGTCTCCCGAAACAAATCGTGGCGTTTCTGCCGCATCCCGACGCCTTCGTCACGTCTGACGGCGCCGTTCACCGCATGGTCACGGGCCAGACCCCATTCTGACGGAACAAACCGGGCCAGAAAGGCTTGATGGGGCCATGCTCTCGAGACTGAAAAACGTGTTCGTCAAGGTCTGCGTGCCCGACGAACTGGATATGGCGGAGCACTACCGCACGTCCGCCGAGAAGACAGCGGACCTGATCGTGCATGTCGTGGGCCTGACCCTGGCTGCGGTCGGGGGGATCGTGCTGGCGGTGCTGGCGGCCCTCTATGTCGGCATCGGGGCCGTGGCGGCGACCGCGACATACGCCCTGTGCCTGATCGCCATGCTGACCGTTTCGACGATCTACAACCAGACCCGCCCGTGCGCCGCACGGCCCATCCTGCGCCGCATGGACGAAGCCGCGATCTTCCTCATGATCGCCGGCAGCTACACCCCCTTCACCACCCAGCGCTTTGAAGGCGCATGGTCGATCGGCTTCACCCTGCTGGTCTGGACCATCGCCATCGCCGGGGTCGGGGCCAAGCTGGTGGCGCCGCGTATTTCCGACGCCTTCTGGAGCGGGGTCTACGCCCTGTTCGGCTGGCTGGCCGTCATCGCGCTGAAGCCGATGATGGAAACCGTTCACCCGATCGCCTTGGGCCTGCTGGTGCTGGGCGGACTGATCTACACCGCCGG
Source organism: Brevundimonas sp. Root1423 (assembly GCF_001426805.1). Lineage (NCBI taxonomy): Bacteria > Pseudomonadati > Pseudomonadota > Alphaproteobacteria > Caulobacterales > Caulobacteraceae > Brevundimonas > Brevundimonas sp. Root1423. Next base: position 536,243 of record NZ_LMFL01000023.1, read on the forward strand.
CGTGTTCGTCTTCATCAGCCCGAAGGTGAAGTTCCGCCGCGCCATCTGGCACGGGTTCGTCGTCACCGGGGCAACCGTGCACTGGGCGGCGGTGCTGGTGGGCGTCGTCCTGGCTCCGGCCGCCGCGGGCGCGTTGCAACAGGAACGAGGATCGCGCGTGGCTGACAGGAAGTCCGGAGCCGGCGAAACCGTCGTCATCAAGAAATACGCCAACCGCCGCCTCTACAACACGGCGACCTCGGCATACGTGACGCTGGAAGACCTCGCGAAAATGGTGCGCGAGGGGACCGAGTTCGTGGTCTTCGACGCCAAGACCAACGACGACCTGACCCGCCAGATCCTTACCCAGATCATCTTCGAGGAAGAGAGCCGGGGCGAGGCCCTGCTGCCGGTCCAGTTCCTCCGCCAGCTGATCGGCTTCTACGGCGGCCAGATGCAGGGCGTGCTGCCCAGCTATCTGGAGATGTCGCTGGACAATTTCAGTCGCCAGCAGGAGCAGATCCGCGGCCAGTTCTCCAAGGCTTTCGGGGCCGCGCCCGGCGCCGGCCTGATGGAGGTCAAGCGCAACATGGCCATGTTCAGCGACGCCATGAAGATGTGGCCCGGCTTCGGCGCCCTGACGCCCGGCGCGATGGCGGCGGCCTCGGCCGCGAGCAAGTCAGAGCCGGCCCCGGCCGCCGATCCGCTGGAGGACATGCGCCGCCAGATGGATGAAATGCGCAGCCAGCTCGACAAACTGTCCCGGCCTCCCGGCAAGGGCGGCTGACATGGGCGACGAGATCCGCGCCGTGGGTCCCGTCGAACGTCGCGACGACCGACGCTCGGCCGAACGGCGCGCCGCCGAGCGCCGGGCCGCTGCCCAGTCGCGCGCGTTGACGGTCACGGAATTCGAAGCCGGGCCTGCCGAGCCCCCGGCAAGACCTGCCCCCGCGCCGCATTCCGACGCGTCTGCGGCCGCCTTCGCCGCCCAGATGATCGGTCAGGAAGGCCAGAGACGCGGCCTCAAGGGAGGCCCTCCCGTCCTGGATGCGGCCCGCTCGGCCTATCTGGGAACCGAGCATTCCGGCGCCAATGAGCGGCGGCCGAAGCCGGGCCGTGCGGAAGACACCGACATCTGATCCCGCGGCACGGTCCTTGCTGAACGAGAGGTCCTTAAGCCTCGTTCGGGACCGCCGCCATGCTGACCTTCATCACCCGCACCGTCGACGTGACCGTCGTCGCACTGATCTTCGTGGCGTTTTCCTAGACCCTGCGGTCGTCGTCAGGCCCCGCCGCCGCCGAAGTCGAGGTCCTTGCGGGCCGAGATGATGGTGACGATGAAGCCGGCCAGGACGTCCAGCATGACCATGGTCAGGATCAGGAAGAAGGTCGAGGTGGCGAAACCCTTCATCAGCAGGAAGGCCACCAGGCAGATCACGAAGAGGACCATTGACAGGGCGTGATTGACGATCGCGACCTTCTGGCTGGAGGTCGACTTCAGCAGCTCGAAGAACAGCAGGATCAGCGACAGGAACAGGATCAGGTCGCCGACGCCGATGTTCCAGCCCGCGCCCGACACCATCGGGATCGAGAACAACGGATCCCGCAGGGCCTGCTCGGCCGCGGCGACCCCGCCGGCCCCCAGAGCGCCGGACAGGATGACGATGGCATAGATCAACACCGGGATGAAAAGCAGCGGGATGGCGATCAGCATGGCAGGCTCCATGGTCGGACGGCGCGTAACGGCCGCGCTTGTTAACCCTGCATAACCCGGTTCGGCCCGTTCAGCTACGCTTGCCCGGATGCGCGCTCAAAACTCGCTGACGGCGCCGGGGCGGCGTGAGCGGGTTTTCAGCCACATTACGCCCAGCAGGTCGGACAGCGACGCCATCAGCCGCCCCCAGTTGGTGTATTTCGACTGACCAGTCTCGCGGTGGCGGTGATCGACGTCGAGATAGCGGTTTTCGTAGCCCTCGCGGATCATCAGGGCCGGCAGATAGCGGTGGATGTGATCGAAGTAGGGCAGACGCAGGAAGACGTCGCGGCGGAAGGCCTTCAGCCCGCAACCAGTGTCGTCGGCGTCGTCGCCGAGCAGTCTGCGACGGATCCGGTTGGCCCACAGCGAGGCCTGACGCTTGGCCCCTGAATCCTGACGCTTGGCCCGGACGCCGCCCACCAAAGCCACCGACGGCGGCGAGGACGCCAGCAGGTCGGCCAGCTTGGGGGCGTCGGCCGGCGGATTCTGGCCGTCGCCGTCCAGGGTCACGACGATGGGCGCGCGGGCCGCTAAAACGCCAGTGCGCACGGCTCGGCTCTGGCCCGCGTTAGAGCCGTGACCGAGCACGCGCAGGGCCGGCAGTTCGGCCATGAGGCCGCGCAACTCGGCCAGGGTGTTGTCCCGCGAGGCGTCGTCGACGAAGACCATCTCGTACGACCGGCCGGCGAAGGCGGCGGCGATCTCGCGCGCCAGCGGGCCGGCGGCCCCCTCTTCGTTATGGACCGGGACGACGACGGAGATGTCGGGGATGGCTGGGCTCATCATCGTTCTCTAGCCCGTTTCGGCGGGAGGCGGGAGAGGACGCAATCACGCCTGACGCGAGCGGAAACACCGTGTTAGGAAGATGAACATGACAGGCGCCGACTTCGACCGATACATCGCCGGATGGCGGGGCCCCGTGCTGGCCGCGCTGATCGCCCTGTTCGCGGGCCTGCCCGTGCTGATGCTGCTGCCGCCGCTGGACCGCGACGAGAGCCGCTACGCACAAGCCACGTCGCAGATGCTCGAGAGCGGCGATTACGTCGACATCCGCTATCAGGACGAGCCGCGCTGGAAGAAGCCGGTCGGCATCTACTGGATGCAGGCCGTCGCGGTGTCCCTGACGTCCAAGGTAGAGAACCGGGACATCGGGCCGTACCGCATCCCGTCACTCCTGGGGGCCATGCTGGCCGCAGCCGCCTGCGCCTGGGCCGGAGCGGCGATGTTCGGCCAGAGGGCGGGTTTCCTCGCGGGCGCGATCATGGGGGCCAGCTTCCTGCTCTCGACCGAGGCGGGGATCGCCAAGACCGACGCCATGCTGTGCGGGGCGGTGACCCTGGCCATGGCCGGGCTGGCGCGGATCTACCTGGCGGCAAGGGCCGGCGAGGCGCCGCTGAGACCATGGAAACTGGCCTTCTGGCTGGGGCTGGGCCTGTCCATCCTGATCAAGGGGCCGATCGGCCTGCTGGTCATCGCCCCCGCCATACTGGCGTTGTCGCTCTGGGACCGGGACGTGTCGTGGCTGAAGCGGCTCGGCTGGGGCTGGGGCCTGCCGCTGGTGGCCCTGATCGTCGGGCCGTGGGCCATCGCCATCACCATCGCCACCGACGGCGGCTTCTGGCGCGAAGCCATCGGCGGCGATCTGGCGCCCAAGGTGGCGGGCGGCGACGAGGGCCATGGCGTGGCGCCGGGGGCCTATCTGCTGATGGCGCCGATCCTGTTCTTCCCGGCGACGCTGCTGCTCGCCGCTGCCGTTTCGACGGGCTGGCGCCGTCGGGCCGAGCCGGCGATCCGGTTTCTGGTCTGCTGGGTGGTTCCGGCCTGGATCATCTTCGAACTGACGCCGACCAAGCTGGCCCACTACACCCTGCCGACATTCGGGGGTCTGGCCCTGCTGGCCGCAGCCGCCACGACCAGGCCGATCGGGAAGATATCGCGCTATGTCGGGGTGGGATTGACGCTGTTTGTCGGCGGCCTGCTGTCCGTGGCCATGGTCTATTTGCTGACCGAATACGGCAAGTCGACCGCCCAGACCTGGGCGACCCTGACCATCGTCTTCTCCATTCTGGCCAGCCTGATCGGGGCGTTCCTGATGATGCACCGGGCGGCCGTGACGGCGCTGATGGTGTCGCTGACGCTGGGCGTGCTGGCCCACGCCGCCCTCGCCGGCACCCTGCGCCAGCTGCGGCCGCTGGCCGTCGCACCGCAGCTGGAGAAGGTGCTCGAACGGGCTGACCTGCATCCGCGTCAGGGCCGCGCCGGACCGGTGGCCATCACCGGTTTCCATGAGCCCAGCTTCGTCTTCCTGACCGGCAAGGATACGGAGCTGACCGACGCGGCGGGCGCCGCGCGCGCCTTGGCCGAGGGCAGGCCTGCCATCGTCGAGGAGCATGACGCCGACGCCTTCCGCGAGGCCGCAGCCGCGCTGGGCGTCACCGGCCGCGCCGTGGGTGAGGTCAACGGGCACAACTATTCCAAGGGGGATGACGTCAGCCTGACCGTCTACGCCCCGCCGGGCGTGACGCCCGCCGCGGCGCCTGCCCGATGAGCCGCAGCATCACCATCGTCGAGGTCGGTCCGCGCGACGGGCTGCAGAACGAGAAGGCGGTGCTCGAGCCATCCGTTCGCGCCGAGCTGGTGCGGCGTCTTGAGGCTGCGGGCGCGCGGCGGATCGAGGCGGTCAGCTTCGTCCATCCGAAATACGTGCCGCAGATGGCAGGCGCCGAGGAGGTCATGGCCGCCCTGCCGAAGGAGGCGGGCCGCAGCCGGATCGGCCTCGTCCTGAACGGCAAGGGCTACGACCGGGCGCTGGGAACGGCAGTCGACGAGGTCAATGTCGCCATGTCGGCGACCGACGGCTTCGGGCTGAAGAATCAGGGGCTGACCGTCGATCAGCAGGTGCAGATGCTGGCCGACATCGTCGCCGGGCGGGCGAACGCCGAGGGGACGCCGGGCGCGGCGCCGTCGCTGTCCGCCACCCTGTCCTGCGTCTGGGGCTGTCCGTTCGACGGCGAGGTGTCGACGGATCAGGTCGCCGATCTGGTCGGGCGTATCGCGGCGCTGGGCGTGGCGGAAATCGCCTTGGCCGACACGATCGGCGTCGGCGATCCGTGGAGTGTGACCCGGAAGGTCAAGGCCGCCCGGAAGGCCGCGCCCGACGCGACCCTGCGTCTGCATTTCCATGACACCCGCAATACCGGTCTCGCCAACGCCTTCGCCGGAGTCGAGGCCGGAGTCGACGTGCTGGACGCCTCGGTCGGCGGCATCGGCGGCTGCCCCTTCGCGCCCGGAGCCACAGGCAATATCGCCACCGAGGACCTCGTCTACATGCTGGAGCGCGCCGGCTTCGCGACGGGCTACGATCTCGACGCCCTGATCAGCACCGCCCGCTGGATCGGCGAGCGGATCGGCGGGCCCGCACCGAGCGCTCTGAGCCGCGCGGGCGGATGGCCGAAAGGCTGACGACGCACGGGCTTTAGGGTCCGAACGCCCCGTTCTGCGACGAAGTCCCTGCTTTCCCGCGACAAGGCCGGGCCGCGCCGAGCGGCGTCAGTCCGTAGACTGAGCTCATCACTTTTGATGAGGCGCTTTCGTGCTTGTGAACATTCCGGCCGCCGTCGGCGAGCTGTTCGACAAGATCACCATCCTGAGGATCAAGGCCGAACGCCTCACCGATCCCGGGAAACGGGCGAACGTCGCCGAGGAGCTGGGGCTGCTTGAGGTGGTGGCCGAACGCGTGGCCCAATCTCAGGAACTGAACCGCCTGATCGCCGATCTGCAGGCCGTCAACGCCGGGCTGTGGGAGGTCGAGGACGCCAAGCGGGCGCATGAGCGGCTGCGCCGGTTCGACGAGGCCTTCATCCAGCTGGCGCGGCGCGTCTACCTGGAGAACGACCGGCGCGCGGCCATCAAACGCGAAATCAATCTCCTGACCGGATCGGCCGTCGTCGAGGAGAAGTCGTATGGCTGACGTGCTCATCATCGCGAACAGCATGATCGGCGACGTCATCCTGACCACCGGCGTCATCGGGGAGATCACCCGGCGTCACCCGGAGGCGCGGTTCACAGTGGTCTGCTCGCCCGCCACGCGCCTGTTGTTCGCCGCCCTGCCGGGGCTGGCCGAGGTCATCCCGCTGATCAAGCAGCGGAGGGGCGGTCACTGGTTCGACCTGTTCCGGCGTCTGGGAGGCCGGCGGTGGGAGGCGGTGTACGATTTCCGCAGCACGGTCTTTTCACGCTTCCTGAAAGGCCCCCTGTCGCAGCCGCGGCGAGCGACGGCGGCCATGCCGGAACACAAGGTCGTCGAGGCCGCGTCCATTCTCGGGCCCGGCTATCCGCCCTTGCCGCCGGTCATCTGGATGACAGCGGCGGCGGCGGCTGACGTCCCGCCGCGCGTTGGAGCGGCCGGCGGCTCGCTCCTCGTGCTCGGTCCTGGAGCCAGCCGGATCGGCAAGACCTGGCCGGCCGCCCGGTTCGCGGAGGCTGCCCGGTATCTGGTCACGCCAGGCGGCAGGATGGACGGCGCCCTGATCGTGGTGACCGGCGGACCGATGGACAAGGCGGCGGCCGAGGAGATCGGCGCGCGTCTTCCCGAAGCGGACGTGCTGGATATGACGGGCGCCGATCTGGTCACGACCTCCGCCGTGATGGGTCGCGCCCGGCTGTTCATCGGCAACGATTCCGGGATGATGCATCTGGCCGCGGCGTCTGGCGCGCCTACGCTCGGTCTGTTCGGCCCGACCGACGAACGGCTGTACGGTCCATGGGGCGCGCGGACGGCGGCGGTACGCCCTGCAGGCGTGACCTTCGCCTTCGGGAAGACCTCGAAGACGGTCAGCAAGGACCGCTGCCAGATGGAGGAACTGTCGGTGCCGGAGGTCGTCGTGGCGGCGCAGCGTTTGCTCCGCGCCTGACCGGAACGCAGCCTCCCGACCGCTTTTCAGCAACTGCTCATAATTCGCTCATGCCGCCCAGTCGGCGGCTGTCGCATCGTCCGACCGTCGAAACCGAGGAGAGGCGACATGAACGTGACGAACGAGGATCTGGACCAGCTCTGGAAGGCCCTGCGCATGCTCGGCTGGGGGGCGGTGGCCTTGGTCATGACGGCGCCCCTGCTCGCCATGCAGTTCACCAGCGAAGTGAACTGGACCATCACCGACTTCGTCTTCGCCGGCGTGCTCCTGATCGGCGGCGGGGCCGTGATCGAGCTGGTCGCCTGGCGTGTGCGCAATCCGGTCATCCGGATCGGCTTCTCGCTGTTCGTCATCGCCATCGTCGCCTTGATCTGGATCGAGGCGGCCGTGGGCATCTTCCACTAAGCTCAACCTCCGGCGCCATCGTCCGGCCCGATTCAACGCATGATCTGCGTTGATCGGGGAGGGTTCGGATATGTGGACGCGTCGTAGTTTCGGACTGGCGGCCGGCTCGCTGGGGCTGGCGACGGCGACGACGTCGCCGATACGGGCCCAGTCGCCGGTCAGTCTGGTCCAGCGACTGCGGCTGGAAGGCCGCTATCTGCCCCAGTACCTCGACCTGCAGGCGAAGACGGCGGCGGGCGAGGACGCGGCGCGGTGGCAGCTCAGCCAGTATGCATCCCTCCTTGGCGACGAGGCGACGGCGCTGGGCGTCGTGGCCCAGCCCCGCAGACCGGACGCCCGATCACCCGACCTGGCGGGTGCGACCGTGGTCAATGCCCTGGACGCGATCGCCGAGGCCGCGATCGATCGGCAGATCGTCATCCTGAATGAGGCGCACAATCATTCACGGCATCGCGCTTTCGCGACCCAAGTGTTGCGACGATTGCGGCCTCTCGGGTTCGAATGGTTCGCGGCCGAGGCCTTCATGTCGCGCCAGCCCGAGCCGGCGCCCATGATCGCCGACTACGGGGTCGGCGAGCCGTTCCTGCACGCCTACGGATACTACACCCAGGACCCGGTTTTCGCAGAGACGGCGCGGGAGGGCGCGCGCCTCGGCTACAGGCTGGTCGACTACGAATTCCGCCCGGACCAGCGCGCGCCCGCGGGCTCCGATATGGACCGTCAGATGGCCGACCGCGAAGAGGCGCAGGCGGAAAACCTGATCGCCAACGTCCTGGCGCGGAATCCCGGCGCCCGGATCCTCGTCTACTGTGGCTACAGCCACGCGATGGAGTCGCCGACCGATCACGGGGAGTGGTTCGCGTCGCGACTCAAGCGCAAGACGGGCATCGACCCGTTGACCATCGAACAGGCCTCCAACACCCCCGACCTGCGGCCGGAGGACGACGAGGCCCACGTCGCGGCCGTGCTGGCGGCGTTCGCGCCGACCGAGCCGGTGATCGTGCGACGCGCCGACGGATCGGTCGTCGGCATGCCGATGTACGAAGGGCAGATGGACCTGTCGGTCTTCCACCCTCGCCTGGACCTCGTGCGTGGCCGGCCTGGGTGGCTGGCGGCCGACGCCGACCGCCGGTTGATCGATGTGGACATCCCGGAAACGGAGGGCCCCGCCCTGTTGCAGGCGCTGTGGTCCAACGAAGGGCCCGCGGGCGTCCCAGCCGATCAGCACCTGCTGGCCGAGGGTCAGCGGCAGGCGACCCTGTCGCTACGCCCCGGGCGCTACACCCTGCGTCTCGAAAGGCCGGACGGCTTCGACCCGGCCTATGGCCTGATCGAGGTTCCCGCCTAGAGGTTCAGCAGCGCCGGGTCGCCGCCCTGGGCGGAGATGTTGTTGCTGATGGCCTTTTCGGACGCGTAGCGGATCAGGCTGTAGGGACCGCCGGCCTTGGGGCCGGTGCCCGACAGGCCCTCGCCGCCGAAGGGCTGGACCCCGACCACCGCGCCGATGATCGACCGGTTGATGTAGACGTTGCCGGCCGGGACCAGCCGGGTGACCTCCTCGGCGAACGCCTCGATGCGGCTGTGGACTCCGAGGGTCAGGCCGTAGCCGCGCTGGGCCAGTTTCGTCGCCGTCTCCTTCAGCTTCGACGGCTCGTAGCGGCAGACGTGCAGGATGGGGCCGAAGACCTCGCGCTCCAGATAGTCCGGGGTCGGGATCTCGGCGATGGTCGGGGCGAACAGATGGCCCTTGTCCGAGCCGGCCGGCAGTTCGGCGCGGGCGACGATCTTCGCGTCTCCGCCGAGCCGCTTCAGGTGGGCGTCGAGCATGCCCTTCGCATCCGCGTCGATGACGGGGCCGATGTCGGTGGCGGGGTCAGAGGGGTCGCCCACAACCTGGGCGGCGAGCGCGCCCTTGAGGCCCTCGATCAGGGCGTCGGCCGCGTCATGCGGAACGTAGATCAGGCGCAGGGCCGAGCAGCGCTGGCCCGAAGAGCCGAAGGCCGACAGGATGACGTCGTCAATGACCTGTTCCTTCAGCGCCGTGGTGTCGACGAACATGCCATTCAGGCCGCCGGTCTCGGCGATGAAGGGGATGATGGCGCCCGGGCGGGCGGCCAGCGCCTTGTTGATCATGGTCGCCGTGTCGGTGCCGCCAGTGAAGGCGACGCCGTCGATGCCGGGATGCGAGACGAGGGCTGCGCCGACGGTTTCGCCGCGTCCCGGGACGAGGGCCAGCAGGTTCGGGTCGAGGCCGGCCCTGTAGTACAGGCGCACGGCCTCGGCGGCGATCAGGGGCGTCTGTTCGGCGGGCTTGGCCAGCACCGCGTTGCCGGCGGCCAGGGCGGCGACGATCTGGCCGGTGAAGATGGCCAGGGGGAAGTTCCACGGGCTGATGCAGGCGAAGACGCCGCGGCCGTGCAGGACCAGCTGNGCGTTGCCGGCGGCCAGGGCGGCGACGATCTGGCCGGTGAAGATGGCCAGGGGGAAGTTCCACGGGCTGATGCAGGCGAAGACGCCGCGGCCGTGCAGGACCAGCTGGTTGATCTCGCCGACCGGGCCCTTCAGCTCGGTGCGGCCGCCGAAGTCGCGTTCGGCCAGCATGGCGTAGTAGCGGCAGAAGTCGGCGGCCTCGCGGATCTCGGCGACGGCGTCGTTCAGGGTCTTGCCGGCTTCGCGCGACAGCAGGGCGACCAGACGATCCATGTCGGCCTCAAGCGCGTCGGCCATGGCGCGCAGGACGGGGGCGCGGCCCGCGCCGCCCTTGCGATCCCAGGCGACCTGGGCCTTGGCAGGCCCCGGCCCTGGCCGCCCGACGCGCCGTGGCCAGACNGCTTCGCGCGACAGCAGGGCGACCAGACGATCCATGTCGGCCTCAAGCGCGTCGGCCATGGCGCGCAGGACGGGGGCGCGGCCCGCGCCGCCCTTGCGATCCCAGGCGACCTGGGCCTTGGCGGCGGCATCAGCGGCAGCGTCGATGTCGGCCGACGAGGCCTCGGAGACATGGCCAAGGATCTGGGTCGTGTCGAAGGGATTGGTCACGGCCTGCGGGTTGGTTCCCGCCTTCAGCTTGCCGCCGATGATCGGGCCCGAGGTCAGTTTTTCGGCGTCGACCTTTTCGAGGGCGGCGGTGTGCCGGTCGCGGTCGGCGGCTTGCGAATAGTCGCGGCCGAGCGAGTTCTGGCGGTCCATGTACATGTCCTTCGGGGTCGGAATTTTCGCGTGGCGGTCGGGGTGCGCCTCGACGGCGGAGATGGGGTCGGCGGCGACGGCCGAGGCCGGCACTCGCTCGTCCAGCAGGGCGTGGACGAAGGAGGAGTTGGCCCCGTTCTCGAGCAGGCGGCGCACCAGATAGGGCAGCAGGTCCTCATGCCCGCCAACGGGGGCGTAGGCGCGGACCGTGACGGGGCCGAAGGCGTCGCGGGCGGCGTCGTACAGGGCCTCGCCCATGCCGTGCAGGCGCTGGAATTCGATCTTCACCTTCCGCTCGGAAGCCATCTTGTGGACGGCGGCGAGGGAGTGGGCGTTGTGCGTGGCGAACTGGCTGTAAATGTGGGGCGCGGCCTCGATCATCAGCTTCGCGCGTGGTGAAGACCGGATAGTCGGTGCGGCCGAAGACTTGGGCGCGCTTGATCTCGGTGTCCCAGTAGGCGCCCTTGACCAGACGGACCATCAGGCGGCGACCCGAGGTCTTCGCCAGTTCGGCGACGCGGCGGATCACCTCGGGGCAGCGCTTCTGATAGGCCTGAACGGCGAGGCCGAGGCCGGTCCAGTCTCCGAGGTCGGGTTCACGGGCGAGGCGGTCCAGCAGCTTCAGCGACAGGGCAAGGCGGTCGGCCTCTTCCGCGTCCATGGTGAAGTTGATGTCGTGCTTCGCCGCGATCCGGGCGAGGCGCAGGATGCGAGGATAGAGCTCGTCCCAGACGCGGGCCTCGTGCGTGGCCTCGTAACGGGGCGACAGGGCCGACAGCTTGACCGAGACTCCGTGGCCGGCCTCGGGGCCCTGCCCCTTTGCGGTCTTGCCGACGGCCTCGATGGCGTCGGCGTAGATCTTTTCATACCGCTCGGCGTCGGCGGCGGTGCGGGCGCCCTCGCCCAGCATGTCGAAGCTGCACAGCCAGCCCTCGCGGTTCGCCCGCTTCAGCGCCGCCTCGATGGTGCGGCCGACGACGAACTGTTCGCCCATGATGCGGACGGCGGCGGCGACGGCCTCGCGGATCACGGGTTCGCCCAGGCGGCCGACGATGCGCTGTCAGCATCAGCCCCCAGGTCGAGGCGTTGACGAACAGGCTGTCGGACTGGCCGAGGTGGGACGACCAGTCGGCCGAGCCGATCTTTTCGGCGATCAGACGGTCGCGGGTGTCCTCGTCCGGCGTGCGCAGCAGGGCCTCTGCCAGGCACATCAAGGCCAGACCTTCGCGGGTGCCGAGCGAGAATTCCTGCAGGAAGCTTTCGACCACCCCCTGCTTCTTGACGCTGGCGCGGGCGTGTTCGACCAAGCCGACAGCGCTGGAGAGGACTGCGGCGCGCTCGGCTTGATCCAGCGGCATGCGGGCCAGAAGGCCCTGCACCGTGGCGGTCTCATTGGCGAACTTGCCCTGATCCAGCGCATCCCAGTCCTGGGAGAGGGCGACCGGCGGCGAGACGTGTGCGTTCATGGCGCGCGTCCTAGACGCTTTTGAGCAAGAACGGGAGGGGGCGCGGCATCTCGCCAACGCCCGCCGGAACCGCTAGACCGTTTCCTCGATCAACGGCGGAGCCACCCGGCCCATATGCGCATCGTTCTGGCCACCGACGCCTGGGAGCCCCAGGTCAACGGCGTCGTCCGCACCCTGACCCGCACCGTGGCGGAATGCCGGNCACCCGGCCCATATGCGCATCGTTCTGGCCACCGACGCCTGGGAGCCCCAGGTCAACGGCGTCGTCCGCACCCTGACCCGCACCGTGGCGGAATGCCGGGGCATGGGGCACGAGGTCGACGTCATCGAACCCAGCCAGTTCAAGACCATCCCCTGCCCTACCTATCCGGAAATCCGGCTGGCGCTGGGAGCCGAGGAAGAGATTCGCGAACGTCTGCGCGCCTTCGAGCCCGAGGCCGTGCACATCGCCACCGAAGGCCCCATCGGCATCGCCACGCGGCGCATCTGCGTGGAATGGAAGCTGCCGTTCACGACCAGCTATCACACCAAATTCCCGGAATACGTCTCGGCCCGGTTCCCGATCCCGGTGCAGGTCGGCTACGCCTATATGAAGTGGTTCCACAAGCCGTCGGGCCGGCTGATGGTGGCCACGCCGACGCTGCGCGACGANAGCTGCCCTTCACGACCAGCTATCACACCAAATTCCCGGAATACGTCTCGGCCCGGTTCCCGATCCCGGTGCAGGTCGGCTACGCCTATATGAAGTGGTTCCACAAGCCGTCGGGCCGGCTGATGGTGGCCACGCCGACGCTGCGCGACGAGCTGGTGGCGCACGGGTTCCGCAACGTCTCGCCCTGGACGCGCGGCGTCGACACCGAACAGTTCAACCCCGACCTGCCCCGCATCTACGAGGAACTGGGCGGCAAGGACTGGCCCCGGCCCTTCTTCCTCAACGTCGGGCGCGTCGCCGTCGAGAAGAACATCGAGGCCTTCCTCGAGACCGACCTGCCGGGGACGAAGATCGTCGTCGGCGACGGGCCGGCGCGGGCCGAGCTGGAAGTGAAGTATCCGGACGCCAAATTCCTCGGCGCGCGTTTCGGCGAGGAGCTGGCGCGCTGTTTCCGCGACGCCGACGTCTTCGTCTTCCCCAGCTGGACCGACACTTTCGGACTGGTGATCCTTGAGGCCATGGCCACGGGTACGCCAGTCGCCGCCTATCCGGCTCACGGCCCCATCGACATCATTCCCGGCTCGAACGCGGGGGCGATCGACGAGGACCTGCGCACCGCCTGCATGAAGGCGCTGGAATGCGACCGCGCCGACGTTCGGGCCTATGCCGAGAAGTTCAGCTGGCGCGCCTCGGCGGAAGAGTTCGTGGAAAACCTGCAGCCCTACCCCGAGCCCGAGCGCGGCCGTTTCTGGCGCCGTCTGCGCCGGATCGCCCGGCTGAGGCGGAAGGTGGCGGCGTAGGAAATCCGCCTCTTCCTCCCCCTTGTGGGGAGGATGGTCGCGAAGCGACCGGGTGGGGAATTTCAGATGTACCCCACCCTGTCGTCGCTTCGCGCCGACATCCCTCCCCATGAAGGGGAGGGAGAGCGGTTCGTCCTACTTCGCCGGGGCCGTCATCGGCGTCATGGCCGTGGCGATGGCGCGCTGGGCCGCCAACTGGTCCGCCGGCAGCGGCACCAGACCGCGGTCCTGCAGATAGCCGCCGCGGCCGGCGGCGGCCTCGGACATGAACTCCATGACGAACTGCTCGAGGCCCGGGGTCACGCCGACGTGCTGCTTCTTGACGTAGATGTAGAGGCTGCGGGCCAGCGGATACGAGCCGTCGGCGATGGTCTCGGCCGAGGGGGCAACACCGTCGATGGTCTCGGGCTTCACCGTGTCGAGGTTCTGCTCGAGGAAGGAGAAGCCGAACACGCCGAGCGAGCCGGGGGTGCGGCTGAGGGTCTGGACGATGGCGTTGTCGTTCTCGCCCGAGTCCACCCAGGCGTTGTCCTCGCGCAGGGTGTGGGCCAGCGTTTCGAAACGGCCCTTGTCGGTGACGGCGGCGAGGGCCGGGATCAGTTTCGCGCCGGGAGCCATGCCCAGCTCGAGGAAGGCGTCGCGGGTGCCCGAGGTGGGCGGCGGGCCATAGACCTGGATGCGCTGGTTCGGCAGGGCCGGATTGACCTGGTTCCAGGTCGTGGCCGGGTTGGCGACGAAGGCGCCGCCGGCGCCGGGCACTTCCTTGGCCAGGCCAGTGTAGAGGTCCTGCAGGCGGAAGTTGAAGCTGGCGCCCGTGCGGGCCGTGGCGATGACGATGCCGTCGAAGCCGATCTTGATCTCGACGATGTCGGTCACGCCGTTGGTGCGGCACAGCTCGAACTCCGACGCCTTCATCGGGCGCGAGTGGATGCCGCCGCCGGTGCCCAGCGATTCGACGCGCGGCGCGGCGCCGCCCGAGGTGCGGGCGAAATTCTCTGCCACGCGGGTGGCGAAGGGGAAGACGGTCGAGGAGCCCGCGGCCCAGATGCCGGCGCGAGCGGTCTGGGAGCCGGCGGACTGGTCGTTGCCGCAGGCGCCGACGGCGAGCAGGGCGATCGCCGAGGCGGCGGCGAGAAGGGTGCGGGTCATCGTCAGTCTCCGGACAAACGGCTGGTGTCGAGCCGCTTGGACCACAGGTTTGTGACGGTCGACCCGATGCTACCGTGACGGTTCGGCGACGGCTACGGCCCCGACCGAAGCCCGCGTAGGAGAACTGGGGCCAGTCGCGCCGCGTTCGGGCACGCGCCAGTCGTCGACCACATAGCCCTCTTCGGCCAGACAGGTGGTCATGGCGGTCTTGATCTCGCGTTCCTTGTTGGCCCGCTGGATATAGGACACGCCGACGATCGCCAGAGGCGCGAAGACCACAAGGCCGATGGCGAGGCCCGCTCCCGCCGCCGTGCCGGCCAGCATGCCCGCGCCGGAGGCCGCGGAGGCTCCGGTGGCGATCGCCGCCGCGCCGCCGATGGCCATGCCGCCCGCCGCGGAGCCGCCGCGGCCCGAGCGGAAGCTTTCACGGCGGCCGGCCGCGACCTCGGCGCTGCAGACGTTGAAGGCGGTTTCGAACGCGGCCTGATCCGTCGGGACGACCGACATGACGGGCGCGAACCCGCGCGGGTGCGAGGCGCATCCGGTCATGCTGGCGGCCGCGATCAGCGCGACGACACGCGTGGATACCTTCATTGTCCCCTCCCCAGTGGATGACCGGAGAATACCCCGATCACGGACAATGTCGAACCCGGTTATATATGGATGGCGTGGCCCAGCGCGCGCAGCGACGCCTCGTGGAAGGCCTCGCCCAGCGTCGGGTGGACGTGGATGACCCCGGCGACATCCTCCAGAACCGCGCCCATCTCCAGCATCTGGGCGAAGCTGTTGGACATTTCGGCGACGTGCTGGCCGACGGCCTGGACGCCCAGCAGGCGGTGATCACCCTTCGACGCCAGAACGCGGACGAAGCCGCCGTCCTCGCCCGCCTCGATGGCCAGCGCACGACCGATCGCGGCCAGCGGGAAGACGGCCTGGATGACGTCGTCGCGGCCCTCGACGTCCAGCGGGCCGAGGCCGGCGGAGACGATCTCGGGCTCGGTGAAGCAGACGGCGGCGATGGTGACGGGGTCGAAGCAGCGGTCATGGCCGGCGATGATTTCGGCGACGACCTCGCCCTGCGCCGAGCCCTTGTGTGCCAGCATGGGTTCGCCGGTCAGGTCGCCGACGGCCCAGACGTTCTTCATCGAGGTCGCGCAGCGGTCGTCGATCTTCACGAACGGGCCCGCCATGGCGACGCCCATGTTTTCCAGACCCCAGCCCTGCGTGCGCGGGCGGCGGCCGACGGTGACGAGGACCTTGTCGGCCTTGAGCCGGATGGCGGCGCCGTCCTTTGTCGTGACGTTGAGCTGGCCCTTCTCGAACGAGCCGGCCTTGGCGCCGAGGTGCAGTTCGACACCGTGCTTCTGAAGCCATTTGGCGACCGGATCGGTCAGTGCCTTGTCGTAGAGCGGCAGCAGGCGGTCGGCCATTTCGACGATGGCGACCTCGGCTCCCAGCTTGCGGAAGGCGATGCCGAGCTCGAGCCCGATATAGCCGCCGCCGACCACGACCAGCTTCTTCGGCACGGCCGACAGCGACAGGGCCTCGGTCGAGGAGATGACGTCGCCGCCGAATTTGAGGAAGGGCAGTTCAACCGGCTCGGAGCCGGTAGCGAGGATGACGTGCTCGGCGCTGATCGTGACGTCGCCGTCAGCGGTCTTCACCGTGCAGGTCTTGGCGTCGGTGAAGTTCGCCCAGCCCTTGATGACCTTGACCTTCGACTTCTTGAGCAGGGCCGCCACGCCGTTGTTCAGCTTTTTGACGATGCCGTCCTTCCACGCCACCGTCTGCGACAGGTCGATGGCGGGTTTGGCGGCGGTGATGCCCAGCGTGCCGCCGTCGGCGGCCTTGCTGACCGTCTCGAACTTGCCCGCCGCGTGGATGATGGCCTTGGACGGGATGCAACCGACATTCAGGCAGGTGCCGCCCAGACCGTCGCCGCCATCGACCAGCACTGTGTCGAGGCCCAGCTGGCCGCAGCGGATGCCGGCGACATAGCCGCCGGTGCCGGCGCCGATGATCAGGACCCGCTGTACGAAGACCGCCGCGTCGTGGCCGTCGACAATGCGGTGATCGAAGCTGGAGGACAGGTTCATCATCTTGCGCACGACCATCTGGCCGTCCTTCACCACGACCCGTTCCTGGATCTTGTTGGGGCCGACGATGGCGACCTCGGGGTGGTTGATGATCGGGGTGTGGGTGATGCCGCCCAGTGTCCCCAGCGAGGTGATGGTGATAGTCGAGCCCGAGAGTTCGTCGCGCTTGGCCGAGCCGTCCTTGGCCGCGCCCGAGACGCGGGCGATTTCGAGGGCGGTGTCGTAGGGGTCGCGGGCCTCCGCGTTGCGGACCACCGGGACCATCAGGCCATTCGGCGTCTGGGCGGCAATGCCGAGATGGACGGCGTTGTGGGTCGTCAGCACGCCGGCCTCGTCGTCATAGTGCGAGTTGATGGTCGGCTGATCGCGCAGGGCCACGACGATGGCGCGGGCGATGAAGGGCAGGACGTTCAGCTTGGGCTGGTCCTTCTTCTTCGTCGCGTTGAGGTGGGCGCGGAGTTCCTCGAGGGCGGTGACGTCGATCTCTTCCACATAGGTGATGTGCCTCACCGAGATCGAAGNTCGCGCAGGGCCACGACGATGGCGCGGGCGATGAAGGGCAGGACGTTCAGCTTGGGCTGGTCCTTCTTCTTCGTCGCGTTGAGGTGGGCGCGGAGTTCCTCGAGGGCGGTGACGTCGATCTCTTCCACATAGGTGATGTGGGGGATGCGGCGGACGCTCTCGGCCATCTTCTCCGCGATCTTGCGGCGCAGGCCGATGATGCGGGTTTCGGTGGTTCCTTAGATCGGAAGAGCGTCNGTCGATCTCTTCCACATAGGTGATGTGGGGGATGCGGCGGACGCTCTCGGCCATCTTCTCCGCGATCTTGCGGCGCAGGCCGATGATGCGGGTTTCGGTCGTTCCTTCGGCCCTGGCGTAGGACGAGCCGGTCGATCCTCCGCCTACGGACGATCCGCGACCGCCCGAGGCGACGTAGCCGTCGAGGTCGGAATGTTCGATGCGGCCGGCGGGGCCGGAGCCCGGAACGAACTGGAGCTCGATGCCGAGATCACGGGCGCGGTTGCGCACGGCCGGCGAAGCCAGCGGGCGCTGACCGGCGGCGCGGGTGGTGAAGGCTTCGGCGACAGCCTTGGCCGGAGCCTTGGCGGGCGAAGCCGGAGCGGCGGCTTTCGCGACCGGAACGGGCGCAGCCTCGGCCTTCGGCGCGGGCGATGCGGCCGGGGCCGGAGCCGCCGCCTGATTGCCCTTGCCCGCGACGTTGAACGACACCAGCGGTCCGCCGACGGCGAGTTGCTGGCCGGCTTCGCCATGCAGGGCGACGACGGTCCCGGCGACCGGGGACGTCAGTTCGACGGTGGCCTTGTCGGTCATGACCTCGGCGAGAAGCTGGTCCTCGGTCACGGCGTCGCCAACCTTGACGTGCCAGCCCACCAGTTCGGCCTCGGCGGTGCCTTCGCCGACGTCGGGCAGCTTGAAGACGAAATTGCCGCCGGCCGCGGCCGGCGCGGCGGCGGGCGCGGCCTCGGCCTTCGGCGCTTCAGCCTTCGGGGCCGGTGCCGGTTCAGCCATTGCGGGCGCCGAGGCGGCCTCGGCGGACGCGTTCCCCGCGCCCTCGACCTCGAACTCCACCAGCGGAGAGCCGACGGCCAGTTGCTGGCCCGGTTCGCCGTGGGCAGCGGTGACGCGTCCGGCGACCGGGCTGGTCAGTTCTACCGTCGCCTTGTCGGTCATGATGTCGGCGATGATCTGGTCCTCGGCTACATGATCGCCGACCTTGACGTGCCAGGCGACCAGTTCGGCCTCGGCGGTGCCTTCGCCCACGTCGGGCAGTTTGAAGACGTAGCGGCCCATCCTAGCGCCCTCCGGTCATGACNCGTGCCAGGCGACCAGTTCGGCCTCGGCGGTGCCTTCGCCCACGTCGGGCAGTTTGAAGACGTAGCGGCCCATCCTAGCGCCCTCCGGTCATGACGGCCTTCAGGGCCGTGGCGACCCGTTCGGGTCCCGGGAAATATTCCCACTCGAAGGCGTGCGGGTAGGGGGTGTCCCAGCCGGTCACCCGCGCGATCGGCGCCTCCAGATGGTAGAAGCAGCGCTCCTGCACCAGAGCCGACAGTTCGCCGCCGAAGCCCGAGGTCTTCGGCGCCTCGTGAACGATGACGCAGCGGCCGGTCTTCTTCACGCTGGCCTCGATGGTCTCGATGTCCAGCGGCACGAGGGTGCGCAGGTCGATGACCTCCGCGTCGACGCCGGCGTGTTCCGCGCCCGCCAGCGAGACCCAGACCATGGTGCCATAGGCCAGGATGGTGACGTCACTGCCCTCGCGCATGACGCGGGCCTTGCCGATCGGCTCGACGTATTTGCCGGTCGGGACCTGGGCCAGCTCCTGCGCCTTCCAGGGCGAGACGGGCTTCTGGTGCCAGCCGTCGAAGGGACCGTTGTAGAGGCGTTTGGGCTCGAAGAAGATGACCGGGTCGTCGTCCTCGATGGCCGCGGTCAGCAGGCCCTTGGCGTCGTAGGGACTGGACGGGATGACGACCTTCAGGCCGGCGATGTGGGTGAACAGGCTTTCCGGCGACTGGCTGTGGGTCTGGCCGCCGAAGATGCCGCCGCCGTAGGGCGACCGCACGGTGATCGGGCTGGTGAACTGGCCGCCCGAGCGGTAGCGCAGCTTGGCTGCCTCGGAGACGATCTGGTCGTAGGCCGGATAGATGTAGTCGGCGAACTGGATCTCGACGACGGGGCGCAGGCCATAGGCCCCCATGCCGATGGCGGCGGCGACGATGCCGCATTCGCTGATCGGGGCGTCGAAGCTGCGGGTCAGGCCGTGCTTCTTCTGCAGATGGTCGGTGACGCGGAAGACCCCGCCGAAATACCCCGCGTCCAGACGCCGAAGGTGTAGTCGGAATAGAAGCTGGACCGTTTCCCGTGGTCCCCTTCCTCCATTTCGAGCTTTGCTACTATCAGGCCATCGAATTCGCGATCTCGCGCGGCCTNCACGGTGATCGGGCTGGTGAACTGGCCGCCCGAGCGGTAGCGCAGCTTGGCCGCTTCCGAGACGATCTGGTCGTAGGCCGGATAGATGTAGTCGGCGAACTGGATCTCGACGACCGGGCGCAGGCCGTAGGCGCCCATGCCGATGGCGGCGGCGACGATGCCGCATTCGCTGATCGGGGCGTCGAAGCTGCGGGTCAGGCCGTGCTTCTTCTGCAGATGGTCGGTGACGCGGAAGACCCCGCCGAAATACCCCGCGTCCTCGCCGAAGCTGAGTACGTTGGGGTCCTCCGACATCTTGATGTCGATGGCCGAGTTCAGGGCCTGGATCATGTTCATCGGCTGCACCGACGGTCCGGCCGCGGCTTCCGATTTCGGGGCGTGGTTCTGGTCGGCCATGTCGGGCTCGATGCCGTCCTGACGGTCCGCGTCGGTGAAGGTGGTTTGCTCGCTCATGATCAGACCCCCACCTCGCGGCGCTGTTCGGTGATGCGCCAGTCCTCGGTCGCATAGACCTCCTCGAACATGGTCTTCACCGAGGGGCGCGACTGGCCAAGCGTGCCGATGGCCTCGGATTCTTGCCGGCGGCGCGGACNCGCGTCGGTGAAGGTGGTTTGCTCGCTCATGATCAGACCCCCACCTCGCGGCGCTGTTCGGTGATGCGCCAGTCCTCGGTCGCATAGACCTCCTCGAACATGGTCTTCACCGAGGGGCGCGACTGGCCAAGCGTGCCGATGGCCTCGGATTCCTTGCCGGCGGCGCGGACCTGTTCGACGGCCTCAGCCTCGGCGGCCGTCTGCTGCTCGTCGGACCATTCGCCCAAGGCGATCAGGTGTTGCTTCAGGCGGGCGATGGGGTCCCCCAGCGGCCATTTGTCGTGCTCGTCGGCCGGGCGGTAGCGGCTGGGGTCGTCCGAGGTCGAATGCGGGGCGCCGCGGTAGGTGAACAGCTCGATGACCGTCGCGCCCTGGTTCGAGCGGGCGCGTTCCTCGGCCCACTGGGTCGCGGCCCAGACGGCCAGGAAGTCGTTGCCGTCGACGCGCAGGGCCGGAAGGCCATAGCCGATGGCCTTGGAGGCGAAGGTGGTCTCCAGCCCGCCAGCGATGCCCTGGAAAGAGCTGATGGCCCACTGGTTGTTGACGATGTTGAGGATGACCGGGGCGCGGTAGACGCTGGCGAAGGTCAGGGCGTTGTGGAAGTCGCCCTCGGCCGTGGCGCCGTCGCCGATCCAGCTGATGGCGATCTTGTCGTCGCCCTTGTAGGCGCTGGCCATGGCCCAGCCGACGGCCTGCGGCACCTGTGTGCCGAGGTTGCCGCTGATCGTGAAGAACCCATAGTCCTTGGCCGAATACATGATCGGCAGCTGGCGGCCYTTGATCGGGTCYTCRGCRTTSGAATAGATCTGGTTCATCATSGTCGCGAGCGGATAGCCSCGCGCGATCAGCAGGCCCTGCTGGCGGTAGGTGGGGAAGCCCATGTCCTCGCGGGACAGGATCATGCCCTGGGCGACCGCGATGGCCTCTTCGCCCGTGCACTTCATGTAGAAGCTGGTCTTGCCCTGGCGGTGGGCGCGATGCATCCGGTCGTCGAAGGCGCGCGTCAGGATCATGGCCTTGAGGCCGCGCCGCATCGTCTCGGCGTCCAACTTCGGATTCCACGGGCCGACGGCCTTGCCGTCATCGTCCAGCACGCGGATCAGCCGGAAGGCGTGGTCGCGCATGTCGAACGGCGTGGTCGAGACCTCGGGACGCTCGACGACGCCCGCCGGGTCCATCAGCAGGTGGCTGAAGTCCGTGGGGTCGCCCGGCCGGCCCGAAGGCTCCGGCACGCGCAAAGACAAGGCTTGGCTATTGTTGATCCGACCGCGTTTCCTGAGCGGGATTTAGCACGACGCTTGAGGCAAGGCTCGCCTGAATTTGACCTTGCACTATGCCCATCAGCGGTATTTTATTGCGCCATAACAAGATCAGGAGAAACGCCTTGGCTGACGATCTGGATCCCGTCGACGCCCGCATTCTGGATATCCTGCAACAGGACGCCGGATTGTCGGTCGCGGAAGTGGCGGATCGGGTCGGTTTGTCGGCGTCTCCCTGCTGGCGCCGGATCAAGCGGCTGGAGGACACGGGCTTCATCCGCAAGCGGGTGACCCTGCTGGACGCAACCAAGCTGGGCCTGGATTTCGAGGTCTACGCCATCGTCAAGCTGAGCCTGCCGTCGACCGAGAATCTGGACGCCTTCGAGTCCGCCGTGGCGGCCTGGCCCGAGGTGGTGCAGTGCGCCACCATCACCGGGCGCGAGGACTATGTGCTTCGGATCATCACTTCGGACATGCACGCCTTCGACCAGTTCCTGCGTCACAAGCTGCTGAGCCTGGGCATCGTCTCGGACTGCGAGAGCCACATCGTCACGCGCGGCGTGAAGAATGTGACCGCCCTGCCCCTTGGCATCGTCACCCCTCACGTCGGATAGTCCCGTTCGGGCGCGCGCCGCGCCGAGGGATTCGACATGATCGAGATGGTGATCGACGCCCGCCGCAAGGACCTCGGGGGTTTCGAGGTGGGCCGCGTTCTGCCGTTCCATGCGCGCCGCATGGTCGGCCCCTTCATTTTCCTGGACCAGATGGGGCCGGCCGAGTTCGCGCCGGGGTCCGAGGCTATCAACGTCCGCCCGCACCCCCATATCGGCCTGTCGACCCTGACCTATCTGTTCGAGGGCGAGATCATGCACCGGGACAATACCGGCGCGACCCAGGCCATCCGCCCGGGCGAGGTCAACTGGATGACCGCGGGCAGTGGCATCGTCCACTCCGAGCGCACCGATCCGCTGAAGAAGAGCCGGGGCGGCCCGATGCACGGCATGCAGGCCTGGATCGCCCTGCCGGAAGAGTCCGAAGAAACGGACCCGCGCTTCCATCACCACGGCGAGGCCGACCAGCCGGCCTATGAGAACGGCGGACTGTTCGCGCGGCTGGTGGCGGGCGAGGCTTACGGCGCCAAGGCCGCCGTGCCGGTGTCCTCGCCGCTGTTCTATGTCCACTGGGAACTGGCCGAGGGCGTGCGCACCGCGCCGCCGCCGGGCAAGGGCGCCGGCGGCTATTCCGAACGGGCGCTGTATGTCGCCAAGGGCGAGATCGAAGTCGGCGACCGCACGTTCCACGAGGGCCAGATGGTCATCCTCGAACCGACGGCCGAACCGACCATCAAGGCGCTGAAACCCTCGACCGTCATGGTGCTGGGCGGAGAGCCGGTCGGGCCCCGCATCATCTGGTGGAATTTCGTCCACTCGAAACAGGAACGGATCGATCAGGCCAAGGCCGACTGGAAGGCGGGACGCATGTCCCTGCCCAGCGAGGATTCGGTCGAGTTCATCCCCCTGCCCGACGTGCCCTCGACGCCTGAGCCGGCGCCGGCGGCGGCCGCCGCGGGGGTCAGGGTGGAGCCGACACACCCGGCCTGAGGATTACAGACCCGACCGGGCCGCGACCCAGTCCACGACCGTCCGGATCACCGACGGATCGAGCGTGGTCTCGATCTGTCCGTACTCAGCCATGAGGCCGGTGCCGGCCGGCTGGAACAGGTGATTCAGGCCCGGCAGAACGACCACCTCGGCGTCCGGCTTGAGCCGCGTGATCGCAGGCCCGTTCTGGTCGGCGGGCACCTGCACGTCCTTGCCTCCGTAGACGGCCAGCAGGGGCACGCGGATGGACCGGATCGACTCCGCCGGGTCATGGACGATCATCCCCCGGTACCAGTCGCTGGCCATCACAGCCGCAGCCCGGGCAGCCTCCGCGGGCGGTCGGCCTTCCGCGAGAAGCAGGGCCTCGACAGTACGTCGCACCGCCGCCGGGTCTTGCGCGTTGTCGGCGACGGCGACGACGGCGCGGCGCTGAAGGGCGTTGGTGCGTTCGACCTCTTCGGCAGGCAGGCCCGCCGCGACAGCGATGCGCCGCTGCTGCTCCTGGATGATCTCGCCGCCGGACACCGCCGGACCGGCCAGCATGACCAGCCAGGCCGCCTGCGCGCCGTCCTGCATGGCCAGGGGCGCGAAGGTGGCGCCCTCGCTGTGGCCGATCAGGCCGATGCGCGAACGGTCGATGTCGGGTCGCGCCGACAGCCAGTCGAAGGCCGCCTTCACGTCTGAGCCGAAGTCGGCCTGGGTGGCGGCAGCGAAATTTCCGGTCGAGCTGGCCACGCCCCGGTCGTCGAAGCGCAGCACCGCTACGCCCCGGCGTGTCAGGGCGTCCGCCCATATGGCGAAGGACTTGTGCCCC
The DNA here is from genome assembly GCF_001426805.1 of Brevundimonas sp. Root1423. NCBI lineage: Bacteria > Pseudomonadati > Pseudomonadota > Alphaproteobacteria > Caulobacterales > Caulobacteraceae > Brevundimonas > Brevundimonas sp. Root1423. The sequence goes on from NZ_LMFL01000023.1 coordinate 559,870, forward strand.
TCAATGGTCTCGTCGCGGTCCTGCGGGCCGGTGCCGGTGATCAGGATGGCCGCGGGGAAGGGCCCGGCGCCTTCGGGCAAGGTCAGGGTCCCGGCCAGCCGCACGCCCGGAGCCTCAGCGTTGTCGAAGGCGACGGCTTCGCTGCGATAGGGGAAGGGCCCAACGGGAGCCTGGGGCCGGGAGGCGATAGCCACCGTGGCCTCCGTGCGGGCCAGGACCAGCGGCAGGCTGACCCCTCCCTGCGACAGAACGCCCGTCAGGGTACGGCCGTCCTCTGACAGGGTCCCCTCGAACTGGCCGCGGATGACCGGGACGACGAAGCGGACGACGCCGCCCTCGACGATCGGGCGGTCGACCGCAATGTTGCGGGCGCCCTGATCGGGGCTGTCCACGACCGCATTGCCACCGGCGTCGACACGGAAGACGATGCGGATGGACTGGCCGCCGACGGCGATCCGACCCTCCCATGACCCACCCAGGTCGGGCGCGGACGCGGCGGCCTGGACGGGCGCGGCGACGATGATGGCGGCGGCCATGGCCGTGAGAATTGTCATGTCGGTCCCCTCTGCGTCCTGCCGACATTATGGCGCGGAGGCCGGGCCGCCAATCGGGCGGGTCTTGAATAGCAACCCGCGGACCCCGATCTGGCGGTCATGACCGCTTTCTCCGTTCTCGACCTGTCGCCCATCGTCGAGGGCGGCGACGCCCGTCAGGCGCTGCTGGAAACCACCGCGTTCGCACAGGCTGCCGACAGGCTGGGGTTCAAGCGGTTCTGGGTGGCCGAGCACCACAACATGCCCGGCATCGCCAGCGCCGCGACCGCCGTGGTGATCGGCCAGATCGCCGGGGCGACCGAACGCATTCGCGTCGGCTCGGGCGGGGTCATGTTGCCCAACCACGCGCCGCTGGTGATCGCCGAACAGTTCGGGACGCTGGAGGCGCTGTATCCGGGCCGGATCGACCTCGGCCTCGGCCGGGCGCCCGGCACGGACGGGGAGACGGCCCGCGCACTGCGCCGTTATTTCGAGGCCGCTGACCAGTTCCCGCGCGACGTGATGGAGCTTCAGCGTTTCCTCGACGATCCGGTCGAGGGGCAGCGCGTCACCGCCTGGCCCGGCGCGGGGGCGAAGGTCCCGATCTGGCTGCTGGGCTCCAGCCTGTTCAGCGCCGAGCTAGCCGCGCATCTGGGTCTGCCGTTCGCTTTCGCCAGCCATTTCGCGCCCGAGCTGCTGATGCAGGCGCTGGAGACCTATCGCGCCAGCTTCCGGCCGTCGAAGGCGTTGGCCGAGCCTTACTCGATGGCGGCGATCAACGTCTTCGCAGCCGAGACCGATGCGGCGGCGCAGCGGCTGTCGACATCGATGCAACAGGCGTTCGCCGCCGTGGTCACCGGCAAGCCGGGGCGGGTGAAACCGCCGGTGGACGACATCACCACCGTTCTGGACCAACGCCAGATCGCAGCGGTGCACAGCCGGCTGACATACGCCGCCATCGGCGGGCGCGAGACGGTGCGGTCGAAGCTGGACGCCTTCGCCAGCCAGACCGGCGTGGACGAGGTCATGGTCACCGGCATGGTGTTCGACATCAACGACCGCATCCGCAGCCTCGAGATCACGGCCGAGGCGGTGGCGGGGCTCTAGACCACGCCGCAAGCCCTTTCGTCATTCCGGCGAAGGCCGGAACCCAGCGGCGCGCCAGAGCGCGAAGCTTTCGGGAGCGCCGGAGGCGGACCGGTCGCCTTCGCTACGCTCCGGCGCCGCTGGGTCCCGGCCTTCGCCGGGATGACGACAGGTCAGAGTCCGTTCAAAAACTCAAGCAGCAGGCGGTTCACCGCCTCGGGCCGTTCCTGCTGGATCCAGTGGCCCGCGCCCGGAACGACGACCTGCATCCGCAGATCGGTCGCCCAGTCCTTCAGTCCCGCCTCGTGCTGGCCCGCATAGTGGCGCACGGGATCGCGCTCGCCGACGACGAAGGCCGACGGCACGCGAATGCGGAGATCCTGCAGATGGGCTGTCAGCGACCAGTTGAGGTCGAGGTTGCGGTACCAGTCGACCGGCCCCTTGAAGCCGCGGCCTGAGAAGGCGTCGACATATTCGGCGAAATGCTCCGGGCTCATCCACGGCGGCAGGGGCGCGTCGTCGGGGATGGTGGAGATGAAGCTTTGCCCCTCGGGAATGAAGCCGGTCGACTGGCGGCCGTCCGGCGTGGCTCCGTCATAGGCGTAGAACATCTTGCGCAAAGCCGTCGCCGGATCGGCGTCGAAGACCGCGTGGGCGTCCGTAGCCTGGAAGCGGCTGATGTAGAGATCGCCCAGCCCCAGCCGTTTCGAGATGGCCGCCATGGCCGGCGTCGGCGGGCCCTTGGGCCGGCGCGGCTGGAAGGGAACCGACAGGCCGAAGACGGCGCGGAACATGTCCGGCCTCATCAGGGCGCAGTGCCAGGCGACCGGCGCGCCCCAGTCATGACCGACGACGACGCACGAGGTCTCGCCCAGCGCCCGGACCAGATCGACCATGTCGCCGACCAGATGCAGGATGGAATAGTCCGCGACGTCGTCCGGTTTCCCGGTTGAACCATAGCCGCGCATGTCAGGCGCGACGGCGTGGTAGCCTGCCTCGGCCAGAGCCTCGACCTGCGCCCGCCAGCTGATCCCGAGCTCGGGGAAGCCATGGATGAGCAGCACCAACGGGCCGGTCCCGGCCTCAAGGATGTGCTGGCTCAGGCCGTCTGTCTGGATCGTGCTCGACTGCATCCGGATACCGGACCACTCGCGGGCGTGGGCCGCAAGTCCGCCTAGAGCTCTGCGCCCGTTGTGCGCATGATCTCGGCGCGCAGTTCGGGCATGCCGTCGCCCTTCTCCGCCGAGGTTACGATCACGGCCGGATAGGCGGCCGGGCGTTTGGAGATGGCCTTCAGCGTCGCGGCCTGGACCTTCTCGGCCTCGCCCTTCTTCAGCTTGTCGGCCTTGGTCAGGACGATCTGGTAGCTGACCGCCGCCAGATCCAGCGCGTCCAGCGCCTCGTCGTCGACCTTCTTGAGGCCGTGACGGGAATCGATCAGCAGATAGACCCGCTTCAGCGTGACCCGCCCTCGCAGATAGTCGCGGCCGAGGTCCTGGAATTTCTTCACCGTCGATTTCGACGCCTTGGCCCAGCCGTAGCCGGGCAGGTCGACCAGCCGCATCTTGCCGTCCAGATCGAAGAAATTGACCTCGCGCGTGCGGCCCGGCTCGTTCGAAGCCCGCGCCAGCTTGTGCATGCCGACCAGACCGTTGATCAGGCTGGACTTGCCCACATTGGAACGACCCGCGAAGGCCACCTCGGGCAGGTCAGGGTCGGGCAGTTGCTCGATCTTGGCGCACCCCATGACGAAGGTCGCGGGGCGCGCGAACAGGATGCGCCCCTGCTCCAGTTCCTCTGGGGTGAAATCGTCCAACTCAGGCCTTCGCCTTCTTCAACCGCGCGATGAAGGTGTCGATCGGGTTCTCGGCCTTCAGGCGGTGCATGATCACATACTGCTGGAAGATGGTCAGGATGTTGGACCACGCCCAGTAGATCAGCAGGCCGGCCGGGAAGGTGGCCATGATGAAGGTGAAGACCACCGGCATGAAGGCGAAGATCTTGCGCTGCATCGGGTCCGGCGCGGGCGGGCTCATGGCCATCTGCAGCCACATGGTCAGGCCGTAGAAGATGGCCAGGATGCTGAGCGCGAAGGTGCCGGTCAGATAGCCGCCGATCAGCGGAGCCGTTGACGGATCCCACGGGATCAGGCCGTAGAGGTTCCAAAGGGTCGAGGGGTCAGGCGCCGACAGGTCGCGGATCCAGCCGAAGAAGGGCGCGTGCCGCATCTCGATGGTCACGAACAGCATCTTGTAGACGGCGTAGAAGACCGGGATCTGCAGCAGCAGGGGCAGACAGCCCGCCAGCGGATTTTCTGCTGGGCGGCCGGATCGTCGGGGTGTTTCTTCTTCAGCTCCTCCATCTTGGGCTGGAGGGTCCGCATCTTGGACATGCTCTCGTAGCTCTTGTTGGCCAGCGGGAACATGATCAGGCGCACGGTCAGGGTCAGGCACAGGATGGCCAGGCCGAAGTTTCCGAGGATGCCGTAGAAGAACTCGATCAGAAGGAAGATCGGGCGGGTCAGGAAGAACAGGAAGCCCCAGTCGATCGCATAGATGAAGCGCGGCAGGCCGAGGTCCTTCTCATAGGCGGAGAGGATTTCGTTGCGCTTGGCGCCGGCGAACAGGCGCTGGGTCTCGGTGATCTGGCGGCCAGGGGCGATCGTATGCGTCTCACCCAGCATGGTGGCCGAGTGGATGTCGGCGTGGGCGGCGTCGGTGACGCGGAAGGCGGCTTGAATACGCTCGTCCTGCTGCGGGATCAGGGCGGCCAGCCAGTATTTGTCGGTGATGCCCATCCAGCCGCCGGTCGAGGTGTGCTCCTGCACCGGCTTCTTGGCCCAGCCTTTGTACTTGAGCTGCTGGGTCGTGTATTTTCCATCCGAGCCGAAGGTGCCGATGCCGCCCTCGTGCAGGATCTGGTTGGTGCCCAGATTGGTCGGCACGCCTTGCCGCTCGATCCGGCCCCAGGGCGCGATACTGATCGGCTGGGCGCTGAAGTTGGCGACCGTGTCGGTGACGGTGAACAGATACTGGGCGTCGACGGCGATGCGGCGCGTGAAGCGCAGGCCCGCGCCATTGTCCCACGTCAGGGTGACCGGGGTCATCGGCGTCAGGGTCGCGCCCTCGGTCAAACGCCAGGGCGTCTGCGGACCGGGCACGCCGCCGGGGACGTTGGGACCGTTCCAGCCGAACTGGGCCTGATAGGCGTGGCGCATGCCCTCGGGGCGGAACAGCTCGACGGCCGGCGACCCGGCTTCCATCGTCTCCTGATATTTGGTCAGGAACAGATCATCGATCCGCGCGCCGCGCAGCGACAGCGAGCCGGTGACGGTGTCGGTCTTGATCGGCACGCGGGCCCCGCCGCGCGCGAGGGCGACGGTGCGGTCGGTGGTGAAGACAACGGCGCCCGGGGTCGACGACGGCAGGGCGGTCGGCGAGGCCGTGGTCTGCTCCGCGGCGGCCTGCTGGGCGGCCTTGCGGCGCTGGGCCTGCGGCTCCATCACGAAATAGCTGTAGGCCAGCAGCATTATGCCGGCGATCACGACAAAGAGGATCGTGTTTCGGCTGTTGTCTTGAGGAGGCATGGAGATCAGGAATCCTGGCCGGCGTTTGCGGGCGTCGTAGGCGCAGTCTTGGGCGCCGGCCGCGGGGTCGCGAGCCTTGTAAGCGCCGATTTCACATCGTCAAGCAAACGGTCCCAGGGACGGTCGGCCGTGCCCGCTCGGGCCACGAACACATAGTCGCTGCCGGGGACCGCCAACAGGGGCGCCATGGCACGCGCCGCTTCGCGCAGGCGGCGTTTGGCGCGGTTGCGGATGACGGCGTTGCCGACCTTGCGCGTGGCGGTGAAGCCGAGGCGCACCATGGGCAAATCGTCGCCCCGGTCCAGACGCTGCACGACCACCGCGCCGCGGGCCTCTGAAACGCCCTTCGCGGCCGCCAGAAACTGGGGCCGCGAAGTCATGCGTTCGATTTTGAAGAGTTCGGCCATGCGCCCGAGCACAGGCGCCGGACGACTTAGGCCGTCAGGCGCTTGCGGCCCTTGGCGCGACGCCGCGCAACGATCTTCTGTCCGTTCTTGGTGGCCATCCGCGAACGGAAGCCGTGACGGCGCTTGCGCACGAGTCGCGACGGCTGATAGGTCCGCTTCACGTTCGGCTCCTGGGACTGAATACAGAGGGGCGACGGAAAGACGTCCGTCGCGGGAAGGGCGGGCGTATAAGCGGCAGGGCCTGAACTGTCAACGCCAACAGCCCTTCGGCGGAGAGAGAATGAACCGGTTCAAACGCTTTGCGCCTCTGATCGTACTGGCCGGCGTCATCGCCCTGATCTTCGCCATGGGCTGGAACCGCTATCTGTCCGGCGCGGATTTTCACGCCTTCAAGGACGCCAACTACATCCTGTGCCTGCTGATCCTGATGGCGGTTTTCGCCGTCCTGACGGCCAGCGTGGTGCCCGGCGTCTTCTTCGTCACCATCACCGCAGGTTATTTGTTCGGGCCTTGGGTCGGCGGGATTTCCACCTCGATCGCGGCCACGGTCGGCGCCCTGATCGTCTATGCGGTCGCCCGGTCGGCGCTGGGCGAGGCCCTGAGACAGAAGGCCGAACGCGACAAGGGAATGATGCAGAAGGTCTGCAACGCCATCGACCGCGACACCTTCTGGTATGTGCTGGCCTCGCGCCTGGCCGTGGTGGTCCCGTTCCATATGATCAACATCGCCGCAGGGATCATGGCGGTGCGGCTGGGCCCCTATACGATCGCAACGGTGATCGGCCTGCTGCCGGCGCACATCATCTACTGCTGGATCGGGGCGCGGTTGAACGAACTGCTCATGACCAACCCGAACCCCGACTTCCAGGCCCTGTTCGGCCAGTTCTGGGCGCCGATGGCGGGCGTTTTCGTGCTGGCGGTCGTTCTTCCGTTCGGCCTTAAGGGGCTGCAGAAGGCCCTCGGCCGGAAGACGACGGCATGAACGGCGCAGCTTTTGGCCCCAGCTTTGCGTTAAGCGCCGCATGAACCGTTTCCGGCCCCTGCTGAGCGACGTCCGGCGGGCCCTGCGCGTGCCGGCGGACTGGCGCGACCTGTTGAAATTCCACGCGCCCGACGCCCTGGCGTGGCGGCTGCTGCTGCTGACCTTCGTCTTCACTGCCGTGGTCGAGATCCTGATCATCGTCCCCAGCGCGGCCAGCTTCCACGAGCGCTGGCTGCTGGACCGGCTGCAGTCGGCGGAACTGGCCTCGGTCGGGGTCGAGGCCCTGCCCTATTCGGCGGTCGAGGATGACGCCGCCGAACAGCTGCTGGCCATCGGGGGCGTGCAGGCCGTGGTCGTCGGGGATCAGGGGGTGCGCCGGCTGCTGCTGCAGGCCCCCAACCTGCCCCGTACGCCCGATCTGATCGATCTGAGGCAGCGCCGGCCCATCGCCCGCACCATCGACCCTTGGCGCACCCTGTTCGGGCACCCGGACCGCTCGATTCGGGTTCAGGCCCGGCCGCGCTACCGCTCAGGCGACTTCATCGAGATTCTGGCCCCGGCCCAGCCGCTGAAGGCGGAACTGCGGGCCTTCCTGCTGAACAGCTTGCTCATGTCGCTGTTGATCTCGCTGGTGGCGGGGGGGCTGCTGTACGGCGGTCTGGCCTTCCTTGTGCTTCAACCCTTGCGACGGGTCACGCGGTCGATCGAGCATTTCGCCCACGATCCGGAAGCCGAGGGCGATCCGCCCAGCGACCGTCACGACGAGATCGGCCGGGTCGAGCGCGAACTGGCGCGGATGCAGGAGGAGGTGCGCGTCTCGCTGCGGTCGCGCGCCCGGCTTGTCGCCTTGGGCGAGGCGGTGGCCAAGATCAATCACGACCTGCGCAACATGCTGACCTCGGCCCAGATGGCGTCCGAGCGGTTGGCCGACTCCCCCGATCCCGAGGTGGCGAAGGTGCTGCCCCGTCTGGAGCGGGCGCTGGGCCGGGCCGCCGCCCTGTCACGCAATGTGCTGGAGTATGGCAAGAGCGAGGAGCCGCCGCCCCAGCGCGTCCGGATCGCCCTTGCGCCCGCACTCGCCGCGGCCGCCGAGGATGCCGGCCTGACCGCCGAGGGCGTACGTCTGACAAAGGCCCTGCCCGCCCGGTTCGCGGTCCATGCCGATCCGGATCAGCTGCACCGCATACTCGTCAATCTGATGCGCAACGCCCGCCAGGCGATCGAGGGCGACGCCACACGCCGCACCGGCCGCAGGGGCGTGGTTCGGGTCAGCGCGTCGGGCGAAGACGGCGACTGCGTGATCCGGGTCGCGGACGATGGACCCGGCATTCCGCCACGCCTGTCCGAAAGCCTGTTCGAGCCCTTCGTCAGCGGCCGCGCCTCGGACGGCGCCGGGCTGGGTCTGGCTATTTCACGGGAGCTCGCGGCCAGCCATGGCGGCGAGCTGACACTGGTCGAGACCGGACCGACTGGCACCACCTTCGAACTGCGCCTGCCGCATTAACCCCGGCGGCTCCAAATCGCCCGACCGGCGTTATGTGTGGCGGACCGCTGTGAAACGGTACAGCTTCACCGCAACGCCTTTCGACTCTCCCAAGGAGCCTTCCATGACCCGCTTCACTCTCGCCGCCGTCGGCGCCCTTCTGCTCGCCGCCTCCCCCGTGCTGGCCCAGACCACCGCGCCGCAGACGACCGTCTCGGCGAAGGTCCAGACATCGGCCGCCCCGGCCGGATCCGAGGAATGGCTGCGTCAGCGCGGTGAAACCTACCGCGCGGCGCCGGACTCCGAACAAGACCCGGCCGAGGTCGCCGAGACCGTCCGGCTGAACGCCCAGATCGCAGCCCGCAACGCCGCCGCCGAACGGGCCGAGGCCGAGGGCGCCGCGACCTTCGAACGGGAAAGCGCGCAGTGGCGCGCGGAGACCGCCCGACTGGAGACCCAGCGCGCCCAATACGAAGCGGATCTGGCGGCCGCGAACGCGGCACGCGCGGCTTACGAGCGGGCCCAGGCCGCCTGGGAGGCCGAGGTCGCGGCCTGCGAGCGCGCCCGGCGCGTCTGCGTCACCACCCCGCCCGCAAAATACTGAGATCCGGCTGTAACTTTTCGGCCCGCTTCGTCGTAGCTTCCCTCCAGGCGCGTGCGTCGCGCCGGAGAGACCATGACCGACACCGCCGCGGACCCGCCTCTGGACGATGCTGAAGGCCGCCCCGATGGGCGCGCCGACCGTTCCCTGCCCGGCGGTCGTGTGGACACCTGGCGCCATCCACCGCTGGTGCGGATCAGCCATTGGCTGAATGTGGTCGCCGTGGTGGTTCTGATCATGAGCGGCCTGAACATCCTGCTGGCCCATCCGCATCTCTACTGGGGCGTCCGGTCGACCTTCGCCGATCCGTGGGTCAGCATCCCGCCGCTGCCTGACTGGGCGCTGATCCCCCAGGGACGCAATCTGGCGGAGGCGCGGAACTATCACTTCCTGTTCGCCTGGATCTTCGTCGCCAACGGGCTGGTCTATCTGGTCTGGAGCCTTGTGACCGGCCGGTTCAGACGGCGCATCTGGCCAACAGGGAAAGAGATCAGGGGACTCGGCGCCTCCGTGGCCGAGCACGCCCGCTTCCACTTCCCCACCGACGATCACGCCCGCGCGTACAATGTGATCCAGAAGCTGACCTATGCGGCGATGATCCTGATCGTTCTGCCGATGATGCTGGTCACGGGCCTGTCGATGTCGCCGGGGTTCAACGCCGTTGGCGGCACCCTGCTTGAGATCATGGGCGGGCGGCAGTCGGCGAGGACGCTGCACTTCATCTCGGCCGCCCTGATCGTCGGCTTCATCGTCATCCACGTCGGTCTGGTGATCTGGACCGGGCCGTTCAACAACATGCGGTCGATGATCACCGGCTGGTTCGTGATCCAGCCGCCGGGCTCGACCGCCGGGCCGAAGCTCGGGCGGCGACGCCGGACCGACGACGGAGACGCGCAATGAACCGCCGCCGCTGGCTGACCGGCGCCGTCGCGACGGCTGCGACCACCCTGCTTTCCGCCTGCGGTCAGGCCGGGACCAGTCTGGCCGAACAGGCGCGGCGGATGGGCGAGGGTCTGACCCGCCGGACCCAGCGCCTGCTGATCCCCCGCGACGCCCTGGCCCCGACCTACAGTCGGGCGGAGATATCGCCGGACTTCCGCGCCAATGGCTCGATCGATCCGGCGGCGGCCGACTATGTGGCGTTGAAGGCCGGAGGCTTCGCGGACTACAGGCTGGTCATCGACGGACTGGTGGAACGGCCGCTGTCGCTGACTCTCGCCGAGCTGCGCGCGCGCCCGGCGCAGTCGCAGATCACCAAACACGACTGCGTCGAGGGCTGGACCTCGATCGCCGAATGGACCGGGGTGCGGCTCGAAATCCTGCTGGACGAGGCCGGGCTGAAGCCCGGGGCGAAATACATCGTCTTCCACTGTTTCGACGCGCTGGATCAGCGCGAGGATGGCGAGCGGTACTATGAGAGCATCGACCTGATCGACGCCCGCCATCCGCAGACGATTCTGGCCTATGGCATGAACGGCGAGACCTTGCCCGTCCCGCACGGGGCCCCGCTGCGGCTGCGGGTCGAACGCCAGATCGGTTACAAGCACGCGAAATACATCAAGCGGATCGAGGTGGTCGCCAGCTTCGCCGGTGTCGGCGGAGGCAAGGGCGGCTACTGGGAAGACAGGGGGTACGAATGGTTCGCCGGCATCTGACATTGTGCGCGGTCGCGGCTGGACTGGCGCTCGGCGGCTGTGCGCAGACGGTCATCGTTGATCCGTCCTGGTCCTCGATCCCGGACGGCGAGGCGATGAGCGACGCCTATCCGGGTTTCGCGTCCTGGATCGGCGTATCCGGATGGGCTCAGGTGCGGTGCCGAGGCGACCTGCTCGGCAATCTGGCGGAGTGCCGGGTGATCAAGGCGGTTCCGGCGGGTCTGGGTTTCGACCGCGCCGCCCTGGCCCTGACGCCGAGGTTCAAGATGAATCCGCGACAGGAGAATGGCGAGGTCGAGAAATCGTCGGTCGAGTTCACCGTCCGGTTTCTCCTGCCGCCGGAAGAACCGATTGTCCCGTGGACCGGTTCCGAGCCGTCGGCGGAGACCATGGCGCTGGCCCGCATCGCCGCGTCGCGGATGGCGGAGACGAGAGGGGGTCCCGCGACGAGAATTCTGGCCGATCTCGACGTGGATGCCGACCGCATCGAACCGGTGACCGCCATGGTGGAACGCGTGAGCACGGAGTATGCGGCCCGGAGTCCCGAGACCGGTGCCCTGATGCTGGCGCGAACGGGCAACCTCGATCAGCTTCGCGCCTTGGCGGAGGGTCGGCGGCCCCCGGGGCCCATTCCTTCGCGGGAGGCTATCGAGGCCGCCAGCGCGGAAAGCGAGGCTCTGGGCCGCGAGTTCGGTCAGCGGCTGCGCGAACGGTACTGCGCCCGCTACGCCTGTCCCGCCGACGGCGACTAGACCGCCGCGGGGATCTGCACCTCGGCCCGGCGGCGGTCGCTTTCCAGCCCGGCGTCGATGATCTCCATGACCTCGAGCGCCTGCTCGGGCGGGACAGGGTTGGGGCCCTCGCCGCGCAGGGCGGCGGCGATGCCTGCATAGAAGGCTGGATAGTCGCCGGTCGGACCCGCCGTCGGCGAACGGGCGCCCGTCTCGCCGTCGACGAAGATCGCCGGGGCCGGGTCGACGCCCCACCCGGGCGCCTCGACGACCATGCCCGCCTTGAGCTGGTCCTCCTGCACGTCGAGGCCGGACTTGAGCCAGCTGCCCTCTGTTCCATGAACGGCGAAGCGGACGTCGGGCGCGGCAATGACCATGGCGGCGTTGAGCTCGACCCGAAGACCATCGGCGTATCGCAGGGTTGCGCGGGCCCGGTCGGGGCTGAGACCGCCTTCTCGCTGGATCGACAGGTCGCAGGCGACGGCGAGCGGGCGGCCGAACAGGACCAGCATCTGGTCGATCAGGTGCGGACCCAGATCCAGCCAGACGCCGCCGCCCGGCCCCTCGCGCCAGCGGTCCCGGACGACCGGGCGGTGGCGGTCAAAGCGGCTCTCGACCGTGACCACGCGGCCCAGTCGGCCGTCGGCGATCACGGCCCTGAGGGCGAGGAAGTCGGCGTCCCAACGACGGTTGTGGAAGACCGAGAGCAACAGGTCCTTCGACCGGGCAAGCGCCACAACGCGGGCCGCGTCGGCGTGGGTCAGGGCGAAGGGCTTGTCGACGACCACCGCCTTGCCGGCGTTCAGCGCCGCCTCCGCCTGTGGCGCGTGCAGGGTGTCAGGCGTGGCGAGGACGACGAGGTCGATCTCAGGATCGTCCAGCACCGCGTCCAGCGACGGCGCGACCCGGATCCCCGGCCAGACGGCGGTGACCTCATCAGGCCGGCTGCTGACGATCGTATGCAGCGTCAGGCCCGGCTCGGCCGCGACAAGGGGCGCATGGAAGGTGCGGCCCGCGTTTCCGAAGCCGACGACGGCGACGTTCGCGGGCCGGCTCAAGGGATCAGGCCTCCGCGCCCTCGGCCCGCTTCTTCATCATGGCGTCGAAGCTGCCCCAGACGCCCTCGGCCCCGTGCCAGGCGCCGGTGGTGGCGGCCTTGGAGTATTCGGTGGCGCGGGCCTCGAAGAAGTTGGCGTGTTCGACGCCCGACAGCAGCGACTGCAGCCAGGGCAGCGGGTTTTCCTTCACGCCATAGACTTCCGGCAGGTGCAGCTGGCGCAGGCGCCAGTCGGCGATGAAGCGGATGTACTGTTTGATGTCGTCCGGCGTCATGCCGTTCACCGGGCCCATTTCGAAGGCCAGGTCGATGAAGCGATCCTCCATCTCGACCACGGTCTTGCAGCATTCGACAATGTCGGCGGCGACCTCGGGCGTGACGGCCCCGGTTTCCTTGTTGAACGCATGGTACAGCTTGATGATGCCTTCGCAGTGCAGGCTCTCGTCACGCACCGACCAGCTGACGATCTGGCCCATGCCCTTCATCTTGTTCTGGCGCGGGAAATTCATCAGCATCGCGAACGAGGCGAACAGCTGCAGCCCTTCCGAGAAGCCGCCGAACATGGCCAGCGTCCGGGCGATGTCGGCGTTGGTCTCGACCCCGAACCGGCCCATGAAGTCATGCTTGTCGCGCATGGCCTCGTATTCCATGAAGGCGCCGAACTCGCTCTCGGGCATGCCGATGGTTTCGAGCAGCAGGGCGTAGGCCGCGATGTGGATGGTCTCCATGTTGGCGAAGGACGCCAGCATCATCTTGACCTCGGTCGGTTTGAACACCCGACCGTATTTTTCCATGTAGTTGTCCTGCACCTCGATGTCCGCCTGGGTGAAGAAGCGGAAAATCTGGGTCAGCAGGTTGCGCTCGGACGGCGTCAGATTGACCGCCCAGTCCTTCATGTCCTCGCCCAGCGGCACCTCTTCGGGCATCCAGTGGACCTGCTGCTGCTTCTTCCACATGTCGAACGCCCACGGGTAGCGGAACGGCTTGTAGGCCGCCGACGGGGTCAGCAGGCCGGGGGTCGCGCCCCCCTTGGGGGTTTTGATCGAGACGTGCGCGTTCATGGGTGCTGGGCTCTGTCGGCGAATCCGAGGGTCGGTTCACCATGCGTTCGGACGGGTCCGGCGCCAAGCCGAATTACGGCTATATTGCGATCACTTTTTTCGCGACCGCTAGATGTGGTGTCCGCAGGACACGGAACTGGGGATGCGGCTGGGGACAAGCCCAAGGCCTGTCTATGGCGGCCGCGGGAACTCTCGGGCGCGCAAGCCGTCGCTGCGGAGTAGCCTGATCCGTCGAAGGAGCGCAGCCATGACCTACACTGTTTACGGCGCCGCGGGTTCCGGCTCAGTCCCGGTCGAAGCCGCCCTGACCCTGATCGGCGCGCCCTACGGCGTGGTCGAGGCCGTGACCTGGGGGGGCGAGGCCGAGCGCGACAAGGTCGCCCCGGTCAATCCGATGCGGCAGATTCCGGCCCTGATCACGCCCGCAGGCGAAACGATCACGGAGAGCGCCGCCATCCTGATCTGGCTGGCCGAACAGCATCCCGAGGCGGCGCTGGGGCCCGAAGCCTGCGATCCGCGGCGGGCGCAGTTCCTGCGCTGGATGACCTTCATCCCGGCCTCGATCTATTCGGTGTACTGGGTCCGCGACGAGCCGTCCCGGCTGGGCGGAGACGACCCGGCGGCGCAGCAGACCATCCTCGGCCGTACGGCGGACCGGATCGCGGACTGCTGGGCGAAGATGGAAAGCCAGATCGTTCCCGACCGTTTCCTTCTTGGCGCTGAGCCGACGGTGCTGGATCTGTATGTCGCCGTCGCCAGCCGCTGGACCCCGCATCGCAAGCGGTTTCATGAGGTGGCGCCACGCATGGGAGTGGTGATGCGCCGGGTCGACGCCCTGCCCGAGCTCAAGGATTTCTGGGCGGAACGCTTCCCGCTTGAGGGCAAATACGGAAGCTAGGCCGCCTCCGCTTCCCGGGTCACGCGCGCATCCGGCAGATCTCCTGCCAGGGCGCGGTTCACCATCGCCAGCAGGCCGGCCTGGCTGATCGGCTTGGCCATGTGGGCATTCATGCCCGACGCCAGACAGCGCGCCACGTCCTCGGGCATGGCGTCGGCGGTCATGGCGACGACGGCGACGTCGCGCCCGGATCCTGGCAGGGCGCGGATGCGGCGCGTGGCCTCCAGCCCGTCCATCAGCGGCATGCGCACATCCATCAACACCAGATTGAACGGCTGACCGGCGACGGCGTCTATGGCGTCCTGGCCGTCGCAGACCTCGACCACGTCGCAGCCGAAGGCTTCCAGCATGATTCGGGCGACCTCGCGATTGACCGGATGGTCGTCGACGACCAGCACGCGCGGTGTCGCGGGGGCGACGGATTCGCCTGTCTGTTCGTCAACGATTGCGGGTGCGGGCCGGTCGTTCTCTTCCGACGCATCGGGGGCCCGCGGCAGGGGCAGGGTGATGATGAAGGTCGAACCCTCGCCGAGGCGGCTGTCGACGTCGATGGCGCCGCTCATGCGGCGGACGTGTCGGGCGACCAGCGCCAGACCCAGACCGGCCCCGCAATGGCTCCGCCGAATCGAGGCGTCGCCCTGGGCGAAGGCTTCGAACAGTTCCGGCAGCAGCGCGGGCTCGATGCCCGGACCGGTATCCGAGACGCGGATGCAGACGCCGTCTGATGACCGGTCCAGACGGACGGTGACGGACCCCTGTTCGGTGAATTTGACCGCATTGGCGATCATGGGATGCAGCGTCTGGCGCAGCGCCCGGCGGTCGCACATGAAGCGCGCATTGGCCGGCAGGCGATCGTCGATCGTCAGGCTCAATCCCTTGGCCTCGGCCGCGGTTCGGCTGGGCGCCATGGATTCGTGCGCCACGGCGGCCAGATCCAGCGGTTCGGGCGACACAGCGTCGTCGCCGCGGGCGAAGTCCAGAATATCCTCGACCAGCATCAGCAGACCGTCGCTGGATTCCCGTATCTGGCGCGCCTGACGCAGGGCGGTGGCGTCCAGTCCGGGCCGGCTGGCCAGCACGTCAGCAAAGCCGGCGACGCCGTTCAGGGGGGTGCGCATCTCATGGCTCATCATGGCCAGGAAGCGCGAGCGTGCGGCGGCGGCGTCCTCGGCCTTGCGGCGCGCTTCCTGCGCCGCGACCGTCCGGGCGCGCAGCCGCGCCTCGAGCCGACGACGCTCAGTCATGACCGTGGAGACGGGCAGGATAGTTACGACCATAGACAGCAGGAACAGGTTGTAGACGCCCAGCCGACGCAGCATCGGCGCGACCGTTTCCAGACCGGGCACATCCATGAGCCGGGTCAGGTGCACCGGACCATGGCCGGTCATGGTAGCCACGCCGCTGACGGCGGCCAGGCCGATCAGGGCGACCGCCGCCGTCGTCGGCGACAGCCGCAGGGCGATCCACAGCATGGGCAGGAAACAGAGGAAGCCGATCGGCGCGTCGTTCTGCCAGAAGGCTAGCGCGGTCACGGCCAGCATTACGGCGATCAGGATGGCCGCCTCGGGCCAGCGCGCGCGAGTGGTTCCATGGAACCGGTGCGCCCGGGCCATAAGCAGCAGCACGGGGGTTACAAGCAGCAGGCCGAGCAGCTCGACGATGACGAAGGAATAGATGTTGAAGACGCCCGCGGCGGTGAGCGGCGTCTGGCGGATCAGCATGGTCAGGCCGAATCCGAGAGCCGCGGTCACGGCGACCGCCGGCAGGGCGGCGAACAGACCGAAGGCGAACAGCCGTCGCGGGCGGCGCATGTCGAGGGCGGCGCCGCAGACGCGTCGCGCCAGAAGGGCAGCCAGGGTCGCCTCACCAAGATTCATCACGGCGTTGAGCCACATGAGCATGCCGGGATCGCCGCGAATGGCGTTGCTGAACAAGTTGATCAGGAAGCAGGCCAGCACCACCATGATCGCCGGACGCCGGTGCAGCTGCAGCAGCGCCGCCGCCATGATGCCGTTGGAAAGCCAGATCAGGACCGCGCCATAGGTCGCCACGCTCCAGTGGCCGATCAGCTGGGAGGCGGCGAACAGCAGCACATAGGCCCAGGGCGGCGGGCCAGCGACGCAGCCCGCTTCATGCCTGAATAAACGCCAACGACCCTTCAACCCGAGCCTCCCCGGCCCTTTACTGAACGGTCGAGGACTAATGCGAATGCGTAAACAAATCCGACTCATGCGCGATACAAGGCCGCGTCGCAGGAACCGCGGCCCGACCGGAGCCGTTTTCAGACCCGCGCCGTTACCGGCCGAAAATAGAGAGCCGGATCATGTCAGACACCGTCGCCGACCCCAGCTTCCATCCGCCTCAGGAAGCTGTGGCCTTCTATGAGGAATCGCTGCGCCTGCTGAAGGAGAGCGGCATCCCTTTCCTTCTGTCGGGCACCTATGCGGTCACGGCCTACACCGGCATCCAGCGGCCGACCAAGGATCTGGACGTCTTCTGCAAGCCCGGCGACTACCCGCGCATCCTCGCCTTTTTCCAGGCCCGGGGTTACCGCACCGACGTCGAGGACGAGCGCTGGATCGCCAAGGTCTGGAAGGACGAGAAGCATTTCTTCGACGTGATCTTCGCCATGTCCAACGGCACGATCGCGGTCAATGACGCCTGGTTTGGTCCCGACACGATCGAGGTCTACGGCCACGAGGTCACCATCACCTCGCCCACGGCGCTGATCCTGTCCAAGGTCTTCATCCAGGACCGCTACCGTTACGACGGGGCGGATGTGAACCACATCATTCTCAAACAGTCGGGGGCGATCGACTGGAAGAGCCTGCTGGACCAGATGGACCTCTATTGGGAGGTGCTGATGGCGCATCTGTTGAACTTCCGGTTCGCCTATCCGACCGAGCGGGACAACATTCCCGCCTGGCTGATGCACGAGCTGACCGAGCGGCTGCGCGCACAGGTCGACCTGCCGGCGCCGCGCGTGAAGGTGTGCCGGGGGAGGCTGTTCAGCGCGCGCGACTATATCTCGGACATCTCGGAGTGGGGCTTCGGCGACATCGTCGGCAAGGGGCTGGAGGAGCGCCATGACCCCATCCACTGATCCCGCCACGGCGGAGAGCGCCAGCGCCGGGGGCGACCCGCAGACGCC
This sequence comes from Brevundimonas sp. Root1423, assembly GCF_001426805.1. Lineage (NCBI taxonomy): Bacteria > Pseudomonadati > Pseudomonadota > Alphaproteobacteria > Caulobacterales > Caulobacteraceae > Brevundimonas > Brevundimonas sp. Root1423. The sequence goes on from NZ_LMFL01000023.1 coordinate 577,101, forward strand.
GCAGCCCGGCATGGAGGCGGGGCCAAAGAAGAAGCTGCGCGTCGCGGCCGTCGGCGACCTGCACGTCGGCGAGACCCATGACCGTCCGCACCGCGAACTGTTCGAAAGGGTCCACGAGGACGCAGACGTTTTGTGCCTGTGCGGGGACCTGACCAATTTCGGCAAGACGCGCGAGGTCGAAATCTTGCTGGAGGACCTGCGGGCCTGCAAGGTTCCCATGGTGGGAGTGCTGGGCAACCACGAGCACGAGTGCGGCCAGCCCGAGCATGTGACGAAGATGCTCTGCGACGCCGGGGTGAAGATGCTGACCGGTCAGGCCTATGAGATCGAGGGCGTCGGCTTCGCCGGAGGCAAGGGTTTCATCGGCGGGTTCGGCCGCTACATGCTGAGCCCGTTCGGGGAGGCCTCGATAAAATCATTCGTGCAGGAGGCGGTGGAGGACGCCAACGGCATCGAGAACTCGATCCGCATGCTGCGCACCGAGCGGTCGGTGGTGCTGCTGCACTATTCGCCCATTGTCGACACGGTGATGGGTGAGCCGCCGGAAATCCACGCCTTTCTGGGCTCCTCACGGCTGGGCGAGACCATCGACCGCTACGACAACATCAGCCTGGTGGTGCACGGCCACGCCCATCGCGGCGCGCCGGAAGGCCGGACCAACAAGGGGGTGCCGGTATACAACGTTGCCCTCCCGGTGCTCCGGACGCTGGGCGATACGCCCTACAGGGTCTTCGAGGTCTGAAACGCCGTGCGCGGCTGGAAGCCCCGCCAGACCGCCCAGAGCAAAAGGGCGGTGAGAACGCCCAGCCCGTCGGCCAGCAAGTCGCCCCAGCTGGCGTCGCGGCCGACCATGCCCTGAACGATCTCGACAGCGCCGCCGAGGATCAGGGCGGAAAGCGCCGCGAGGGTGCGGGGCAGGCGGCGCCACAGGACGCCGATGCTCCACAGGATCAGGCCGAAAGCGACAAAGTGCATCGCCTTGTCCCAGACGTGGGTGCCAGCCTCGGCGTTCTGGAACGGACCGACCATGGCGCCGATGATCACGACCAGCAGGACGACCGCCGTCAGGCGCATCAGAAACTTCATCAATGTGGGCTCTCGTCGGCGGGAGGACGGGGGCTTCTATCAGCGCGCGAGCAGAACCCACACCCCGGTTGCGGCGAACCCTAGAGCCGCGGCGAGGCGAATCCATGTCAGCGGCAGTTTGCGCGCCGCGGCCTCGCCCAGCAGGACCGCCGGGCCGTTGACCAGCATCATGCCCAGCGTCGACCCCGCGACGACCAGCGGCAGGTTCTGGAACTGCGCCGCCAGCATGGCGGTGGCGACCTGGGTCTTGTCGCCCATCTCGATCAGGAAGAAGGCGGCGGTCGTGGTCCAGAACACGCCGGCGAAGGTCTTTTCGGTCATGTCAGGCTCTTCGTCGAACCGGTCCGGGATCAGGGCCCAGGCGGCGAAACCGATGAAGGCCAGGCCGACGCCCCAGCGCAGCCATTCCGCATCCATGAACCGGGCCAGCACGGAACCGGCCAACGCCGCGAAGGCGTGATTGGCCACGGTGGCCGCCATTATGCCGAGGATGATCGGCAGCGGACGCCGCCAGGTCGCCGCCAGCATGATGGCCAGCAGCATGGTCTTGTCCCCGATCTCCGCGATGGAGACGAGGCCGCGGACAGACCATTGGCATCCGCAGCCGGCCCCCGCGTGGAAGCACCCTGCGAAGCCAGCGGTCTTGCCATGGCCCGATGGGCCAGATCACGCCATTCCCTCCGGGCGAGGGAAAGTATGTTGACGTAAACCCCGCTGAGAGACGCGGGCGGCTACTCCCCGATGACGGCGGGCGGTGTATCCGCCACAGGCTCCGGCGGCAAGACCTCGTCATGGAGCCCCTTGTCGCGAACGGCCTGTCGCCGTCCGACGGCATAGGCGACCAGCCAGAGCGCCATGGCCCAGGCGGCCCCGGCGCACCAGCCGGCGAAGACGTCCGTGGCCCAGTGGGCGCCGAGATAGACGCGGGTCAGTCCGATCAGCAGTGCGATCAGGAGCGACGCTCCCAGCACAAAGGCCTTCAGATGAGCCCGCGGGAAGGCCCGCGTCAGCATGACGCCGAGCGTCAGATAGAAGACGGTCGACAGCAGGGCGTGGCCGGACGGGAAGCTGGCGTTCAGCGTATCCACCGCCTGAAAGTCCAGCGGGGGCCGTTCGCGTCCGAACATGGCCTTCAGACCCTCGCTCAGAGCGACGCCTCCGGCCAGACCGACGACCAGAAGCAGGGCCGAGAGATGTTTGCGCTGGAGCAGAAGGAAGACGAAGGCGATCACCGCGAACAGGGCCAGCACCGATATGCCTCCCAGAGAGGTCAGATCCGCCGCCGCCTCCTTCAGCCACCACGGACCCCGGGGTTCGCCTGCTACCGGCTGCATCCACGCAAGGACCGCATGATCGAAGGCCTGACCGTCGGCCTCGGTCATGTCGTCGGCCACCTCGACGAACGTCATGATCCCGAGAGCGACGACAAACAGGGCGGAAACCGCCGCGATTTCGGTCCGCGCGATACGCAGCATGCGGCGGAAAAACGTGATCGTCTGTTCGGTGGTCATCGGCTGCTAACGGTCCCGCTTGTGTGACTGTTCCACTCACGCGTTCGTGATCGGATATGGTGAGGCTTGTCACGCCCTCGTCGCGGCCTGTCCACAGGCTCATCCCCCGTCTTGAACGCGATTCGGGCAGAAAGTGATCGTCAACCCCGTTGACGGTTGGTTAGCCATCTGCGCCCCATATGTGGGCTTGGGGAGCGCTTCAGCCACTAGGTCTTGTCGTGGCCCCTGCGGAGGGTGATGCGACCGCGCGTCCCCATCTGTCCGTGGTGAGATCCATTCAGCTCGACCGGTCCCGTGACGACCTGCTGACCGACTTCGGCAAGAAGACGCTGGAGGACCGCTACCTGTTGGCCGGCGAGAGCTACCAGGACATGTTCGCCCGCGTCGCCACGGCCTACGCCGACGACGCCGACCACGCCCAGCGCGTCTACGACTATATGTCCAAACTCTGGTTCATGCCCTCGACGCCGGTGCTGTCGAACGGCGGCGCGGATCGCGGCCTGCCGATCAGCTGCTTCCTGAACGCCGTGGCCGACAGCCTGGACGGCATCCAGTCGGTCTGGAACGAGAACGTGGCCCTGGCCTCGAACGGCGGCGGCATCGGCACCTACTGGGGCGGCGTCCGGTCGATCGGCGAGAAGGTCAAGGGCGCGGGTCAGACCTCGGGCATCATCCCCTTCATCCGCGTGATGGACTCCCTGACGCGGAAGACGACGTCGAGCCGCCGGTTCGGGNGCCCTGGCCTCGAACGGCGGCGGCATCGGCACCTACTGGGGCGGCGTCCGGTCGATCGGCGAGAAGGTCAAGGGCGCGGGTCAGACCTCGGGCATCATCCCCTTCATCCGCGTGATGGACTCCCTGACGCTGGCGATCAGCCAGGGTTCGCTGCGCCGCGGTTCGGCCGCCGTCTATCTGGACGTCCACCACCCAGAGATCGAGGAGTTCCTCGAGATCCGCAAACCGTCGGGCGACTTCAACCGCAAGTCTCTGTGGGCCGCCTGTCCAGCCGGAGCAAAGAAAANCTGGCGATCAGCCAGGGTTCGCTGCGCCGCGGTTCGGCCGCCGTCTATCTGGACGTCCACCACCCAGAGATCGAGGAGTTCCTCGAGATCCGCAAACCGTCGGGCGACTTCAACCGCAAGTCTCTGAACCTGCACCACGGCATCAACATCTCGGACGCCTTCATGGAGGCGGTTCGCGACGGCAAGACCTTCGACCTGCTGTCGCCGAAGAACCAGGAGGTGGTGAAGACCGTCGACGCCCGCGCCCTGTGGCAGAAGATCCTCGAGATCCGCCTGCAGACCGGCGAGCCCTATCTGATCTTCTCCGACACCGTGAACCGCCAGATGCCGCAGCATCAGCGCGATCTGGGCCTGTCGGTCAAACAGTCGAACCTGTGCTCGGAAATCACCCTGCACACCGGCCGCGACCACCTGGGCGTCGACCGCACCGCCGTCTGCTGCCTGTCCTCGGTCAACGCCGAGAGCTTCCTGGAATGGCGCGAGGAGCCCCGCTTCATCGAGGACGTGATGCGCTTCCTCGACAATGTGCTTGAAGACTTCATCCGCCGCGCGCCCCCCGCGATGGCCGCGGCCGTCTATTCCGCCAAGCGCGAGCGTTCGGTGGGTCTGGGCCTGATGGGCTTCCACTCGTTCCTGCAGGCGCAGGGCGTGGCCTTCGAATCCGCCATGGCCAAGTCGTGGAACATGCGGCTGTTCAAACATCTGCGCCGCGAGGCCGACAAGGCCAGCCGCCTGCTGGCCGAAGAGAAGGGCGCCTGCGAGGACGCGGCCGAGCGCGGCGTGCTGGAGCGTTTCAGCCACAAGCTGGCCATCGCCCCGACCGCCTCGATCTCGATCATCTGCGGCGGCACCTCGGCCGGCATCGAGCCGATCCCGGCCAACATCTATACGCACAAGACCCTGTCGGGCTCGTTCGCGGTCAAGAATCCCTATCTCGAGAAACTGCTGGGCGAGAAGGGTATCGACACCACCGAGGTCTGGTCCTCGATCCTGGAACACGAAGGATCGGTGCAGCACCTCGACACGCTGACCGACGACGAGAAGGCCATCTTCAAGACCGCTTTCGAACTGGACCAGCGCTGGATCGTGGAACTGTCGGCCGACCGCTCGCCGGAAATCTGCCAGGCCCAGTCGATCAACCTGTTCATCCCGGGCGATGTGAACAAATGGGACCTGCACATGCTGCACTGGTCGGCCTGGGAGAAGGGCGTGAAATCGCTCTACTACCTGCGCTCCAAGTCGGTTCAGCGGGCAGCCTTCGCCGGCGCGGAAGACAAGGTCGAGGCCGAGGTCGATCCGAACCAGCCCGATCTCTTCTCGGCCGCACGCACCGACTACGACGAGTGCCTCGCCTGCCAGTGACGGCGGACTGAGGCAGGCTCGCGCGCGGCGGGTCTGCGACTCGCCCGCGGGGTTCACCCGATTGCGGAACCCTGCCCGCCGGTCCACGTTGATCGGCCGAACCGTGACGCTCGAAAGGGTGTTGGCGAGACGGCCTGCATCGTGCAGGGTCGGAGTCGTTAGCGGGTCGGGGAGGAACCGTTGATGCGCAGGTCGGCGATCCTTGCCGGAGTGTTGGCGACTGGAGCCCTTTGGGCCCCGGCGTTCGCAGCCGCTTCGCAAGCCGTCCCGGCCGTTCAGACCGATCCCTGGAGGGTCGTTCCGGAACGCCCGGCCAACGTCGCCGACCTTCTGACCCGTCTGGACCGGAACGCCCGCTATGCAAACGATCCCGCATGGGACTCTGCCGGCGGCTGGACGGGCTACGCGCCCGAGCGCGACCGGACTTCGCAATGGGCCGCCTCGAGCCGTGACGTCTGGTTCGAAAGCGGCGGCTATGACGACCGCCTGCGCCTGCGCACCGAAGGGGCTGTCCGCCGTCTCGACGGCTCGCCCCTGCCTCCCGGACCGCTGGACCCCGCGACCTTCGACGCCGAACACTATGACTTGACCTATACGCGGGGCTGGACCGAGACCTTGGGCCAGACGGCGTCCGGTCTGGACGTCACCCTGACGCCGCACGTCGGCTTCGGCGTGGGAACGCGCGGTGGCACGACCGAGGCCGGCGCCACCCTGCGCATCGGCCGCGGCATCGAGAAACTGGTCCCGGATGGCGGCGACGCCTTCGGCGAGCGTCCGCGCTGGTATCTGTACGCGGCGGGCTCGGGCCGGGCCGTCGGCTATAATTTCGCCCGCACCCGCGACGGGGACTTCGCGCGATCCGGCTACAGCCAGGACTCAGGCAATTTCCTCGGCGACGCCTCGGTGGGCGTGGCCATGCGCCGGGGGCCGGTGCACACCTCGGTCAGCCTGGCCTATCGCGAGATCGAGACCGAGGGCCTGCGCGCCGGCCACGGCGTCGACACGGACGTGTCCGAGGGCGTGATCGCCTTCCAGCTCAGCATCAAGCCCGAGTAGGGCCCAGACCGCTACTGCGTCCGCGCCACGCCCTCGCGGCGGTCGTCCGCGCCGCCGTCCCAGCTCCAGCCGGTCGCGCCCTGTCGCCAGATCGCGCCGTGCAGGCCTGAGTTCTCGCTGGCGTTGGGACTGAGCGTCACGCCGCGCTCGGCCAGACCGGCGCGCAGGGCTTCCGGGAAGCGGTCCGTGTCTGCGCCAAAGCCGTCGCCGCGCGCCACCAGATTGGGCAGGTCGAACGCCGCCTGCACCGGCAGGCCCCAGTCCAGCACGGCGATCAGGGCCTTGGCGTTATACGCGAGGATCGAGGGCCCGCCCGGCGAGCCGAAGGCGCCGAGCAGGCGGCCCTGGCGGTCGAGGACGATCACCGGAGACATCGACGACCGCGGCCGCTTGCCCGCCGCCACCGCATTGGCCGCCGCGGCGCCGTCGGGCCGCGTCGGGGTGAACGAGAAGTCCGTCAGCTGGTTGTTGAGAAAGAAGCCCGCCGCCATCCGGCCCGAGCCAAACACGCTCTCGACCGTCGTGGTCATGCTGACCGCATTGCCCTGCGCATCGACGACAACGAGATGCGAGGTGCCCGCCGGCTCGTGGGTGGCGTCGGGCCCCGAAAACACGCCGCCCGGCGGCGTACCCGGTTCCGCCGCGCCGGTCAGACCGGGCGCAAGGGCCGCGCGGGCCGCGACGTAGTCGGGATCCAGCAGACCCTGCACCGGCACCCGGACGAAGCCGGGGTCGCCGACATAGCGGTCGCGGTCGGCGTACATCAGCCGCTGGAGCTGGGCGAAGGCGGTCCAGGCGCCGGCGCTGTCGGGGCCCGCGTGGATGTGCGGGGTCTGCTCGGCCATGGCGAGAAGCTGCAGCACGGCCACGCCACTGGACGGCGGCGGCGGCACGCAGACGACATAGACCCGGTACGGGCGGCACAGGGCCCCGCGCTCGATCGGCTGATAGGCGGCGATGTCTTCGGCCGTCAGGGCGCCGGGCCGCGGCTCCTGCGCCACCGTGGCGGCGATCTCGCGTGCGATCCGGCCGTTGTAGAAGCCCTCGGCCCCGCCTGCGGCCAGTTCGGCCACCGTCTCGGCGTAGGCCGGGTTTCGCAGCACGTCTCCGGCGACGTAGCGCGTCCCGTCCGCCTTGGTGAAATAGGCGTCGGCCCAGCGGGTGCGCGCCTGTCCCCGCGTCGCGGCGATGAAGCCGGCCAGTCGTGGGCTGACGATAAAGCCGTCGCGGGCCAGCCGTTCGGCGTCCCCGAACAGGGCGTGCCACGGCAGCCGTCCATGCGCCCTGTGCGCCATCGCCAGCATGGCCACGGCCCCCGGGGCCCCGGTCGAGCGTCCGCTCAGGACCGCGTCGCCCACGCCCAGCGGCCGTCCGTTCTCGTAGAAGAGCTCGGGCGTCGCCGCCGCGGGCGCCGTCTCGCGACCGTCGTAGCTGGTGATCTGCCCGCTCGCGGCGTCATACGCCATCATGAAAGCCCCGCCGCCCAGGCCTGAAGACTGCGGCTCGACCAGCCCCAGCACGGCCTGGATGGCGATCGCGGCGTCCACGGCCGAGCCGCCTTCGCGCAGCACCGCCATCCCCGCCTCGACCGCCAGCGGATTGGCGGCGGCGACAAAGGGGCCGCGGGCGGCCGGAGCGGCGACGGGCGCGACCGGGCCGGCGACAGGGCCGCCCGTTCCGAGGGCTCCGCCTCCGCAACCGCCAAGCGCGAGCCCGGCCGCGACGAGCACGGCCGTGAGGGCGCGGACAGACCGGTGCGGAAGATGGATCATAGAAAGCTCAGGTCTGGTTCGCGGGACGAATTCGGGAGAGGCGGAGCCACCCTGCCCCGCCGCCCGCGCGAACGAAAGCCCCGCGCCGCGCCCTTCTGGCGCCCATCTACGCGGCGAGGCGGAAAACCCGTCATCCGGCTATTGCCCCCCGCCGCCGTTCGCGGCCAAGCGCGCCCGTAGCTCAGCTGGATAGAGCATCAGACTACGAATCTGAGGGTCGGACGTTCGAATCGTTCCGGGCGCGCCATTTTCTTCTTTACGAATCAACAACCTGATGATGTTGGCTCCGTGACGGGGCAGGCCGGTTACAGCGTCTGTTCGGCGGGGTTCAGGAGGGTGGGATTCCTCGCGCGGCGGCGGATCAGCGCGTCGACCTTCTCCTGGCCGTCGTCGGCCCCGGTCTCCCGCTTGGCCTGAGGTAGATATATACGCGCCGTAAAAGCCGTCGTGTGTTCGAGTGAGCCATGATTTGGAACTCCGAGGCGCCAGCGTAGCCTCCCGGCCGTCCCTGGAGCGGGCTCGTGAATAGGGACCTTTCGTCGCGTCGCACTCGACCATGATCTCGGTGAGGCCTGTTGCGGACCTATTTCGGGTGTCGGCGCCGCCAAGCCGGGTCGAACGCTCTGCTGTGCGAGGCAGCCTAGTTTCGCGAGGTGTCGAACGCCTCAATGATCGGACACGGCCCGACCTGCGATGCAGCGCAAGCATGCGCCAATCTGCGCAGGGCTGAACGCGCGTTCTCCAGCTCGGCTATACGGGCGTCGAGGTCGACCAGCCGTTCCTCGGCCAGCGCCCGGGCCCGCGCCCTGTCCTCGCTTGCGTCCAGCGCGAGCAGTTCGCCGATCTGTTCCAGGGTGAAGCCCGCCGACTGCGCCGAGCGAATGAAGCGCAGCCGCCTTACTTCCTCCGAACCGTAGCGCCGCACCCCGCCGCCCAGACCGCCGCCGTCTGGCCTTTCAGGCGTCTCCAACAGGCCGCGCCGCTGGTAGTAGCGCACCGTCTCCACACCCACGCCGCCGGCTTCAGCCAGCCGCGCGATGGTCAGACCCGACTGTTGGCCTCTCATCGCTTGACTCCGTACTATGGTACGGAACTTACATGGGGCGGGTTCCCTTGTGATCAAGCCGGAGACCCACATGACTGACCCCGCGAAACACGCCGTCCTCTACCGCATGGTGATGCCTGAGCACGTTTGCCCCTGGGGGCTCAAGGCTCGCCACCTTCTGCGCAGCAAGGGCTTCACCGTTGACGATCACTGGCTCGAGACACGCGAGGCGAATGACGCCTTCAAGGCCGAGCACGGTGTGAAGACCACGCCGCAGGTCTTCATCGACGGCGTTCGGGTCGGGGGCTACGAGGACCTGCGCCGCCACCTCGGCCTCAAGGCGCCCGATCCCCAGGCCAAAACCTACGGCCCGGTGCTGGCGGTGTTCGCGGTCACGGCCCTGATGGCCTTGGCGGTCAGCCATGCCGCGTTCGGCTCCGCCCTGACCTTCCGCGCCCTCGAATGGTTCATCGGCCTGTCGATGATGGCCCTGGCCATGCTCAAGCTGCAGAACCTCGAAACCTTCTCGACCATGTTCCTCAACTATGACCTGCTGGCGAAGCGGTGGATCCCTTACGGCAAGGTCTATCCCTTCGCCGAGCTGGGGGCGGGGGCTCTGATGGTTGCGGGCGTCCTGACCTGGCTGTCCGCCCCGGTCGCCCTGTTTATCGGCGGCGTCGGCGCAATCTCGGTGTTCAAGGCCGTGTATCTGGACAAGCGCGAATTGAAATGCGCCTGCGTCGGGGGGTCAGGCAATGTCCCGCTGGGATTCCTGTCCCTGACCGAGAACCTGATGATGATCGCCATGGCGGTCTGGATGGGTGTGATGGCCTTGCAGCACGGATAGGCCGCCCGCCGGATCGCCCCCGCCCGAATAAGGGATATGCCCGGACGGCGCGTAGAGGTACCGAAGGCTGAAGAAGGCCGAACGTATCTGGAGACCGAGTATGCGTATTTTCGATCCTGTTCCGTACGTGGCCATAGCAGCCGTCGGAGCCCTCGCGGCCGGCCCGGCGTCGGCCCATGCGCGGCTGATCGGCGCGACCCCTGCGCCGAACGCCACGGTCGCGGCCACGCGGTCGGTGAGCCTGACCTTCAGCGAGCGAACGATTCCTGCCTTCTCGGGGTTCGACGTCGTCAATGCGGCAGGCGAGAAAGTCGCGATCACTACCTCAGTCGCGGAAGACGGCAAGACCCTGACAGGCACGCTGGCCCGCCCGCTTGCCGCCGGAGCCTATCGCGTCGACTGGCGCATCGCGTCGAGCGACGGTCACCGCATGACGGGTTCCTACACCTTCTCGGTACGCTGACCCCATGCTCGAAGTCGCGGTCATTGGGCTCCGCTGGCTTCAATACAGCGGCGCCGTCGTTCTTCTCGGCGCGCCGCTGTTCCTGCTCTACAGTTTCCGAGGCGTAGAGGCCCCGCGCTTCGGCTGGGTGAAGCCGACACTTGTGATGGCGGCGCTCGTCGTCGCAGTCGGCTCGCTCGCCGCTCTGGTGGCCCAAACCGCCGTCATGGCGGGGTCGTTGAGCGAAGCCGTCAAACCCGCCTCGCTGTCCTTCATGGTCACTGGCACCGCCTTGGGGATGGCCATGGTCGCTCGGGCCATCGTCGCCATGGTTGGGCTTGTGGCGGTCATCGCCCTGAAGCCGGGGCGCGCGACTTGGCTGATCACGGTGGCGTCAGGTCTGATCATCAACGCCAGCTTCGCATGGACGGGTCACGGCGCGGCCACCGAGGGGCCCGGCGGGCTTCTCCATCTCGTCTCGGACATCATTCACGCGGTCGCCGCTGCCTTGTGGCTGGGAGCCTTGGCGGCCTTGACGATCCAACTGCTACGCCGGGCCGCGCCTGACAGCCCCGCGATCCATCGCGTCCTGCACAGCTTCGCCGGCCTGGGGACGCTCGCCGTCGTTCTACTGGTGCTGACGGGCCTTGTGAACAGCTGGTTCCTGATCAGCCCGGCACGCGTCGGCGACTTGGGAGCGAGCCTCTACGGCCAACTTCTGATTACGAAACTCGTCCTGTTCACCCTGATGCTCGCAATGGCAGCAGTGAACCGCTTCCGCCTGACACCGATGCTGGGATCGGTCCTGGCGAAGGGTGATGATCCTCGACAGGCGCTTCAACGGCTGCGACGCAGCGTGGTCGCGGAAACGCTGGTCGGGGGCCTGTTGCTTGCTGTCGTTGCGGCCATGGGCACGCTCGCTCCGCCGTCGGCCATGTGACGGAGCGAGTGCGCGCCTAGCTGGGCGTGCGCGAGGACCAGTGGATGTGGTGAATGCGCCAGCCGTCGGCGTGCCGTTTCAACACCATCGTCTCGGTGGTCAGGCTGTCGACGGGACGGCCGTTGAACTGACCCGTCGTACGGCCTTCGCTGGTGATCCAGGCAACGGCGCCATCGATCCAGCCCGACCGCCTCTCGACCACCGCTTGCGACGAGGCCGCGAACGCCGCGTCCGAGCCGAGGTGATGCGAAGCGTATTCGTCGCGCGATCGCTCCACGTAGCCTCCTTCGAAAATCATCACGTCAGGAGACATCAGGGCGAGCGCGGCGGCGGTGTCGCCGCCCTTCAGCGCGGCGTGGAAAGCGTCGACGGCCGTGGCAGCCTCCGCCGCACCGGCGGCAACAGTTCCTGCAGCGTGGCCGTGACCATCTGCGTGGTCCTGCGCAAGGGCGGGCGTCGCCGAAAGAAGGGCGGCTGAGAGGACGAATACGAGGGATGTGCGGGACATTACAGGCTCCGGTTGGTGGGCGATCTGAATGGACTGAGCGCGATCTGCGTCAGGTGGGCTGATTGTGGCGAGCGAACACGCGGGTCGCGCCCGACCGGAGCACCAGCAGAGTGTCGTAGGGCTCCTTGTGTCCCTGCGGCGTCTCCATGCCAGGCGAACCGAGCGGCATGGCCGGCACAGTGATACCCACCGCCTCAGGTCGTTCGGCCAGCAAGCGCATGACATCCTGAGCCGGCACATGACCCTCGACCAGATAGCCGTCGATCAGTCCGGTGTGACAGGACGCCAAGGCGTCCGGCATTCCTCGACTGGTCCGGAGCGACTGGAGACTCGGAAGAACCGTGATAGTCGCGCTGAAGCCCGCCTCCCGCATGTGCGCGATCCATCCGTCGCAGCAGGCGCAGGTCGGCGTCTTGAAGACAGTCAGGTTTCTCGATGGGCGCGTCTGGGCGCAGGCGGTTCCGGTCATGCCGATGAACACAGCCGCGCCCAGCAGCAGACGGCGGTTCAGTGTCGATTGCATCAACTCTTGCTCTCCATGCGTGGAGTGGACCGTCGCGCCCGACGCGCGTCAACCTTGCGCTCAGGAAAGCCCATCCCGCCTCTCATCTACGCGAGATAGCCTTCGACCCCTCATGAGGGGTATCGCGAACAGCCGCGTATGGCAGATGGGGCGTGACGCAGGTGCGCAATGACTGACGACATGAACAGACTGATCGGAGCGATCGCGCCGGGCGACGCCGCGCGCCTTGCCGGTGTGGAAGACGCTGTCTGGGTGCGGATCGGCGAGCGCAGGGAGCATGCCCGCATGGGTCAGGTCCGGGTCGCCGCCGTCGCCCTCGCGTTGGTAATCGGCGTCACGAACGGCGGCCTGATGCTCCTGGCGCGTCGGCCGGTGCCTTCCGAGATGCGAATCTTCACCGTGTCGGCCGGCTTGTCGCCGCTCGCCAGCCTGGATGTCCGAGGATGAGGGCGACCTGGAAATCCATCGTCATCACCGCGATCCTGGCCGCGCTGGCCAGTGGTGCAGCGACGTGGGCAAGCGCGACCTGGGTCATGCGGGAGCGGCAGCCGCCGAGCCTGCACAGTGTCGTCCATGAGCAGCTCGATCTGAGCGCGGAGCAGGATCGTCGGCTGGACGTCATCGAAGCCCGCTTCGCCGCTCAGCGCCCCGCGCTGGAGGCCGAGGTTCGCGCCGCCAACCGCGAATTAGCCTCCGCTATCGCCGCCAGCGACGGCGACACCCCGCAGGTCCAGGCGGCGGTCGATCACTTCCACGCGGCCATGGGCGATCTCCAGAAGGCGACGATCACTCATGTCTTCGAGATGCGGTCGGTGTTGACCCCGGCCCAGGCCGAGGTGTTTGACGCAGCGGTCGTGGACGGCCTGCGCGACGACGCCGGCTAAGCGCGGCGCGTGAGGGCCGACGAGAGCATAGAGGGCCGAGCGGCGGGTGGAGACCGGGCCGCCTTCACCGCCTTGATGACCGCCACCAAGGCCGACCTCTACCGGTTCGTTCGCCGCTACGTCGGCGACGAGTCCGAGGCGCATGACGTGCTTCAGGAAGCGTATGCGTCCGCGTGGCGCGCCATGCGGCGGTATGATCCGGCGCGGCCGTTCGAGGTCTGGCTGCGCTCCATCGCCCTGAACAAATGCCGCGACTGGAGTCGTCGTCGCGCGGTTCGCCGCGTCGTGCGCGGGGTCATGGGCCTCGATGCACCCGAGGCGACGGCGGTGGGCGACGAAACACCCACGCCCGAGGCCCGGCTGGACGACCGGCGCAGGGCTGGAGACCTGCAACGGGCGCTGTCCGACCTTCCGGACACCTTGAAGGCGCCGCTGCTGCTTGCCGCGCTCGAAGGGCGGTCTCACGCCGAGATCGCCTCCATACTTCGCATCACACCCAAGGCCGTGGAAACGCGTATCGCCCGCGCCCGCAAGAAGCTGGCCGAAGCCTTGGCGTGGACGCCGGGCGAAGCCGCTTGACCTTGCCATGATGGGAAGGTGCACAAAGGTGATCTCGACGGCTGTGGCGACCTGACGCAAGGGGTGCGCCGCCGGGATGCGTATCTGAACGAACGGCTGAATTGCCGGCCAAGGAACTCCTCGCTGATGTCGACCATGCGCCTCGATCGCCGAATGCTTCTCCGTGGCGCCGCCGCCGGCGGTTGGCTGCTGGGACTGCAAGGCCTGCTGCCCGCATGGGCGCAGACAGGATCGGGGGGCCTCCGTTCGGACCTGCCGACGCTGACGGGGCCGAACATTGACCTGACCGTGGGCCACTCGCCCTTCATCGTGGGCGGACGCACCGGCCATGCGGTCACGATCAACGGAGTCCTGCCGGCTCCGCTGCTGCGCCTGCGGGAAGGCCAGAATGTCCGCCTGTCCGTCACAAACAGCCTGGACGAGGACACCTCGATCCACTGGCACGGCTTGCTGGTGCCGTTCCAGATGGACGGCGTGCCGGGCATCAGCTTCCCCGGCATCAAGGCCCGCGAGACCTTCGTCTACGAGTTCCCGATCAAGCAGTCGGGCACCTTCTGGTACCACAGCCACTCCAACCTTCAGGAGGCGATGGGCCACTACGGTCCGATCGTCATCGACCCGGCCGGCGCCGACCCGGTCGCCTACGACCGCGAGCATGTGCTGGTCCTGTCGGACTGGAGCTTCATGCACCCGCACGAAATCCTGTCGAAGCTGAAGAAGAGCCCCGGCTACTTCAATCAGCAGCGCACCACCCTGGCTGGCCTGATGGACGGCCGCGACCGCATGGGCCTGGAGGAGCGGCGCATGTGGGGTCAGATGCGGATGGACCCGCGCGACATCCTCGACGTCAACGGTTCGACCTACACCTATCTGATCAACGGCCACGGCCCCGAGGAGAACTGGACCGGGCTATTCCGGCCCGGCGAGCGGGTGCGGCTGCGCATCATCAACGCGTCGGCCATGTCGATCTTCAACATCCGCATCCCCGGACTGCCGATGACGGTGGTCCAGGCGGACGGTGAGAACGTACGGCCTGTCGAGACCGACGAGTTCCAGATCTCCGTCGCCGAGACCTACGACGTCATCGTCCGGCCGATCGAGGATCGCGCCTACACCATCGTGTCCGAGGCCATGGACCGCTCCGGCATGGGCCGGGCGACCCTGGCGCCCCGCCTGGGCATGACCGCCGAGGTCCCGGCGCTGCGTGAGGTCCCGAACCTCACCATGCGCGACATGGGCATGGGCGGGATGGATCACGGGAAAATGGCCGGTATGGCCGGCATGGATCACGGCGCGATGGTCGGCATGGACCACGGAGCCCCCGCCCAAGGGGCGGCGCCGGCGGACGACATAGCGGGGATGTCCATGGCCGGCATGAACATGCGCGACCCCGAGAACGCCCCGCCGGACATGGCGGTCGGCGTCGGCGTCGATGCCGTCGCCATGGACCCCGCTAACCGCCTCGGCGAGCGTCCGATCGGTCTCACGAGCGTCGATCACCGGGTCCTCGTCTACACCGATCTGGTGTCGCTCCAGCCCAACAAGGACCAGCGGCCGCCGTCGCGGACGATGGAAATCCACCTGACCGGCAACATGGAGCGGTTCATGTGGGGCTTCGACGGCCGCAAGTTCAGCGAGCTGGTCGAGCCGATCCGCTTTGAGCGCAATGAGCGGGTACGCGTCACCTTGGTCAACGACACCATGATGGCCCACCCCATCCACCTGCATGGCCATTTCTTCGAACTGGTGACGGGCGGACCCGCCGGGCATCAGCCGTTGAAACACACGGTCAACGTCGCGCCCGGCGGCAAAGTGACTTTCGACCTGACCGCTGACGCCCCCGGCGACTGGGCCTTCCACTGCCACATGCTGATGCACATGCACGCCGGGATGTTCAACGTCGTGACGGTGCGGCCCATGGACGGAGCCGCCCGATGACCCGTCTCGCCATCGCCATCGCTCCGCTCATCCTTGCCGCCAGCGCTTTCAGCGCCCATGCCCAGGACCCGCACGCTGGTCATGTCATGCCGCCGGCAACGCGACCCGCGCCCGCTCCAGCCGCCACGCCTCAGACACCTGTCCGGCCGACAACGCAGGACCCGCACGCGGGGCATGTCACGCCACCTGCGCAGACCCCGCCCGCGACCGATCCTCACGCAGGCCATCAGATGCCCACTCAGCCCGCGACGGTCGATCCCCATGCGGGCCACGACATGTCCGCCCCGGCGTCCACCCCGGCGTCCACCCCGGCGCCCGCCCAGCCTGATCCACACGCCGGCCATGACATGTCCACCATGGCGCCCGCTCAAGCCGATCCCCACGCCGGGCATGATATGTCGACCATGAGCATGGGACCGCCCGACATTCCGACAAGCGCCGACAATCCCGGCCGTCCGCCGGAGGACCCGCTCCCGACCGCCGCTCTGAGCGGCCCGACGCACGCCGCCGACCTGGTCTTCGGAGCCGAAGCAATGGCTGCCTCTCGCCGGACCCTCGTCCGCGAGAACGGCGACGTACGCACTACGGCCGTTGTCATCGACCGCCTCGAAGCCGGGTTCGGCGACGGTGAGGAGACCTGGCTCTGGGACGTTCAGGGCTGGAGCGGCGGCGACATCAATCGCTTCTGGTGGAAGTCCGAGGGCGAGGGCGACTTCGACGACGGTCTGGAAGAAGCCGAACTCCAGGCGCTCTACAGCCGCGCCGTCCTGCCCTTCTGGGACGTGCAGGCCGGTGTACGCCAGGACGTCCGCCCCGACGGCGAGGACACGACCCATCTGGTTCTCGGCCTGCAGGGCCTTGCGCCCTACTGGTGGGAAATCGACGCCGCCGCCTTCCTGTCGACGGAGGGCGACCTGACCGCGCGCGCCGAGGCCGAATACGACCAGCGCATCACCCAGCGCCTGATCCTCCAGCCGCGCCTCGAAATCGACGCCTCGGACAGCGACATTCCGGAACTGGAGATCGGCTCGGGCCTGACCTCGGTCGAGGCCGGCCTGCGGCTCCGCTACGAATTCCGCAAGGAGTTCGCCCCCTACGTCGGCGTCGAGTGGAGCCGTTCGTTCGGCGACACCGCCGACTACATCGAAGCCCGAGGCGGCGACGCTGACGACACCCGCTTCGTCGTCGGGCTCAAGGCCTGGTTCTGAGGAAGGCATCCATGATGAGCAGATTGGTCCACGTGTTCGCCGCGCTCGGCCTGGCGGCCTGCCAGCTTCGTGGTTCACTAGGAGAACGCCGATGAAAGTTTCCACCCTGCTGGCTGCCGCCGGCGCGATCATCACGCTGAGCGCTGGCGCGGCCGTGGCCGCCGAGGCCTGCGAATGCTGCAAGGACATGGCGGCAGACTCCGACAAGTCCTGCTGTGACAAGATGGCTGCGCCGCAGTCGCCGACACCGGACGCGCCGCCTCCGGCCCCGACGGCGCCCTCGCCGGATGCGCCCGAGCCGGCCGAGCCCTAGCACCACTAGGCTTTTACTCGGAGCGGCGTCCAGATCGCCCTCGGCATCTCGCCAGTTCTTGCGATCCCTACCGCAATGCGGATGAAAGAGAACTGGCCAGGCGCCGTACCAGAGTTGACGATGGAAGCCTCTCCGCGTTGCAGCCGTGCGTGTTCAACCGTTGCTACGGAACCAGCGAACGAGGATGAGGCATGAGCGAACCGATAAAGGGACCAGCGTCCTATTTCCCCTCAATCGAGAAGACGTACGGACGTCCAATCTCTGATTGGAAAGATCTGGTCCGAAGACGTTATCCGGCGGCGCACATGGAGCTCGTAACGATGCTCAAGAACGATCACGGTTTCGGACACGGACACGCCAACGCTATCGTCGCACATACGTTGGCCGAGGACGGCCTGAAGTAAATAGCCGCCGCACTCTCCCGCCTGTCGGCGCGGAACCGCGCCGCCTTGTACCGGGCCCGCGCCAAGGACGTCCGGAGACCACCGCCGTCATCCTCCGCAGGGCAGGAGAAACCCGACGATGCGGAGCTGCTCCAGATTTCTGAGGCGTTTGGACCCGGTGAACCCGACCGTCAGCGCTCCCGCGTTCGTTCGACCTCCAGTCCTGGAGAGAGTTTCGAATAGCAACTTTATCGAAATTTCGTCGCAGATCGATTGCCCGGGCGCACGTGCGCCGGACATCATTTGCACATGCGAAACAGCACATCCCGCCAGGCGGCCGGCGCCGCGGCCCTCGCCCTCCTGCTTGCCTCGGGCGCGGACGCGCTTGCGCAGGCGCAGGATCCGTATGCCCCCCGTCCGCAGGCCGCGCCGGCGCCGAGCCGCGACCTCAGCCGCGTGACGCCGCTTCTGACGGTCGAGGACGGCACGCCACGCTACCAGCTCGTCCCGGCGGGTTCGCTGAGCCGCAGCGACGCCATGAATTCGCAGATGCTGGCCTTCAGCCTGCAGGACTTCCTGCCGGTCGGCGCCGGGCGCAGCAGCCCGGTCACGACCGGCGAACACGGCGGGGAGTTCGCCGTCGAGTGGCACTACGTCGTCAGGTTCTGGGAAGAGTGGCCAAACGCCAAGGACCGACCGGGCCATGTCGAACGACTGGGCGAGACCGATTTCGAGATTCGCCAGAACACGCCCCTCACGCCCCCGCCGGCGGTGAAACGCGTGCTGGACGCCCAGGCCGAACGCCTGCGCGACGCCGTGAAGGCCCACCCCTTCATCCAGCGGTCGGCGGATGTCATGACGCGCGTCCGCATCGAGTATCACCGCGACAGGGATCGGTCCGGGACCGAGGTGTGGGGCTTCAAACTGACCTTCGGGTTGGGACCTGAAACCATGCGGCCCGAGCAACTGCCAGGCGGTCGCTGGCGCTGGACGTCGTATGACTGGATGTCGCTCGACATATGTTCGAACTGCTTCGCCGAGCTGAGCGCGCCGACCGGCCGTTACCGAGGCCTGCAGACCATGACCCACGTCGCGTTGGTCGACTCTCTGGCCGCCCCGCTCTGGGTCAGCGAGTACCGAAGCGGCGAAGGGCCCCTGATCCCCAACCCGGAACTCTATGACGCCGCCCGGCCGACGGACATCCAGATCCTGACCGTCGAGGCGCCGCTTTGGATCGGCGCAGCCGCGGCGGTCGGTCCCGACGATCATCATGCCCGCGCCATCGCCGCCGTCTGGCTGACCGACTGGAAGACCCTGGTGACCCAGGCCAACGGCCCGTCCGCCCCCCGCGCCGACTGAGGATTTCGACGCCATGATCCGTTTCGCCCCCGCCTTCGCCGCCCTCGGCCTTTCGCTCGCCGTCGCCACGCCCGCCGCCGCCCAGATGCGCGAATATCCCATCACCACCCCGGTCCCGGCCGGAGCGGTCGAGCTGAGCGCCGGCGTCTATCCGCGCGAGGGCCAGGTGGTCCTTCAGGACAACATGCCCGGCCACCGCCGGTTCAAGGCGCCGCTGTTCCCCAACGCTGGCTGGGACAGCCCGGTGCGCGCGGACGGGGAAAAGGACTACGACCGCTATCTGATCGAATACTGGCGCGCACCGTCATTGTCCCCGACGGAGCTCAATCCGGCCTATCCCGGTCAGGAGCAGCGCGGCTACGTCTCGCCCGGCCCGCACGCGGCCCAGATCGCCCGCAGCGCCGCGACAGCGGCCGAGGACGCCCTGTTCGAACGGCGGATGCAGTTCATCACCGAACAGCTGCTGGCCTCGACGCCCCTGCGCAATCTGCACGGCGCAAGCCTCGAGCCGCTGTTGACGGTCGCGGGCTACGGCGAGGCCCACGGCGGACGCGGCGACGGCGTCATGCGCGGCGAGATCGCGCTGGAGCTCGATGTCATCGCGCCCTGGGCCGGCGTCACCGAACGCATGCCCGACGGAACGATCAAGTCCAGCTATTCGGGTCCCACCCTGCGCATTCACCTGAACCCGGCCTTCATCAACTGCGCCGGGCCGTCGCGGCGCACGGGCGGCGGCGTCGATTGTGCGCGGTCGGATGGCCGCCTGTGGCTCAACACCCAACGCGACGCCGTCATGGAGTTGGGGCAGGGCGCCGAGGCCGTAGCCATGCTGAACGACGGACTCTACGCGGACCGCCGTCCGGCCACCGACCTTCGGGCCGTGTTCGTCCAGCACGACCGCAACGGCCGGGCCGCCAGCGACATCTCGCGCGGACGGATGCATCCGCACGACCCGCTGGGACGCGTCATCGGAGCCATGAACCTGGTGGACTGGGACGATCTGCTCAGCCGCGCCGCGCAGATCCAGTAGGAGGTCGACCATGGAACGCCTCATCTCCCTGACCCTGTTCGCCCTCGCGCTCGTCACGGCGCCGTCGGCCTGGGCCCAGACGACGACCACCAGCATGGCCGGCATCGGCGACTCCGAGGAACGTCCCGTCGGGGCCTGGACGTTGCCGGACGGCATCGTGCTCGCGCGGCCGATTACCGGCTATTCGGTCTTCACGCCGGAGCTCTGCGAACCGGCCGAGGAGCCCGTCGGCTCGGGCGATCTGGTGCAGCTCTGCATCAGCCTTCGGCACACCGGCCAGCGCAACGGCGCGCCCTACAGACTGCCGATCCACGTCGAGATTCCGGCGGGCCTGATCTTCATCTCGGACAACCTCTCCACCCAGAACGGCATCATCCTCCAGCGTTTCATCGTCGAGGTGCGTCCGGGCCAGACCATCAATATCCCGGTCTTCGCCATGTGCGCGAACGACGGCCGAAGCGGCAGCAATCCATCGGCCGGCTATCAGCTGGGCCCGGTGCTGCAGAACCCGGCTTTCGACGCCCTGTTCAAGCAGCTGGAAGGCAAGCGCATACCGCAGACGGGTGCTGTGGACATCCAGGCCGCAGTCTGGGCGATCGCGGAAGGAGATCCTGTCTCGCCCCGGCATCAGGCCTATATCGACGCCCTGCCGGACGCCTGAGGATCAGAACCGGCGGAGGATGGTCGACAGGCCTTCCAGGATCAGGGCGGCCTGTTCCGTTTCCCGGCAATCGTCAGCGAGAATGAGCCGGAGAGCGCGAACATGGACGGCCACTGACGGCCAGGTCCAGGCGCCGGTCTCGATCATGCGGTCGGACAGCTCGCACAGGCTGAACGCCGCCGCATAGAGGGGCCCGGTGTCGAAGAAGCCCGCCATGTCCAGCAGCGCCGCCGCCTGGTCGTAGACGCCGCGCTCGCTGCCCGGACCTTGCGCCGCGCAGGCCGCCTCAAGAGCGGCGACCCGATCGACCAGCGCGGCCATGGCGGCGGCGCGATGCTGCTCCAGTCCGGTGTCCGCCCGGGCGACGGCGTCCGCGACCGAGCGGCCGCCGGGCGCCGACATCTTGCGGGCGAGGTTGGTCCTGTATTTGAAGGTTCTGGCCTCGGTCACAGGGCTATCCGGCGCGGCTTGATCAGGGAATCGATGTCGGACTGGTCCATGTTGCTCTCTACCGCCGCTCCGAGATGGGCCGAGAGATCGCCCTCGCGGCGTCCCGTCATGCCCAACGGAGGGCCGAAATTCCTCACCCGACGATCAGGGCCGACGTAGGTTTCGCTCTGGACGAACTCGCGCTCGTCGCCCGCCAGCCACAGTATCCGCTGAAGCAGAACCCGGGGGGTCAGCGGCTTGGTGACCACGAAACTGGCCCCGCAGTCGCGGCTCTTGCGCACGTGGGACGAGGAAGCGTGTCCGGTCAGCATGATGACCGGCGTCAGGCAGGTGGGCTTCGGCGTTTCCCGCCGCAGCCAGCGCACGAAGTCGCACCCGTCCATCTCCGGCATGGCGCAGTCGACCAGGATCAGGTCCACCTGCCGACGCTTCAGCACTTCGGTCGCGGCGATGGCGGATTCGCAGCGGATCTGCTCGCGGACGCCGAAGCCCTGAATGACGGAGCTGAGGATATCCAGGGCCTGCGGATTGTCGTCGATGAACAGGACCGTGGCCTGCTCCAGGTTGACGCGGTTTCCGTTCGGGATGAACTGGCTCATTGCGCTACTCGAACAGCAGCAGATCGCCCGCCGTCGGCCGGGGCGCCGCGATGGGGGCGGAGGCGAGGACGACGCCTCGCAGACGGGATTGCAGATCGGCCAGACGGACGCCGCCGATCGCGGCGGCGACATCTTCTCCCCGCGCCACGGCGGCGGCCACTTCGCTCAGCGCACTCAAGCGCTGGCTCAGATCGTCGATCGACTGGGCGTCAACCAGGGCGCGATCGCGCGCGCCGCCCTGGCTCTGGCGGACATGGTCCGCCGCCATTCCGGAGAGGCCATCGACCGTCTGCATCATCGCGGAAAGTTCGGCGGAGAGCGCGGAGAACAGGGCGCAGGACGAGGTGGCGGACATCAGAACAGCTCCAGGGCGCCGGCCTCGACGGCGGTCTGCGGAACGCGCACGGCCTCTGGCGCCGCGCGATCGGTGACGGCCCGCTGCAGCGCCCGCCCCGTAGCGGGCCAGTACTGGACGCGACGCCCGCCGGATCCCCGCAGGCTTCCGCCGACCAGGGCGATGCCCTCGTCACGCAGGAAGCGCTCGGCGAAATCGGCATTGGCCAGGCCGACGTCCCTGAGGGAGTCGAACATCCGCCCGCCGCCGAACAGTTTGGCCTCGAGCCGGTCGCGGCGCGCGCCCCTCTTGAGGCAGTCGTTGATCAGGACTTCCATGGCATAGGCGCCGTAACGCCGCCCCGCGTCAGCGCCCGAGCCGGCCCCTTCCGGCAGCAGAAAGTGGTTCATCCCGCCGATCCGGGCGCCGGAATCGCGCAGGCACATGGCGACGCAGCTGCCCAGAATGGTGGTCAGCATCACGCCCGGATCGTCGGTGACGAAATGCTCGCCCTGACCGACGTGGATCCGGCGGACGGTGTCGAGAGTCGCGGCGGCGGTCATGTCAGCGGACCGAAGACGCCCTCGACCTTGTCCTTGAGCTGGACGACGGTGAACGGCTTGACCAGATAGTTGTTGACCCCGAACTGGACGGCGCGCTGGACCAGTTCGCGGTCGGCCCGGCCCGTCAGCATGATGAAGGCCGCGCCCGCCGTGGGCGGATGGGCGCGGACGGCGCGCAGCAGACCAAGCCCGTCCAGATTGGGCATGTTGAAGTCCGAAATGATCAGGTGTGCGGGCCGGCTGATCATCTCACGCAGGCCCGCCTCGCCGTCGCCGGCCTCGCGGAACTCCCGGAACCCGAGGGCCTGCATGCTCGTGCGGATCAGGGCGCGCATGGAGGCCTGATCGTCGACAATGAGCGTGTGAATGGCGGAAGCGGCGGGCATGACTGGACCTCAGGCGACGGGACGGGCGACAGCAGAAGGGTCGCCGCAGAGTTCAAGGATGGCGGCCGCCATGCGGCCGAGCGGCAACTGGCGCTGGACGGCGCCCGTTTCGAAAGCGGCGCGGGGCATGCCGTAGACGACGCTGCTGGTCTCGTCCTGGCCGAGGGTGCTGGCGCCGGCCTGCCTCATCTCGAGCAGACCCGCCGCGCCGTCGCGGCCCATGCCGGTCAGGATGACGCCGGTCATCGGGCGACGCAGTCGCGCGACAGAGCGGAACAGGACGTCCACCGAAGGGCGATGGCCGCTGACGGTGTCGGAGCGGACCAGCCGGCACCGCGGCGTAACGCCACCGATTTCGAGATGGGCTTCGCCGCCCGGCGCCAGATAGACGCAGCCCTGCTCCAGCACAGCCCCGTCTGACGCTTCCCGCACGGTCGCGGCCGAGGCCTTGTCGAGGCGGTTGGCGAAGCTGCTGGTGAAGGTCGCCGGCATATGCTGGGTGATCACCGTGGCCGGGCAGTTCGCCGGAAACGCCGAGATGATGGTCAACAGGGCTTCGACACCGCCGGTCGAGGCGCCGATGGCCAGCACGTGGTCGGCGGCGATGCTCCAGTTTCCAGCGGCAGGCCGGGCGTCCATGCCCGCGCCCGAACCGGCCCTGACCCGCGAGCGGGCGGCCACCTTCACCTTGGCGGCGAGATCGGCGAACGCCTCCTGCACGGTCGTCCCGGCTCCCGGCTTTCCGACCGCGTCGACGGCGCCGAGCTCCAGCGCGGCCAGGGTGATCTCCGCACCGGCCTGCGTCAGGGTCGAGACCATCACCACCGGCATCGGGCGCAGCCGCATGATCTTCTGAAGGAATTCGAGGCCATTCATATTGGGCATCTCGACGTCGAGGGTGATGACGTCGGGGTTCAGACGCTTGATGGCCTCGCGCGCTTCCAGCGGATCCGCCGCCGAGCCGACCACTTCGATCTCGGGGTCGCGTCGAAGGGCGGCGGTGATCAGGCCGCGCATGGTGGGAGAGTCGTCGACGACCAGGACGGAGACGGTCATGCGGTCATCCGGTAGGTCGTCAGACCGGTGGTGTTGAGGCGCTTGGCGGCCGCGCCGGTGACGCGCTCGGAATGACCGATGAACAGGGTCGCATCCGGCGTCATCAGAGGCAGGAACCGCCCCCACACCCGTTCCTGGGTCGCGTCGTCGAAATAGATCACGACGTTGCGGCAGAAGATGACGTCGAACTTGCCGCGCATCGGCCAGTCGCCGATCAGGTTCAGTTCCTTGAATGACACCAGCCGACGCAGGGTCGCATTGGCCGACAGCATGTTCGGCCCGTGGCCCGGCGCCTTGTCGAACCAGCGGTGGCACAGCAGGGGCGGGGCGGGCTCCAGCGCCTCCTCGGAATAGAGGCCGGCGCGACCTTCCGCGACCATGTGGGGATCGATGTCGGTGGCCAGGATGCGTACGTCCAGATCGGCCGCCTCGGGCAGGACGGACAGGACCGTCATGGCCATCGAATAGGGCTCCTGCCCGTTCGAGCAGGCCGCGGACCACAGCCGCACCCGCCCGCCGCTGCGGGCGCGCTCGGCGAGGCCGGGCATGACCACGTCACGCAGATGGTCGAAATGGTGCGACTCGCGGAAGAACCGCGTGACATTGGTCGTCAGGGCCGCGGTCATAGCCTGCCGCTCGTCCACGCCATCGACGCCCTGAACGAGGGCGCAATAGTCGCGGAAGCTGCGCAGACCGAGGACGCGCAGACGCTTGGCCAGTCGCGAATAGACCAGGGCGGCCTTGCTCTCGTTCAGGGCGATGCCGGCGTGGCCGTGCAGGATTTCAGCGATCTGGCGGAAGTCCTCGGCGGTGAAGACGAATTCGCCTTCGACCAGGGACGCGCGGCCGGCGGCGGGGGTCATGCGGCCTCGGCTTCGGTCTCGGGCAGGATCCACTCCAGCTCGAGCAGGCTGACCATCCGGCCCTCGACGGCGAAGATGCCCTTGACGAACGTCTTCACCTGATCGCTGGCCACGTCCGGTGTGGCCTGGACCAGTTCGTCCGTCAGCTGGATGATGTCGGAGACGGCGTCGACCAGCAGGCCGACCGTGCGGCCGCCGATGTGCGCCACCATGATCACGTGCCGGGCCGTGGGCTCTGCGGTGCGCAGGCCCAGCCGGGCGCCCAGATCGATGATCGGCAGCACGGCGCCGCGCAGGTTGATGACGCCCTTCATGAAGCCGGGCGCGCGGGGCAGGGGCGTGGCCGGGGTCCATCCGCGGATTTCGCGGACCGACATGATATCCACGCAGAACTCCTGCTCGCCGATGCGGAAGGCGATGAGTTCGCGCGAGGCGGAGGCGCTCAGGTTATCGGACATGATCAGCTCGCGAGTTTGAATTCAGGGCGCGCCTTGCGGCGGGCGTTGCCGACGATGGCGTCGACGTCGAGGATCAGGGCGACCCGGCCGTCGCCCAGGATGGTCGCGGCGGCGACGCCCTCGACCTGCTGGTAGTTGGTCTCAAGGCTCTTGATGACGACCTGCCGCTGACCCTGGATGGCGTCGAACAACAGGGCCGCGCGCAGGCCCGCCTCGGTCTCGATGACCACCGCCACCCCGCCGGACGACGGGACCGGGGCGTCGCGGAAGCCCATGGTCAGGGCCACGTCGATCAGGGGCACGAACTCGTCGCGGAACCGGATCACCGCGTCATGGCCGCCGACGTGGTGCACGTCCTGCGCGCGGGGCGTCAGGCTTTCCACGATGGTGGTGAGGGGCGCGACGAGGGTCTGGTCGGCGGCGGTGACCACCATCCCGTCCAGCACCGCCAGCGTCAGCGGCAGGCTGAGGGTGAAGGTAGAGCCCTTGCCGGGGTTCGAGGCGATGCTGATACGGCCGCCGAGCGCCTGGATCGAGCGGCGCACGACGTCCATGCCGACGCCCCGTCCCGAAACGTCGGAGATGGTCTCGGCCGTCGAGAAGCCCGGCAGGAAGATCAGGTTGTCGATCTCCTCGTCGGACAGCACGACATCCTCGGCGATCAGCCCCTTCGAGGTCGCGATGCCCTTGACCCGTTCGCGGTTGATGCCGCGTCCGTCGTCGCTGATCTCGATCACGATGCGGCCCGAACGGTGCAGGGCGACCAGCCGCACCGTGCCCTCGGCAGGCTTGCCGGCGGCGATGCGGTCGTCAGGGCTCTCAAGCCCGTGATCGATGGCGTTGCGCAGCATGTGGGTGATCGGTTCGGCGAGGCGTTCGACCACCGTCTTGTCGACTTCGGTGTCCTCGCCGGCGGTGACCAGACGCACACGTTTGCCGGTCATCTCGCCGACCTCGCGAACGAGCCGCGGCATGCGCTGGAAGACCGACTTCACCGGCTGGGCGCGGATCGCCATGACGCTGTCCTGGATCTCGCGCGTCAGCAGTTCGAGGTCCTCGAGCCCGACCGAAATGCCCGACGAGCGGGCCAGGCCGCTTTCGACCACGCGCTGGGCCAGCATGGCCTGCTGGATGACCAGTTCGCCGACGACGTTGATCAACCGGTCGACGCGATCGAGATCCACGCGGATGGTCACGGCGGGCGCGGGCTGAGCCGCGGCGGCGGGCGCGGCCGGCGAAGGGGCGGCTGCTGCAGGAGCCTCGACGGGCGCCGCGACGGCGGGTTCCGGCGTCGACGCTGGTGGCACAACTTCGGCGGAAGCCTTGGCCAGCAAGGCGGCGATATCGAAATCGTCAGTCGCAGGCGCATCGGTTGCCACGGACTGTTCGGCCTCCTGATCCAGCGGCTGGACGGAGAGGTCGCAGTCGGCCTCGACGAAGTCGAACACCTCGCGGATCGCGGCCTCGCCGGCGTCCGTATCGATGTCGATCGTCCACGCCAGATACGCATCCTCGGCCGTCAGCGCGGCGAGGTCCGGCAGAGTCGAATGATCGAGCGTCACCGTGATCGGACCCAGCTGCGAGAGTTCCCGCAGCAGCAGACCGGTCTCATTGGCCTTGGCGTACATGGCTGCATGGGGACGCAACACGATACGCCAGCGGCCTTGCGACGGGGCCGCCGCGGGCTGGCCCAGCGCCGCCAGGTCGAAGACGACCGGGCGGAAGTCGAACTCGTCGACGTCGGCCGTTTCCCGCTCGGCGGGAGCGGGCTCCGCGGGAGGCGGGATCGACGCCTCACCGTGCGTCCGGGCTTCAAGTTCAGCCACGAGGGTCGCGGAGCGCTGCGGGTCCACCGGCGCCCCCTGCCCCCGGGCGGCGGCCACATGATCCGACAGGACATCGGCGGCGCGCAGCAACGTCTTCACCGTCGGGTCGTCGCAGGGTTTGCGGCCGGCGCGGATCTCGTCCAGCAGGGTTTCGAAGACGTGGGCGAAGCGCACCAGCTCGTCCAGACCGAAGGCGCCGGCGCCCCCCTTTACCGAGTGGACGGCGCGGAAGACCGCGTTGACGGTCTCGTCATCGGCCGCGCCGGACTCGATCGCGAGCAGGCCTGTTTCCAGGTCGCCAAGCAGCTCGTCGCATTCCTGGAAGAAGACGGCCTTGATGGCTTCAAAGGGATCGGCGGTCATGGTCAGGCGGCCACCCGGCGGACGGCGTCGATCAGCTTGACCGGGTCGAACGGCTTGACGATCCAGCCCGTGGCGCCGGCGTCGCGGGCGCGCTGCTTCTTGGCGGCGTCGCTCTCCGTCGTCAGCACCAGCACCGGCGTGCCGCGATGGGCGGGATCGGCCCGGACGCCTTCTATGAAGCCGAAGCCGTCAAGACGGGGCATGTTGATGTCGGTGATGACGACATCCGCCCCTTCGGCGCTGAGTGTTTCCAGACCATCGATTCCATCGACGGCCTGGATCACCCGATAGCCGGCCTCGACCAGGGCGAGCTGCAGCATCTCGCGCATGGTGCGGGAATCGTCGACTGTGAGCACGGTCTTGATCACGCGGTTTCTCCCGGCCCTGCCGTCGTTGGCGTTGCACCGAACATGTTCCATTGGTTGGCGAAGGACTCCGACGCCTGCTCGATCGCGACGGTCCGCCCCTCACGCGCCCAGCTCTGCTGGGCCGAGATCAGGACCTGAAGGCACAGGGCGCCCAGCCGTTCGACATTCGAGGCGTCGAGGACGACGTCCTGTCCCCGGATGGCCAGCAACTGCGCGCGCAGGGGCTCGGCCGCCTGAATGTCGAGGACCGACGGCAGCGTCAGGGTGGCGGTCATCAGAACTCTTCCCAGCCTTCCTCAGCGCCGACGAAGGCGGGCTTCAGGGCCGCGCCGCCCCGCCCGACGGTCTTGAGGACCGCGACCGGGCGATTAGCGGAAACAGGCGCCGTGCGCACAGGTCTGGCGACCGCACCGATCTCGAACCGGGATACGGAGGCGGCCAGGGTTTCGGCTTCCTGCGACAGCGCGTGGCTGGCGGCGGTGGATTCCTCGACCATGGCGGCGTTCTGCTGGGTCACCTGATCCATCTGGTTGACGGCGGTGTTGACCTGCTGAAGGCCGGTGGCCTGTTCCTGGGCCGAGGCGGCGATCTCGGACACCAGACCGTCGATCTCAGCCACGCGTCCGACGATGCGATCCAGAGCATCGCCCGTCTGGCCGACCAGGCTGACGCCCGAGTTGACCTGGGTGGTCGAGGCCGAGATCAGCACCTTGATCTCTTTCGCCGCTTCCGCCGAGCGTTGCGCCAGGGCGCGGACTTCGGAGGCGACGACCGCGAAGCCTCGGCCGGCGTCGCCGGCGCGCGCGGCCTCGACTCCGGCGTTCAGCGCCAGCAGGTTGGTCTGGAAGGCGATCTCGTCGATCACGCCGATGATCTGGCTGATCTCCTGGGCCGATTTTTCGATCGCGCCCATGGCCGCGACGGCGTCGCGGACGACGATGCCGCTGGTCTCGGCGTCGCCCTTGGCCGCCTTGACCGTCTCAGAGGCCTGACGGGAGGCCGAGGCGGTGCGGTTCACAGTGGCGGTGATCTCGTCCAGCGCCGCCGCGGTTTCCTCGAGGCTGGCGGCCTGCTGCTCGGTGCGGCGCGACAGATCGTCGGCGGCCTGACTGATTTCGCCGGCGCCGGACCGGATGGCCGAGACGTTGGTCGAAACCACGCCCATGGCTTCTTTCAGCTGGCCGATGGCCGCGTTGAAGTCGACCTGCAGCTTCGCATAGTCGGACGGGAAGGACTGGGTCAGGCTGTAGGTCAGGTCGCCGCGGGTGAGGTGATCCAGACCCTCGGCCAGGGCTTCCACGACCAGGGCCTGTTCCCGGGCCGCCGCATCGGCAGCGGCCTGGTTGCGGGCGCGTTCGGTTTCCGCGGCTTCGCGCTGTGCGACGGCCTCGGCCTCGAGGCGGACCTTTTCGATGGCCGCGTCACGGAAGGCGACGACCGACCGGCCCATTTCGCCGAACTCATCCTTGCGGGCGACAGCTGGCACCTCGAAATCCGTATCGCCGCCGACCAGCTTGCGCATGTGGGCGATCATGTTGGCGACCGGGCCGCCGATGCCGCGGGTCAGAACCCAGCCGGCGCCCAGGGAGATCAGCAGGGCTGCGCCGAGACCGGCGAACAAGGCGATCAGCGCGGTCGTCGCAGTGCTGGCCTGGGCCTCGCGCAACACGTCCAGCCGCTCCATCTTGAGAGCCTTGAGCGCATCGAGCGACTCCTCGACGGCGCCGATGTAGGCGTCCGCCGATCCCTGACGCCCGATCATGGCGACGGCTTCGGCCCTCGTGGCCGGATTGGCGGCCAGCGCCGCGCCGGCCTCGACGACATTCTTGCGCCATGCGGCCGCGGCCGTCTCGATCTTGCCGATGTCCGCCAGGACCTCGGGCCCGGCGCCCTCCTTGAGTTCGGCGAGAGCCTTGAGGAAGTCGTTCCGGTGGGCGTCCAGCCGTTCCAGATAGTAGGGGTCATTGGAAACGAGGAAGCCGCGGTAGCTGTTCTCCTGACGGGCCAGCTTCAGCTCGACGGTCGCGAGGGTGCGCACGTGACTGTTGGCGAGGCTGCGGGCCTGGCCGGCTTGATCAAGCGCCCGAAGGTTCATGAAGACGACCGCGCCCATGGCGGCGATGGCCAGCAAGACCGCGGCGAAGGCGATGGCCAGCTTGCGGCCGATAGGCATGTTTGTGAGCAGCACGACAGGGATTCCTTTGGGATCGTTGACGCGAAAGCGGCGAACGCCGGAGATCAGAATGAAAGCGACAGGGCGCCGACCAGGCGGCCTTCGTAGGCCTCGCCGTAGCTGTGGCCGTCGGTGTCGAACCAACGGACGTCCAGCGCCACGCGATCGGTCAGCTTGTGCTTCACCCCGACATTCCAGGCGACGTACTCGGCGCCGCCATCCGCAGTGCGGTTGGCGATCGCCGCCGAGGCCTTGGCGCCTGCGGCCAGGGCCACGGCGCCCTGGGCCTCGATCCACCAGGCCTCTTCCGTCGCGGCGAAACCGTCAGGCGTGTAGTTGAAGCGCAGACGTGTGCTGACCGGTCCAAGCTTTCGCGAGACATCGGCCTGATATTCCATGTAGTTGCCGTCGACCCCGGCCCGGGTGCCGGGCAGGTCGCGGTTGATGACGGACAGGTCCAGATCGAACCCGGCGACCTCTGGCCGGTAGCCGATGGCGCTGATGATCTCGGCGTCCGAACCTTGCGACAGCTCGGCGGTGGAGGCGAACACGCTGGCGTAGAAGGCGCCCGATGAAACCTCTGCCGAGCCGAAGACGCTGGGGTCCTCGGCGCTCTTGCCCACGCCCTTGCCGACGTACTGCGTCGCAACGCCGATCTGGCCACTGAATTCCTGGGCGTTTGCGGGGATGGCGTGGAGCGATCCGATCATGGCCGCCAGGGCGCCGGAAACGGAAAGCAGTTGGGTGAAGGAAGGCGTTTGGCAGGTCATAAAGGGCTCTCAAGTTGCCCGATCATCATTCGCAAGCCGCCGGTATTATTGATGAATCGCGCGTTACGTAGGATTACGTATCGAGGCTCACCCGAACCGGACGAGTTGCGCCTGCACGCGCGGCAGGTCACAGCGAGTCGGCTTCGCGCCTGTCCGGGCAACCTCGTCCAGGGCTGCAAGTAGCGTCGCGGCGCAGACCGGTTTCGGCAGCCAGAGGTTCGCGCCGGCGGCGGACATAGCCGCACGGATTTCCGGATCGTGTTCGCTTGAGACGACGAAGATCGGGCGCTGAAAACCATCTGCCCGCAGGCTCAACACCAGGTCGCGGCCCGTCTTTTCCGGCATTGTGTAATCGGTCAGGACGACGTCCGGGCGGTGCAGCCTGCAGAGGTCGAGACCGACATCGACGCACTCGGCAAAGGCGACATCGTGCCCGGCCGCCTGAAGAATCGCTCCGAGTATCGCCCGTATCGCCGGCGAGTCGTCCACTACCAGAACGCTGAGCACGTCTATCATGATCTTGCTCCCCCTTCATGCACCTTGGAGGGCGGGAGCAAATGAGACGTAAGCCGCGAAGTAGGTAGTATAACCTAGTTAGATTTCCCTATATCAGGGTTTCGTTAGCCATGATTCGATTCATGGAACGATGAATTATCAATTGTTTCCGGCCCCCACGTCTGTCCATGGTCAGTTCAACGACAGCGAAATCTTTGCCGTGGCGTGAGATCAAGCGAGCCGCCCGAAACTATCTGATCGCGGTCGTGGCGGTCGCGGTTTCGCTGGCGTTCAGGATCCTGCTCGAAAGGTTCGGACAGTTCTATTACCTGCCGATGGTGCCGGCGGTGATGGTCACGGCCATCGTCACGGGATGGCGCGGCCCGACCCTGCTGGCCATCGCGCTCGCCATCGCCGCCAACGTCGTGCAGGTTCAACGCGAGGGCCTGACCGACATCATGGTCAACGCCCTGCTGTTCGTCGGTGTTTGCTGGCTCATCGCGGAGATGTGCTGGCGCGTGCGGACGATGCAGTCACGGGCGAGCGACCTTTCCCGGCGGCTTGCGCGGCGTAACCGGATGCTGGACGCCATCCTGGCCTCCGCGCCCGTTGTCACCCTGGACCGGGCCGGCACGATCCAGTTCCTTACACCCCCGGCCTGCGCGGTGCTGGGCGTCGCGGCGGACGCGGCCGTAGGCCGGCCTTTCTCGGAGTTCGTGGAAACCTTCACCGTCGATGCCGTCGGCTCCGACGACGCCGGAGAGACGACATGGACCGGCCGGAAGCCGGACGGGCAGACCTACCCTCTCAGCATCCAGGTCGGCGTGATGGCCGACGATCCGGACGGACCGCACGTCACGCTCAGCCTGACAGACCTGACCCAGGCGCACGCCGCCGACGCGCGCGCGCGCGACCTGCATGCCCAGCTCAATCGGGTCTGGCGACTGAACTCTCTCGGCGAGATGGCCGCGGCCCTCGCCCACGAGTTGAACCAGCCGCTGACGGCGGCCACCAACTATCTCCATGCCAGTCAGACCGCCGCCGACAAGGCCGGCCTTATGGGGCAGCCCCTGAGTCAAACGATCGAACTGGCCAAGGGGCAGCTCCTGCGCGCGGGCGGAATCATCCGTCGCATGCGCGAGTTGCTGGCCCACGAAACCCGCAGCCTGGGAATCGAGCGCGTGGCGCCGATGATCGCGGACATGCACGGTGTTCTGGGCATGATCGAACGCAACGGCTGCGTGGTGATCGAATACCGCATCGACGATCTCAATGACCGCGTGCGCGCCGAGCGGATCCAGTTCCAGCAGGCCATGATCAATCTGATCCGCAACGCCGTCGAGGCGCTGGAGGGACAGGAGGACCGCCGTGTACGGATCGTGGGGCGGGCCACCTCCGACGAACACTATGAGATGAGGGTCGAGGACAGCGGTCGCGGCATCGACGCGGATGCGCTCGACACCATCTTCCGGCCGCTGATGACCACCAAGAGCGCCGGCATGGGGCTTGGCCTGTCGGTCACCCGCACCATCGTCGAGAGCCACGGAGGCGCGCTGGGCGTCGAGCGGAGCGAGATGGGCGGCGCGGCGTTTTCCTTCAGCCTGCTGCGCGAGCGTGAACTGGAGGACGCGTGATGGACGCTTCGGTCTTCGTCATCGACGACGATGGAGCAGTCCGCGATTCCCTGCTGGCGCTGCTGCGGGCCCAAGGGGTCACGGCGCGCGGTTTCACAAGCGGATCTGACTTCTTCGAACGCTTGCCGCAGGCGGAGTCGGCCTGCGTCATCACCGATGTGCGCATGCCCGGCATGGACGGATCGGACGTCGTACGCCGCCTCGCCGAACTCAAGGGTCACGCCTGGCCCGTCATCGTCATCACCGGCCATGCCGAGGTGCCGCTGGCGGTTCAGATGATGAAGGCGGGCGTTGTCGACTTCATCGAAAAGCCGTTCGATCCGCACCGCCTGATCGAAACGGTGCAGGGTTGCCTCGGGCTGCTGGCTGGCCGCCGGAACGAGGCCGAGGCCCGCAAGGCCGCATCCGAAAGGCTGGATCAGCTGACGCCCCGCGAGCGTCAGGTGTTCGACGCCCTGGTTGAGGGACGATCGAACAAGGAGATCGCCCTGGGCCTGGAAATCAGCCCCCGAACGGTCGAAATTTTCCGCGCCAAGGTGATGACCAAGATGAAGGCCAACAGCTTGTCCTCGTTGGTCCGGATGGGACTGTTGTTGTCCGGCGGATGACCCGGGGCCGTCCTCGCCAACCCTCCCGACGTCAGCCGGCGGGCTGCATCTCCGCCCCGGCCGCCAGATCGATTTCCTGCTCATAGTCGTCGCCGGAATCGAGCTGGATGATGATGGCCGTGTAGCCGAGGCGCAGCAGCTCGCCGAGACGATCGATCGAGTTGACCACGATCGGCCGACGGTTGCCTCGCCCTTCGCCTGCGGGGGCGATCAGCGCCACCGCCAGGTTGACCGGCAGCTGGATCACGCCGCTCGACCCCACAATCCCTCCGGCAGGCGCCAGGAAACGGTCGACGAGGATCTGGCGCGCGTCAGTGGAGCCCGAGCCGACCACCGTCTGGCCATTGACGTTGATGGTGCCGTTCGGATCGGTCGTGATGGTTCCGAACGTGCCCTCGACCTTGCCGCCCGGAGCATTGACCACCACCGCACCGGCGTTGACGTTGACGACGACCGGCAGAGGCGAGGTCACGGTGACCGCGCCGGGGGTGGAGACATTGGCGGTGATCGGACCCTGGGCGGCGATCGCCACCCCTGCGCCGCCCTGGACCGAGCCGGTCACCGAGCCGCCGCTGGAGGTCACGGCCACCGCGCCGGTGGAAGTCACATTGGTGTTGATCGCACCCTGGGCCGCGATCGTAACCCCTGCGCCGCCCTGAACCGAGCCGCTCACAGAACCCCCGGTGGACGTCACAGCCGCCGTGCCGTTGGTGCTGACATTGGTGTTGACCGCGCCCTGTGCGGCGATCGTCACTCCGGCGCCGCCCTGCACCGAGCCGCTGACCGAACCGCCGGTGGACGTGACGACCACCGTGCCGCTGGAGGTCACATTGGTGTTGACCGCGCCCTGGGCGCTGACGGAGACGGGGCCGACGCCCTGGATGCCGCCCGTGACCGATCCGCCCGTCGAGGCCACGGCGACCGATCCGGTCGAGGCGATGTTGTGGTTGACCGCCCCCCCCGCGACGACGCTGACGGGACCGCCCGCCGCGATCGAGCCCGTGCTGGTCCCTGCGGTGGCCAGGGTGACAGCCCCCCCGGCGACCACCGGTCCGCTGTCGTTGCCGCCGACCTTGGCGTCCACGCTGGCGAGCGTGTCGAGCGTGTTCGCGCTGAACACCTGATCGCCGCTGAGCACCGAGATGAAGTCGCCCGCCAGCTTGACGGTCTGGGCGGAGAAGTCGTCACCGCTGACCGTCATGGCGCCGAGGCGGAGCGCCTGACTGCCGAGGTTGCCAAGGGTGATGTCCCCGTTGTCGGACCCCAGACCGGAGCCGGCGTTGAACACCACGCTCTGGGCGCCGTTCACCGTGCCGATCAGGTCGGGCTGGATGACGATATCGCCAGCCGTGGCCCCCGCGGTGTTGAAAGTGGTCACCGCCCGGGTCAGGCGCACGGTCGAACCCGCGTCCGAGCCGAGGAAGGACAGGCTGGAGCCGGCGTAGGTCGAGCCGTTCAGCACCGTGCCCGCCGATCGGACCAGCACCGCGCCGAGGCGCACGCCCGCACCTGCCGAACCGAGGGAGGCCGTACCCGCCCCGGCGTCGACCGACAGCGACTGGCCGCCGGCGCCGGAGCCGTCGACCGTTCCCGTGACGACATCGCCGCCGTTGGTGCTGATCGTTGTGGCGCCGTCCAGCGTGGTCAGGCCGATCAGGCTGAAGTCGCCGCCGTCGGTGGCGAAACCACCCGCGAGGCGTATGGCCTCGCCGGTCCAGGACTGGGCGCCCACGGTGCGGGCGCCGCGCGCGACGATCGAGGCTCCGGAGACGTCGAGCCCGGTCAGGGCCGTGATCGCGCCGACGACTCCCAGGCTGACCGCGCCATCGGCGGCGATCGACAGGCGCCGGGCGCCGTCGATGGCTCCCATGACCACCCCGTCGGCGTCGATCGAGGTTGCACCGTTCAGCATCGTCGCGCCGTCGACCACGAAATCACCGCCGGCCGCATAGAGGCCCGCCAGATTGACCGCGGCCGCATCGTACGACTGGTCGCCGCTGGTGACCGCTCCGTTCGAGACGATGGCCGCGGCGGTCACATCCAGATTGGCCAGGGCGATGGTCCCGCCGACCGCACCGAAGCTGGCCGAGCCTGCCGCGCCGACCGACAGCGAATGTGCGCCGTCGACCGTGTCGAGAACGACGTCTTCTTCCGCATCCAGGTTCGCATCGCCGGTCAGAACCGCTGCGCCGTCGACGACCAGATCGCCGCCGGCCGCATAGGCGCCCGACAAACCGACGGAGGCGGCCGTCCAGACCTGGTCGCCCGTGGTCGCCGCCCCCTGCGAGGCAATGGAAGCGCCCGAGACATCCAGCGACGCGAGGGCGACGGCCGAGCCGACGACGCCGAGGCTTACGGCGCCATGAGCGGCGACCGTCAGATCGTGAGCGCCGTCGACCGACGCCAGAGTGACCGCGTCCGCCTCGATCCCGGCGTCGTCGAGGAGGTCCGTCGCGCCATCGACGGCGAAGTCGCCCCCGGCGGCGTAGGCGCCCGACAGGCCCACCGAGGCCGCCTTGAAGATCTGGTCGCCCGTGGTGGTCGCGCCCTGCGAGGCGATGGAAGCGCCCGAGACGTCAAGCGAGGCCAGGGCGGCCGTTGAACCGACCACGCCGAGGTTGACCGATCCGTCGGCGTCCACGGTCAGGTCGTGAGCGCCATCCACCGCGGCGAGGACGACATCGTCGCCCTCGATGGTGACGTCGCCGATGAGGTTCGTCCTGCCGTCGACCGTGAAGTCGCCGCCCGCCGAGTAGATTCCCGACAACCTGGCCAGAGCGGCCTTGAAGAGCTGGTCGCCCGTGGTCGTCGCGCCAACGGAGATGATCGAGGCCCCGGATACGTCCAACGACGCGAGGGCGGTGGTCGAACCGACCGCGCCAAGGTTGATCGCGCCATTGGCGACCACCGTCAGGTCATGGGCTCCGTCGACCGAGCCGAGAGCGACCTCGTCGCCGTCGATGGCGACGTCGCCGTTCAGGTCCGTCACGCCGTCGACCGTGAAGTCGCCGCCGGCGATGAAGGCGCCGGACAGACCGACGCGGACGCCGGAGAAGAGCTGGCTGCCCGTGGTCCGGGCGCCCGCGGCGGTGATCTGATCCGCCTCGACGATCAGGCCGGCAAGGGCCGTGGTCCCGCCGACCGGGCCGAGGCTGGCGAAATTGACCGCCCGGATCGTCAGGTCATGAGCGCCGTCGACCGAACCCAGGACGACATGGTCATCGCTGTTCAAGCTGGTCGCGCCGTTCAGGTTTGCCGCGCCGTTGACGGTGATGTCCCCGCCCGCGGCATAAGCTCCGGACAGACCGACCGTGGGCGCGTTCCAGCTCTGGAAGGCCGTGGTGGTCGCGCCCTGCGAGGTGATGGCCGCGCCCAGCACATTGAGGCCGTTCAGCGCCTCGATTGCACCAATCACGCCAAGGTCGACCGCGCCGCCGGCGTTGAGCGACAGGTTGTACTCGCCGTCGATGGCGTCGAGCCGGATATCTCCGTCGCTGTCGATGACGCTGTCCCCGCCCAGGGTGGTCGGGCCGTCGACGATGAAGTCGCCCCCGGCGTCGAACCCGCCCCAAAGCAGGACCGTGTCGCCGCTGAAGGACTGGCCGCCCGTCGTGTTGGCGCCGCGCAGAATGATGTCCGCGCCGGTCACCGAGAGCGAGGTCAGCGCGGCCGAGGCGCCGACCTGGCCCACATGGACCGCGCCTTGACCCTCGACCGCCAGCGCATGCTGGCCATCGACCCCGATCAGGCTGATGTCGCCGCCCGCCGCCAGACGGGTGTCGCCGCCCAGCACGATCGCGCCGGCGAGATCGAGACTGCCCGTGGCGGTGATGTCGCCCGAGAGGATCGTGCCGGAAGCCCCCGACGTCAGGACCAGCCCGCCCAGTTCCACCACGCCGAAGCGCAGGTCGCGCTGACCGGTCAGGGTGGAGACGCCGCCATAGAGGCCGGAAGCGACGTCGATCACCGATCCGGTCGACGACTTGTCGAAGGCGGTCTGGATCGACAGGAACTGCAGGCCCGCGCCCGCATCGCCTGCGCCGACATGGAAGTGGTTGTCGCCCTGGCTGCCGTTCCAGCCCTGGACGTAGCTGCCGCCCGCCCCCAGACCGACGGCGAAGTTCAGGGCGTCCTGCAGGCCGGCCTTGTAGAAGGTGTATCCCGCTGCGTCCGGCTGGAAGGCGTCGTTGCGGACTGTGAAGTTGAAGCCCGGCAGGGTCAGGCTGCCGAAGTTGAACAGGGCCGACTCGTCCTGGGTGTAGAGTCCCCGGTTCTCGCCGAACGCATTGCTCGCCTCGACCACGATGCCTTCGACCCGCTGATTGTAGAAGCGGTTGGCCTGATAGAGGGCCAGGCCGCCCCAGGCGTTGCCCGAGGTGGTGGTGTTGCGCACCGTCACATCGGCCGAGTCGGTGATCGAGATGCCATTGCCGGCGGTGGCGCCGGTCACGGTGACCCCGTCGATGACCGCTCCCACCACGCCGTTCAGGTCCAGGCCGGTGCGGCGCGTGCCGTTGATGGCCACGCCGGTGATGGTGAAATCGCTGACCCGCGCGCCGGCGGCGCCCGAGTTGGGCTGGACCTTGATGCCGTAGCTGCCGCCCGGGTTGCCGTTGAAAGTGAAGCCGCTCAGGGTCACGTCGTTCGCCGCCGCGAAGATGCCGTAGCCGGTCGAGGCCGAGTTGAAGATGGTGGCCCCTGCGCCCGCGCCGATCAGACTCAGACTCCTGGTGATGCTGAGCTCGCCGGGCAGGGCATAGGTCCCCGCATCGACGCGAACGGTGTCGCCGGCCAAAGCGACATTGACGCCGCGCTGGATCGAACCCGAGCCCGTGGTGACAAAGACCTCGCCCGCCTTGACGCGGACCAGACCACGGCCGGCGACGTCCGTGCCGTGGCTGATCAGATCCTCGACGTCGAACAGTTCGTCGAGGCTCATGGCCGAGCCGAGCTTGCCGTTGAACGACACCCCGGTCAGGTCGAGACCCGCCGCGCTGCGCCACACGATGTGCTGCACCGTGTTCGCGCCGGCGATGAAATTGTTGCCGGCTCCGAAGGTGACCGCGCCGCCCGCCAGGGCGTTGTTCGGCATGTAGATGCCGTAGCGGTTGTTGGTGAAAGTGTTGCCGGCCAGGAAGGTGTTGGTCGAAAGACCGCGGCCCGGCTCGATCGCCAGCACCTGGTTGTTGTTGGCGAAGGTGTTGCCGACGATGTTCAGCTGCTGGACGTCGCGGGTGATCAGCACCGCGCCGTAGGCCGCCTCCCCCGCCGGATTGAAGCCGCTGGTTCCGACGCCGCTGACGCTGTTGCCGGTGAAGTCGACCGTATTGGCGTTGAACACCTTGAAGACGCCGCCGAACGAATTGGTCGAGTTTCCGACATTGCTCACCGTGTTGTTGGCGATGACGATGTTCGGATACGCGAAGGCGCCCGTCTGCTGACGGAAGGCGACATTGCCGCGCGAGTTGTCGATGGTGTTGTTCGAGAAGACGCCGCTGGCGATCTGCGTGCCGCCACCGGCGCCTGCGCCGCTGCGCGTGTCGAAGACCACCCAGCCGTCGATGTTGGCGAACTGCGAGTTGGTGATGGAGATCGCGCCGCCGTACTGGCCGCTGCCGAAGCCATGGCGGCCCGCGACGTTCTGGCCGTCGATACGCACGCCGTCGACCGTCAGATTGGTGATCTGACCGCCCTGGACCACGAAGCCGCCGCCGGCGTTGCCGGTGACGGTGAAGCCCCTCAGCGTCAGATCGTTGAACGCGCCCGACATCAGGATGCCGCCGGTCAGACTGGTCTGCCCGATGCCGGCGCCGGCGAGGGTGAGGCCCTTGCTGAGCCGGACGGTCGGGGCGTAGGCGCCCGCGCCGATATTGATGGTCCCCCCTGTGCGCGCGGCGGCGATGGCGGCGTTGATCGACATGGCCGTCGGGCCGATCACGCCGACGGAGAAGACATTGTTGCCCGCCGTCCCGTTCCAGCCCTCGATGAAGCCGGTCGCGGCGCGGCCCGTCAGGCCCAGCCAGTTGAAGGCCGTGGCCTCATCGCGCTGGAACCAGGTGTAGATGTCGGCCGCATTGCTGCGATCGCTGACGATATAGCCGTAGCCGGCGATGTTGAGCACGCCGTAGTCGAGCCCGACCCCGCCGACCACGCTGCCGGCGCCACCGGCGGACTTGTCCTGGAGATAGACGCCGTTCGCCTCGTTGAAGGCGTTCGATCCATCCACCGAGATGTTGGTGACCTGCTGGTTGAAGAAGTTGTTGGACTGGTACAGCGCCAGACCGCCCCAGGCGTTGTTGAGCGTGGTCACGCCGGTCAGGGTGATGTTGGCGCTGTCGGTGATCGAAATGCCGTTGCCGGCGGTGATCGTCGACCCGCCGACGGTCATGCCGTTGGCCGTGACATTGGAGATGGTCGCGCCGATGACGCCGTTCAGGTCCAGTTCGGTCTTTCCCGAGCCCTGGATGGTGACGTTGCTCAGCGCGAAATTCAGCAAGCGGGCGTTGGGATCGTTCGGGCCGGTCTGCAGCGGCTCGACCTTGACGCCATAGGTGTTGCCGGTCGCCGCGACGCCCCACAGGGTGAAGTCGTGCAGGTTGACGTTATCCGCCTGGACGCGGATGCCGTAGGTCGAGGCGCCACGCGCGTCGATGATGGTCAGCCCCTGGCCCGCGCCGGCGATCTCGACCGACTTGTTGACCCACAGATAGGCCGGTGACCCGGTGGGCTGCACGAAGGTGCCCGCGCCGACATTGACCTTGCCGCCGTTGACCACGGCATTGATGCCGGCCTGGATGGTGGCCAGCCGGCCGAGGGCGCTGCCCTGATTGGCGTCATTGCCCCCGATGCCGACATGGACCGAGGTCCGGTTGGCGAAGCTGTAGCCCTGATCCTGCGCCGACATCCCGCCATTGGCGGCCGACACGGCCAGCAGCGCCTGCTGCACCGCCGTAGAGGCGGTCGGCGCGATCTTGACCGCGTTGCCGACGAGGCCGCCCGGCGTCTGGTGGCCGTTCAGGTGGAAGTTGAAGCCCCACTCATTGCCGAACGGGCCTTCGCTGTTGCCCGCGATATTGACCGCGAAGCCCTCGGCGTTGAGCAGGCCGGCGTCGGTGTACTGGACCGAGACGCCGCTCTTGGTGTTGTCGATGAGGTTGCCGGTGATCGAGCCGCCGGCGTTGCGGCCGTCGACGAGGATGCCCGTGCGCACGCCGTGGATGTTGTTGTTTGCAATGGTGAAGTTGTCGGCCCCGTTCATCGCGAAGATGCCGCGGGTGATGCCCGACCAGCCATAGGTCAGGTAGGACTGGCTTGCCGCCGGGCCGACGATCTCGAGGCCCTGGACGGTGACATTGTCGGCGGCGATGGTCAGGCCGTTGAGCTCGGGCGTCTCGGGCAGGACGATCCGGGCGCCGGCCTGGCCGGTCAGGGTCAGACCATTCCTGTTGATGATCGTGCCGCCGACATAGTCCCCGGCGCCGATCAAAATCCCGGCATTGGCCAAGGCCACGTCCACCGCATTCTGGATGACGCCGCCATTGCGGACGTTCACCTGGGTCGCCTGACCCAGCAGGCGCTGGTTGGCGCCCAGGCGAATGGCGGCGTTCAGGTTGACGGTCAGGCCGGCGACGCCGCCTTCGTCGTTGAGCGACAGGGTGTTGGCGTTCGACTGGGCCGAACTGTTGATCAGGCTGTCGATCGTGATCGAGTTCTGCGCCTGCAGCACGACATTGGTCGTCGCCAGGCTGGCGACCACGGCCGCGGCCTCGCCCGCGCCTATCACCAGATCTTCCGGGTCGATCGACCACGAGCCGTTGGCTCCGTTGGAAGCCGTCGTGTCAACGCGCAGGCCGGCGTCGAGGCTGACAGTCTTGCCCGACGTCTCGATGAAGCCGCCGTCGCCTCCGTTCGCGCCGCCGCGGGCGGACTGGGTTCCGGCGTAGGTCCCCTGGCCTCCGGCGATCGCCACGATCGAACCGCCGTCGCCGGTCGTGGTCGCGTCGGCGCGCAGGACGGCGCCGGCGGCGGTCTGGATGGTCGCGCCGCCGATGGCTATGTCGCCGCCGCCCGTGGCGCCCGAAGCGTTCAGTTCGCCGCTGACGGTTACGCCGCCCTCGGCGCCTTCAAGCACGATGGCGCCGCCCTCGGCGCGGGCCGAGGCCACCGAGATGAGACCTCCGGCGTTGATCACCTGATCGACCACGGCGCCGGCGGCCACGGCGCTGAGCTGCACCCGCCCGCCATCCACCAGAATGGACCCGAAATTCTCGACCAGCGGCGAACGGGCGCCGAGGCCCAGTTCGATCAACCTGTCTCCGGCCAGATCGAGGGTGAAGGTCTCGCCCGACGCCAGCGCCACCCGCCCGAGCCGGGCGTTGATGACGCCGTCGTTGCGGACATGCGGGGCGACAAAGGCGGCCAGACCTGCCGAAGCGATGTTGATCGCGCCTCCCGTCAGGATCTCGCCCGAGCTCGCGTCGGTGAAGTCGAGACGGCTCGAACCGGCCATGAACTGGCTGACGTCCATCCGGCCCGTCGAGGCGACGAGGCCGCCGACATCGACGCGCGAGGTCGCCGAAAAGATCACCCCGTTCGGGTTGAGGATCACCACCGTGCCGTTGGCGCGCAGGACGCCCTGGATCTGGCTGGGGACTCCGCCCTGCGAGATGCGGTTGACGGCGATCGAGCCGCTGCCCGGCTGGAAGAAGTTGACCTGCGCGTCCCGACCGATGTCGAAACTGCGCCAGTCGATAACCACACGGTCCGTCGACTGGTTGATGTCGAGACGCGAACCATCCTCTGCGAAGGTCGCGCCGCCGGCGACCACGTTGGGATCGCGGGGCAGGGCGTTGCGGGCGACATCCGGCAGCACCGCAGGTCCGTTATGGGGAACACGTACGACGCGCTCGCCGCCCGGAAGCCGGGCGGACCCGCCGGACCCATGGGCGATTCCGGCGCTGGACGCGCTGGCGTCCGGGGACACCTGGTCCGGATCTGCCCATGCGGGGCCCACCGGCAGCCCGGTCAGGGCCACTGCGGCGGCCGTGGCCATCAGGAAGGACCTGCGGCGGAGGACTGGGGCGGTGCGGAGTGCAGTGCGCTTGCTCATGGTCGTCTCCAGAACCCCCGTTTACGCCCGGGGCGAGGCGCAGATTTTGTGTCGCCCCTAGAAGGCCGCCGAGATCGAGAAGAAGAGGCGGGCGTCGCGGTCGCCCTCGGACGCGACGTCCCTTTCGAAGGGCTGGGAATATTCGAGAGAGGCGGCCCAGTTGTCGTCGGCGGCGATCCGCACGCCGATGCCGCCTGAGCCGAGCGTGTCCCGCCGGGATTCGGCCGGGAGCGGATCGATCTGACGCACAAAGCCGGTTTCGTAGAAAATGTAGGGTTCGATCGAGGACACGCCGTCGAGCGAGATGGTCTTGAACAGTTCGATCTTGCCGGCCAGGCCTTCGTCGCCGGTGATCTCGGACGGGTCGAAGGCGCGACCGAAATTGGAGCCGCCGAGGCCGAACTCCTCGGACGCCAGCAGACTGTCCGAACTCCACTGGCCGGCGATCGCCGCCTGGAGATAAACGCCGCCCGGAAGGGGCTGGACGCGGGCCATCTCGAAATTGACCCGGATGAAGACGCCGGTGCCGGTGGCGCGCGATTTGTCGAGGTCCGTCCGAACGGTGCCGTCGAAGATGCTGAAGCCGGTGACAACGCCCAGGCGGGCGCTGTTCAGGCCGCCCGTCGGATCGGCGTAGTTGCCGCCGATGTCGGCGGTGAGCGTACGCAGTCGGTCGTCGAAGATCGGATCGACGAGGAAGTTGCTGGACGAGGCGTTGCGCACGGTGAAGGCGGTGCGGCCGATCACGTTGAGTTCGCGGCTGCGAATGAGAGGATATGCGAAGCCGAATCCGGCCGTGGTGCTCTCGCCCTCGATGCCGAGGATGCCCAGCTCTTCGCCGGGCTCGGTGGCGGTGTAGCTGAAATAGCCATTGAAACGCAGGCCCGACCCGCCCACCGGCTGGTCATAGTCCAGCGAGACGTAGCCCAGCTCGCCGTCCGCGGGAGCGGCGACCAGAGTGGCGGAGATGCTCTCGCCGAAGCCGAGCCCGTCATTGAAGGTGACCCCGGCATAGGCCTGGACCGGGCCCAGCCAGCGGGAGCCGCGGTTGTCGACGGCGAAGAAGGCTTCGACCGGCCGACGCTCCACGACCAGGTTGAGGTCAGCCGCTCCCGGCAGGGTGGCCGAAGGGGTCACGACCGAGCGGATGTCGACGCCCTTGAGGTCTCGCGCCAGAAGCAGGGCCCGCGAAAGGACACGCCCGTCTGTGGGACGCGAGGCCGTGACCGGCGCCGTGTACTGTTCGAGGAAGGGACGATAACCGCCCGGGTCGCCCTCGATGGTCACGCCCGCGATATATCCCTCCAGCACCTGGATGGTCACCACGCCGTTCTCGATCCGCTGCGGCGACACCACGGCGCGTGACAGGACGAAGCCACGGCGGCGGTATTCGGCCGTAATGGCCTCGGCCAGCTGGAACACGCCCGACAACGGCATCTCGCGATCAAGGTAGGGCTCCGCGATGCCAGTCAGCGTCTCGAGCGGAACCGAGGTCGCGCCCTCGAACCGCACCTCGCGCAGGGTCACTGACAGGTTCGTCTCGGGTCCTGCCTCCTGTTGGGGCAGCAACGGAACGTCCGCGGGAGAAACGGGCGGCAGATCGCGACGCTCGCGCAGGCGCTCGTCGATCC
Organism: Brevundimonas sp. Root1423; assembly: GCF_001426805.1. NCBI lineage: Bacteria > Pseudomonadati > Pseudomonadota > Alphaproteobacteria > Caulobacterales > Caulobacteraceae > Brevundimonas > Brevundimonas sp. Root1423. Next base: position 621,256 of record NZ_LMFL01000023.1, read on the forward strand.
GACCGGGATCGACCTGGGGCGCGCGGGCCACCTGGGCATGAGCGTTCATCGTCAGGCACAGGCTGCTCACAGCCATGATCATCGTCGCCGTCGCCGGCGCGAACAGACGCGTCAAATTCATGGTCCCCCCGAGCTGGACGGTTGCGGCCGCCCGAGGCTGCTACCCGACCAGAGAAATATATAACCGCATTATTTCAGTGAGACCATCGCTACATATTGCGGTTAACTACGATTGTTTCCCGCTATATATTGATGTCGACCGGCTACCGAGGGTTTTCACCGCCTTCCGGATCCAACATCTACCTAGCTGTATACTTACCATCAACTTCCAGACGTTAAGCAAGACACGAGTATTTCTTGAATATTTAATTTCGATGGTTAAGATTTATATATGGTTTCATAACTATTCTTCTCTTATTAATATTTTAACCAACTCCGTCAGCCGGGTTCTTAAAACCCCGATGCGAACCTCCGGTCAGTCAAACGACGAGGGGTTGCTTCATGCGTCAGGGCTTCAGGATTGCAGCGATCGCCACGGCCGCCTTGCTGTGCGCGGCCGTTCCAGCGAGCGCCCGCGACACCGCGGCGGCGCTGGACCTGGCCTTCTCGCCGGCCTCCGGCGGTGCGTCGATCGTCGCGCCGCGCTGGGCGGCGATGACGGATCGCATGGTATCCGCGGAAGCGCCCGCGTTTCAGACGGGCCCGACCTGCAAGCCCTCCGGCAAGGTCAAGGCCGCGCACTGCGACGTGGCGGACTGGACCCGCCGGCTCGACAGGCTGCGCGCTGATCCGGTCGTTCGCCAGCTGAAGGCGGTCAATCGCCAGGTGAACGCCCTGACCTATGTCTCCGACACCGCCAACTGGGGTCAGGCCGACTATTGGGCTACGCCCGCCGAGATGCTGGCGCGCGGCGGCGACTGCGAAGACTTCGCCACCGCCAAATATTTTGCGCTGCGCCAGCTTGGGTTCTCCGCCGCCGACCTGCGGATCGTCATCGTCTGGGACTCCGTCGATCGCGAACAGCACGCCGTGCTGCTGGCGCGCGCCGGCGGCCGCACCCTCGTGCTGGATAACAAGCGGACCGACCTGACGCCGCTCGCAGCCGTCGCGGACCGGTATCAGCTTCTGTACGCCCTGGACGACGGTCGCATCCGTCTGCCCCTGCAACTCGCAAACGCCGACCGGATCCGGACGCCGCAACGCGCGCGTGCTCGTATCGTCAACGGCGGCCGCACCCTCGTCATGCAGATCCAGCCGCGCCGCCGGCCCCGAAGCCTCGGCCCGACCCCGAACGCCCCGCTCGAAATGGCCCTCGCCGAAACCTCGGCGCCGGCGGGCCGCTGAGCGCGATCCCCGAGGACGAGGCCGTCAGCCCAATTCAGACCCGTCTCACTTCGCCTCGGCCATGACCGGAGCGCCGAGCACCGCGCGCAGCCGGGTCGCCAGCTCTGCGCATTGGTAGGGTTTGTCGATCAGCGGGAAGTCGTGCTGCATCTGGTTGCCGGTTTCGCCGAGATAGCCTGACGTCAGAAGCACCTTGAGCTCCGGACGCCTCTCCTGCGCCTTCTGCGCCAGCTCGATGCCGTTCATGCCGCCCGGCATGATCACGTCCGAGAACAGCAGGTCATAGTCGGAATCGCTGTCCAGCCGGTGCAGGGCCCCGCCCGCGTCCGAGGCGACGTCGCAGCGGTAGCCCAGGCTGGTCAGCATATCGAGGCACAGGCTGAGGACCGCCGGATCGTCCTCGACGATCAGCACCCGTTCCGAACCGGCCTCGACCTCGCTCGCCTCGATCTCGACCTCGGGAGCGGCAGGCGCTTCGTCGGTAAGCGGCAGCATCAGTTCGAAGACGGCGCCCTCGCCGGGTGTCGCCGATACGTCGATGCGACCGCCCGACTGGCTGACAAAACCATAGACCTGCGACAGGCCCAGGCCCGTGCCGCGACCGACTTCCTTGGTGGTGTAGAAGGGTTCGAAGACGCGCTGTGCGACGTCCTCGGCCATGCCCGGCCCCGTGTCGCGGACAAGAATCCGGGCCATGGGATGCGCCTCGTCCTCCGTCACGTTGGACGTGGTCACCACCAGCTGGCCTTCGCCCTCCATGGCGTCGCGCGCATTGACCGCCAGGTTCAGCAAGGCGGTTTCCAGATGGGTGGGGTCGATCGAGGCGTGCAAGGGGCCTTTGGACAGCTCCAGCGAGATGGTGACGCCCTCTCCCACCGCCTGCTGAACCAGCGGCGTGAAGTCCCGGATCAGGGCGTTCAGGTCGATCACCTGCGGGTTCAGTTGCTGCCTGCGGGAGAAGGCCAGCAGCTGACGGGTCAGGGTCTGCCCCCGCTCGGCCGCCGCTCGGATGGCGGACAGTTGTCGGGTGATGCGCGGCTCTTTCTCGCCCAGCCGGCGCAGCAGGATATCTGCATTGCCGAGCACGACGGTCAGCAGGTTGTTGAAGTCGTGCGCCACGCCGCCGGTCAGCTGGCCCACCGCCTCCATCTTGCGCGCCTGCGCCAGATGTTCTTCCAGCTGACGACGATCCGTAACGTCGAGGAGCGTGCCGAGAATCTCGCCGCCGCCGCCGTTGGCGTCCGGGACCCAGACGCCCTGATCGAGGAAGGTCCGGTAGGTTCCGTCCGAACATTGCCAGCGGTATTCGCACGCGTAGGCCCCGCTGATGGAGGCCTGCATCAGGCAGTTGGCGACCTTCTCGGCGTCCTCGGGATGGATACGGCCCAGCCCGATCTCGGGCTCTTCAACGAAGCGGCTGGCGGGGAAACCCGTCAGCGGCATGATGCTGTCGCTGACGAACAGGGCCGGATACGGATGGACATTGGCCCGCGAGGTGAAAACCACCGGCAGGGATTTCAGGATGGTGTCCTGACGTTCCCGCGCCTCGCGCAGCGCCAGTTCAGCGGCCAGCTTCTCCTCGCTGATGCGGGCGTTCGCCTCGAGCAGGGCATGCTGTTCCTCGGCCTGCCGGCGCACCTCCAGCGTCTTGAGGTGCAGCTCGACCAGGATGGCGACCTTGGAGCGCAGGATAAAGGGATCGACAGGCTTGAACACCACATCGACGGCGCCGGCCGTATAGGCCTGGAAGATGTGCGCCTCGTCGCGGAACACAGCGGTGACGAAGACGATCGGCGTGTCGCGCGTGCGCGGATGCTCGCGGATCAGCTTGGCGGTCTCGTAGCCGTCCATGCCGGGCATATGCAGGTCCAGCAGGATGACCGCGAACTCCTGATGCAACAGCAGGCGCAGCGCCTCCTCGCCCGAGCGGGCGATGACCAGTTCATGACCCAGCACCTCCAGCGCCTCGCGCGCGGCGAAGGCGTTGCGCTCATCGTCATCGACGATAAGGACGCGGGCGGTCAGGGGCTTCGGCTTGGTGCGACGACCCATCAGACGGCCGCCGGTTCGGGCAGCGCGGCCTGTTCGGAGACGGTGAGGCGGCCGGCGTCGGCGCGCTGGATCGACACCCGCATGACCGAGATCAGATAGTCGATATCGACCGGCTTGGAGACATAGTCCGAGGCGCCGGCCTGGATGCATTTCTGACGGTCGCCCTTCATCGCCTTGGCGGTCACGGCGATGATCGGGATGCGGGCGAACCGGGGCAGGGCCCGGATCTCGCGCATGGTCTCGTAGCCATCCATGTCGGGCATCATGATGTCGACGAGGATCAGGTCAGTCTCCGGATGCTGGGCCAGCAGGTCGAGGCCCGCGCGGCCGCTTTCCGCATAGAGCAGGTCGACCCCGAACTCCTCCAGGGCGCTGGCCATGGAGAAGATGTTCCGGATGTCGTCGTCGATGACCAGCGCGGTGCGCCCGGTCAGGATGGCGTCCTCCTTGCGGGTCTGGGCCAGGGTGGTGCGGGCGGTTTCCGACAGCTTGTCCGTCGGCTCGTGCAGCAGCAGGGTGGCCTGCTCCAGCAGCTGTTCGGGCGTGCGGGCCAGACGGGCGTGGCCGGCGAAGACGGCCAGCCGCAGACGCCGCTCGTCCAGCGACGACAGGGTGTCGCCGGCGTAGACCACGGCGGGACGGTCGGCGACCTTCAGCCAGTCGACCAGCTCGGGTATCGGCGCCGCCGAGACGTCGACGATCAGGCTGTCGGCCGGCTTCATCTTCGCCTTGGTCAGACCCTTGAGCGCATCGACACGGACGACCGAACCGAAGGCGGATTTCAGCAGCGCCTGCGCCTCGCCCGCGGGCCCGACCAGGATCAGCCGGCGGTTGGCGGCCGAGACGAATTTCTTCACCTCGTCCAGGCTGGCCACAACGCCCTCCCGGTCGATCGGCTTCGGCGTGAAACCGAAGGCGCCGATCGACAGGCCGAGACCGGCCTGATCGTGGGCCGAGATCACATGCACCGGAATGTGCCGCGTCTCGGGCGTGCGCTTCAGCAGGTCCAGCAGGGCCAGACCGTCCATGTCGGGCAGGCCGACATCCAGCATGATCGCCTGCGGTCCGTAGCGGCGGGCAAGTGAGGCCGCGGCCACGCCTTCGTGGGTGATGACGCCCTTGAAACCGCTGTCGCGCACGAGCGCCAGAAGGATGGCTCCGAAGCGTGGGTCGTCCTCGACGATCAGGATGACAGGGTCGCCCGGCGAGACCGTGTCGCGGTCGTCGGCGATGATCTCGACGGCTTCGATCTCCTCCTCTTCCGAGGCGGTGCGAACGGTGACGGCGCGCGAGGCCTCACGGGCCGTCGGCCCGGCGACCGCGGTTGCGGGGGTGAAGTTCAGCGGCAGGTACAGGGTGAAGGTCGAGCCCTGATCGGGCTCGCTCTCGACCTTCAGCTCACCGCCGAGGGTGCGGGTGATTTCACGGCTGATCGACAGGCCCAGACCCGTGCCGCCGTATTTGCGGCTGGTGGTGCCGTCGGCCTGCTGGAAGGCCTCGAAGATGATCCGCTGCTTGTCTTCCGGAATACCGATGCCGCTGTCCTGCACCGAGAAGGCGAGGACCTGACCGGCCTTGTTGAGGTGCTCGTTGCCGGGGCTCCAGCCCTCGGCGACGCGGTCGACGCGCAGCCGCACCGAGCCGCTCTCGGTGAATTTGAAGGCGTTCGACAGCAGGTTCTTGATGATCTGCAGCAGCCGCTTGTCGTCGGTGTACATCGACGGCGGCAGATCCGGATCGATGTCGATCGAGAAGTCCAGTTTCTTGTCCTGGGCGATCTGGGCGAAGGTGCGCTGCATCTGGTCGCGCAGGGATTCCAGCGCCATCTCGCCGATGTCGAGGGTGACGGTGCCGGACTCGATCTTGGACAGGTCGAGGATGTCGTTGATCAGCCCCAGCAGGTCCGAACCGGCGGCGTGGATGTTCTTTGAGAACTCGACCTGTTTGCCGGTCAGGTTCCCCTGGGTGTTCTCGCTGAGCATCTTGGACAGTATCAGCAGGCTGTTCAGCGGCGTGCGCAGTTCGTGGCTCATGTTGGCCAGGAATTCCGACTTGTATTTCGATGTCAGGGCCAGCTGTTCGGCCTTTTCCTCGAGCGCGAAACGGGCCTGTTCCACCTCGCGGTTCTTGGCTTCCACCTGCTGGTTCTGGGCAGACAGCAGGACCGCCTTGTCCTCCAGTTCGGCGTTGGATTGCTGCAACTCCTCCTGCTTGGCGCGCAGCAGTTCCTCGGACTGGCGCAGCGAGGCGGCCTGCTGCTCCAGCCGGTCGTTGGTGGATTTCAGCTCGTCCTGTTGAGCCTGAAGTTCGGCGGTCAGCAGCTGCGACTGCGACAGCAGCCCCTCGGTGCGCATGTTGGCGGCGATGGTGCTGAGCACGATGCCGACCGATTCCATCAGCTGGCTGAGGAAGGACTGGTGGGTTTCCGAGAACTCGCCAAACGTGGCCAGTTCGATCACCGCCTTGACCTCGCCCTCGAACAGGGCCGGCAGGATGATGATGTTCAACGGGGCGGACGCCCCCAGACCCGAGCCGATCTGGACGTAGTCTTGGGGCACGTTGGTCAGAAGGATTCGCTCCTTCTCCTTGGCGCACTGCCCGATCAGGCTCTGGCCCAGACGGAAGGTCGGCGACAGGTCCTCGCGCTCGGTCGCGGCGTAGGCGGCGGCCAGAACCAGTATGGGGTCGTCGTTGGCGTCCTTGTCGGAGACGTAGAACACCGCGTGCTGGGCGTTGATCAGCGGCGCCAGTTCTTCAGGTTCCGGATCATCTCGTTGATGTTGTCCTTCAGCGCCGCCACCTCGCCGGAGGCCTCGACGGTGATGGAGCGGGTCAGCTCGCCCTTGGTCACGGCGGTCGACACCTCGGCGATGGCGCGGACCTGTGTGGTCAGGTTGCCGGCCAGCTGGTTCACGTTGTCGGTTAGGTCGCGCCACAGGCCGGCGGCGCCGGGCACCCTCGCCTGCCCGCCCAGCTTGCCCTCGATGCCCACCTCGCGGGCCACGTTGGTCACCTGATCGGCGAAGATGGCGAGCGTCTCGATCATGCCGTTGATGGTGTCGGCCAGCGAGGCGATCTCGCCCTTGGCGTCCACGGTCAGCTTGCGCTTCAGGTCGCCGTTGGCCACGGCGGTCACGACGTCGGCGATGCCGCGCACCTGACCCGTCAGGTTGGCGGCCATGGAGTTCACATTGTCGGTCAGGTCCTTCCAGGTGCCGCCAACGCCTTCCACGCGCGCCTGACCGCCCAGCTTGCCCTCGGTGCCGACCTCCTTGGCCACGCGGGTCACTTCGGATGCGAAGGCGTTCAGCTGGTCCACCATGACGTTGATGGTGTTCTTCAGCTCGAGGATTTCGCCCTTCACGTCCACGGTGATCTTCTTGGACAGATCGCCCTTGGCCACCGCGGTCGTCACCTCGGCGATGTTCCGGACCTGACCGGTCAGGTTGCCGGCCATGAAGTTCACATTGTCGGTCAGATCCTTCCACGTACCCGCGACGCCCTTCACGTTCGCCTGACCGCCCAGCTTGCCTTCCGTACCCACTTCACGCGCCACCCGGGTCACTTCCGAGGCGAAGGCGTTCAGCTGGTCCACCATGGTGTTGATGGTCGATTTCAGCTCGAGAATTTCACCCTTCACGTCGACGGTGATCTTCTTCGACAGGTCGCCGTTGGCCACGGCGGTGGTCACCTCGGCGATGTTCCGCACCTGACCGGTCAGGTTGTCGGCCATCAGGTTCACATTGTCGGTGAGGTCTTTCCAGGTGCCGGTCACGCCGGTCACCTGCGCCTGACCGCCCAGATTGCCCTCGGTGCCCACTTCACGGGCCACGCGGGTCACTTCCGAGGCGAAGGCGTTCAGCTGGTCCACCATGACGTTGATGGTGGATTTCAGCTCGAGGATTTCGCCCTTCACGTCCACGGTGATCTTCTTGGACAGGTCGCCGTTGGCCACGGCGGTGGTCACCTCGGCGATGTTCCGCACCTGACCCGTCAGGTTGGCGGCCATGAAGTTCACGTTGTCGGTGAGGTCCTTCCAGGCGCCGCCGACGCCCTTCACGTTCGCCTGACCGCCCAGCTTGCCCTCGGTGCCCACTTCACGGGCCACGCGCGACACTTCCGAGGCGAAGGAGTTCAGTTGGTCCACCATGACGTTGATGGTCGATTTCAGCTCGAGGATCTCGCCCTTCACGTCGACGGTGATCTTCTTCGAAAGGTCGCCGTTGGCCACGGCCGTGGTCACTTCGGCGATGTTCCGCACCTGACCCGTCAGGTTGTCGGCCATCAGGTTCACATTGTCGGTCAGGTCCTTCCAGGCGCCCGTAACGCCCTCCACTTGGGCCTGACCGCCCAGCTTGCCGTCCGTGCCCACTTCCTTGGCCACGCGGGTCACTTCCGAGGCGAACGCGTTTAACTGGTCCACCATGACGTTGATGGTGTCCTTCAGCTCCAGCACCTCGCCGCGCACCTGCACGGTGATCTTCTTGGACAGGTCGCCCTTGGCCACGGCGGTGGTCACTTCGGCGATGTTCCGCACCTGACCCGTCAGGTTGTCAGCCATCAGGTTCACGTTGTCGGTCAGGTCCTTCCACGTGCCGCCGACGCCTTCCACGCGCGCCTGACCGCCCAGTTTCCCTTCCGTGCCCACTTCACGCGCCACGCGGGTCACTTCCGAGGCGAAGGCGTTCAGCTGGTCCACCATGGTGTTGATGGTCGATTTCAGCTCGAGGATTTCACCCTTCACGTCCACGGTGATCTTCTTGGACAGGTCGCCCTTGGCCACGGCCGTGGTCACTTCGGCGATGTTCCGCACCTGACCCGTCAGGTTGGCGGCCATGAAGTTCACGTTGTCGGTCAGATCCTTCCAGGTCCCGGCCACGCCCTTCACGTTCGCCTGGCCGCCCAGCTTGCCTTCCGTACCCACCTCGCGGGCCATCCGGGTCACTTCCGAGGCGAAGGAGTTCAGCTGGTCCACCATGGTGTTGATGGTGTTCTTCAGCTCCAGCACCTCGCCCTTCACGTCCACGGTGATCTTGCGGGCGCGTCGTCGTGTGACGTCTCGGGCGCGCCCGAAACCCGGGGGNTCGCGGGCCATCCGGGTCACTTCCGAGGCGAAGGAGTTCAGCTGGTCCACCATGGTGTTGATGGTGTTCTTCAGCTCCAGCACCTCGCCCTTCACGTCCACGGTGATCTTGCGGCTCAGGTCGCCGTTGGCCACGGCGGTGGTCACCTCGGCGATGTTCCGCACCTGACCCGTCAGGTTGGCGGCCATGAAGTTCACGTTGTCGGTCAGGTCTTTCCAGGTGCCGGCCACGCCCTTCACGTTCGCCTGACCGCCCAGCTTGCCCTCGGTGCCCACTTCCCGCGCCACGCGGGTCACTTCGGAAGCGAACGAGCCCAGCTGGCCCACCATGGTGTTCACGACCCGGCCGATGCGCAGGAACTCGCCGCGCAGGGGCTGCTCCTCATTCTCGAGGTCCATGGTCTGCGACAGGTCGCCCTTGGCCACGGCGCCGATCACGCGCGCCATTTCGGCGGTGGGGTGGACCATGTCGGCGATCAGGGTGTTGACGGCGTCGACGCTGTCGGCCCACGCCCCGGTGGCGGACGGCACGCGCGCGCGGTTGTTGATCTTGCCCTGACGGCCCACGGCCTCGCCGAGGCGGCTGAACTCACGGCTCATCCGGTCGTTCAGTTCGACGACGTCGTTGAAGGCCTCGGCCAGCTCGCCGTCCATCCCCGTCAGGCCGCCTGGCAGCCGGACCGAGAAATCGCCCCTGCGGAACGCCCTCAGGGCCGTAAGAAGCTGGCGGTTGTCGAGGGTGGGCTCAACGACGGTGGCAAGTGACATCATTCACCTTCAGCTCAGAAGCAAGCGCTTCGAAGGTTCCGCCGTTCGTCTGTCAGGAAGGAGGCGCCCCGCTTTCGCGCTCGCCATGCCCCCCGGCCACGCCCGTACGTTCCCCCGAACCAACTCCAGAAAACCGTGAAGATTGCGAAGAGTTCCGACCATCACGAAGATATTTTGTCATTGCCAACCGGAATTCAGCGACTAGCTTCCCGCGCCATGCACACGAAGCCAGATCGGGCGTTCGGGGCGTGAGCGCGGCAGGGCAAGGCGGCGTGGATCCTGAGTTGGCGGCCTTCATCGAGGCGGCCATTCCATCTGTGTGGGCGCTCGAGGCCCTGATCCTTCTTAAACGGAACCCGGACCTCGCCTGGGCGACCAACGATCTGGTCGCGGAAATGCGCGCCAGCACGACGCTGGTGACCGACTGCATACGCGTCCTGCAACGCGCCGGCCTGGTCATCGAACAGTCGGGCTCGGTCCAGTATGCGCCCGCATCGCCGGCGCTGGCCGCCCTCGCAGACGCATTGCAGGGCGCCTATCGCGAGCGGCCCGTCGCGGTCGTAAACAGGATCACGGCGCGCCGGTCGGACCCGTTGAAGGGTTTCGCCGACTCGTTCCGGCTGGGAGGGTGGAAGGCATGACGGAGTGGATGCCACAGCTCGTCTACGGACTTTGCGTGCTGACCAGTGCGATCTGCGCCGTGCTGCTTGTGCGATCCTGGCGGCGGTCGCGGCAGCCCCTGCTGCTGTGGAGCGGGTGCTGCTTCACCCTGCTGGCGGCCAACAACCTCTTGCTCTTCCTCGACCGGCTGGTTCTGCATGACGTTGATCTGGGACCGGCGCGCGTCGGGACTGCGCTCCTCGGGGTCGGCGTCCTTCTGTACGGCTTCATCTGGGAGGTCGATCGATGAGCGCGATGGCGTTGGCCAACGGCGCGGTGATCATGGGTCATGTCATCGCGGCGCTTTTCTTTCTCAAATTCTGGCGCCGCACGGGCGACCGGCTGTTCCTCGCCTTCGCCGCGGCCTTTCTCCTCATGGGCATGGTGCCGCTTCTGACCAACCTGATGCAGGTGCCGCGCGAGGAACAGAGCCCCTTCTATCTGCTCCGCCTCGCCGCCTTCCTGATCATCATCTGCGCCATCGTCGGCAAATCCCGGTCCCGGAAGGAGCCGCCGGTCGAATAGCCGGCTCCGCGCCTTTCAGTGGACTTGCAGGCGCCGGGGCGTCAGCGTCGGGACATGATCGAATCGCCCGCTCAACCGTCCGAAGACAGGCGGCCCGGCTTCTACGAATTCTTCGCCGGCGGCGGCATGGTCCGGGCCGGGCTGGGCGAGGGCTGGGGCTGCCTGTTCGCAAACGACATCGATGCGGCCAAGGGTCAGGCCTACTGCGCCAACTGGGGCGAGGACGATTTTCACCTCGGCGACATCGGCGCCGTGATGGCCCGTGATCTGCCTGGATCGGCGGATCTGATGTGGGGCTCCTTCCCGTGCCAGGACCTGTCGCTGGCAGGTGCGGGCGCCGGTCTCGGCGGACGCCGGTCGGGGACCTTCCACGCCTTCTGGGACGTGGCCCGGGGTCTGGCGGCGGAGGGGCGCGCGCCGGCCATCGTGGCGGTCGAGAACGTGTGCGGCACGCTGACATCGCGAGGCGGGCGGGATTTCGAGGTCGTCTGCCAGACCTATGTCGACGCCGGCTATCGCTGGGGCGCCCTGATCATCAACGCCGACCGGTTTCTTCCCCAGTCGCGGCCGCGCCTGTTCGTGATCGGCGTCCGGGGCGATCTGACGCCGCCGTTCGGCCTCACAGCCCCCGGGCCGCTTGAACCGTTTCATCCCGCCGCCCTGCGCCGCGCCGTCGACCGCCTGCCGGAATCGCTGCGCGCCCGGATGGTCTGGTGGCGGCTGCCTGAGCCGGAGGCGCAGCCTGCGGATCTGGCTGCGGTCATTGGCGACGACACGGCCGACGCGCCTTGGAGCCCGCCCGAACGGACGGCGCGGCTGCTGGCGCTCATGGCGCCGGTTCACTTGGCCAAGGTCGAGCAGGCCCGCCGCGCCAGCGTCCGGCGCGTCGGGGCCCTGTACCGCCGGACACGGCAAGGCGCCGACGGAGGCAAGCTGCAGCGCGCCGAAGTGCGGTTCGACATCGCCGGCTGCCTGCGCACCCCGGCCGGAGGCTCCAGCCGCCAGACGGTGCTGATCATCGACCGGGGGGAGGTGCGGTCGCGTCTGATGTCGGCGCGCGAAACAGCGCGGCTTATGGGGCTGTCCGACAACTACCGGCTGCCGGCGTCCAACAGCGCCGCATATCGGTTGACGGGAGACGGCGTCGCCGTGCCCGTGGTGCGGCATCTGGCGGAATGGCTGTTTGAGCCGATCCTCGAGGCGGCGGCCCGGACGCGCCGCGCAGCCTGATCCCCCTTGCCAAAGCCATCCAGCGGCGCATCATAGGGTGCAGGGGTCTGGGGAGATCGTCGTGAAATATCTTGTACTAAGCCTTGCCGTTCTGGCGGCCGGAGCGGTGACTCCGGCGGCCGCCGAGAGCTGGCATCCCTTCTCGCGCAGTCCGAACAACGTCTTCATGGCCGACGTCGACAGCATCGTCGCCAACGGAAACGTCACCTCGGTTCGCGTCGTCACCGCGCCCCGGCGAGGCGAGCCGGGCGACTACAGCCACTCGATCGAGACGTATGAGCTTCAGTGCGCCACCGGGAAATGGCGCACCGCCGGCGTGGTCGAATACGGTCCGGACGGCGCAGAGACCGAACGCTATCCCGAAGAGGGCGCGGCGTGGGAAGACGTGCGTCCGAACACCTCGCCGGAATTCCTCACCAAGATCGTCTGCGAGGGCACGCGCGCCCAGCCGCCGGTCTGGGCGACGATCAAGGCCTTCGTCGACGCCGGCCGGCCGTAGCCGTCAGGCGTCGACCGCAGCGTCCAGCGCATTGGCCTGGATGAACTCGCGGCGCGGCTCGACCACGTCGCCCATCAGTTTGGCGAACAGGTCCGACGCGTCTTCCTGATGCTCGACCTGCACCTTCAGCAGGGTGCGGGCGTTCACGTCGAGCGTGGTCTCCCACAGCTGTTCGGGGTTCATCTCGCCCAGACCCTTGTAGCGCTGGATGGCGATGCCCTTTTTGCCGGCGTCGAGAACCGCTTCCAGCAGGTCCAGCGGACCGCGGATGGTGACGGTCTTGTCCTTGCGGCGGAAGACGGCCGGCTTGTCGAACAGGCCCTCGAAAGCGGCCGAACGTTCGGCCAGACGGCGGGCGTCCAGCGAGCGGATCAGGGCCTCTTCCAGCACGATGCGTTCGGTCACGGCGCGGCGCACGCGTTCGAAGGCCACAGCCCCCTGGGCGCCCGGCGAGCCGGTCCAGTCGCCGTCGCCTTCCTCGGCATACAGGTTCAGGCGGGCGGCGGCCTTGGCCGGATCGGCGCTGGCCTCGTCGAACAGACCGGCCAGGGCCGCCTGTTCGATGGCGAAGGTCGGCGCGCGCTGGCTCAGGCGGTCAACGCCGGCCTTGAAGGCCTTGGCCTCGCGCACCAGCGACTGCAGGTCCATACCGGTGCGGCGCTCGCCGGTCGGCAGGTCCAGTTCGGCCTCTGACGACCCTTCCTCAATGAGGTAGGCGTCCATTTCGGACTGATCCTTGAGGTAGCGGGACTGCTTGCCCTTGGCGACCTTGTAGAGCGGCGGCTGGGCGATGTAGACGTGCCCGCGCTCGATCAGCTCCGGCATCTGGCGATAGAAGAAGGTCAGCAGCAGGGTCCGGATGTGGGCGCCGTCGACGTCGGCGTCGGCCATCAGGATAATCTTGTGATAGCGCAGCTTGTCGGCGTTGAAGTCGTCAAGCAGGGTCCGGATGTGGGCGCCGTCGACGTCGGCGTCGGCCATCAGGATAATCTTGTGATAGCGCAGCTTGTCGGCGTTGAAGTCGTCACGGCCGATGCCGGTGCCCAGAGCCAGGATCAGCGTCCCGATCAGTTCCGAAGACAGCATGCGGTCGAAGCGGGCGCGTTCCACGTTCAGGATCTTGCCGCGCAGGGGCAGGACGGCCTGGTTCTCGCGGTTGCGGGCCTGTTTGGCCGAACCGCCGGCGGAATCGCCCTCGACGATGAACAGTTCGGACTTGGCCGGATCGCGCTCCTGACAGTCGGCCAGCTTGCCGGGCAGGGAGCTGATTTCCATCGCCGTCTTGCGGCGGGTCAGGTCGCGGGCCTTGCGTGCGGCCTCGCGGGCGGCGGCAGCCTCGATGATCTTGGCGACGACCTGTTTGGCCTCGACCGGATGCTCCTCGAACCAGGTCGACAGGCCTTCCGAGCACAGGGCCTCGACGGCCGGGCGCACCTCTGACGAGACCAGCTTGTCCTTGGTCTGGGAGCTGAATTTCGGGTCCGGAACCTTGACCGACAGGACGCAGGTCAGGCCTTCGCGGGCGTCCTCGCCCGAGACCGAAACCTTCTCCTTCTTCGCGGCGCCGGCGGCGTCGATATAGCCGCCCATGACGCGCGTCAGCGAAGCGCGGAAGGCCGAAAGGTGGGTGCCTCCATCCCGCTGGGGGATGTTGTTGGTGAAGCACAGCATGGTCTCGTGGTAGCTGTCGTTCCACCACAGGGCGAGATCGAGCTCGATCCCCTCCTTCTTGCCGCGGATGACGATGACGTCCTTGAGGATCGGCGTCTTGGACTTGTCCAGGTGGCGCACGAAGGCCTCGACCCCGCCCTCGTAGTGCAGGATTTCCTCGAATTTCTCGGCGTGGCGGTCATCGCGCAGCTTGATGACCACGCCCGAGTTCAGGAAGGCCAGCTCGCGCAGGCGGTGTTCCAGCGTCTTCAGGTCAAAGTCGATGTGGGCGAAGGTCGTGACCGACGGATAGAAGGTGACCTCGGTGCCCGACAGGGGCTGGCCGGCGCGTTCGCCGCTCTCGCGCATGGGGGCATCGCCGGTGACCCGCAGGCTTTCGACCGTGTCGCCGCGCGCGAACTTCATCTCGTGGCGTTTGCCGTTGCGGTAGATGACCAGCTTCAGCCAGTCCGACAAAGCGTTGACGACCGAGACGCCGACGCCGTGCAGGCCGCCCGAGACCTTGTAGGAATTCTGGTCGAACTTACCGCCCGCGTGCAGCTGGGTCATGATGACCTCGGCCGCCGAGACGCCTTCGCCCTCATGGATGTCGGTGGGGATGCCGCGGCCGTTGTCGGTCACGGTGACCGAGCCGTCGGCGTTCAGGATGACCTGGACCAGGTCGGCGTGGCCGGCCAGGGCCTCGTCGATGGCGTTGTCGACCACCTCATAGACCATGTGGTGCAGGCCCGAGCCGTCGTCGGTGTCGCCGATGTACATGCCGGGCCGTTTGCGGACCGCGTCCAGGCCCTTGAGGACCTTGATGGAATCGGCGCCGTAGGCGGCCTCTTCGGCGGTGTCTTCGTTACGCGCGGTCGGGGTCTGGTCAGTCATATATTCGGTCGGTGAAACGCCCTCTGGGAGGGCCTCTGAAGGCGGCGGCGGCGCCGCCTTGAACGGACGGTTTTCAGGACGCGAATCCGATCCGCGCCGATGCCCGCAACATATAGGGATTCAGGGCGAAATTGCGAGGAAAAGCGACGCTGGAAATGGCTGCACGCGCGCCGCCACAGGGTGCTGGATTCGCCGCCCCGTGGGGAGGCCTGGCGGCAGCGCCCCATTCGTCGAAGCTTCGTCGCATTGCAGGGAATTCACTGGGCTCAAACGGCCCGGCTTCCTAGCGTCGCGGCGCCTTCCCGGAGCACGCCATGATCCACCGCGCCCTGCCCGTCGCCCTCCTTATCGCCGCCCTCGCCAGCCCCGCCGCCGCCGACCCCGTCGACGACCTCATGCGCAGCTATATGGAGGCCAGCCACATCCCGGGCGCAGCGGTGGCCGTGGTCGACGACGGCGGCGTTGAAAAGCTGGAAGCGTATGGGATCGCTGATCTCGCGCAGGGGCGGGAGGTGACGCCCGACACGCCTTTCCAGCTGGCCTCCGCCTCCAAGATTTTCACCGGGGTGATCCTGATGCGCCTGTCCGAACAGGGCGTCATCCGGCTGGACGATTCCGTCACCCTCTATCTTCCGGAAGCTCCGGAGACCTGGAAGCCGGTGACCCTGCGCCAGCTGGCCAGCCATATGTCAGGCATGCCGGAGCGTCTGGGTCTCCCACCGTCCGCGACGGCGCAGGAAGTGGCGCAGGCGGCAATGACCCGACCGCTGGCCTATGAACCGGGCAGCGAGAGCCGATACGGCTTCACCGACTTCATCGTCCTTACCGCCGCACTGGAGAAGGCGACCGGGCTCCCGTTCGCCGACCTGCTCAGGCGCGAGATCACCACGCCGCTCGGCCTGACCAACACCGGCTTCACTTTCGCGACGCAAGGGGCCCCGGCGGCCCCATCCCAGGTCCGGGGCGAGACCCTGATCTACGACTGGCGCGACGGCGTGCAGCAGAACGACACCTTCCTGTACGCGCCTCAGGGCTATGCAGCAGGCGGCCTCTACAGTTCGGCGCGGGATCTGGCGAAGCTGTTCGTCGCCATCGACGCCGGCGAGTTCCTGTCGGCCGAAAGCTTCGCCGCCCTGACCACGGCCGCGCCCCTGAACGACGGGAGACCCGGCGGATTCGCTATCGGCTGGACGGCGAACACCTATCGCGGCGAGCCGGTCTTCGGGCACAGCGGCGGTCCCGCGCTGGCGGACATTCTGCATGTTCCGTCGAAGCGCCTGACCCTGATCGCCCTGACCAACCAGAGGCGCTTTTTCCCGCTGCTGGCCCAATCGATCGCGGACACCGAGCTGCCGGCCATCGCGCCGCGTCCGCCAACTCCGGACAGCCGGCCGGAGCTGACCTCCGCGGTCGCGGCCGCATTGACCTCAGCCGGCGCAGGAACGCTGGACAAGGCGCTGTTCACGATGGAAGGCGACGCGTCGCACGGGTTCCTCTCCGACTTCGGGCGCGCCCTCCTGACCGCCGTCGGGCCGCTTCAAGGCCTTGATCTGCTGTCGGAAGCGTCCGCCGGAGACAGCGTCCGTCGCAGCTACCGCGCGCGCTTCGCCAACCGCGAAATGGTCTGGATCGTCCGCTTTGACGCCGACGGGCTCTTCGCCGAACTGCGCCCCGGCGGCGAGAACGACTGAGACGCGCTACTCGATTTCGAACCCGCCGTCGGCCACCCGCACGAACTGCGCCCGGCCCCTCAGCGGCGCGAACAGCTCGGCCTCCGTCCCGGTCATGAAGGCCTGAAGGCCGAGCGCCTCGATCTCGTCGAAGAGGGCGGCGCGGCGGGCCGTGTCGAGGTGGGCGGGGGCCTCGTCGAGCAGGAGGACCGGGGGCGCGCTGTCGCCCGCCAGCCGCGCGATCTGGGCGAGGATCAGGTTCAGGACCAACGCCTTCTGCTCGCCCGAGGAGCCCTCGGCGGCGGGGCGGTTCTTCTCGCGGTGCAGGGCCGTCAGGTCGGAACGATGCGGGCCGTACAGCGATCGGCCGGCGGCGGCGTCGCGGGCGCGGGAGCGGACCATGCCGTCGCGGATCACCGCGGCGATGGCGGCCTCGTCGGCGCCCTCGGCGGCCTGCGTCTCCGCCTCGCCGGTGAGGCCGAGGTCGGCCTGTGGGAAGGGGCGGTCCGAACGGGCGTCGATGGCGGACTGGAGGGTTGTCAGGGCGGCGGCGCGGGCGTGGGCGGCGGCGGCCCCGGCCTCGCCCAGCCGGATCTCCAGCGCGTCGAGCCACAGGGGATCGGCGGCCCGGCCTTCAGCCCCCTCGGTCAACAGGCGCAGCCGCTCGCGCAGGGCCTTCTCATAGGCCGAGACCGAGGCGGCGTGGGCGGGCTGGGCGGCGAAGACCAGCCGGTCGAAGAAGCGCAGCCGCGCGGCGCGGGCGTCCGAGAACAGCCGGTCCTGTTCGGGTGTGGCCCAGACGGGTCGCAGGTGGTCGAGCAGCCGGCCGGGCTGGGCCGTCTCGCCGTCGATGCGGACGATGCGGCGGGCGGCGCCGGGGCTCTGGACGCCCGTGCCCAGTTTCGCCTCGCCGTCCCCGTCGGTCAGGACAGCCGCCACGGCCCATGCGCGGCCGGCCGCCTCGCCCGGTTCGCGCCGGCCCATCTCGGGCGCCGTGGCCCCGCGCAGCCCCTTGCCCGGCGTGAACAGGCTGAGCGCCTCCAGCAGATTCGTCTTGCCCGCCCCGTTCGGCCCGTGAAGCACCACCGACCCCGCCGCGATCGGCAGGGTGGCCGCTGCGTAGGAGCGGAAGTCGGTGAGGGTGAGGGAGGTGATCAAGGGATCATCCCTAACCCGCGTCGCCGTCCCCGTCATCTGAACGCGGCTCCTCGCGCGCTTCGACGAATACCGGTCGATCAGATGAATCAGGAAAGGACCGCCGTGTCAGGGTGGCTTCGTACGAGACGGGGGCCGGCGAGGGATATGGGAGACGCGTCTTCCGGCAGATGGGTATGGTGGCTTCTGGCCGCGGTGGCGGCAGCGTACCTGCTGGTCTATCGGGCGCCGATCGAGAACAGTCTCAAGCCCCGCCTTTCACCCCAAGGCGCCGTTCACGACGCGCTGGGCTCCGAAGTGCAGCTGGATAGCCCGGTTCGCATCCGGCCGCGATGGCTGGGCGAACCCGGACGGCGCATGGCCTTCAAACGGGTCGTCATCTGCGGCCGTGCCGTGTCACCCAACAGGACGACCCCGGTCGCCGTGGTCTATCCGCTGGGGCGAAGCTCGCGGGCGCCGTCGGTGGTCACGCCGGACAATCCCGACGGTTCACAGAACGAGGGCGCCTTCATCGGCCGGGCCGTGCTGGCGGAATGCGCCATGGCTTTGGGCCGGGCCTCCTCGGACGCGCGTAAAGCCCGCCAGGCCCCGGCGGCCTAGACCCGCAGCGGCATCAGCACATACTGCACGCCCGGATCGCCCGGATCGAGGACCAGTGTCGGGCTGGCCGGGTCGGCGAATTTGAAGTGCGCCGTCTCGCCGGTGATCTGGCCGGCGACGTCCAGCAGATAGCGGGCGTTGAAGCCGATCTCGAAGGGTTCTTCGGAATAGCCGATCTCGACCTCCTCGACTCCCTGCCCGGCTTCCATGTTGCGCACCGTCAGGGTCACGCGGTCCAGCTCGAAGGCCAGTTTCACCGACCGGCTCTTTTCGGCCGAGATGGTGGCGACGCGGTCGACCGCCTGGGCGAACAGGGCGTTGTCGATGTCGGCCTGTTTGTCGTTCCCCTTGGGGATGACGCGCATGTAGTCGGGGAAGGCGCCGTCGATCACCTTGGAGGTCAGGGACGCCTGGCCGAATTCGAAGCGGATCTTCTGCGGCGAGACCATGACCTCGACCGGGCCCGAGCCGTCGTCGAGCAGGCGGCGGACCTGATCGACCGTCTTGCGCGGAACGATCACGCCGGGGCCGCCGGCGGCCCCCTCGGGAGCAGGCGTCTCGGCCAAGGCCAGACGGTGGCCGTCGGTGGCCACGGCGCGCAGCAGCGGAATGCCGGCCTCGGCCACCGTGTGCAGGTACAGGCCGTTCAGATAGTAGCGCGTCTCCTCCGTCGAGACGGCGAAGCGGGTCTTGTCGATCAGCCGGGCGAGGTCTTCCTTGGGCAGGGAGAAGCGCGTGCCGGTCGTGTCCGTCGACATGACCGGGAAGTCGCCGGCCGGCAGGACCGGCAGGTTGAATTTCGAACGTCCGGCCTGGACCACCAGACGGGGATCGTCGCCGTTGTAGGACAGCGAGACCTCGGCGCCGTCGGGCAGTTTGCGGACGATTTCGTAAAGGGTGTGGGCGGGGGCGGTGATCTGCCCCTCGACGTTCACCTGGGCCTCGGCCTCGTCGACCATCTCCATGTCCAGATCCGTGGCCGCGAAGGCCAGCTTGTCGCGCCCGGCGCTGAGCAGGACGTTGGACAGGATCGGAATGGTGTTGCGTCGCTCGACGACGCTCTGAACGTGCCCGAGGGCCTTGAGGAGCGCGGATCGTTCGATGGTCAGTTGCATGTGGTCTCGCCCGGGGTGCGGCGACTCAAAGCGTCACCGCGACTGGAGGGCCTTGGACACTAGCGGATTGAGCGGGCGGAGCAACGGGGGACGGCGAAGCCGTCCCCGCTGTCCACAGTCAGCCCCTGAGTTTGCGTGTCAGTGTCTCGACGTCCCGCGCGATCTGGTCGTCCAGACCCATCAGCTCCTCGATCTTGCGCACGCCGTGCAGGACCGTGGTGTGGTCGCGCCCGCCGAAGCGGCGGCCGATGTCGGGATAGGAGCGGGTCGTGTGCTGNATCAGCTCCTCGATCTTGCGCACGCCGTGCAGGACCGTGGTGTGGTCGCGCCCGCCGAAGCGGCGGCCGATGTCGGGATAGGAGCGGGTCGTGTGCTGTTTGCACAGCCACATGGCGATCTGGCGCGGCCGGGCCACGGCGCGGGTGCGGCGTTCGCTGAGCAGGTCGGCCTGTTTGAGGCTGAAATGGTCGGCGACGGTCTTCTGGATCTCGTCGACGGTGATGCGGCGCTCGGGGCCGCCGCGCAGGGCGGACCCCAGCAACCCTTGCGTCTCGTCGACGGTCAGGGACGACAGGCGGGCGCCGGCGACGGCGGCCAGGGTGTTCACGGCGCCCTCAAGCTCGCGCATCGACCCTGGCGTGCGGTCGACCAGATGCTCCAGCACCTCGGCCTGGGCCTCGCCCGAGACGACGCCGAGCGCGGCGAGGCAGAGCACCGGCCGGTCCACCTCGCCCATCAGCCCNGTTCACGGCGCCCTCAAGCTCGCGCATCGACCCTGGCGTGCGGTCGACCAGATGCTCCAGCACCTCGGCCTGGGCCTCGCCCGAGACGACGCCGAGCGCGGCGAGGGCCTGCATGCGGTTGCGGGCGACGGCCAGCTTGAGCGCGCGGTCGGCGGGCTCCACCGGGCAGGTCAGGCCCGAGGCCAGATGGCTGCGCAGGCGCGGCTCGACCTCGGTCAGGGCCATCGGCGGGCGGTCGGCCGAGATGACGATCTTCTTGCCGTCCTCGATCAGGGCGGTCAGCGTCGAAAGCAGTTCTTCCTGGGTGCCGGCCTTGCCGCCGACGAACTGGACGTCGTCGATCAGCAACATGTCGGCGCCGCGCAGGCTGTCCTTGAAGGCGGCCATGGTGCGGTCCTGGGTGGCGCGCACGAAGGTCGACAGGAAGCGTTCGGCGGTCAGATAGACCACCTTCGCGTCCGGTCGGAGGCGCTGGGCCTCCCAGGCGATGGCGTTGAGCAGGTGGGTCTTGCCGTAGCCATAGGGGCCGCAGAAGAAGATCGGGTTGAAGTGGCCGTCGGCCCAGGCCGCAGCCTGACGCGCGATGGCCAGGGCGAAGGCGTTGCCCTGCCCCTCGATGAAGCTGTCGAAGGTCAGACGGTCCTGCAGGCCGGCGGCGCGCACGGCGCGGGCGCCGTCGGCGACGGGCGGCACCGTGGCCATGGGCATGGGAGCCAGCGGCACGACATTGGCGCCCTCGGCGCGGCCGGCGGCGACCTGCGAGGCCGACGGGGTCGAGCCCATCTCGGCGCGGCAGCGGACGTCCAGACGGCGGGACAGGCCGTCCAGGCCCAGCCACAGCTCGTTCATGCGGCGCAGGGCGTTCTTGCGCACCCAGTCGCGGGCGTAGGCGGTCGGGGTGACCAGGATCAGCTGGCCCGATCCGTCGGCGCGGACGGCCGAAGGGGCGATATAGGAGCTGAAGGGCCCCTCGCCGATTTCAGTGCGAAGACGGCCCGCCGCCTCGGTCCAGATACGATCCGGATCCGTCATCCCCGCCATTCCCGCGCTCCCCGTAAACATCAGCCACCCGTTCGGTCCATCACCGCTGACGACCTTCGAGACAGCCTGAAACCCGGGACGACTTCTCCTGTCCCGCGTGGCGATGGCGCCGCGCAGGTGGGGTCGAACTCTTGAACAGGCGTCTCACGCCGACACGAAAACAGGTTCCGCGCCGTCTTCATCCGTGTGGGGATGGAAGTGCGTCAGCCCCTCAAACTTACGCCCGGCGAGGGGGGCGTCAACGCTGATTCGCGACTCGATTTGCACTTAAAATTGTTGACTCCGCTAAAGCCAAACGCAGTCAACGAAAAACCGCATTTCGCCACAGACGGGAGAGCCAATTCACGTCGGGGCGGTTAGCCGAACACGTGCAAACGGCGAGGAAGCGTTAGCTTCCTCGCCGTTGATATCGTTGGCATTTACCATGACAGGCCCGTGAAAGGCCGTCAGCAGACCTCTATGTCAGGCAGCCGACATTTTCTTCAGCTGAGCGGCCAGACGGCCGACCTTGCGCGAGCCCGTGTTCTTGTGAACCACGCCCTTCGAGACGGCGCGCATCAGCTCGGATTGAGCCTCGACGAACGCGGTCTTGGCCGCACCGGCGTCGCCGCCCGTGACGGCTTCCTGGAACTTGCGCAGGAAGGTGCGGACACGCGTACGGCGCGCCTTGTTCACTTCGGTGCGGGCAGCGATCTTGCGGATCGCNCGCCGCCAGATGAGACTCATAGACGGCGCGCATCAGCTCGGATTGAGCCTCGACGAACGCGGTCTTGGCCGCACCGGCGTCGCCGCCCGTGACGGCTTCCTGGAACTTGCGCAGGAAGGTGCGGACACGCGTACGGCGCGCCTTGTTCACTTCGGTGCGGGCAGCGATCTTGCGGATCGCTTTCTTGGCGCCGGCATTGTTGGCCATCAGTCAAACCTTACGAACGGAAACGCCGCGGAGCACGGTCCACGGCGGGGAAATCTCGAAGAGCGCGCGGCTATAGCGGAAAGGGCTCAGGGGGTCAACGCGAGTCTGGCCGGACGTTTCGGTCACGCCGGCGGAGCCGTCAGNCGGGGAAATCTCGAAGAGCGCGCGGCTATAGCGGAAAGGGCTCAGGGGGTCAACGCGAGTCTGGCCGGACGTTTCGGTCACGCCGGCGGAGCCGTCAGAGGCGGCGCGCCCGTCGACACGCCCACGCCGGTGCAGATCCCGCGGTTGGTGTCGATACTCCCGCCCGCCTCGCGACAGGCGTCGGCGTTGCGGTAGCTTCGCAAGGCCCAGCCGCCGCCGAAGCCGATGGCCAGAACCAGAATGACGCCGAGAAGCTTGAGCATGACAGATCTCCTGTCACCCCAACGCTCAGCGCCCGGTGAAGTTCGGCTTCCGCTTCTCCACGAAGGCCGCCATCCCCTCTTTCTGGTCCTCGAAGGCGAAGAGGCTGTGGAACAGGCGACGTTCGAACTGGACGCCCTGGGTCAGGGTCGTCTCCAGCGCGGCGTTGACCATTTCCTTGTTGGCCATGACGGCCAGCGGGCTTTGCGAGGCGATCTTCGCGGCGATCTTGCGGGTCTCGTCCAGCAGGGTCTCGTGCGGAACCACGCGGCTGGCAAGGCCGGCGCGCTCGGCCTCGGCGGCGTCCATCATCCGGGCGGTCAGGACCATGTCCATGGCCTTCGCCTTGCCGACCAGACGCGTCAGGCGCTGGGAGCCGCCGATGCCGGGGGCGACGCCGAGATTGATCTCGGGCTGGCCGAACTTCGCCTTGTCCGAGGCGACGATGAAGTCGCACAGCATGGCCAGTTCGCAGCCGCCGCCCAAGGCGAAGCCGTTGACTGCGGCGATGATCGGCTTGCGGAAGCGCGTGATGCGGTCATGGCCGAGGGCGAAGAAATTGCCCGTGTACATCTGGGCGTAGGTCTGGTCCGACATCTCCTTGATGTCGGCGCCGGCGGCGAAGGCCTTGTCGCCCGAGCCGGTCAGGATCAGGCAGCGCACGCTGTCGTCATGCTCGACCGCGTCGAGGAAGGCGGCCAGATCCCTGAACAGCTGCGAGTTGAGCGCGTTCAGCGCCTCGGGCCGGTTCAGGGTCACCACCGCATAGCCGTCGGCGTGGCGTTCGATGAGCAGGGTGGAATAGGTGTCCGCGGTGTCAGACATGGGAGCTCTCGGAGTGGCTGGTGGCTAGTGGCTAGTGGCTAGTGGCTAGCGGTTCGGGACGCAACGGCACCGCCGGGAATCCGTGTCGCGACCCACCGGCTGCACCAGCCACTAGCAACTAGCCACTAGTCACCCAGGCTCACCGCCGCGGGATCAGCGCCAGCGTCAGGGCGGCCCGCAACAGTTCGGCGATTACCACCATGGCCAGCAGGACGTTGGCGGCGATGACCTGCCCTTGCGCGCCCGACAGATCGAGGCTCCAGCCGAACAGCGAGGCGAAGGCGAGGACCGCCGCGGCGGCCAGCGCCATGACGACCAGCAGCATAAGGGCGACATGGCTGGCCTTGAGCGCCGCCTGCAGCGTGGGGCCTTCGTCCAGTTCGCGGGCGCGGCGGCGGAACAGCCATGCGATCAGGCCGGTCGCCACGGTCTCGGCGACGACAGTCACCGCCAGGGCGCCGAGGAACCACAGGGCGAGACCCCCGGTCTCGCCGCGCCGCGTCAGCTGTATGAAGTGGAAGAAGTAGGCGCCCCAGACGGCGAGGCCGACGACGAGGCTGATCCAGAGATGGGTGCGACGATGGGTCATGCGCCACTCTTACGTCTTCAGTCCGCCGGTGTCCGCATGAAGAGGCCGGGGCGGCCGAAGCCGCCCCGGGTCAATCAGAGGATAGGCGCGCGGTCGGTGAGGCTGTCCTCACGACGGACATCGTCAGGGCGATGGTCGTCGCGACGACCATCGACGGCCTTGTCGATCCAGCGATGATTGCGGCCGCCGTACAGGCCGCCGAAGATCGCGGCGATCGCGCCGATCAGCATGGTCAGGAAGCCCCACAGCGCCAGCATGGCGGTGGTGTCGGCGACCTCTTCGGCGACGGCGGGGGCTGAAGGCTGGACCACCACCGGGGCAACCAGTTCACCCTCGATCACGCGGCTGGCGGGGGCGATGTCGGTCACGACGCTGCGGCCGTCGCTGTCAGCGGCCTCGCCGCCCAGCAGGGCCGCCGCCCCGCCGGCGCCGGCCGCGCTGGCGATGGTGATGGCCAGCAGGAAGGCCAGGGCCCAGACGGCAAGGCCGTGCAGGGCGCCCTTGTGATGGTCAGCGTATTTGGCGGCGCGGGTGGCGACGGCGCCGCCGATGAACAGGGCGATGGCGTTGGCGAAGGCCATCCACATGCCCGCGGCGGCCGTGAAGCCCTCGGCGTCCCCGCCGCCGAACTCATAGGGATTGAAGGCCGAGGCGCCGAGCGCGACGCCCAGCAGATTCAGCATGGCGCCGACCGCGACGGCGACGATCCCGCCGGCGATCACGGCCGGCCAGGAAATCAGGGTGTGCAGCGGATGGCGAATGGGATCGGAAAAATGGGCGTCGGTCATGGGCTTCCCTCCAGGGTTATTACCTTGGGGCCACAACCACCTGGGAGCTCTGCGGTTCCGGCGGCCCCGGGGAAGATCCTCAGGCTGCGCTGGCCATCTCCGCCAGTTTGAGAACGGTGTTCCAGTTCCGGCCAGTGCCCATGCCCAACATCCGTGGCGTGGCCTTTTTGAAAATCCCGGACTCGCCCTGCCCGTTCGGGAACCAGAAATAGAGCACGCCATCCACCGCCTCGACCGCCTCGCCGCCTTCCGCCAAGGCGCGGCACGCTTCCACGGCGCCGTCCTTGATCTCTTCCTTCATCACCATGGCGATGACCTTGGCCGGATGGCTCGCGGCTTCTTTCGGGAAGGGGTTGGCCGCGATCAGCTTCGCCCACTGGTCGGGCGTGCGGACCATGGCCGCGACCTTTAGGCCGAACGTCTTCTCCATGGCGGCTTCCAGCGCCTCGGCCGCCTTGCCGCTCTCGACCACCAGATTGCCGCTGGCCGCGAGGGTCCGCGGGTTCTTCAGCCCCATGGCCTCGGCCATCTTCCGCTGCTCGCCGACCGGCGCGCGGACGCCGCCCGTGTTCATGCCGCGAAACAGGATGATGCGGTGGGTCATGGGCTCAGCGCTTCTGGCAGGACGGACAATAGAAGGTCGAGCGCCCGCCCTGGACGATGCGCTTGACCACCCCTGTGCAACCGTCGCCGAGGCAGGGCTTCCCCTCGCGGCCGTAGACGTCGAACCGATGCTGGAAATAACCCTGCCCGCCGTCGGCGTTGGCGAAATCCTTCAGCGTCGAGCCGCCCGCGGCGATGGCGTCGTTCAGCACGTCGCGGACCACCGCGGCGAGGGTCTCGAGGCGCGGCTTCGAGACCTTGCCCGCCGCGGTCAGGGGCGAGATGCGGGCGCGGAACAGGGCCTCGCAGACATAGATATTGCCCAGACCCGCGACGATGCGCTGGTCCAGCAGGCTGACCTTGATGTTCTGCTTCTTGCCGGCGAAAGCCTCGGCCAGATGGGCGCCCGAGAATCCGTTGCCCAGCGGTTCGGGACCCAGACCCGCGAACCACGGATGGGCGTCCACCTCGCCCGTCGGGATCAGGCCCATGAAGCCGAAGCGGCGGGCGTCCGCGAAGCCGAGCCGGGTCGTCGCCTTGCCCTTCACCGCGCACAGGCTGACGTGCTCATGCTTGCCCGCGATCGGGGCCGGTTCCTCGAATTCGCCCAGCTGTTCACCGTCCAGGGTGAAGCGGCCGGTCATGCCCAGATGGGTCACCCAGGTTTCGCCGGTCGACAGGGGCATCAGCAGATATTTGGCCCGGCGGTCGATCCGCTCGACCGTCGCCCCCTCCAGCCGGCCGGCGAACCGGTCGGGGAAGGGAAAGCGCAGGTCGGGCCGGTTCTGGCGCACGCGCGTCAGCCGCGCCCCGGTCAGGACCGGTTCAAGGCCGCGCCGGACGGTTTCGACCTCCGGAAGCTCTGGCACTAGGGCAGCAGGTCGACCGGCAGGATCTGGCTCGAGAGCAGGGTCTCCATGCCGTCCCAGCGGTTCGGTCCCTGCCGCTCGACCCAGGCCTGGACCACATCGCGGCCGAGGCCGTAGTTGATGATGTAGCTGCGGTAGGTGTCGATGAAGCGCAGCCGCTGGGCCGCCTTGGCCGGATCGGCGAGGCTGTATTTCGACAGGCGGGCGATCGTCTCCTCGCGGCCGACCCGTCCCGCCAGATAGTCGTCGGCGATGGTGTATTCGGCCCTCGCCAGACGGCGCTGCAGCGCGCCCAGCTGCGCCTTCTTCTCCGCCGTTGACGGATCGAGGCCGGCCAGCGGGAACAGCACCTCGCGCTCGAACACCGTGCCTTCGTCGCCCGGGAAGGCCAGGTCGATGCCGTAGTTGGCGCTGCCCTCGGCCACGAAGGACATCGGGCTGAACAGCGGATAGACGCTCATCTCGACCCAGTTGCGGTCGCGCACGAAGGTCTTCTCCAGCAGGGCGTTGTAGACGTGGTGGCCGGGGTAACCCTCGTGGCAGCCCAGGTCGATCGCCCGCTCGGTGTAGATGGGGAAGTCGGCGTTGATCTCGATCCGGCTGGCGGCGTCGCCGAGATAGTAGTTGTACCCCGACCATGGCTTGTCGCCGACGAAGCTGAGGGTGAACCGTTCATTGGCCGGCAGGTCGATGTGGCGGACGGTGCGGCGGCGACACTCGGCGATGGCGGCGTCCATCACCGGCTGCAGCCGGTCCTTCGGAATAACGTAATGAGCCTTGAAGGCCGTGACCCGGTCCGCCAGCGAGCCGGGGCCCGGCAGCAGGGCGCCGATCTCGGCCAGGACGGGATCGTAGCTCGACAGGGGCATGAGTTCGGGGCGGATGCCGAACAGGGCCTCGGCCTCGTCGGCGAAGCTCATCTTCTCGCCCGACAGCATGCGCAGGCGCGCCGACGCCGCCGAGACATGGGACAGCAGATATTTGCGGCGCTGGACCACGGCGGGCTCGACGCCCCGGGTCGGGACGGCGTTCAGTCGTTCGGTCAGGGTCGCGGCGCCCTGGATCAGCTGGGGCACGGTGCGGGGACTGGCCTTCGCCGCCTCCTGCCAGGCGGCCGGACCGTAGTAGGCGTCGACATAGCCGGGCTCGCGCTCGCCGATCTCGAGGATCAGGGCGACATAGTCCCGGGCGATGGCGTCCAGATTGTCGCCGGTCGGATCGGCCGCCGGCGTCGGCGCCGTGGCGCAGGCGCCCACCAGCATCAGCAGTCCAAGCAGAAAGGCGCGCATCGGAACCTCCATCGGCGAAGCGGCCGCACGCTAGATCACGATGCGTCGGGCCGGAACCGGAAAAGCGTCGCGAACGGCTTTGGTTCGCAGGCGCGCGCATTCGGGATTGAGGGCGGCGCGGTCCTGCTGTAAGGCCCTTCGTCCGGCGTTTCGCCGCCGACGCACCCGTAGCTCAGCTGGATAGAGTACTGCCCTCCGAAGGCAGGGGTCAGAGGTTCGAATCCTCTCGGGTGCGCCATTTTCTCCTGCCCTCAGGCCCGGAGCTCCCCGTGACCGACGCCCTGCCGACCCAGCCGATCGGCCAGCCCGTCGGGCGGGTTATCGCCATGCCGGCGGACACCAATCCCGAAGGCGACATCTTTGGCGGCTGGTTGCTGGCGCAGATGGATCTGGCCGGCGCGACGCCCGCTTTCGAGCTGGCGCGGGGCCGGTGCGTGACCATCGCCCTGGACGCCATGGTGTTCCACAGCCCCGTCTCGGTCGGCGATGAAGTCTCGCTCTACGCCAAGGTCGTGAAGGTGGGGCGGACCTCGATCGGGGTGCACGTCGAGGCATGGAAACGGCCCCGGGATCAGGGCCAGGCCTCCTCGGTGCGGGTGACCGAGGGCGTCTTCACCTATGTGGCCATCGATCAGGACCGCAAGCCGCGCCCGTTGCCGCACCTGTCCGCATAACCTAGCGCGACGCTCGGAAATCTTGATCTTTCGGCCTGCCCGGCCTATCTCGCGGGCATGTCCGTACGCCGCATCCTCACCATCGACAACGCCGCCGACCTGGCCGTGCTGAAACAGGTTTCCACCCCCGTCGAAGGGCCGGTGACCGACGACCTGCGCCGTCTGATGGATGACATGCTGGAGACCATGTACGACGCGCCCGGCATCGGCCTGGCCGCCGTCCAGATCGGCGACACCCGCCGCGTCATCGTCATGGACCTGGGCGACAAGGACGGCGCGGCCTGTGACGTCGACCCCTCCGAAATGAGCGACGAGGACCGGGCGAAGTGGGAGGCGGAGCGCAAGAACCCGCGCTTCTTCATCAATCCCGAAATCCTGTGGACCTCGGACGAGACCATTCCCTACGAGGAAGGCTGCCTGTCGATCCCCGAGTATTTCGACTCGGTCGAACGGCCGGCCCGGGCCCGCATCCGCTACCTGAACTACACGGGCGAGACCGTCGAGGAAGAGTGCGAGGGCCTGTACGCCGTCTGCATCCAGCACGAGATGGATCACCTGAACGGCGTGCTGTTCATCGACCACCTGTCCCGGCTGAAGCGCGACCGCGCCGTCGCCAAGGTCAAGAAGAACGCAAGGCTGGCCGCCTGATGGCCCGGCTCAAGCGCTCTCGCGACCGCATCATCGATCCGTCCGGCCGTCGTCGCCTGACGCGCAACGAAAAGGTCGGGGTGGCCAGTCTCGCGACCCTGATCGGCGTCGCCGCCATGGGCGTGATCGCCGGGGTGATCCTGGATCGGCTGCTCGATTTCGACGACGCGCTGGACGCGGGCGGCGAATGGGACGAGGGCGGCGGCGTCTCGACCCGCTGGCAGTAAGCGGCCCCAACCTCTAAAGCCGGTCCCATGCGCCTCGCCTTCATGGGTACCCCCGATTTCGCCGTGCCGTCGCTGGCCGAACTCATCGCCTCGGGCCATGAGGTCGCCGCGGTATATTCGCAGCCGCCCCGGCCGAAGGGACGCGGCCAGAAGCTGACGCCCTCGCCGGTCCACGCCTTCGCCGAGACCATGGGCCTGCCGGTGTTCACCCCGGAGTCGATGAAATCGGCCGAGGCGATCGAAACCTTCCACAGCCTTGAGGTCGACGCCGCCTGCGTGGTCGCCTACGGCCAGATCCTGAAACGCGAGGTGCTGGAGGCGCCGCGCCTCGGGTGCTTCAACCTGCACGGCTCCCTGCTGCCGCGCTGGCGAGGTGCGGCGCCGATCCAGCGGGCGATCATGGCCGGCGACCGTCAGACCGGCGTCCAGATCATGCGCATGTCCGAGGGTCTGGACGAGGGCGCCATCCTGCTGTCCGAGGTGCTGGACATCCGCCCTGACGACACAGCGGCGACCCTGTCCGAACGCATGTCGCACACCGGCGCCAGCCTGTGGCCCCGGGCCCTCGCCGCCATCGAGCGCGGTCAGGTCGAGGGGACCGAACAGGCCGGCGATCCCACCTATGCGAAGAAGATCACACCGGCCGAGGCGCGCATCGACTGGACCCGCCCGGCCGCCGAAATCGACGCCCACATCCGCGGCCTGTCGCCCTTCCCCGGCGCGTGGTTCGAAGTGGAGAGCACGGAGGGTCCCGTGCGGATCAAGGCGCTGATGTCGCGGCTGTCGCTGCGCGGATCCGGCGCGCCGGGCGAGGTGCTGGACGGCGACCTGCGGATCGCCACGGGCGACGGCGTGGTAAGGCTGTTGCGGGTGCAGCGGGCCGGCAAGGCGGCCCAGACGCCAGATGAAATGCTGCGCGGCTTTCCCCTGCCCGCCGGAACCCGGCTGGCCTGATGCCCCGCTACCGGCTGACGCTTGAATACGACGGCTCGGGCTACAACGGCTTTCAGGCCCAGCCGGAACAGCCTACTGTGCAGGGCGCCATCGAGACAGCGATCACCGCCTTCTGCGGCCAGACGGTGCGGATCGCGGCCGCCGGCCGAACGGACACCGGGGTTCACGCCACCGGTCAGGTCATCAGCTTCGATCTGGACAAGGCCTGGCCCGCGCGCACCGTCATGAACGCCATGAACGCCCATCTGGTCGGCGAGGCGGTATCGGTGCTGGACTGCGAGCCGGTGGATGATGAGTGGCACGCCCGTTTCTCGGCGACGGGGCGGCGCTATCATTACCGCATCCTCAGCCGGTCCGGGCCGCCGGCGCTGGATCAGGGCCGGGTCTGGCATATCCGCAAACCACTGGACGCAGACGCCATGCACGCCGCGGCGCAGTCGCTGGTCGGGCTGCACGACTTCACCACTTTCCGCGATGTGAACTGCCAGTCGAAGTCGCCGGAGAAGACGCTGGACGTCGCCCGCGTGACCCGCAGCGGCGAGGAGGTGCATCTGGTGTTCGAGGCGCGCAGCTTCCTGCATCGGCAGGTTCGCTCGATGACCGGCACCCTGGCGGAAGTGGGTCAGGGCCGTTGGGCCGTGGAGGATGTGGCCACGGCGCTGGCGGCGCGTGACCGCGCGGCCTGCGGGCCGGTGGCGCCGTCGAACGGCCTGTATCTGACCGGAGTCGTCTACTGATGTGAAAAGGCCCGCCGGAGACCGGCGGGCCCTTCATTCGACGGGTGGCGAAAGCCTTAGTTCTTGGCGTCTTCCGCTGTCGCGGTGACGGCGCGGCCGGTGGCCGAAACGTCACGACCGGCGCCGGCGACGGTGTTGCAGGCCGAGACGGCCAGCGCGGCGGCGACGAGGGTCAGGGCGACGATCTTTTTCATGGGTCTTCCTCGGGGGCAGTGTGAACCTTCACCGTAAACGCGGGCGTGGCCGCCGGGTTGCATAGCCAGGCCGGGGGTCGATCTGCTAACCGCAGGACATGACCCAGCCCGCGAACACCGCCGCCCGCCGCCTCGTCGAAACCCTCGTCATGAACGGGATCGACCGCGTCTTCTGCGTGCCCGGCGAAAGCTATCTGGCCGTGCTGGATGCGCTGGCCGACGTGCGCGAAAGGATTCAGGTCATCGCCTGCCGGCATGAGGCGGGCGCCGCCAATATGGCCGAGGCCTACGGCAAGCTGACCGGCAGGCCCGGCGTCTGCATGGTCACGCGCGGACCGGGCGCGACCCACGCCTCGATCGGCGTGCATACGGCGCATCAGGACTCCACGCCGATGATCCTGTTCGTCGGCCAGATCGCCCTGACTGACCGCGGCCGCGGCGCCTTCCAGGAGGTCGACTACCGCGAGGTCTTCGGCGGACTGGCCAAATGGGCGACCGAGATCGAAAGCCCCGAACGCACCGTCGAAGTCGTCGAGCGCGCCTTCGCCACCGCGCTTCAGGGCCGGATGGGCCCCGTGGTCATCGCCCTGCCCGAGGATATCCTGCACGAGGACGGCGGCCCGGCCCCGATCCGGCCCGTGACGCCCGCGAAGGCGGCGCTCGACCCCGCCTTCGTCGAACAGGTGCGCGCGAAACTGGCGAAGGCCGAACGCCCCCTGCTGGTGCTGGGCGGCTCAGGCTGGACCGTCGCGGCCGCCGCCGCCATCGGCGACTGGGCCGAGCGGATCGGCCTGCCGGTCAGCCTGTCGTTCCGGCGCAAGGACCTGCTGTCCAACGACCGCTCCAACTACGCCGGCGATCTCGGCCTCGGCTGCAATCCGAAGCTGACGGCGCGAGCAAAAGCCGCCGACCTGATCATCGCCATCGGGGCCCGGCTGGGGGAGAACCCGACGCAGGGCTACACCCTGTTCGACCGCGCGCGGACGGCGGATGCGCTGATCCACATTCACCCGGGCCCCGAGGAACTGGGCCGCGTATGGACCCCGCTGCTCAGCGCGGCTGCGGACAATTCTCTGGCCGCCCTCGCCCTCGCGGCGACCGATCCGGGCCGGACCTGGCATGACGAGGCCGCCGCCGCCCACGCCGACTATCAGGCCTTCTCGACCCCCGTGCCGGTGACGGGCGACGTGAACATGAGCGAGTGCATGGCCCATCTCGGCGAGATCCTGCCGCCGACCGCCATCGTCACAAACGGCGCGGGCAATTTCGCCGCCTGGCTGCACCGCTTCTATCGCCACCGCGCCTGCCGCACCCAGTTGGCCCCGACCTCGGGCGCCATGGGCTACGGCTACCCCGCAGCCATCGCCGCCAAGAGCGTCCATCCGGAACACGACGTCATCTGCATCGCCGGGGACGGCGACTACCTGATGACCGGGCAGGAGATCGCCACCGCAGTCCAGTACGGGATCAACGTCGTCGTCGTCGTCGTCGACAACGGAACCTACGGCACCATCCGCATGCACCAGGAGACCCACTATCCGGGCGCCCAGCGGACCATCGCCACGGACCTGAAGAACCCCGACTTCGTCAAATACGCCGAGGCGTTCGGCGCCTTCGGCGTGCGCTGCGAACGGACGGAGGACTTCCCCGCCGCGCTTGAAGCCGCCCGGAACGCAGGCCGCCCCGCCCTCGTTCACCTGATCACTTCGGCCGAGGATATCGCACCCAACCGCACCATCACCGGCCTTCGTTCCTGACAGGAGCCCGCATGCGATTCGTTCCCGCCCTGACCGCCGCCGCCCTGCTGACCGCCTGCGCCACGTCGATGGAGCCCCTGCCCTCGCCGCCGGGTCCGATCGCCGACAACGGCAACGACTGCGCCGTCATCGCTGCGGTGGCGAAGGAGCATTTCCGGTTCGGCCCCGACAATCCGCCGCCGCCGGTCCGCTTCCTCGGCGACTACGAGCCGAGGTGCAACTGGAGCCGCTACGGTCTCGCCTTTACCCCCTATGACCGGAACGGGCCTGACGGCGGCCGACGCTGGGTCAGTTTTGAGCAGCCTCGCTATGACGGTCAGGGCGCACTGATCAAGGTCGGGATCATGCACGGACGCCTGGCCGGCCAGGGCTCGGAATGCCGCGTCCGATCCGGCTTCGCCGGCTGGACCGTAAGCGAATGCCAGGCGACCTGGGTCAGCTGACCGCCGAATCCTGATGCGGCGGCGGTGACGGGCGCGCGTCGCCCGCCTATGTTCGCCGCATGACCGATACAGCGCCCGAAACCACAGACCGCCCGCTCACCCAGGACGGCCCCGCCCTGCGGCTGTGGATGATCGACGCCTCGGCCTACATCTTCCGCGCCTACCACGCCCTGCCGCCCCTGACGCGCAAGTCCGACGGCCTGCCGGTGGGCGCGATCCAGGGCTACTGCAACATGCTGTGGAAGCTGCTGCAGGACATGAAGGGCGCTGACGGCCCCACCCATCTGGTGGCCATCTTCGACCACTCCGAGAAGACCTTCCGCAACGACCTGTACGACCAGTACAAGGCCAACCGCTCGGCTCCGCCCGAGGACCTGATCCCGCAATTCCCGCTGGTGCGTGAGGCAACCGCCGCCTTCGGCGTCGCCTGTCTGGAGCTGCCCGGCTACGAGGCCGACGACCTGATCGCCACCTACGCCTGCAAGGCGCGGGATGCGGGCGGCGAGGCGGTGATCGTCTCCTCCGACAAGGACCTGATGCAGCTTATCGGCGGCGGCGTCGTCATGTGGGATCCGATGAAGGACCGACGGCTGGAAGAAGACGCCGTCATGGAGAAGTTCGGCGTCCTGCCCGAGAAGATGGTCGACCTTCAGGCCCTGATCGGCGACAGCGTCGACAACGTCCCGGGCGCCCCCGGCATCGGCCCCAAGACCGCCGCCCAGCTGCTGGACGAATACGGCGACCTCGACACCCTCCTCGAACGCGCCGGCGAGATCAAACAGCCGAAACGCCGCGAGACCCTGATCAATTTCCGCGACCAGATCCTGCTCAGCCGCGAGCTGGTGCGCCTGACCTGCGACGCCCCGGCGCCCGAGCCGATCGACGACTTCGTGGTCCGCCACCCCGACCCGGAAAAGCTGGGCGAGTTCCTCGACCGGATGGAGTTCCGCAGCCTTCGCAACCGCGTCGGCGACGGCAAGGCCCCGGCCAAGGACGGCACCGCCTTCGTCGTCCGCCCGAAAGTCCCCAGCGCCCCTGTCGCCACGCCCCGCTACGGCCAGGTCGCGACCGGCCCGGCGGAACCGCAGAAGATCGACGTCGAGGGCTATCACTGCATCCAGACCCTCGAGGAACTGGACGTCTGGATCGCAAAGGCGACCGAGGCCGGGGTCGTCGGCTTCGACACGGAAACGGACGCGCTCAGCGCCACCCACGCCGGGCTGTGCGGTGTGTCGCTCGCCATCGGGCCGAACGAGGCCTGCTATGTGCCGCTGACGCATGAGCATGAGCCGGCGGCCAATGCGGGCGGGCTGGATTTCGGGGGGGAGCAGGAGCAGCGCGAACCCCTGAACCAGATCGACAAACCCACCGCCCTCGCCCGCCTCAAGGTGCTGCTGGAGAACCCCGGCGTTCTCAAGGTGATGCAGAACGGCAAGTACGATATCGCGGTGATGGCGCAGCGGGGCATCCGCATCGCCCCGATCGACGACACCATGCTGATCTCCTACGTGCTGGAAGGCGGACTGCACGGTCACGGGATGGACGAGCTGGCGCGGCTGCACCTCGGCCACGACCCGATCCCGTTCAAGAAGGTGGCCGGGACCGGCAAGGCCCAGAAATCCTTCAAACACGTCGAGCTGAAACCGGCCACCTGCTACGCCGCCGAAGACGCCGACGTGACCCTGCGCCTGTGGCGTATTCTCAAGCCGCGCTTGGCCGAGGAGAAGCTGACCACCGTCTATGAGACGCTGGAGCGCGGCATGCCCGCGGTGCTGGCCGACATGGAGCGGGCCGGCATCCGCGTCGACCCCGACCGCCTCAAACGCCTCTCATCCGAGTTCGGCATGCGCATGGCCGAGCTGGAGGCCCAGGCCCACCAGATGGCCGGCCGCCCGTTCAACATCGGCAGCCCCAGACAGATCGGCGACATCCTGTTCGGCGAGATGAACCTGACCGGCGGCAAGAAGACCGCCTCGGGCCAGTGGGAAACCGGCGCCGCCACCCTCGAAACCCTGGCCCTGACCCACGACCTGCCGCGCGTCCTGCTGGACTGGCGGCAGCTGTCCAAACTCAAGGGCACCTACACCGACGCCCTGATCGAGGCCGCCGACAAGGCCACCGACCGCGTCCACACCAGCTACCAGCTGGCCGCCGCCACCACCGGCCGCCTGGCCAGCAGCGACCCCAATCTGCAGAACATCCCGATCCGCACCCCCCGGCCATGTCCTGATCAGCGCCGACTACAGCCAGATCGAACTGCGCCTGCTGGCCCACATCGGCGACATCCCCGAGCTGAAGCGCGCCTTCGCCGCCGGCATCGACATCCACACCGCCACGGCCTCGGAGATGTTCGGCGTCCCCGTCGACCAGATGGACCCCGAGACCCGCCGCCGCGCCAAGGCGATCAATTTCGGCATCGTCTACGGCATCTCGGCCTTCGGCCTGGCCAACCAGCTGAACATCGACCAGGGCGAGGCCGGGGCCTACATCAAGACCTATTTCGAGCGCTTCCCCGGCATCCGCGCGGGCATGGTCTCGACCGTCTTCGGCCGCCGCATCCACATTCCCGCCATCCACTCAAAGTCGGGGGCCGAGCGCCAGTTCGGCGAACGCGCCGCCATCAACGCCCCCATCCAGGGCGCCGCGGCCGACATCATCCGCCGCGCCATGATCCGCATGCCGGGCGCCCTTGCCGAGGCCGGGCTATCAACCCGGATGCTGCTGCAGGTCCACGACGAACTGGTCTTCGAGGCCCCCGAAGCCGAGGCCGAACGCGCCATCGCGGTGATCAAGCGGACCATGGAGGGCGCGGCGGAACCGGCCGTGGCGCTGACCGTGCCGCTGGTGGTGGATGCGCGGGCGGCGGGGAACTGGGACGAGGCGCACTGAGGGGGGCGAAAAGTTGGCTAGTGCAGGCGAGAAACGATTCCTTTCTGAGTACGCCGCCGCGCTCGGCGACGATCAGGCTGCCCTGTTTGTGGGTGCTGGTGTGTCGCAAGCGGCGGGATATCCCAGTTGGCGAGACTTACTTGCGGATATAGGCGAAGAGCTGAGCGTTCGGTCCAAAGACATTCAGGATTTGGCCGCGCTCGCCCAATGGAGCATTCAAGAGTCGGGGAGCCGGAATCGGGTTCGAGACGTAATTCGACGTGAAATCGGGCCCAATCGCCCCCTGACTGCAACGAACCGTATCTTGGCGCGGCTTCCCACACGTTCTTATTGGACGACCAACTACGACAAGCTCATCGAGCGCTCGTTCGATGAAATCAGCCGCCCCTACGATGTCATTTCCTCTGCTGCCGACCTGTCGACCCGGGCGTCACCAGGGGCTGCTCGTATTTTCAAGATGCACGGAACCGTCGACCAACTGGCTGACGTTGTGATTTCGACTGACGACTATGAATTGTTTCGAAAAAGCCGAGGTCCGTTTTTGCCTCTGCTTCAGGCTCAAATGACCAGCATGTCGATGCTGTTCGTCGGGATGAGCCTTACGGACCCAAAC
The DNA here is from genome assembly GCF_001426805.1 of Brevundimonas sp. Root1423. Classification (NCBI taxonomy): domain Bacteria; kingdom Pseudomonadati; phylum Pseudomonadota; class Alphaproteobacteria; order Caulobacterales; family Caulobacteraceae; genus Brevundimonas; species Brevundimonas sp. Root1423. Next base: position 657,702 of record NZ_LMFL01000023.1, read on the forward strand.
GTCAAACACGTGTTGGCGCTGATCAGAGAGAGTTTTTCGGACAACCCGCCGGATCACTTCGCATTAGTCAAACCGCCTCAAGCTTCCGATTTTGACGACACAGCCGAATTCGCAAGCAGGCTACGGCAGCATGAGCTTTGGGCACGCGATCTTAGACGATATGGTCTTACCGCCGTCGAGGTAGACGACTACGCGGACATTCCGAACCTTCTGAATGCCCTCGAACGTCAGGTTGCACGACAGCGCGTTTGGATCAGCGGTAGCTGGCCTGTTGAAAATTTCGGCGACGATGGGTCGAAGGCCTACGCCGTTGCGCGCGGTATCGGCGAAGCGATGGGCCGCTCTGGGCTGAAACTGATCCACGGTCTGGGACTAGTGGTCGGCTCCGCAGCCCTAACCGGTTTCCTTGAAGCCCTCCAGGAATCAGGAGGTTGGGACCTTGATCGCCGTCTAATCACTAGGCCTTTCCCTCAGCCTCCGGGAGAGGATCAGCCAGATCGCCAAAAATGGACAGCTCTTCGAAAAGAGCTCGCTCGTCTGGCCGGTGTTGCCGTGTTCATCGGCGGCGTGAAGTTTTCTGATGGACGAGCAACGATCGCGGAGGGCGTTCGAGAAGAATATCGCCTTGCTAAAGCCGCCGGCGCATATCTGTTGCCTATCGGTGCGACTGGTGGAGCCGCCGCGAAGATTTTTGACGAGTTAATCGGCTCGGACATTCCTTCGAGAGGGAAAGCTGCCCAGCGGCCCTCCAACGAAGACCTGAAGGCCTTGGCAAATGCGGACGCATCTCACTCTGAGTTGATCGGGCGCGCTGTAACGCTCATCCGAAAGGCGACACAGGCGGGTTAATCTGCTAAGCTTAAGCGCGAATCTCAGGGCGGTTAAACTGCGGGGCGAGCATGGCGGACAAGCGCAACGTTTTCATTAGTCACGTCCACGAGGACGATGCGGGACTGGGAAAACTAAAATCCCTGCTCGCTGGGCAAGGTATGGAGGTGCGCGACTCTTCGATCCATACTGGAAAGTTCAACAACGCCAGCGACCCAAACTATATCAAGAGCGGCATTCTCGGGCCCGCCATCAACTGGGCCGGAGTTCTACTCGTCTACGTTTCTCCCAACACCAAGAACAGCGATTGGGTCAACTGGGAGATCGAGTACGCGGCCAAAATGGACAAGCGCATCGTCGGTGTGTGGGAGCACGGGGAGCGCGATTGTGATCTGCCCTCAGCTCTACATGAACACGCCGATGCTGTTGTGGGCTGGAACGGCGCGTCTGTCGTAGATGCGATCAACGGCAAAGACGTTTGGGAGAAGCCCGACGGTGGTCCCTGCGAACCTGTTCCGTTGAAGCGTCATCCCTGCTGATGCCCTCGATCCATTCGTACGTTGTCCGATATGACAGCGGATTCGCACCCAACCCGTTCTACGGTTGGTGCACACTAGCAACCTGCAAACCTGCGATCAGGAAAAGCGCAGCTATCGGTGATTGGATCGTAGGCAGCGGCAGCGCCGACCGGACGGTCAACCTAGGCGGACACTTGGTTCACGCAATGCGCGTGACCGACACCCTGACATTTGACGACTACAACGCCGATCCGCGGTTCGAGAAAAAGAAGCCGTACCGATACGGAAGTAGAAAGCAAAGTTGCGGCGACAACATCTACTTTCGAGAAACGCTCGATTCGCCTTGGCAGCAACGGGACTCCTTTCATTCCCGGGCTGATGGCACGTTGAGCGCTGAACACGTCGACCGGGACACAGGCGTGAACCGCGTGCTGGTCAGCGATCACTATGTATACTTCGGCGGAGAGGGTCCGGTTATTCCGAATGACCTCGTTGATGAGAGCGGGCGCTCCTTGGCCAAGCATGGCATCGGGCAATCGCGATTTGACGACGCCAACCTCGTCGACCGCCTAGATGATTGGGTGAAGAGCCTTGGTGGCATGGGCCTCCAAGGAATGCCGCATGAGTGGCTGACACTAAGGGGCCGCCCATGATGTTACCTGGTTCGGTTTCCATCTCGGATTATAGCTCCCTAGTTGAACCGACAGACATTCTTGCCGCCGACCTCCCGCCAGTGCTGCAGGGCCTTTTTGGCGAGGTTGGCGGGATCATGTCGGCGGCGAAAAAGCTTGTTCGTGAGGGGCCTGCTTTTCCCGGATACCTGAAAGCCGCCGAAGAAGAATTTGGAGACGCGCTTTGGTATCTTGCGGCGCTGTGCCGAAGGATGGGGCTTCTATTAGAAGATGTTTTGAGGGAAGCATCTGGCGGAGATGGGTTCACACCTATTGGTGTAGCGAGCGATTTGAGCGGGGGCGGCTTCGCCGATGTTCGCGCAGCATCATCCAGCCGTCATTTTGACAGCGCTCTTTTCGACCTCGCCGGCACCGCTGGCTCGCTGATGTCGGATACTCCCAGCAGAGATGCGGTGGTGCAATTCGCCCGCGCCTATTTGCAATGCATTGGCATAGCGAAATTGAGTTTCGCTCGGGTAGCGACAGCGAATGTTACGAAAACTAGGGGTGCATTTTTGGAGCCAGACGAGGCCACGCTTCCAGATTTCGACGCATCTTTCCGGGTTGAAGAACAGCTTCCTCGTGAATTTGCTATCCGGGTTAGCCAGCGACACGGCTCTCGCAGTTATCTGCAATGGAACGGCGTCTTCATTGGTGATCCGTTGACGGACAATATCGTCGATAATGACGGCTATAGATTCCACGACGTCTTTCATTTCGCCAACGCCGCGATCTTGCACTGGTCACCGGTGATGCGCGCGATCATCCGTCACAAACGGAAAAGCGATCCGTTAGTCGACGAAAATCAGGATAGCGGGCGCGCGATCGTGGTCGAAGAGGGCGTCTCAGCCTGGCTGTTTAGTCGAGCGAAGGAGCTAAATTTTTTTGAAGGGCAAACGCGCGTTTCCTTGGGCCTGACCAAGACGATTGGAGAATTCGTTCAAGGGTATGAGGTCCAAGCCTGCCCACTGAAGCTCTGGGAAAAGGCAATCTTGGAGGGCTATCGCGTATTCCGAGAGCTAAAGGTAAACGACGGCGGCTGGGTCGTCGGAAATCGGACAACCAGATCTATCGAGTATCAGCCTTTGGATTGGTCGCCTTCCGATGCATGAGTTCGTTGCCGCCCTTCAAACCACCCGCCTGCAAAATTGCTTCAATCCCTACGCAGATTGCTGTTCCGTCCACGACCTCCCGGATGCGCCGATGGTTCGCGCAAACATGCTGTCGGATGTGATCCAGCGAGCCGAAGAGCGCAGTGTGGATGCGATCTGGATTGGGCGTGATCTGGGTTATCGGGGGGGGCGTCGGACCGGCCTTGCCCTGACTGACGACGTGCATTTCAATCGCCATCTCTCACGTTGGGAGGTTGCTTCGAAGCGACCAACAGCGGGTCCTCCCGTAGCCGAGCGAACGGCTTCTATTGTTTGGGAACTGCTCGACGCCATTCCCGAAAACGTATTCCTATGGAACGTTTTCCCGCTGCATCCGCACGACGACGACGAGCCATTCTCGAACCGGCAGCACAGTCGCAAGGAGCGGAAGGTCGGCGAAGAAATCCTCAGTTACCTTATCGACGTCCTACAACCATCCCGCATTGTGGCCGTGGGCAACGACGCTTCTGAAGTCGCGAAACGTCATTCTAGTGAGCGTTCGTCGGTCAGCGTTCGTCACCCGAGCTATGGCGGACAGACAATCTTCCGGCAGCAAATCCGAGATCTCTATTCGATAGAGCACGGAACCTTGATCTGATCGACGGCAGCCTCTCACGTCGTCGCCACATCCCCGCTTGCCCCATGCAGGTCCGGAACGGACCGGTCGCGCGACCCCGACCACCCCAGCGCCCGCAGCTCGATCCGCGCCGCCTGTTGCAGGACGGAGCCGGGGGAGAGGCGCTCGATCTCGGACAGGAGGCTGCCGATGCCGGCGCGGCCGTCGGCGCTGGTCAGGTCGAGGCCCTGGAGGACGGCGAGGAGGCGGGTGGTCGGGTCTTCGGGCGTCATGGCTGGGGCTCTCTGGCTGGAGGGATGTGAAGACCGACCCGGGGAGAGGGAAAGCATTGTGGCGGGGGACTCGCAACGGGAATGTTGCCGGTTTGTTCTTTTTTGTGTGGAGGGTGGGGGGTCCAGAAGTCCGGGCCCGGCCCCACCCCGATCCCGTCATCCTCGGGCTTGTCCCGAGGACCCATCGTTCAGCAGCCTCGAACGGCCGAAACGATGGCGCACCGCAATGATCTGCGAGGTTCCGATCAACCCTGCGGCGGAGGAATGGGTCCTCGGGACAGGCCCGAGGATGACGGGTGGAAGGGCGGGGTCGGCCTTTTCCCCGACGGACCCCGCAATTCCGGGCGCCAGCGAAAAATATTCCTGTAACCCGATTTTCCACGCCGCCACTGGATTTGCGGCCTTCTGCGCGCCCTGGTTCGCGGCGGCGCCATACTGATCCGGACGCCCGCCCGATGCCCTGAGCGGAGGGGCGAACGGGCGGGCGGATGAGACTCATGAGACTGATGAGACTGTTTTTTTCGCGGCCCATGCTAAGGCGCGGGCATGAAGCCCCAGACCGTGGATGTCCTGATCGTCGGCGCCGGCGCGGCCGGGATGATGTGCGCCATAGAGGCGGGGCGGCGCGGGCGCAACGTGCGGGTGCTGGACCATGCGCGGGCGCCGGGGGAGAAGATCCGCATCTCGGGCGGGGGGCGGTGCAACTTCACCAACCTGGGGACCGGGCCGGGGAATTTCCTCGGCGAGAACCCGCGGTTCGCGACCTCGGCGCTGAAGCGGTTCACGCAGCATGACTTTGTGAAGCGGGTGGATCAGGCGGGGATCGCCTGGCACGAGAAGACGCTGGGGCAGTTGTTCTGCGACGACTCGGCGAAACAGATCATCCGCATGCTGACCGACGACATGCGGGCGGCGGGCGTGGTGCTGTCGCTGGGGACGTCGGTGGAGCGGATCGGGCGCGACGGCGAGGGGTATGAGACGGCGCTGTCGGACGGGTCGGTGGTGAAGGCGCGGTCGCTGGTGCTGGCGACCGGGGGCAAGTCGATCCCCAAGATGGGGGCGACGGGCTGGGCCTATGACGCCGCGAGGGGGTTCGGGCTGAGGGTGACAGAGACGCGGCCGGCGCTGGTGCCGCTGACGTTCGAGGCGGGTCTGCTGGAGCAGCTGACGCCGCTGGCGGGGGTGGCGGTGGATGCGGTGGTGAAGGGCGGGGGGACGTCGTTCGCGGAGGCGATGTTGTTCACGCACCGGGGGCTGTCGGGGCCGGCGATCCTGCAGATCAGCAGCTACTGGCGCGAGGGCGAGGCGATCACCGTGGCCATGGCCCCGGGCGAGGACGTCTGGGCGCGGCTGAAGGCGGCGAAGGAGGAGAACGGCAAGCAGATGGTGCACACGGCGCTGGGGCATGTGGTGCCGCGGCGGCTGGCCGAGAGCATCTGCGAGCGCGAAGGCGTGAAGGGGAAACTGGCCGAGGTCGGGGACAAGACCCTGCGCCGTCTGGACGCGGCGGTGAACGGCTGGACCGTCAAACCGGTGGGGTCGGAAGGGTACCGGACCGCCGAGGTGACTTTGGGCGGGATCGCGACGGACCAGCTGGACCAACAGACCATGGAGGCGAAGGAGGTCCCGGGCCTCTACGTCATCGGCGAGGCGGCCGATGTGACCGGCTGGCTGGGCGGCTACAATTTCCAGTGGGCCTGGTCGTCAGGTTGGGCCGCCGGGCAGGTGTGCTAGGAAGCCGCCATGCCGTTTACCGCCACCGTCCTGACCATGTTCCCCGAGGCGTTTCCGGGGCCGCTCGGCGTGTCGCTGATCGGCACGGCGTGGCGCGAGCGCGGGCTCTGGAGCCTTGAAACGGTTGACATTCGGGCCTTTTCCACAGATACGCGCGGCTTCCTGGACGACACCCCCGCGGGTGGCGGTCCGGGAGCCGTGCTCAAGGCGGACGTGGTGGCGAGGGCGCTGGATAGCGTTTCCGGACCGCAACGGCCGCTTTTGTACATGAGCGCCCGGGGTCGGCCCCTGACCCAGGCGCGCGTCAAGGAATGGGCGAAGGCGGACGGGATTACCGTTCTCTGCGGCCGTTTCGAGGGGGTGGATCAGCGCGTGCTGGACGCGCGCGGGTTCGAGGAGGTCTCCGTCGGAGACGCGGTTCTCGCCGGCGGCGAGGCTTCGATTGATCCCCGGAGTGCTGGGTCAGGCCGAAAGCCTGAGTTCGGAAAGCTTCGAGGACGGTCTTCTGGAGCATCCGCAGTACACGCGACCGCGGACGTTCGAGGGGCTGGAGATACCCGGGGTTCTTTTGTCGGGCGACCACAAGAAGGTCGCACAATGGCGCGAAGAGCAGCGGCGAGAGACGACCCGGGAGCGGCGGCCAGACCTCTGGACGGCGTATCTGGACAAGACCAATGCGGGACCCGAGCCCGCCAAATCACAGCTAAAGGGCGCAAAAGCCCGAGGAGAATAGAATGAACATCCTTCAGACGATCGAAGCCGAAGAAAAAGCCCGCCTGGTCGACAAGCGCGCGATCCCCGACTTCCAGCCGGGCGACACGCTGCGCGTCATGGTCAAGATCAAGGAAGGCGAGCGCGAACGCATCCAGGCTTTCGAGGGCGTCTGCATCGCCCGCGCCGGCGGCGGGATCAACGAGAATTTCACCGTGCGCAAGATCAGCTTCGGCGAGGGCGTCGAGCGCGTCTTCCCGCTGATGTCGCCGAACATCGACGCCATCGAGGTGAAGCGTCGCGGCGTCGTGCGGCGCGCCAAGCTGTATTACCTGCGTGACCGTCGCGGCAAATCGGCCCGTATCGCCGAGAAGCAGACCGTGCGTCCGGTCAAGGGCGTGGTGGTGCCGGAAACCGGCAAGGCCGAAACGGCCGCCGACACCGAAGCATAAGCCGCTTTACAGCTGCCAGAATGATGAAGGCTCCGGCGGCAACGCCGGGGCCTTTTTCGTGGTCGGGCGCTGGGTAATGCGGGTCAGTTCGACGCCCTCTGACAGGATGGCGATGGTGAAACCGGGGTCGCTGAACAACAGGCGACGGCGGGCCAGATCCTCGGCGTCGTCAGGGCCCTCGGCGTCGACGATTTCGCAGGCGCCAGGGCGGGACAGATAGTTGAACTGGTACAGGGGCATGACGCGCAGCTCTCCCCGGGCTGACGGGAGATCAACCGCCGTTGCGGAACGGGGTTCCTGTGTCCGGTCCGCGACAAATGCTGCGGCCCAACCCTGTTATCGATCTCGCTACCGTGGCCGTTCGTCGGCGTTAGCCCTTCCGACCGGAGGCTTGATCTCGACGTGCCGGCCTACGTCTTCCACCTGCATGACGGCATCTCGACCCAGCCCGAGGACGAGGCCGTGACCGCCGTGGATCTGGTCGAGGCGCGGGACCTGGCCGAGCTACGCCTCCTTCTGGGCGGACCGTTTACCCGCATCGAGGTGTTCGAGGCGGGTCATCTGCGGCTGAAACTGGCGCGCGATGGCGCCGCGAGAGATGGCGCGGCGTCGAACCAGTCATTGACACGGGAACAACCGGGCTCGCCAAGACCTTTGCGCCACGGCACAGCAAGGGCGACTAGTGACATGGACCAGACAGATTGCAGCGATGGTGTCGACAAGGGGCTTCTGAAGCCGGAAGCGGAGATCGGCGAAGTTCGAGTGGAAAACCCGCCGAGCGAGCCACTGGTAATGTCACCGGAAGAAGCGGATGTCTCAACGATCCGATTGCTGGACGCAGACGGGAAGGCCCGGCCCGGTTTGGCCGATCGTGACGCCGTGAAAGGCTGAAATGGCTCTGATCCAACGCTCCGACGTCGCTGAAAACCGGGTTCTGGCCGCGTTCAGTGAAGCCGACTTCGCCGCCCTCGCGGGCCGGATGACCGTGTCCGATGCGCGCCGGGACGAGGTGTTGATCCGTCAGGGTGAGGCCGTGACCGAGGTCCATTTTCCCCTCACCGCAGACCTGTCGAACCGGGTGCTGTTCTCGAATGGCGGCGCGATCGAGACGTCCGCCGTTGGCAGGTTCGGCGTCTCGGGACTGGCGGCGTTCCTGGCCCATTCCGCCTGCGCCTGGGAGGTCAGGGTGCAGACGCCCGGCCGCATCGTGCGGCTGCCGGCGGACCCGTTCCGGCAACAGGCATGGGCCAGTCCCGATCTCATGCGCGTTCTTCTGGCCGTGACCCACGACAACCAGGCCGAGGGAGCCCAGACGGCGGCGTGCAACATCGCCCATGACGCCCAGTCACGGCTGGCGCGCTGGCTGCTGATGATCGACGACCGGACCGGGGCGGAGACAATGCGGCTGAGTCATGAGGATCTCGCTGAGATGCTCGGGGCGCAGCGGACCACTGTCAGCGTCGCCGCGGCCAACCTGAAGCGCGCGGGGGCGATCCGGTACAGCCGGAGCAATATCCAGATCATCGACCGGGCGCTGCTGCAGCAGTGGTCGTGCGAATGCTATGCGGCCCAGCAGCGGCGGGCGTCGCTGAGGTAGGCGACGGTCGACCGCTGTGTCGCCAGTTCGACAGAACCTCGCTCGTGCGTCGCCGTTAGGCGAGCATGGCCATCCCCGACGAAGACCCCCGCGTTCCCGTCTATGCGATGGCCGGAATCTATCTGTTTGGAGGCTTTCGCATGAGCGACGACAGGAACCGGAGCGGCGGTCAGGACCGCGCACGCATCAACCTTTCCGAGGCCTATGAGGTCCGCGACTGGAGTGAGAAATTCGGCGTCAGCGAGGCGCGACTGCGAGCCGCCGTCGGCAAGGTCGGGGACCGGGCCGAGGACGTCGAGCGCGAGCTGCGCGGCTGAGCCTTACAGACCCAGCGCCGCCTTCACGTCGCGCCAGTCGATGTATTTGAAATTCTGGGTTCCGACGTCGTTGACGTCGTCCTGAACCACGACAACGCCTTCGGGGAACGGGCCCACCACGCCGCCCAGGGCGGCGAGGCCGTCGGTGCCGGTAACGCCGTCGACCGTTCCCTCAATCGCCTTGAACCTGCCCACCCAGACGGGCGTCGCGCCATCGATGCGCCAGACCGGGAAGGTAGAGTCGCCCTGGCTGGAGGCGATCAGATAGCGGGCGGCGCCGTCGGCGAGGATGGTCAGGCCCTCCGCGTCGGCGACCAGCCGGCCGGGCGCGACCGGCTGGACAAGGGTGCGGCGGTCGCCGGACGCCGGGTCCAGGCCGTAGCGCCACAGGCCGACGTTCTCCTCGGTGATGTAGAGGGCGTCGGTCGCCTCGTCGGCGGCGCAGCCTTCGGAAATGGTGCCGATGGCCCCGCGGCGGACCTCGCGGGCGGACGGACGACCGGCGGCGTCGGCGGTCAGGACATACTGCCGAAGCTCGCCCTCATGGCCGACGAGGATGGCGTGGACTTCGCCGCCGCGGCGCGCGAAGCAGAAGCCGTAGGGCTCGACCACGTCGGTGGGAATATAGCCCCACGCCCGCACGCCATTGGTCCCGGTTCCGGCGGGATCGAAGGCATAAAGCGATATGCCCGTACGGCCCAGAGTGCGGTCGCTGGCGCCGAGCACGACGTGGGGCCGGCCGTTAATGCTCAGGCCCTCGGTCGCGTCGACATTGTTCAACAGACCCTCGGGCAGGAACTGAAGCACCTCTCCCGCGAAGCCGTAGATATAGAGGCCGGCCTTCTTGTCCGTGCCGGCGACGAAGCCCGGGCTGGCGTGACCGTTCACCGTCACCGGGACGGCCGAGGCCCATACGGCAGGATCGTCAGCCGCATCCTCTCCGCCGCCCGTTCCGACCGACGGGGTCTCCAGACGCGCCTGGACCGCGACGCCTTCGCCGACGAAGCCCTCGCCCTCGCCCTGGTAGTCGACTTCGGTCGTCGCGCAGGCGGTCAGGAGTGCGGCGCAGGCGGCGGCGGCCATCAGCGGGCGGAGTGTCATGAAAGCGTCCTTTCCGGCGAATGCCCGGCCTGACCATGCACCCGGCGGAGGGTCAACGCCGCATCGATGACGGTTCGGCGACACGGTGATGAAAGGCGATCCGGCGACGAACCAACGGTCATTCATGCGTCAGCGAACTGCAAAGCCGGCTTTGTGGAACTGTCGCGCTGACGTTGCCGCCCGGCCCTAGCTCGGGGCCCCGAAACCGGCGTCCTCGGGGGGCGCGCGGGTCAACGGGGATTTCCGATGAAGACCATGCTTCTGCTCGGCGCAGCCATCGCGCCGCTCGCCTTCGCCATGCCGGCCCTCGCTCAATCCGGGCCCAACGCCGACCCGCAGGGACCGGTGACCTCGCTGGAAGAGGTGATCGTCACCGGCGAACCGGCGATGCGCAACCGCACCGACGACGTCGCGCCTACGCTGTCCTACGATCGGGAGTATTTCCAGCGTTTCGAGCCGCTGACGGTGGGCGACGCCCTGAAGCGCGTTCCCAGCGTGACCTTCCTGTCGGACGTGCTGGAATCGGACGGCGTCCGCCTGCGGGGCCTCGATCCCGGCTACACCCAGATCCTGATCAACGGCGAGCGCGTGCCCGGCGCCGGCGTCGACCGTTCGTTCTTCGTCGACCGCATTCCCGCCGAACTGATCGAGCGTATCGAGGTGGTCCGTTCCTCCTCGGCCAACCGGTCGGGCGACGCGATCGCCGGCGCGATCAACATCGTCCTGCGCGACGCCCTGTCGCTGGACGGCGGCTATGTGCGTCTGGGGGCCCTGCACTGGGAAGACAGCGAATACGGCCAGTGGGGCGGGACCTACGGGGCCGTCTGGGGCGGTCAGGCCGGGCCGGGCCGTCTGCTGATCGGCGCCAATGTCCAGGACCGGCGCAATCCCAAGGACAAGTACAGCGTCCGCTACGACGAGCCGGGCGGCACGATCCAGAACACCGAGGTCCAGACCGACGTGCGCGACGGCACGGACTATTCGGCCAACGCGTCGTATGACGTCGAGGTCGGCGGCGGCGATCTGCGCCTGTCGGGCGCCTTCGTGCGTACGGACCGCTATCAGGACGAGGATTCTCTGGAATACGAAGACGGCATCGAGGACGCCGCCCATCTGAGCATCGTCAACGACAACGATCTGGACATCCGCACCGACAACCTGTCGCTGGGCGCCCGCTACGAGCATGACATGTTCGGCGGCGAGACGGTGTTCAAGCTGGGCTACGCCTCCATCGACGACAGCCAGTACGAGTTCGAGGGCGAGTCCGAATACCTGCGCGACGCGGTCATCTTCCCGGACGAGGACCGCTACACCCTCGACTCGACCACGACCGACATCACCGATGAAGAAATCTCCGGCGCGATCCAGCACGAACGCGACCTGTCGGACGGCGTGGCGATGGAGTTCGGCGTCCAGTGGAACCAGAAGGACCGCGACAGCCTGATCACGGACACCACGCGCATCCGCTTCAACGTGCCGAACGCGCCGGCTCCGCGCCCGCCCGTCCCGGCCTTCGGCCCGTCGGTGGCCGGAATCGGTGGCATCGCCACGATCGAGGAAACCCGCATCGATCCCTACGTTATGTTCTCGGGCGAGCGCGGCGCGATGAAGTGGGAAGCCGGCCTGCGCTATGAGACGACCGATACGACCGTCACCGGCAATACGAACGAGGCGGGCGATCCGGTGGTCATGGAAACGACCGAAAACGACTACGGCTTCCTGCTGCCGTCGGCGAGCCTGCGCGTTGATCTGACGGAGAGCGACCGCCTGACCGTTTCGGTCGCGCGCACCGTGCGCCGCCCGAATTTCGACGCCCTGTCGCCGGCCACGCTGGAGGAAGAGCGGGGGGACAACGACTTCCGCGGCAATCCCGACCTGCAGCCTGAATCGGCCTGGGGCGCGGACATCGGCATCGAGCACCGCATCGGCCGGCGCGGCGTGGTCGGGCTCAACGCCTTCTACCGCGATGTCACCGACCTGATCGAGGACATCACCCTCGCCGAACAGGGCAGCGGCGGCGCAGGCACCTTCGTCGAGTCGATCGACAACGTCGGCGAGGGTCAGGTCTACGGGATCGAGTTCGACCTCTCCACGCCACTGGATTTCATGGGCATGGAAACCACCGGCGTGTTCCTGAACGCGTCGTGGCTGGACAGCAATGTCGAGGACGCCCTGGGCGAGCGCCGTTTCAACAGCCAGTCGGACTATGTGGTGAACCTCGGCTTCACCCATGACATCCCGACGTGGGGCGCCGCCTTCGGAGCCAGCTACCGCAAACAGGGCGACGCCTTCAGCCGCGTCTGGGCCGAAGAGACCGAAACCCGCTACGGCGCGGACCTGGAGGTCTTCCTCGAGAAGCGGCTGTTCTCCAATACGGTGATCCGCCTGACGGGCTCCAACCTGCTGGACAGCTCCAAGGACGAGGTGTTCGACAAGTTCGCCGACCAGGCCGACCAGATCGCCCGCGACTACGACGAATACGAAATCGAAACCGAAACCGCCGGCCCGGTCTACCAGCTGGTGATGCGCGTCGCCTTCTAGGTCCGACGCGTCGAAACAGGAAAGGCCCCGGCGTTTCCGCCGGGGCCTTTTTCACATCGGGCAAACGATGGATCAGTTCGGGAACAGCCGGCCGTCCGCGTCCTTCTGGCCCTCGAGGCTGTGCTTGAGGTCGCGCATCTGATCGTGGCCGTCCTTCACCGTCGTGTAGGCGCGGCGGATGGTCTCGCGGGTGGTGGCCGAGACGGCCGAGTCCTCGAGCGCGCCCTCGAACTTCGCCTTGATGAAGTCCTCGCCGTTCTCGACCGAGTTCACCACGGCCTGCTCGTCGCGCAGCAGGGCGTGTTTGACGTCGAGGAAGGCGCGGTGGGCCTTGGCGAGGATGGTGCCATCGTCCTCGGGCTCGCCGCCGAGGGTGCGGACGGCGCCCTGAAGGTCGGCCGTAACCTGCTGGCGTTCGAAGCTGCGGGCCTCGAACATAGTGCGGAAGCCGGGCTTGTCGGTTTCCTTCGCGGCTTCGCGATAGCCGTCTGCGCTGTCGATCGTGGTCTCGATCAGGCTGTTGAGAACGTGGATGTCGTGATGGTTGGGGCTGCTCATGGCGATCGGCCTTTACTGTGGGGAGGAGCCCCCAAAGCGCGGACCGGGCTGAAAAGGTTTCAGCTTCGCCGTTCTACAATTTCGTGCGCAGCGACCAGAGCTCGGGGAAGCAGCGGCGCTGGAGCGTCTCGGTCAGATAGGCGACGCCCTCTGTGCCGCCGGTGCCGCGGCGGCGGCCGATGATGCGTTCGACGGTGACCACGTGCTTGTGCCGCCAGGTCAGAAGGGCGTCGTCCAGATCGACCAGCTTTTCCGCCAGCTGGTAGAACGGCCACCAGCGGGTCGTGTCGCGATACACCTCCAGCCATGCGGCCTCGACGCCTTCCGAGGGCTCCCACGGCTTGCTGACGTCGCGGTTCAGGACCTCCGCCGGGACGGGCAGGCCGGCGGCGGCCAGCTGATGCAGCGCGTCGTCATAGAGGCTGGGCGCGGCCAAGGCAGACCGCAGGGCGGCGTGGGCGTCCGGCCGCTCCTCGTGGAAGCGCAGGAATCGCTCGTCCTTGAGACCCAGCATGTATTCGAAGCGGCGGAACTGGTCGCTCTGGAAGCCCGAGGACGAGCCCAGCACGCCGCGGAAGCGCAGATAGTCGGCGGGGGTCATGGTGGCCAGGATGTCCCAGCTCATGGTCATGACGGCCTGGATGCGGCTGACCCGGGCGAGGCTCTTGTAGGCGGGGACCAGATCGCCGGCGCGGACCAGCGACTGGGCCAGGGTGACCTCGTGCAGGATCTGCTTGAGCCACAGCTCCTTGGTCTGGTGGATGACGACGAACAACATCTCGTCGTGCTCGTTCGAGATCGGGTGCTGGGCGGCCAGCAGGTCGTCCAGGGCCAGATAGCCGGCGTAGGTGATGTCGGACGGATGTGCGGGCGTGTCTGTCATGCGCGACCTATCGCGCGGGCCGGGCGTCCGCTCAAGAGTCGGTTTCGTCCCGGCCGGGATCCAGCGTGTTGTCGACGCGGTCGTCCCAGCCCTCGCGGTCAGACTTGAAGGCCAGGCCCATCAGCACCCATGCGAGCACCACCGTGCCCAGCACCCCCAGCGACAGGGCGATCCAGCCGTGCAGCGGCAAGTCGCCGCCGCCGATCATCGTCCAGAAGACGCTGATCAGCCCCGTGGCGGCGGCCGAGACGAGGGCGGCGATGGCGAGGTTGCGGAGGAGGCGGAGAGCCATGGGCGAGACTTAGGCGCGATGGGCGGCGGATGCGAGCGCTATGCCGCGTGGCTGATCGACACCGTCATTCCCGGGTTGGGAGCCAGCGTCATGCGCGCGTCCAGTTGTTTGACAAGCGCCTCGACGATGGCGGTGCCGAGACCGCCTTGCGCTGAAGGCACGGCGTCCACAGCGCCGACGCCGTTGTCGTGCACGACAAGGGTCCATCCGTCGCCAGCGCTCGCATAGGTGATCAGAACGAGCGCGTCGGCGCGGTCGGTCGGAAAGGCGTATTTGATGGCGTTGATGACCAGTTCGGTGACGATCAGGCCCATGCTGACGGCCTTGTCCGAGCCGATGAAGCCGTGGTCGGCGTCCACGCGGATGGCGATCGGCTGGGTTTCGCCGACCATCGAGGCGGCGAGGCTGGCGCACAGCTTGGTCAGATAGGGACCGACCTCGATCTGGTCGAGATCGCCTGAGGCGTGGAGATGGGACTGGACCTCGGCGACCGACAGGACCCGCTGATGCGCGTCCCGCAGATGAAGGCGGGTCTCATCGGAGGTCACGGCGCGGGCCTTGATCAGCAGGATGCTGGCGATGATCTGCAGGCTGTTGGCGACGCGATGCTGCATCTCCTGCAGCAGGATCTGCTTCTGGCGCAGCAGCTCCTCGGTGTGCTCCAGCAGGTCGGCCAGCTGCCGCTCCACGGCGCGGCGGGCGGTGACGTCTGTGAAGGCCAGCAGGATGGTGCTGTTGGAACTGGTCTCGTAGATCACCTTGCGCGCGTTCAGCAGCATGTTGCGCCGGCCGACGCCGGGGAAGTCGTGATCGACCTCGAACCCGTCCATTGCCGTCTTCTCGGGAATGATGGTCTCGAGCAGCAGACGCAGGGCCGGAATGTTCCACTGGCCGTCGCCCAGGTCATAGAGCAGCCGCCCCATGGTGTGGGCGGGATCGACCTTGAAGATTTCATAGAAGGCGCGGCTGGCGGCCAGGACCGTCAGGTCGCCGTCGAGGACCAGCAGAGGCTCATGGATGGTGTCCACGATCGCCTGGGCGAGCGTCTGGGCATCCTCGATCCCGGGGATCGTCGTCGGCATGGTCGAGGGGCGGTCCAGCGCGGGCGCGCGGAAAGGCGGCCTGCCCCGACGCTTTACGCGCAAAAGTGACGTTGAGGAAATTACGTTGGGAAGCCGACTTTAAAGGCGGCGGGCGGCGTACCGGTCCTGCCAGTCGGCCTGACTCGCGAGGCCACGCCAGTACAGCGCCATGCTGGTCCATTCGGCGCGCATGGAGGGCACCGCGACGCGCGCGGCGAGGCCGTCCATCCGGACCGCCATGGCCATGCATTGCGAGGCGGTGCGCATCATCAGTCCCATCACGCCGGAACATCCGGCTGCACCGGGAACCCCGCTGGCGTTGGAAGGGTCCGTAAGGCAGCGCTTAGCGCTGGACCCACTGCCCTTGCGCGTTGCGGTACCACTGGCCCGAGCTGATGCGCGGCAGCAACTGGCCCTCGAACATCCGGGCGCCGGCGACATCAGGGGTCGTGCCGGCGGCCTGGGCGCTGCGGGCGTAGGCGTCGCGACGGGCGCTGTTCGTGGCCTGAACCGCCTGGGTAAGGGCTGCATCAGACGACGGGACGCGGAAGCCGACATAGCCGTCGGCCTGTTCGCCCACGGTCCCTTGCGCCTTGGCGGCGTCGATCATCGACTTCTGGGCCGAGGTCTGGGCGAAGGCCGCACCCGCGGCGACGCCCAGAGCCGCGACAGCGGCGGCGACGACGAAGAATTTGCGGAAAGACATCTGGGTCAACTTTCGCGTCAGAACAGGTTGGGATTTTCGACGAGGAGGTCCTGAAGCTCCTTGTCGAGGCGCACGCGAACATCGGCGTCGAGTTTCGCGTAGATCTGGATCGGGTCGACCTGCAGCCGAACCGTGGGCGTGCAGGCGCTGGCGCCGAGGGCGGCCACAAGGCCGAGGAGGGCGAGGCGTGTGCGCGTCCGGGTCATGATGCGGTGGTCTCCGGTCTTAATCCTCAGCGACTTAACGCCCGACGGGGTGAACGGGTTCTGAACGGCGAAGGCTGCAGGATTATGGCGCCACCGGTATCGACGGCGGGCTCGGTGTCGCCTCGCCGTTGCGGGCGCGGTTCAGCTCCAGCAGATCACCGACCAGCTGGTTGAGGTTCAGCGTGGTGTCCAGCGTCAGATCAATGCCCGTGCCGGATGGCAGGGGCAGTTCGCGGTTCAGGAACTCCCGGCTGATGAAGTCCGCGATGGAGATGCGCAATTCCTGCCGCTGCGGCGGGTCGTGGCGGCCCCGGATGCGGAACAGGACGCCGATCCGGCCTTCGTCGAGGCTGTTCACCTCGGCCGAGAGCAGATCGAACGACAGGTTCTCCATGGCCTGGTAGGCGAGGTCCTGGATGGTATTGGGCGGCACGCCCTCCCCGCCCCCGCCGGCTTCGAGCCCGCTGAGGGCCTCGCGCGCAATGGACAGGCGGCCGGGCTGGACGGCGGCGAGCGAGCCGCCCGTGATGCGGACGCCGCTGGCGGCCGTGTAGGTAAACGGCAGGCGGCCCGAGACGAGGGCGTCCAGCATGACCTTGTCGCCGAAGCCGGAGCCGGCGATGACCTCGCCCAGCTGAACCTTGTCGAGGACGATGACGCCGGTGATCGGCTGGGTCGGATCCAGAGGCACGGCGAAGGGCTCAACGCTGACGTGGCCGCTCGCGACGGCGAGGTCGCCGCCCTGGATGGTCACCGCCGCCTTGTCGAGGCCGAAGGTCAGCTCGATGTCGGTCAGGGGGGTAAAGGTTTCCAGCCGGTCGACTGTCAGCCGCTGGCCGGGGGCGGCGGTCAGGGGAGCCAGATTGATGAAGTCGACGGTTCCGCGCAGGCCCTTCACCGGCCCCGCCGGACTGACGAAGTCGAGGCCCGGAATGGTGAGGCGGCCGGAGCTGGTCCCTTCGGCGTCGGCGCGCCAGTCGATGCGGCCGTTGAATGCCGCGGAACCCGTGGCGGGCGAGCCGACGAAGTCGCCGGCTAGGGGGCTGAGATCGCCGGGCTGAAGGCCGCCTTCGGCGAAGACGATGGACGGAGCGTCGATGACGACGCCGCCAACCCCCGCGGCGCCATCGTGGGCCAGGGTGAGACGGCCCAGCGCGGCGCCGTTGCGGGTCAGGTCGAAGGCGCCGGTCCAGTCCTCGCCCGTCATCCGGGCCGAGCCGGATGCGCCGAGTGGATTGAAACGCAACGGGGTGGTGGCGTCGGAAACCACGGCCTCGGCCACCCGAGCGTCGAGGGTGATGCCCCGCGGCCCGCCGATGGCGGTGAAGCCGCCCTGGATCGCGCCGAAATGCAGCGCCAGGAAGGGGGCGTCGGCGCTGAAGCCGCGCACGGTTCCGTCGGACCGCCAGCCGCCGTCGGCGATGCTGGCCAATGGGCGGGCGGCGGGGCAAATCTGGCCGGTCAGGGCGGTGACGTCGCTCTCGTCCAGTTCCAGCCGCTCGACCGTAACCGGACCACAGCCAGCGGCGACATAGGTGACGCGGCCGTTCGACGAGGTCAGCCGCCCACGCGTCTGCACCGCGATGCCCCGGGCCAGACCGAAGTCGAGGGCGGCGCGGCCATCGAGGGTCGCCGTGAAGCCCGTGGGCGTCAGGCGCCAGTCGGGAATGCCAAAGGCGGCCTCGGGCAGGCCCCTGCCCCGCGTCGCGGTCAGACTGAGAGCGCCGCCGCCGAGCTCACCGCGCCGGGCCGAGAAGATCGGTTCGGCGGCGGGGCGCAAGGCAAGGACGCCGCCGTTGACGGGACGAAGGGTCGCGGGCCGGGTCAGGGCGACCCGCGCCCCCGACGGGCCGGCGGTGACGCTGAAGGCGGGGATGTCGACGGCGAAGGCGGACAGGGCCTGTTTCATCCCGGCCAGTTCGGGCACGTCGTCCCGGCTTGCGGGACCGAACAACGGCCAGCTGCCGCGCGCGGCGGTCAGGGAGCCCGTCGCAGCGGCGCGCAGACCGCCGTCGACGACGAGGTCAAGACGCCCGCCGCCGTTGACGCCGTTCAGGGTCAGGTCGTCCCAGGCCAGACGCGTCGCCGAGATCGCCATCGGGCCCTCGGCCTCGAGGGCGGCGTTGCGCCCGCCCAGGGTGAGGCCGGCCGAGCGCAGGGTCACCGCCGTTCCGTCGAGGCCGGCGCCGGAGGCGCGCGCGGCGGTGACCGTCGCGGGGCCCTGCAGTCGCCAGCCGAAGCCGTTCGCGTCGCGGCTGAAGGTCGTGTCGGCGCCGTCCAGCCGCAGACGAGCGCCCGAGGCGGCTGTTCCCGGACCGTCAACCCGGGCGGCGCGTACGTCGAGGTCGCCTGCGCCCGTGATGCGGAAGGCCTCGAGCCAGCCGGTCGTCTGGCCGGTGAAGCCGAGGCGGGCGTCCGCGCCGCGCGCCGTGGTCTCGCCGGAAGACAGGCGGGCCGCGGTCAGGGCGGCGTTGATCGCAGCGCGGCCGTCGCCACGGCGGCCCTTCAGGTCGGGATACGGCAGGTTCCCGGTCAGGATCAGTTTCGCTGCGTCGCCCGCGAGGCCGGGCAGGCTCGCGTGCTCGGCGGCGGCGTCGAAGCGCACGGCGATGCGGTCGCCGGTGGTGGTCAGGTCGACAGCGGCGCTGAGCCCGCGCGCCTCCGCCTCGCCGCTCTTGAAGGCGGTTGCAGGCATCCGGGCGACCAGCCGCATCAGCTTTCCGTTATCGACGCGGGCGTCGCCGAGAATGTTGGCGGGGCCGTAGTCGGTGTCGAGCCGCACCCGCGCGCGCTCTACGATGACCAGCGGCGACCGACTGTCGGGCCGCGGCGGTCGGCCGGTGAATTCCTCGATCAGGGGATCCAGCGAACCGAAGGTGAGCTTGCCGCCGCGCACGCTGGCGCGGACGACGGGGCGTACCAGACGAATGCGGGTCGGGGTGACGCCGAGACCGCCCTTCGACCAGGGCGCGCCGATGCCGTAGTCGACCTCGACCCGTTCGATCGTGACGTCAGGGTTGGCCGGATCGCCGATGCGGATGCGGGCGACGAGACCGTCCATCTCGAGCCGCTCGATCTCCATGTCGGCGTCGACGCCCTTCTGCTCCAGCCAGCCGATCAGCACCTGACGGGTGGCGGCGCGGCGGTTCAGCCACGCCACAGCGAACAGGATCAGCAGAACGCCGAGCACGACGCCGACGATGATCAGGGGACGACGACCGCTCGCGCGGGGACGCCGTGGAACAGGGGCGGACGGGGCGTCAGCGCTCATCCGCGGGTCATAGCCGGACCGGGGGCCGCGCGGGAAGCCTGCTGAACAAACCCGGAAACCTGTCCAATACTAGGAGCGTGGCGGTTGAAGCACAGTTGAGTGGCGCATCCGCCACTTTGAATGCATCGAGAGTCGCGTCGAGATGGATCACACACGTTCAGAGCGACTCCTGTTCGCATGGCCGCGAATACACTGTTCAACTCGCACGATAATCTCTTGGTTCACGCAAGCTTTACCGACGATTACGGCTCCGGTTAACGGTCTGTAACGATCCGTCTTCCCATCATGGGATCGACCGGCTATATGGCCTGTCTCGCGAGGGGGTGGCTCCGGCGCGATCCTTGTAACCAGTGGCTTCAGGCGCCGGACGGCGTCGTCGTTTTTCGGGGACCGATGGCTCAGTTCGATCCACGTCGCCAACCGATGCGTATCGCGCCTCACGCCCTGACGGCGGTTGCGGCGATCTCGGTGGCTCTTCTTGCCGGCCGCGTATACCAACCCGCGAAAGCGGAAGAGGCTCCGCCTCTGACCCAATTCCAGATTTCGGCCCTGGCCGACCAGGCGTTCGCCGCCGCCGGCACGCCCGCCGGCCTGACCACGCCGGAAGCCATTCCGGTCCAGATCCGCCGCGGCGAGACCTTCGAGCAGGCCGTGCGCCGCACGGGCATCGCGCCGGAAGAAGCCTCCGCCGTCGCCGCCACCCTGTCGAACGCCATGGACGTGACCTCGATGCGCGCGGGCCAGCGCTTCGAGACCGCCATTTCCCAGCCGCGCGGCGGCCGGGGCAATCCCCGGCTGATCGGCCTGACGATGCGCACGGGTCCGGCGACCCAGCTGACCGTCTCGCGCAGCTTCGACGGCGCCCTGCGCCTGCGCGCGCTGGAAGAGAAGGTCACGCACGAGACCGTCGTCCTGACCGGCAAGGTCGAGGGCTCGCTGTCGCGCACGGCTCGCCGCGAAGGCGCCCCGGCGGCGATCACCCGCGCCGCCGGCCGGCTGTTCTCGCACAAGCTGGACATGGATCGCGACGTCCAGGCGGACGACGAATTCACTTATGTGTTCGATCGCACCGTCACCGAGAACGGCCGCACCATCGACTCCGGGGGCCTGTTGTACGCCTCGTTGAAGGGCGTGGTGTTCTACCGCTTCCAGCCGGCCGGGGCGAAGGAGCCCCAGTATTTCGACGCCACGGGCAAGAACACGCGTTCGGCCTTCATGCGCACGCCGCTGGAACGCGGCTTCCGGGTTTCGTCCTCGTTCGGCTTCCGCCGTCATCCGATCGCCGGCTATCGCAAGATGCACCAGGGCATCGACTTCGCCGCAGGCATGGGCACGCCCGTCGTTGCGCCGGCCGACGGCGTCGTCGTCGAGGCCCGCCGCTGGGGCGGCTACGGCAACTGGCTTCGCATTCGTCACGCCAATGGCCTCGACAGCGGCTACGGCCACCTGTCGCGCTACGCCTCGGGCGTCCGCGCCGGCCAGCGCGTCCGTCAGGGACAGATCGTCGCCTATGTCGGTTCGACCGGCGCCTCGACCGGTCCGCACCTGCACTATGAGCTGTGGCGCGGCGGTCAGCGGATCAATCCGGCGGGCGTGCGCACCACCGAGGGCACCATTCTGGCCGGGGCTGATCTGGCGGCGTTCAAGGCCGAGAAGGCCCGCATCGATCGCATCCGCGCCGCCGGCGGCGAACGCCGTCCGGTCGGCGGCCAGCAGCGCGCCGCCGCAGCTCCGGCCGCGGCCGCGCCGACGGCCCTGCGCCCCGCCCAGGGCTAGACTGCTTCCTCAACCGTTCGACTGGGCCGCCGCGATGAGGGCGTCGTCGATCTCTCGCGCGCGGATCGCGGCCGGGCGCTGGAACAGCCGTTCCGCATAGGCCTTGAAGGCGTCGCGCTCCGGCAGGGTCTTGAACATGAGACCCCAGCCGATCTGGCTGCCGACATAGACGTCGGCGGCGCTGAAACGGTCGCCGAGGATCCATGGCCCGGGTCCCGACACCGCCGTCTCCAGCGCATCGACCACGTTTTCGAAGGTCCCGTAGCCGGCCATGGCCGCGCGGTCGGCGGGCGCCAGCAGGTTCAGCGCCTTGGCGGTCACAGAGGCCTCCAGCGGCCCGGCCGCGAAGAACATCCAGCGCAGATAGGTCCCGCGTGCCGGGTCGTCGAGCGCCGGCGCCAAACCAGCCTCCGGGAAGGCGTCGGCCAGATAGGCGCAGACGGCCGCGCCCTCGGTCACGGTCACGCCGCGATGGGTGATCGCCGGCACCTTGCCCATCGGATTGATCGCCCGATACTCGGGGGCCTTCATCGTCGTGCCGTAATCCAGAACGACGGTGCGGTAGGGGCGGCCGACCTCCTCCAGCATCCAGCGCGCGATACGGCCGCGCGACTGGGGGTTGGTGTAGAAGACGATTTCGTCGGACGGCTGGCTCATTCTGGACCTCCCTGCGTTCCGGGAACGGAACGCTAGACCGAAGACGCCATGGAACAAAGACGGCAGATACTGAAGGGATTCGCGACCGGGGCGGCCCTGCTGGCGTCCGGTCCGGTCGCGTGGGCGCAAACCGCGTTCCGGTCTCCGCGCATCACAGTGACGACGCGCGGGCGCGGACCCGATGTCATATTGATCCCCGGCCTCGCCTCGACGGCGGCGGTGTGGTCCGGACTGGCCGATCAGCTGGCGGGGCGACGGCGGCTGCATCTGGTCTCGGTGCGCGGCTTCGGGGATCTGGCGGCGCAGGGCAACGCCGACGGATCGGTCATGCCGGGCGTGGCCAATGAGGTGCGCCGCTACATGGCCGAACAGCAGCTGGAGCGGCCTGCAATCATCGGTCATTCGATGGGCGGTCAGGTCGGCATCCGCATCGCGGCCGACGCCGGCGCCCGGGTAGGACGGGTGATGGCGGTGGACTCCTCGCCCTTCTTCGCGGCCCTGATCAGCCCGGGCGCGACGGTCGGCGATGTCGAGCCGATCGCTCAGCTGGCCTATCAGGCGATCCAGTTTCTCGGCGACGAAGCGCTGAAGACGCGGGGTCGGTCGATGGGGCTGGAGCTGGGCGGAGCCGCCGACGCCGTGTTCGGATCGATGGGCTGGCAGGGCGGCGACCGCCGGGTGCTGGCCCAGTCGCTGTACGAGGTGATGACGGTCGACCTGCGCCGCCGCCTGCCCGACATCACGGCGCCGGTGACGGTCGTCTATGGCTGGAGCGCGGACCAGAACTCACCCCGCGCCCGCGCCGACAGCCTGTTCCGCGGGGCCTATGCGCGCCTGCGCCGACCCGCGACCTTCGAGCGGATCGAGGGCGCCGAACATATGGTGATGATCGACCAGCCGCGGCGGTTTCTGGCGGCGGTGGAACGCTTCCTGGCCTAGTCCGCGTCGGGCTGGACGTCCGGATGGGCGGCGGCGAAGGCGGGGTGCTGTTTCGCGGCCTCGTCGATAGCGAGCAGGCGCGGGAAGGCGTCGAGGGCGACGTTGAAGCGCCGCGCCGAATAGATCTGCGGGATCAGATAGCAGTCGGCCAGGGTGGGGGCGGCGCCGAAACACCAGCCCTGACCGTGCCGCGTGACCAGCGCCTCAAGGGCGGTGAAGCCCGGGATGATCCAGCGCGCGGCCCATGCGTCGACGGCGGTCTGGTCGGCGCCGAATGTTTCGCGCAGGGCCTTGCCGACGCGCAGATTATTAAGCGGATGGATGTCGCAGCCGATCAGCGCCGCCATGGCGCGGACATGGGCGCGTCCGATCGGATTGGCGGGAAGCAGCGGCGGCTGCGGGTGCGTCTCCTCCAGCCATTCGAGGATGGCGGGGCTCTGGGTCAGGACAGCGCCGTCGACCTCGAGCGCGGGCACCATGCCCTGCGGGTTCAGGACGACGAAGGCCTCTGACCTCTGCGCACCGGTGCGCAGATCGATGCCCTGCTGATCGTAGGCGAGTTCCTTGAGGTTCAGGGCGATGCGGACGCGGTAGGCCGCCCCCGAGCGCCAGTAGCCGTGCAGGATCATCGCGGGACCAGGGTGAAGGCGAGCGGCTCAAGGCCGCCGATGGAGGCTTCGACCCGGTCGCCGGGCTGCAGCGTGCCGACGCCCTCGGGCGTGCCGGTGAAGATCAGGTCGCCCGGCTGCACGTCCCAGAGGGTGCGCGCCTTGGCGAGGATTTCCTCGGGATTCCAGACCATGTCGTCCAGCTGGCCGGCCTGGCGCGCCTGGCCGTTGACAGACAGGGCGATGGGAGCCGCCGGATCCGGCAGGGCGCCGAGGGTGACGGGTCCACAGGGCGCCGACTGGTCGAAGCCCTTGGCCGCGTCCCACGGACGGCCCTTCTCCTTGGCGGCGGCCTGCAGGTCACGGCGGGTGAGGTCGCAACCGACGGCCCAGCCGACGATCGTTCCGTCCGCCCCGACGGCGCAGACCAGTTCCACCTCATGGTGCAGATTGGAAGTGGCCAGGGGGAAGACGGGGTCGGCGCCGTCGACCACCACCGCGTCGGCGGGCTTGGTGAAGAAGAAAGGCTCAGCCCGCTCATGACCCATCTCTTTCGCATGGGCGGCGTAGTTCTGGCCGACGCAAAGGATGCGCCGGACGGGAAAGCGTTGCGCGCTGCCATGGATCGGCAGCGAGGGCGTGGGCGCGGGGTCAAACAGCCAGTCGGTCATGACGCCTGTCTATGCCCGGATGCGGCGCTTCGCCAGCCGTCGGAAATGGTGCAATGCGGGAACCTGCGCCGTGCGGTGGCGTTCCGGCTTTGAATTCTCTATCTAACAGCCAAGCTTGAAACATCGGAGCGCGCATCATGGCCACGACCAAGGCGGCACGGACTGCCGTGAAGAACGATCTCAACACGCTCAAGGACGACCTGAAGGTTCTCGGCGCCGAGGAAAAGGCGCGTCTGCGCGAGAAGGCGTCGGACGCCGAAACCCGCGTCCGGGCCAAGGCCGCCGAGGCCGAAGCCCGATTGCGCGAACAGTCCGAAGTCCTGCGCGAGCGGGCCCGCGGCTATTACGACACAGCCCGCGTGCGGGGTCAGGAATATTATGACGAGGCGCAGGAGCGCTTCGACGAAGCCCAGCGCTACATCACCGAACGGGTGCAGGAACGGCCCGTGCAGTCGACCGCCATCGCGCTCGGCGTCGGCGTTGTGCTGGGTCTGCTGCTCGCCGGTCGTCGCCGCTGATGTTCGGCGGGGGGCTGGCCAGGAATCTGGTCAAGAAAGCCGTCGCGGCTTCGGTCGTGGCGGGCGCCGGCTTCGTGGCCGTTCTCGCGCTGGGGGCGACGATCTTCTTCGCCCTGCAGCTGGTTCTCGTGCCGCTGGCGGCCGCGGCCGTCACCTTCCTGCTGTTCGCCATCGTGGCCGGCGTCGTGGCCATGGTCTTCCTCGCCCGTAGCGAAGACGAAGAAGAGTACGAGGAAGAGTCGTCCGGTCTGGGCGCGCGCGCCTACAGCCTGTTCAAGCAGCGGCCGATCCTCGGCACGGTAGCGGCCTTGGCGGGTGGCTGGATATTCCTCCGGAATCCGGCCCTGGCCACCATGGTCGCGGCCGCCTTCACCGAGAAACCGCACGGTCGCAGCCGCCGCCGGTGAGGCGGAACGTCGCAGGTTCCAGAACGTTGATCCAACAGGCGCGGCGGTTGTCGCTCCTCCGATCAACCGCTCTGGAAGGAACCGCTGATGCTTCGTTGGGCCCTTATTTTTCTCGTACTGGCGCTGGTCGCCGGCGCTCTCGGCGCCGGGGGCGTGGCCGGTCTTTCGATGAACATCGCCTATGTGCTGTTCGTCATCTTCATCATCCTGCTGATCGTGCATTTCGTCACGGGCAGGGGACGTCGAATCTAGGCGGCAGAGCCGTCTGAAAGAATGGGGCCGCGGTCGATCAGACCGCGGCCTTTTCCTTTTCTCCGGCCACATTGGGGTCCGGCGCGGTCGCGATCTTGCGCGTGTCCTGACGGCGCGGAAGCTTCCACATCTGGCCGGGCTCGAACCGTTCGCCGTTCCAGGCGATGGCCGTCACCGTGATCTCGTGCGCGTCCCATTCGATCTGGTTGAAGCTGGGCGGCGCCCCGCGCTCGCGGTGCGACAGCGTTCCGCACCCGACGGCATAGGAGCAGTGATCGCCCAGGCTGATCGGCAGGGCGAAGGGCACATGGACGTGACCCGTGGCGATGATGTCGACGCCGGCCTCGGCGAAGATCAGGGCGGCGGCGTCGCCGCGCTTCACGTCGCCGGTCATCGGCGTGCCGATCATCTCGACCAGCGGATGGTGGCAAGCGAGAATCCTCAGGGCCCCGACCGGCGCCTGTCGCAGGGCTTCCGCGGCCTTGCGCGTCTGCATCAGGTCGATGACGCCCTTCGACCAGTTCATCCTGGCCTGCCAGCCGCGGGCGGTGACGACGCCGCGCACCATCACCGTGGGGCTGAGAAA
Organism: Brevundimonas sp. Root1423; assembly: GCF_001426805.1. NCBI lineage: Bacteria > Pseudomonadati > Pseudomonadota > Alphaproteobacteria > Caulobacterales > Caulobacteraceae > Brevundimonas > Brevundimonas sp. Root1423. The sequence continues at coordinate 683,584 of NZ_LMFL01000023.1, forward strand.
CTGGTGGTCGTGCGCCGGGTGGCCCGTGGCCTTCTCAAACGCTTTCCACGGCGCGAACAGCCGGGCGAACAGCCCCCAGTATGGCACATCGTGATTGCCCACGATGACGAACCGCGGCTCGGGCATCTCATTGATCCAGCGTCCAGCGGCCTCGAACTCGTCCGGAAAACCCTGCTGGGTGATGTCGCCGGTGATCAGGACCAGATCGGGCTTGTTGGCGTGGGCGTACTCCACCGCGGCGGCGCAGGCGTGCTTGTGCTCAACCCCGAAATGGATGTCGGAGAACTGGAGAATCCGCCCCACTAGACGCTGTCCTCGGCGGCGGGCGGATTGGGGGCCAGGGCCTGGAACGCGTTGCGGATGAACTTCACCTTCGCCTCGTGGGACAGCAGTATCGGTTCGCCGTCGACCACGGCGGGAATGCGGGAGCGGGCGCTGACAGTCGCGCGCTGGATCGCCTTGGTGGTCACCGCGGGGTCCTGGCGCCAGTCGCTGAACACCGCGTGCGCCGCGAGCCGGAAGGCCTGGGCGGCGTCGGACGGGTTCATGGCGGCGGCCTCAAGGCCGGTATTCTCGTCCATCACCCTTGAGATCATCGGGCTGATAAGGACAAGCGCCTCGGCGCGACGCGGCGCCTTGCCATCGAGAGAGAAGCGCATCTTGCCCGAGAAGGCCCGGCGCAGGGCGCGGCGGGCGTACATCCAGGCCAGTTTCAGCTTGCCCTCGCGGACCGCTTCCCGCGCGGGAGCCCACAGTGCGGGCGAGCCCAGAATGGCGGCGCAATAGAAGACGGAGGATGTCTGGCCGTCGGACACCTCGCCGCCCGCGACGCACTGCGGCGCGCCTTCTTCCAGCGCGAGCCGGAGGGCGGCCTTCCAGTCGGCGGTTCCGTACAGGGCCTTGGGCAGCATGTTCATGGTGCCGCCCGGAAGGGGGGCGACCAACGGACCGTCCGGCCCGGCGCGTGAGGCGATCGTCCCGGCCGTGCCGTCCCCGGCCAGGACGAACAGCACATCGGGCTTCGCATCGAGCGCGGCCTGTATCTGGTCGTCGAAACTCCCGCTCTCGAGTGAGACGACCGAGGCTTCGCAGTCATATTCGGACAGGACGGCCTCGGCCTCGTCCGCGGCGGCAGGCCCCACGCTGCCCGAGGCCGGATTAACGAGCATGACGACCCGCTTCAGCGCGACGTGGGGCGTCAGCACGCGCGGTTCGACGGCCACGTCGGCTGGCGTGGCCGTCGGATCAACGGTCGGCGTCAAGGCATCTGTCATGCCGCCCGAACGCCCCGCTCAGGGCGATGTTCCGGCGGCGCGGCCCTGAAGCGTGACTATTGCTTCTTAAGCTCGTCGGAAGCGGCGGCGGCGCCGGCTTGGGCGGCATCTCCCGCCTTCTCCGCGGCGGCGACAGTCGCGTCGGCGGCCTGGTCTGCGGCTTCAGGCGCCTTGCCCTTCACCGTGTCGACGCCCTTGGCGATCCAGCCGTCCATCATGGCCCCGCCCTCGGCCAGCGACTGCTCCTTGATACCGAGCACCGCGGTGAGCACGCCGAACAGCGCCAGAAGGGTCACGAGGATCCCCACCAGCGGATTGCCGCCGCGGCGCTTCGTGCGCGCCCACACCGGACTGTGCTCGCCATCGTCCGCCATGCGGACAGGTTCAGAAAAACGCATCAAGACCCCCGTCTTTACACATGAAGCGGCATCGCGCGCGTCTCGCGCAACGCCGTTGGAGCCTGAGACAGGCCCGACCGCCATCATAGCGGGGGAACCGCCACAGTAATCCAGCGTTCTCACCGCAGGGGCGAACCCGAGGGATGAAGGACATACCCATGAACAAGGCAATCATCGCGATCGCGGCCACCGGCCTGCTGGCCAGCGCCTGCGCAAGCGACGGCTACACCACCAATGAGGCAACTCGCCAGGGCGCCATCGGCGCCGGCCTCGGCGCTGTCGCCGGCGCCATCATCGGCAACAACGTGGGCGGCGGCAACGCCGCGACCGGCGCGGCTATCGGCGCCGTTGTCGGCGGCGCAGCCGGCGCCATCCGTGGTTCGAACCAGGACCGCGCCAATCAGCAACGCTACCGGGACAGCCAGAACCGGTATTACTATTGCTATGATGGTCGCCAGGACGAATGCTATTGGGAGAACGGTCAGCGCCGCTACTAGGCGCAGGGTTTTCGCTTGAATATCAGGGCGGTTCGTCGAGTGGCGGGCCGCCCTTTTTACAGGTCGATGGAGGGCTGGGATGAAGCGATCGATATTGGCGGCGGGTCTGATCCTGGCTGTCGCGGGCTGTTCGACGCCGGGGTTCAGGAACCGGAGCGATCTGGTCGTGGAGCCGTCGGCCTGCACGGAAAAGCGGTTCGAGGTCTATTTCACGGAAGGCGAGGCGCGGCTGACGGAGCCGGCGCGGCAGGCCATCGGCATGACGGCGGCGCAGTTGCAGGGCTGCGAGATCCGCAAGGTGCAGGTGCTGGGTCTGGCGAGCGCCACGGGCGACGCGGCGTCAAACATGAGCCTGTCGCAGCGGCGCGCCGTGGCGGTGGCCGAGGCGCTGACCGGGGCTGGATGGCCTGCGCCGGCGTTCGACGTCGAAGCGGCCGGCGATACCGGCGCCGTGGCCAACACCGGGGTTCAGGAACCCATGCGCCGGCGCACCGAAGTCCTGATTGACGCAGTTCCCCGCCGCTGAGGTGACGCGACGGGGTCGGGACGGCTAGGGTTCCGCCGAACCCTCTTGGAGCCCGCGTGTCCCTGTTTGCACGAATCCTGATCGCCGCCGTGCTGTGGCTCGCCGCAGGCAGCGCCTTCGCGCAGCCGCAGCGGACCGAGCGGATCGAGGCCGAACTGGTGGCGATGTCGACCTGGGCCGCACCGGGGTCGACGGCGGTGATCGCCGTCAAACAGACCATCCAGCCCGGCTGGCACACCTATTGGCGCAATCCCGGCGATTCCGGGGGGGCGACGACCCTGACATGGACCACGCCGCCCGGCGTCAAGGCGGGCGAGATCGTCTGGCCCCTGCCCGAGCGGCAGCGGCTGTCGGGGCTGATGAACTACGGCTATTCCGGCGAAGTCTATCTGCCCGTGCCGGTGGAGATACCAACGACGGCGCGGGCGGGGACCTCCCTGCCGCTGACGGTCAAGGCCCTGTTCCTCGTCTGCAGCGCCGAGATGTGCGTGCCGGACGAACTGACCCTGAGCCTGACCCTGCCGGTGCGCGAGGGCGCCGCGCCGCCGGACCCGCGCCACGGGGCGGCGATCGCGCCCATCCTGGAGACGGCGCCCCGGCCGGCCGGGATCGAGGCGCGGATCGTCATGGAGAACGACGTGCTGGTCCTGAGCGCGGCCGGCGGGCCGCTGGCGGGACGTGATCCCGGCCCGAGCTATTTCTTCCCCTTCGAGGGTGGCGTCATCGACCATCCGGCCGCCCAGACCGGAAGCTGGGGCGCGCAGGGGCTGACGCTACGGCTGACGCCGGGCGGAACCACGCGGGCGGAGGGTCTGACCGGACCGGTCGCGGGCGTGCTGGCCACGGCGCATGGGGCGTTCGAGATCAACGCTGAACCGGGGGCGGCGCTGGCCGGTACATCCGGTTCCGGCGCTATGGCCGCGGGGCCCGACGCCGGGGCGGCGGCGGAGAGCGCCACGACCGAGGGAGCCGGTCTGGCAACGTTCGCGCAGGCCCTGCTGTTCGCCGTTCTGGGCGGACTGATCCTGAACCTGATGCCCTGCGTCTTCCCCATACTGGCGATGAAGGCGGCGTCGCTGGCGGCGTCGGCGCATGACGCGCGTCACGCCCGGCGCGACGGGCTGGCGTTTCTGGCCGGGGTGCTGACGACCTTCCTGCTGCTCGCGGGCGTGCTGCTGGCGCTGCGGGCGGCCGGCGAGGCGGTCGGATGGGGCTTCCAGCTGCAGTCGCCGCCGGTCATGGCGGGGCTGGCGCTGCTGATGCTGGCCGTGGCCCTCAACCTGTCGGGCGTTTTCCACATCGGCGGCGGGCTGCAGGGCGCCGGTTCGGGTCCCCTGTCGCGCCTGCCCGGCGGGGCCGGAGCCTTCTTCACCGGCGCGCTGGCGGTGATCGTCGCGGCGCCCTGCACCGCGCCCTTCATGGCCTTTGCGCTGGGGGCGGCGCTGCTGATGCCGTGGCCGATGGCGCTGCTGGTCTTCCTCGGGCTCGGGCTGGGTCTGGCCCTGCCCTATCTGGCCGTGAGCCTGACGCCGGGCCTGCTGGCGCGCCTGCCGAAGCCCGGCCCGTGGATGGAGCGGCTGAAAGGGCTGCTGGCCTTCCCCCTGTATGCGACGGCCCTGTGGCTGGCCTGGGTGTTCGGGCGGCAGGCGGGCGCGGACGCCCTGGGACTGCTGTTCGTCGCGGGCGTGCTGCTGGCGCTGGGCCTGTGGCTGGCGGGTCAGGGGCAGGCCGAACGGATGGCGGGCCGGCGCGGCCTGCTGCATCTGGCGGCGGCCCTGCTGGCCCTGCTGCTGGCCATCGGCGCGACGGTCATGGCCGCGCGGACGCCGGCGGCGGACGGCGTTCCGGCCAACGCCGAAACCTCGGGGCCGACGAGCGCGCCCTGGTCCGCCGCGGCCGTCGAGGCTGCGCTGGCCGAGGGCCGGCCCGTGCTGGTCAATTTCACCGCCGACTGGTGCGTGACCTGCAAGATCAACGAGCGGACGGCCCTCACCTCCCCCGGCGTGGCGGCGGCCATGGAACAGACCGGCGCCCTGTATCTGGTCGGCGACTGGACCCGGCGCGACGACGCCATCACCGCCGAACTACAGCGCCACGGCCGGTCCGGCGTGCCCCTGTACCTGCTCTATTCGCCCGGGTCCGCCGAGCCCCGCATCCTGCCCCAGTTGCTGACCGAGGGGGTGGTCGTCGAGGCCCTGACCACCGCCATCGACTGACGCCCTGCCTTCGTTATGGCGCTCCGGGAGCGGGAATCGGCCAATCCGGGCAAGGCCAAGGTCATTTCGGGGCAGCCGAAACAAACCGTCATGGACCGTGTTAGCCAGTCGGTGCGAGCGCCTCCCCGCTCGCTTTGACAAGGCAGACATCATGCGAAAGACCGCGCTCCTCACTGGCGTCGCCGGCCTGTTCCTCATGACCGCTCCCGCGTTCGCCCAGGACGGCACGGCCACGCAAACCCCGCCGGCTCCGGCCACGGCGGCCCCGCAGGCGGCTGAGCAGCCCCAGAGCCTGACGCTTCAGCCCGGATCCGACGTCAAGGGTTCGGACGGCGCTCTGCTGGGCAAGCTCGAAGGCGCCCGCAACACTGAATCCGGCCAGGAACTGACCGTGCGCGGCGCCGACGGCGAACTGCGCGGCATCCCGGTGTCCGGCGGCGTCCGCCAAGACGGCGCCGGCGTCGCCGTGGGCTGGACCAGCGCCCAGTTCGCCGCCGCCACCGCCATCGACGATGCGGCGACCCCGGTCGACGAACCGGCTGCTGAAGCGGATGAAGCGGCCGAGCCCGCCGAACCCGCCACGCCGGCGACTCCTGCGACGCCCGCCGATCCGGGCGTGACGCCGGCTACGCCTGCAACCCCGGCCGCGCCTGCGACTCCGGCGACGCCCGCCACCCCGGCCAGCCCGGACCATTCGGGCCACACCGGCGCGACGCCGGCCCCCGCCGAGGGCCAGAAGCCGGACAAGCCCGGCGCCTGATCCAGTCAGGTCACAAAGACGAGGGCGGCTCCAGAAGGGGCCGCCCTTTGTAATTCCGGCGTGAAGATCCGACCGGTGGACTTCCATGGACGAAGATTTAGTATGATTATTTGATCGGGACTTTAAGGGGTCGCCAGTGTCCAGAGAACTCGGATGGCTCGAGGCCGCCGCCTGTCTTGCCGCCCTCGTCTGCGCCGACGCGCTGGCTCCGTCTCCCGCCGCGGCGCAGGACACGCCGGCAGCGCGCGCCATCTCGATCAACGCCGCAAGCGCCGGGAGGGCGCGGGATCGCATGCCCGATTTCGCCATCGGCGCAGACTATCCGGGCGTGCTCGGTCGCGAGGAAAGCCTGGTTCAGCTAGCGACCGTGCAGGAAGAGATCGGGTTCCGGTACATCCGCTTCCACGCCATCTTCCATGACGACATGGGTGTCTATCGCGAGGTCGACGGACGCCCGGTCTATGACTGGACGCGCATCGATGCGCTGTACGACCGGCTGTTGGCGCTGGGCCTGAAACCTTTCGTGGAGCTGGGGTTCACGCCGCACGACATGCGGACGTCGGACCAGACGATCTTCCACTGGCGCGGCAATACATCCCACCCCGAGCCGGAGAAATGGACCGCGCTGGTCGAGGCCTTCACCCGGCATCTGATCGACCGCTACGGACGGGAGGAGGTGCGGACCTGGTTCTTCGAGTTCTGGAATGAGCCCAATCTGGCCAGCTTCTGGGAGGGCGCGGACCAGACGGCCTATCTCGAGTACTATGGTCGCACCGCGCGTGCGATAAAGGCGGTCGATCCGGAACTGCGCATAGGCGGGCCGGCCACAGCGGGCATCGGCTGGGTTACGGAGTTCCTCAGCTACGCAGACGCCCACGACCTGCCGGTCGATTTCGTCTCCGGCCACTCCTACGGGACCAAGGGCGGCTTTCTGGACGAGAACGGCGAAGCCGACGTCAAGCTGTCCGCGAATTCCGATGAGGTTATGCTGGACCTGCGCATGGCCCGTCATCAGGTCGTAAACTCGTCGCGTCCCGGCCTGCCGATCCACATCACCGAGTGGAGCGCCAGCTTCAGCCCGCGCGACCCTATCCATGACGACTACATCAGCGCGTCCTACATTCTTGACCATCTGCACCAGAGCGAAGGTCTGGTGCAGTCGATGAGCTACTGGACGTTCAGCGACCTGTTCGAGGAGACAGGGCCCCAGACCCTGCCCTTCCAGGGCGGTTTCGGCCTGCTGAACCCGCAGGGCGTTCGCAAGCCCGCGTTCTTCGCCTACAAATACCTGAACAGCCTTGGCGACCGGCGGCTCGATACCGGCGACAGCCGGAGCATTGCGGCGATCAGGGACCGCACCCTGCAACTGCTGGCGTGGCGCTACGAACCGCCCGTGCAGGACGTCAGTGATCGCTCTTTCTATACGCGGATACGCGAGCCGGGCGCGGCTCCGGCGCTCAACATCGCGGTTTCAGGCCTCCGTCCGGGTAGCCACGCCGTCCGCATCCGGCGCGTGGGGTTCGAGGCCAATGACGCCCACACCGCCTGGCTCGCCATGGGCTCTCCCCCGTCGCTGACCACGGCGCAGGTTCAGGCGCTGCATGACGTCACGACCGACGCCGCGCAGAGCGCCGTCGCCATCGCCGGCGCAGACGGCAAGGCGACAATCTCCATTCCCATGCGGGTCCATGACGTCGTCCTTGTCGAGATCCCCGACGCTGTCCCTGCGGGAGGCGCTCTGTAACGGCTTCGCTTCGTCGCAAACTCGTCGCCGGATGCGAGCCGACCGGCCGGGAAAAGGGCACAAGCGCGGGCGTCCTCCAGAAAGATTACACCCATGCGCTTCCTGCCCCTGATGATCGCCGCCTCCGGCGCCCTCGCCCTGACCGCCTGCTCGCAAGCCGACCGCAAGGACGCTGGCGAACCCGTCGAGGCCACGGCAAGCGAAAGCGGCGCGCCGATCACCACCGCCGATTTCCCGAGCCCCCGCGCCGGCCTGTGGCGCACGACCACGGTGCGGGATGGCGGCGAGCCCGAGATCGAGACGCGCTGCGAAGGGCCCGCCAAACCGTTCGAGACGCCGGAAGCCATGGAAGGCTGCACGGATACGGCGAGCCGGATTCCCGGCGGCGTGCGCTTCGACCGCAAATGTATGGCGGACGGCAAACCGGCCAGTCTGAGCATCACCATGACCGGCGACTTCAAGACCCGCGCGAACATGAACATGGACTACAAGGCGACGCTGCCGAACGGCGAGACGGTCGAGAGCAGCGAGCGCGGCCAGAGCGTCTATCTGGGCCCATGCGCCGCCGGTCAGGCGCCGGGCGTGGTCGAGGACGGCCAGGAGTAGACAGGAAAAAGGGCGGCTCCGGATGGAGCCGCCCTTCGTCGTTTCGGAAGGGCGTCGCCCTTACGTGCGGCGCTTGACCAGACCAACCAGGAACAGCAGCAGGCAGGCGCCGAGGAAGGCGACCAGCAGCGTGATCAGGTTGAAGCCGCCGACCGGAATACCCAGCAGGTTGCCGGCGATGAAGCCGCCCAGCAGGGCGCCGATGACGCCGACGATAAGGTTCGTCAGCAGGCCGTGGCTGCGGCCCATAACTTTTTCAGCGAGCCAGCCGGCGACGATGCCGATGACGATCCAGCCAATGATTCCCAAACCCATCTTGATCTCCCGTGAAGCCCAATGCTCTGGGCGGTAAATGCACGTGAACGGTAACGGTTGCGCTTGGGTAATAGAACGTTGCTCTTCGACAATCCCCCGTTACGCGAGCGCGGCATGGGGCTTGCCGCGTGAGGGGCGAGCCGTCCCGCTTCGGGACAGCCTGCCAAGATGGGGAAACAGGGGCCATGGCCACCGACATCGACCTTCACCTGGGACGCCGCCTGCGCCGCCGCCGGCGCCTGCTGGGCCTGACGCAGCAACAGCTGGCCAACCAGGTCAGCATCCGCTTCCAGCAGATCCAGAAATACGAATGCGGCGCCCCGTAGCTTCCGTGACCTGAACGCGAACGCGATCAAATACGTCCNTGGGACGCCGCCTGCGCCGCCGCCGGCGCCTGCTGGGCCTGACGCAGCAACAGCTGGCCAACCAGGTCAGCATCCGCTTCCAGCAGATCCAGAAATACGAATGCGGCGCCAACCGCATCTCGGCCGCCCGCCTGTGGCAGCTGGCCGAGGCGCTGGAATCGCCGGTCAGCTATTTCTACGACGGTCTGGAAGAGGCCATCGAACGCCGCGAGG